>JAZNSN010000040.1:0-89352 GCA_045591315.1 Bacteroidaceae bacterium
TGGAAACTCATCAAAATAGCGAGGTTTCCGCTCGCTCGCTCTTCAGGTAGGACTTGAACCTACGACCCCCTGATTAACAGGCAGGTGCTCTAACCGACTGAGCTACTGAAGAATGTTTTTGTCGCCCTTATCGTTCGACGGTGCAAAAGTAGTATATCTTTTTAATACCTGCAAATTTTTCAGCTTTTTTTTATAGTCCGTAAGAAAAAAAGGAACTCAAGCCTTATTTTTCATTAAAAATAGATAAAAACCGGTTTATCGCGAGCTTATAAAGAAGTAAAAGTGTATCTTCGCAAATTGAAAAGAACAGAAAGACTTACAGTTACACATATGAAAAAAGGATTAAAGATTCTGATTCTCACATTTATGGCACTTTTGCCGACAATTGCAGCAAAAGCAGACGAAAAGCATAAACTCCAATTGTCAAGACAACTCTCAGTTTTCAATTCCATCGTAAAGGAACTGAACTTGTTCTACGTAGATAGCATCATGCCCGAAAAAATGATTGAAAAGAGCATCGCTGCAATGTTGAGAAGCCTAGACCCATACACTGTATATTATTCAGAAGAGGAAAGCGACGAACTGAGAATGATGACTACAGGAAAATATGCAGGAATAGGTTCTATAATCAGGTATCATACAGATGAGAAGACAACAGTACTTGCACAACCATACGAAGGCATGCCGGCACACAAGGCCGGACTCCAGATCGCTGATATGATTATATCGGTTGACGGCAAGCCAATAAAAGGAATGAGCACTGACAGTGTAAGCAATATGCTTCGCGGAGAAGCTGGCACAAAGCTGACACTTGAAATAGAGCGCCCTGGGAAGAAAGGCACAATGACCGTAAAGCTAGAGCGTGCAAGTATCTCCTTGCCCCCCATCAGCTACTATGGAATGCTAAATGCAGAGACCGGATACATACAATTGGAAAGCTTCACCGAAGAGTGCTCGAAAGAGATGCGCCGTGCTCTTGTTGAACTGAAAAAGAAAGGAGCAAGTTCTTTTGTAATAGACCTGCGTGGCAATGGAGGAGGCCTATTGAATGAAGCCGTAGAGATTGTAAACCTGTTCGTGCCTAAAGGGAAAACCATTGTAACCACAAAAGGAAAGACAAAGCAATCAAACGAAGAATATGTTACGCGCAAAGAGCCCATTGAGCCTGATAGCCCATTAGTAATTCTGGTTGATGGACAATCGGCTTCTGCATCCGAGATACTAGCCGGATCCCTGCAGGACCTTGACAGAGCTGTGATTATCGGTTCACGCACTTTCGGCAAAGGATTAGTACAGAGTTCCAGGAGCGTTAACGGCGGAGGCTACCTTAAACTGACAACTGCAAAATACTACATACCGAGCGGAAGATGCGTTCAGGCACTTGACTATTCACACATGATTGACGAAGGGAGATCAAGCAGAATACCCGACAGCCTGACAACTGTGTTCCACACTCAAGCAGGCCGAGAGGTACGTGACGGAGGAGGCATACGCCCCGACATTGAACCGAAGAACGAAGAACTGTCAACCCTACTCTTCTACCTAATGCAGGACATGGCTCTCTTTGACTTTGCAACAGAGTTCAAACTGAAGAACGACACAATAGCCCCTGCTGCTACGTTCACCGTAAGTGACGAGACCTACAGCGAGTTCTGCGAATACCTCAAGTCAAAGAATTTCAGTTACGACCTGAGAAGCGTAAAGATGCTCGCCGACCTAAAGAAACTGATTGAATTCGAAGGACTCGGAGATGTTGTAAAGGAAGAGTTGAAAGCACTTGAAAACAAACTGAAAGCCGACCTTGGACAATCATTACAACATTTCAAGAAAGATATAAAGCATCTTATCGCCGACGAGATAGTAAAACGGTACTACGGACAGAAAGGCGAGATTATATACAACCTCCGTGAGGATACGGATATCAAAGAAGCATGCAAGCTTCTCAACGACAAGGAAAGGTACAAAAACACTCTGTTGCCACAGAAAGAAAAATAGATTTAAAGATGAAAAAGGATTGAGCCAATCCTTTTTCATTTCATATCAACAGCAACCGCACCATTCTCAAGCCTCAGATGAAAACGGCAATGGTCGCCAACGCTGAATATTCTTGGCTTGTCCGTTGCACCGTCCACAACAAACAGCGACGAGGAAGATGTAAAACGCGGAATTCCTATCACAGTATCGACACCTGCAACAGTTACCGGCTCTTCCGAAAGATACCTGTTCACCCTGATTACCGTGTCGGAATCAACAGGATTTCCTTCATACAGAAGGCTGTCATCAAGATATACAGAATAGTCACGCCCTTCATAGTCGGGAGAAAAAGTAACGGTATATGTAAACACCGTGCTTGGGGAGTTTTTCCATGCCTCACTCATTGCATAATATGTAAAGAGAACAATCGACAGTATCACTACAGCGAAGAAAAAAACGCTGCCGAAAAGGAATCTCATATTTGAATTGCTGCTTTTGGTCGCCATATCTTATATGTATGTCGCAAAGATAATGATTATCGTGATAAAGACAAAAAGAGAAGAGTCCTTTAAATATCGCAAATGGCAAAAAGAGATATTTCACAGAGAGGATATAAAAATGGCAGAATTGCTTGCACGGATTGACAAATAATATTAAATTTGCAGTGATAATGATGATGTGGAGGGGCCGACAAGCCCCTCTTTTTCATACAATATACGAAGAATCATATCATAATCAACAACAGCAATAGAATTATATGATTGACAGACAACAGGTAATCGACTTGACAAACGAATGGCTTGCCGACAAAGAGTATTTCCTCGTTGACGTTATTATCAGCAAGGACGACAAGATTACAGTAGAGATTGACCATGCCGAAGGCGTGTGGATTGAGGATTGCGCCGAACTGAGCCGACACATCGAGAACGGCTTGAGCCGTGAAACCGAGGATTATGAACTTGAGGTCGGTTCTGCAGGCCTCGGACAGCCTTTCAAGGTAACACAGCAGTACAAGAACCACATAGGCATGGAAGTTGAGGTCCTGACAAAGGAGGGCAAGAAATTGAAAGGTATTCTGAAGAATGCATCGGATGAGGAGTTTACCCTCACTGTCACAAAAAAAGAGAAAAAAGAGGGTGCAAAGCGTCCTCAGCTCGTCGAAGAGGATTTGGTTTTCCCTTACGACGGCGTAAAGTACACGAAGTATATTATAAATTTCAAATAAAATGGCAAAGAAAGAAGAAACAATCAGCCTTCTTGACACCTTTCAGGAGTTCAAGGAGTCGAAGAACATCGACCGCACTACAATGATTAGCGTGCTCGAAGAGAGTTTCCGTAAAGTATTGGTTAACATGTTCGGCACAGACGAGAACTATTCAGTTATCGTAAACCCCGACCGCGGTGACTTTGAGATACAGCGTCGCCGTATTGTCGTTGCCGACAGTGACGTAAAGGACGATAACCTGGAGATTTCGCTCAGTGAAGCCCAGCTCATCGACGACACATTCGAAGAGGGGGAAGAGGTGAGTGAAATCGTTAATTTTGCCGAGTTTGGCCGCCGTGCAATCCTGAACCTTCGCCAGACACTTGCATCAAAGATTCTGGAACTTGAGAAGGACAGCCTCTACAACAAGTACAGCGAGAGAATCGGCCAGATTGTAAGCGCAGAGGTTTACCAGATATGGAAGAAGGAACTGCTTCTTGTCGATGACGAGGGCAATGAGCTCATTCTTCCTAAGACAGAACAGATTCCCAGCGACTTCTACCGCAAGGGCGACAATGTACGTGCAGTCGTTGCACGCGTTGACAACCAGAACAACAATCCTAAGATTATCCTGAGCCGTACATCACCGATGTTCCTCCAGCGTCTCTTCGAACTTGAGGTTCCCGAAATCAACGATGGCCTTATCACAATAAAGAAGATTGCCCGTATCCCAGGCAAGCGTGCAAAGATTGCAGTTGAGACATACGACGAGCGCATTGACCCTGTAGGCGCATGCGTTGGTGTAAAGGGTTCACGTATCCATGGTATCGTTCGCGAGTTGCGTAACGAGAACATCGACGTAATTCCGTTCACATCAAACACAGAACTGTTTATCAAGCGTGCATTGAGCCCTGCCAAAATACAGGAGATCACAATCGACGACGAGAAGCGCGTTGCAGACGTAAACCTCAAGAAAGAGGAGGTATCTCTTGCTATCGGCAAGGACGGTCTCAACATCAAGCTTGCAAGTATGATTACCGAATATACAATCAACGTATATCGTGAGATTGATGCACAGCAAGAGGATGATATCTACCTCGACGAGTTCAACGACGAAATCGAAGAGTGGGTAATTGAATCGATAAAGAACATAGGCCTTGACACAGCAAAGGCAGTTCTTAACACACCTCGTGAAGTTCTCATCGAGAAAGCCGACCTTGAGGAGGACACTGTTGACCACCTTATCGAGGTTCTGAAATCAGAATTCGAGGATGAGGAATAAGAGACATTCGACAACAACCCCAAAAGAAAGGATTACTGATGAAGATAAGATTAAATAAAGTACAGAAAGAACTCAACCTGGGCCTCTCTACTATCGTGGATTTCTTGCAGAAGAAGGGTTTCGAAATCAAGGAAGACCCCAATGCTGTTGTCCCCGAAGCTGGATATGAGATGCTCATCCAGGAGTTCAGCGCCGACAAGAAGGCGCGCATCCAGTCGGATAACTTCTTGAAGGAACGCCAGAACAAGGAGAAGCCTAAGGCTACACCAGTTGTCGAGGAGAAACCTGTAGAGAAGAAACCGGCAGCAGAGCCTGCTCCAAAGGCTGTTGAAGTTCCGAAGCCGGCACCCGCACCGGAGCCAAAGGAAGAACCCCAAAAAGAAGAGCCTCTCATAAAGGTTACACGCCGTATCGACCTTGATGCACTTAACAAGAAGAGCCAGCCGAAGAAAGAAGAACCGAAGCCGGCACCTGCACCAGTCAAGGAACCGGAGCCTGTAGTGAAGGCTGAAGAACCGGCACCCGTTGTTGAAGAGCCTGTCAAGAGTGAACCTGTAGCCGAAGAGCCGCAGGCTCAGCTCACTCAGGTTGATGAGGTTGTAGCTCCAAAGCTCAACATTGTAGGCCAGATAGACCTCTCTGCCATAAACCAATCTACACGTCCTAAGAAGAAGAGCAAGGAAGAGAAAAAGAAAGAACGTGAGGAGAAGGACAAGCAGCGCGAAGAGCAGCGTAAGCAGCAGCGCGAGGCACAGCGTCAGCAGAACGGCGGCGATGGCGACAAGAAGAAGAAGCGCCAGCGCATCAACAGCCAGCGCGTCGATATAAACGACATTAAGGAGAACGGCAGCGACAATAAGGACTGGAGTGCAAACCGCAACAAGAGCAACAACCAGTCACAGGGCAGCCGCAAGGACCGCGACCGTCAGCACAAGCGTTTCGACAAGAACGATGTCAGCGATGAGGATGTCTCAAAGCAGATCAAGGAGACACTCGACCGTCTTACAAACCGCGGCAAGGCCAACAAGTCGGCCAAGTACCGCAAGGAGAAGCGCGACATGGCTGCCGAGCGTCAGATGCAACAGATAAGCGAAGAAATGGAGCAGAGCAAGGTTCTGCAGCTTACAGAGTTCGTGACTGCAAATGAGCTTGCAAGCATGATGAACATTTCTGTGACACAGGTCATTGCAACATGTATGAGCATCGGTATGATGGTATCCATCAACCAGCGTCTCGATGCCGAGACCATAAATATTGTTGCAGAGGAGTTCGGTTATACAACAGAATATGTCAGCGCAGAGGTTGCCAATGCAATTGAAGAGGCAACCGACAGCGAAGAGGACCTTGTACCACGCGCACCTATCATCACCGTGATGGGACACGTTGACCATGGTAAGACATCATTGCTCGACTACATACGCAAGGCAAACGTAATCGCAGGAGAGGCCGGCGGTATCACACAGCACATCGGTGCATACAACGTGAAGATGGAGAGCGGCAAGCGCATTACCTTCCTCGATACTCCGGGTCACGAGGCGTTCACAGCCATGCGTGCGCGCGGTGCGAAGATTACCGATATCGTAATCATCATCATCGCCGCCGATGACAACGTGATGCCGCAGACAAAGGAGGCAATCAACCATGCTATGGCAGCCGGTGTGCCCATTGTATTTGCATTCAACAAATGCGACAAGCCGACAGCCGACCCGAACCGCATCAAGGAAGAGCTTGCAAACCTCAACATGCTCGTTGAGGACTGGGGCGGAAAGTACCAGTCGCAGGAGATTTCGGCAAAGAAGGGTATGGGCGTGGAAGAGCTCATGGAGAAGGTGCTTCTTGAGGCAGAGCTTCTCGACCTCAAGGCTAACCCAAACCGCAAGGCAACCGGTTCTGTAATCGAGTCAACACTCGACAAGGGACGCGGATACGTTGCTACAGTACTTGTACAGAACGGTACTCTGAAGGTAGGTGACATTGTTGTTGCCGGAACACAGTGGGGAAAGGTAAAGGCTATCTTCAACGAGCGTAACCAGCGCATCAAGGAGATTAAACCGGCAGAACCGGCACTTATCCTTGGACTCAACGGAGCACCGGCAGCGGGCGACACATTCAACGTGGTTGACAGCGAACGCGAAGCACGTGAGATTACCGGCAAGCGCGAGCAGCTGCAGCGCGAGCAGGGATTGCGTACACAGAAGATGCTTACACTTGACGAGGTGGGCCGCCGTATCGCACTCGGAAACTTCCAGACACTCAACATCATTGTCAAGGGTGACGTGGACGGTTCTATCGAGGCTCTCAGCGACTCTCTCATCAAGCTATCTACCGAGACAATCCAGGTGAACGTCATACACAAGGCTGTAGGACAGATTTCGGAGAGCGACGTGAGCCTGGCAGCAGCATCGGATGCCATTATCGTAGGTTTCCAGGTACGTCCGTCAGTCACTGCACGCAAGGTTGCCGAGAATGAGGGTGTCGATATCCGCATCTACTCTATCATCTACGATGCTATCGAGGAGGTAAAAGCCGCTATGGAGGGTATGCTTGCTCCGATAGTCAAGGAGGAGATTACCGCAACCATAGAGGTACGCGAGACATTCCACATCAGCAAGGTCGGTACTGTTGCAGGATGTATGGTACGCGAGGGTAAGGTAAAGCGCACCGACCGTGCACGTCTTATCCGCGACGGTATCGTTATCCACACCGGTTCTCTTGCTGCGCTCAAGCGTTTTAAGGAAGATGTCAAAGAGGTGGGTACCAACTTCGAGTGCGGTATAAGCCTCACATCGCAGGACGACATAAAGATTGGCGATATCATTGAGACATTCGTAGAAGTAGAGGTTAAACAGAAACTCTGACTTTCGTAGAACGATATGAATACATTGGATATAGTCCTGCTTGCCACGACCCTGATTGGATTCATTATAGGATTCTGGGCAGGACTGATCAAACAGCTCACGCTTGGAGCAGGCATAGCAATAGGCCTGCTCCTGGCTGTGCTTTACTACCCTGCCGCCGCAACATGGATAAACGGCATGACAGGCTGGGAGAGCTGGCTATGCTCTGTAGCAGGGTTCACGGCACTGCTTGTTTCGGCGGTGATAGCCTTTTCTGTTGCAGGCATGATAATAAAGTGGCTGCTAAGCATTGTTTGCCTAGGCATAGTGGACCGTTTGCTGGGAGGATTCCTTTCGGCATTCATTGCAATGCTTGCCATAACAATGGCAGTAAGGGTAACTTCCGGCATAATGCCAGACAACAGCATAACAGGGGAAACATCGCAGAGAGAATCTGTGTTATACAATAAGGTTTCAAAGATAACCTTTTCAGTTATCGAGGAGATAAAGAAAGATAGATGAAAAAGGACAATATACTGAAAAGGCTGGCAAACAAGGCTTACGAGTTCGGGTTTGTCAGTAAGATTAAGACTGAAATTATAGAAAGCGGCTTAAGCGAGAATACAGTAAGGCTCATTTCGGAAAAGAAGAACGAGCCCGAATGGTTGCTTGAGTTCCGCTTGCAGGCATACAGGCACTGGCTTACATTGAAGATGCCTTCATGGGCTCACCTCAACATACCTCCTATCGACTATCAGGCTATATCGTACTATGCCGACCCGTTGAAGAAGAACAAGGAGAACAAGAACAAGGAGATTGACCCTGAGTTGATGAAGACTTTCGAGAAGTTAGGCATTCCGCTCGAAGAACGTCTGGCACTTAGCGGTACAGCAGTCGATGCTGTCATGGACTCAGTATCTGTTAAGACCACTTTCAAGGAGGAACTGAAAGAGAAAGGCATAATCTTCTGTTCTATGAGCGAAGCCATACAGGAGTACCCCGACCTCGTACGCAAGTACCTGGGCTCTGTAGTGAACTACCGCGACAACTTCTTCGCTGCGCTCAATACGGCAGTATTCAGCGACGGCTCGTTCGTGTATATACCCAAAGGGGTACGCTGCCCGATGGAGCTATCGACCTACTTCCGCATCAATGCAGCTAACACAGGCCAGTTCGAGCGCACGCTCATAGTAGCCGATGACGACAGCTACGTGTCGTATCTCGAAGGATGTACCGCCCCTATGCGTGACGAGAACCAGCTGCATGCAGCCATCGTAGAGATTGTGGTTCACGACAATGCAGAAGTAAAGTACAGCACTGTACAGAACTGGTACCCAGGTGATGCCGAAGGAAAAGGCGGTGTCTATAACTTTGTCACAAAGCGCGGCGACTGCCGTGGCAGGAACAGCAAGCTCTCCTGGACACAGGTAGAGACAGGTTCTGCCATAACATGGAAGTACCCCAGTTGCATACTGCGTGGTGACAACTCGCAGGGCGAGTTCTATTCTGTCGCACTCACGAACAACTACCAGCAGGCCGACACCGGCACAAAGATGATTCATCTGGGAAGGAACACCAGGAGCACAATAATAAGCAAAGGCATATCGGCAGGAAAGAGCCAGAACTCATACAGAGGCCTGGTGCGTGTAAGCAAGAATGCCGACGGTGCACGCAACTACAGCCAGTGCGACTCATTGCTGCTAGGCGACAAGTGCGGCGCACACACATTCCCATACATGGACATACACAACAACAGTGCAGTCATTGAGCACGAGGCAACCACGTCAAAGATTTCGGAGGACCAGCTCTTCTACTGCAACCAGCGAGGCATAGGCACCGAAGAGGCTATCGGACTAATTGTCAACGGTTATGCCAAGGAGGTGCTCAACAAACTGCCTATGGAATTCGCAATCGAGGCGCAGAAACTTCTCAGCGTATCATTGGAAGGAGCCGTAGGCTGACAAATAACGGAATTATGGAAAATCTACTTGAGATAAAGAACCTTCATGCCACAATAGACGGCAAAGAGATACTTAAAGGAATAGACCTTACAGTCAAGGCCGGTGAGGTACATGCCATAATGGGCCCAAACGGTTCGGGCAAGAGCACGCTGAGCAACGTGCTTGTAGGGCACCCTGCATACACGGTCACCGAGGGAGAAGTGATATACAAAGGCAAGAACCTGCTTGAGCTTGCCCCTGAGGATCGTAGCCACGAAGGCCTCTTCCTCTCGTTCCAATACCCTGTTGAAATACCGGGAGTGAGCATCACCAATTTCATGCGTGCTGCAATAAACGCAAAGCGCAAGTACCTTGGCGAAGAGCCTATGAACGCAACGGAGTTCCTCAAGATGATGCGTGAGAAACGTGCTCTTGTGAATCTCGACAGCAAGCTTGCCAACCGTTCCGTAAACGAAGGTTTCAGCGGTGGAGAGAAAAAACGCAACGAGATATTCCAGATGGCAATGCTGGAGCCGGTACTGAGCATTCTCGATGAGACCGATTCGGGCCTCGACATCGACGCATTGCGTATCGTGGCAGAGGGTGTCAACAAGCTGAAGCGCGAAGACACATCGAGCATAGTCATCACACACTACCAGCGTCTTCTCGACTACATCAAGCCCGATATAGTGCATGTGCTGTACAACGGCAAGATTGTCAAGACTGCCGGACCGGAGCTTGTAATGGAGCTTGAGGAACGCGGATACGATTGGATTAAAAACGAAAACTGATGGGCTGCGAACAGGAATACATAGATATCTTCGACCGTCACAGGAAACTTATAGACGAGCCATGTGCCAGGCTGCTCAACGATGAGCGTGCAAAGGCCATCATACGCTTCAAGGCTACAGGATTCCCCGGCATAAAGGAAGAGAACTGGCTCCACACCAACATTGCGAAAAGGTTTTCTGCCGACTACGGCATGAACCTCGGACGTGTTGAAGTGAAAGCCGGCACACATGACATATTCACCTGCGACGTACCTAACCTCAGGACTCATCAGGCATATATAATAAACGACACATTCCATCCCGGCAACAACGGCAAGCCATTGCCTGAGGGCGTTATTCTCGGAAGCCTAAACGACGTTGCCGAGAACCACCCTGCCCTGCTTGCGCCATACTACAACAGCCTGGCCGGGAAAGGCGACAGCACGGTACAGTTCAATACAGCCTTTGTACAGGACGGAGTACTGCTCTACATACCCAAGAATATTTCAGTAGAGGAGACCGTGCAGATTGTTGCTCTCCTGCAGGCCAATGTTGAGATGATGTCGAACCGCAGACTGCTTATAATACTTGAAGAGAACAGCAAGGCATCATTGCTTCTTTGCGACCACTCGTCACTGCAGCAACAATCGCTATCGACGCAGGTAACGGAGATTTTCATCGGCCGTGGAGCATCGCTCGACCTCTATGAACTAGAGGAGACAGCCGGAAACAACACACGTGTAGGCAGCCTGTTTGTGCGTCAGGATGCAGACAGCCGTTTCAACCACTGCAACATAACGCTTACGAACGGCTTCACACGCAACTGTATTGAGGTGAGCCTCGAAGGGAAAGGAGCGGAAACAAGTATAAACGGCCTTGCAATCGGAGACAAGGAACAGCATATCGACAACCGTACTCTGGTTGACCACAAGGTACCCCACTGCACAAGCAACGAACTCTACAAATATATCCTTGACGAGCAATCGACAGGCGTATTTGCAGGCAAGATGCTCATAAGGCCCGATGCACAGCAGACTGTTTCGGAACAGACGAACCGCAACCTATGCCTGACCAGCTGCGCACATATGTATGCTCAGCCGCAGCTTGAGATATATGCCGACGATGTAAAGTGCAGCCACGGCTCTACGGTAGGACAGCTTGACGAGAGCGCGCTCTTCTACATGCAGCAGCGCGGCATTCCGGCCGATGAGGCACGTCACCTGCTCATGTATGCCTTTGCAGGAGAGGTAATAGACAGCATAGGCATAGATGCACTGCGTGACAGGCTCCACATGCTTGTAGAGAAGAGATTCCGCGGAGAGTTGAACCACTGCAAGGGATGCACCCTATGCAAATAAAGAAGAGATGATGCTGAACACGGAAGAGATACGCAAGGAGTTTCCAATACTGGAACAGCAGATATACGGCAAGCCGCTCGTCTATCTTGACAATGCTGCAACAACCCAGAAGCCACGCTGCGTTACAGAGTGCATAGGGCATGTATATGACACGATTAATGCCAATGTGCACCGTGGAGTACACCACCTTTCGCAAGTGGCTACGGAGGCTATGGAGAATGCCAGGAACAGAGTCAGGGAGTTTATCGGTGCAGAACATAGCCACGAAATAATATTCACACGAGGAACAACCGAAAGCATAAACCTGGTGGCATCTTCATTCGGAAGCATGCTGAAGAGCGGTGACGAGGTTATCATATCCACAATGGAGCACCACAGCAACATTGTTCCCTGGCAAATGCTTCGCGACCGCATAGGCATAACATTGCGCATAGTTCCGCTTAAGGACGACTGCTCACTTGATATTGATGCCTACAGCGGAATGTTCAACGGAAAGACACGTCTTGTGAGCATTGCCCATGTATCGAACGTGCTCGGCATAACGAATCCGATAAAGGAGATTATTTCAATAGCGCATAGCCACGGAGTACCGGTGCTTGTGGATGGTGCACAGAGCACACCGCACATTAATGTAAACGTGCAAGAACTGGATGCCGATTTCTTCGCCTTCAGCGGACACAAGCTCTATGCCCCTACCGGCATAGGAGTCCTTTACGGCAAGGAAAAATGGCTTAATGAGATGCCTCCTTACCACGGCGGAGGCGAAATGATAAAGAGCGTACGTTTTGACAAGACCACATACAACGAGCTGCCATACAAGTTTGAGGCCGGCACACCCGATTATGTAGGTGCAATAGCTCTTGGAAAAGCCATTGAATGGGTCGGCAATGTCGGTATAGAGGAGATTGCAGCACACGAGCGGATGTTGACACAATATGCCGTAGAGCAGTTGAAGAAGATTGACAGCATACGCATATTCGGAAACCCCGACGGTGCAGCCGTCTCATTCCTTGTGGGCGACATACACCCTGCCGACATGGGGGCCATACTCGACAGGCTGGGAATTGCAATACGTACAGGGCACCACTGCGCCCAACCGCTAATCGACCATCTGGGAATTCCGGGAACAGTACGCGCCTCCTTTGCTGCATATAACACAAAGGAGGAAGTTGATATACTCATAAAAGGCATCGAAAGAGCCGTAAAGATGTTCGCCTGATGCTCAAGCCATACCAGACAGCAGGAGTTGTTGAAGCCGGTTGTGACGAAGCCGGACGCGGATGCCTTGCCGGTGACGTATATGCAGCGGCAGTTATACTTCCGCCCGACTTCACCAATGAACTGCTTAACGATTCAAAACAGCTTACCGAAGCACAGCGTTACCGGCTGCGCGAGGTTATCGAGCGTGAGGCCCTGGCATGGTCATTAGGAATTGTTACAGCAGCAGAGATAGACAGGATTAATATTCTTCGTGCATCGATTCTTGCAATGCACCGTGCTGTAGATGGACTGAAGATACGCCCGGAGCACCTTCTGATAGACGGAAACAAATTCACTCCATATCCAGGCATAACTCACAATACAGTAGTGAAAGGCGATGCCACATACATGAGCATTGCAGCAGCATCGATACTGGCCAAAACCTACCGCGACGACTATATGATGCGCCTCGCAGAGGAGTACCCTATGTACGACTGGCAGAGCAACAAAGGCTACCCTACAGCCAAGCACCGGGCGGCCATACGCCAGCACGGCACTACACCCTATCACAGGATGTCGTTCAATCTCCTGGGCGAAGAGCCTATGCAACTGGAACTCGCATTTGAACAACATACGGGCTGCAAGCCTGAATGATATGCAGTTTTGCCTATTAAAGGCAAGAAACATTCTGAATCAATATTCTTTTTTTTTAAAAAACAACTATTTTTGTAACGTTCTTCTTTTTAAAACGTCATATATACAGAAGAGCATTTATTTAACGTGAGCTCGATATAAACTCAGGTTATTTACATTACGGCAAAACAAAAATGCGGCAAGCTAAAACAGCAACATCATGAAAAAGTTTTTATCAATTCTTCTCCTTGCTATAGGAATAACAGTACAGGCACAGGACAGGCTTGAGCCTTACAGGGAACGCACCAAAGAAGACGGTCTGACAATAGTGTTCTACGAACAGGAGTTATGGCGTCTCCTGAACCCCAATAATGCCGAGTGGGGTGTGTTGCGCGACATTGAGCTAATGACAGAGTCTTCGCTCACGTATGATGCCGAAACCCATTCGCTTGTCTTTACCGAAATTGACGGAATATTATGGGGCATTGTACGCGATGCTACAAGCAAAAGAATTGAAAAAAGGAACCACGTATGGTTCAAAGACCGCAAGAAAGTCAAGAGAAGCTACAAGGCACCGGGCACAAAGAGCGTAAGCCTTGCAATACCCGACAAAATGGCCAGCAAACTTAAGGCACTTTGGCTTGCAGCAGTAAGCACTCCTGCAAAGAATGATTTGTTTTTACTCGGCGGAGTAACCTTTACATATTTTGCCGACGGCAAGAAAGCTGATGGAAAAGGAGGAAAGATAAGAGACTGGATTAGGGTTCCACGTTTATCTGCACTGGCAAGCAACCTCATCAAGGCCGTTCAGGAACAGGATAGCGAGATGCTGATGCAACTGGAACCGGAGATTGATGAACTGTACAAATTGTTCCTCAACGAACAATAACAACAAGGAAACAATATAAAAAAATCAGGCTCACTTTGAAGTGAGCCTGTTTTTTTTATATAAGTTTCAAATTACTCAGCACGGAGTGTGAAACGCTGGAAGCCTGTAGCTGTAAGCTCCTTGTCGAAGCCCTTCAAGAACTCAGCAACAGAAATCTTCTCATTCTGGCAGTAGCCCTGCTGGAGCAAGCAAACCTCCTTGTAATACTTCTGGATACGACCGTCAGCAATACGAGCGATCATATTCTCAGGCTTACCCTCTTCGCGAGCCTTCTCCTCAGCTACAACACGCTCCTTAGCAACCAAAGCAGGATCAAGATCCTCGCTTGTGAGTGCAAGAGGTGCAGAAGCAGCAATCTGCATAGCTATCTCATGACCAGCCTCCTCATTAGCCTGGCTCAGAGCAACCATTGTACAGAGCATGTTCTTCTTCTGGTGATTGTATGTGTAGATATTCTCGCCAACAAGAGTCTTGTAACCGTCGAGCTCCATCTTCTCACCGGTGATACCTGAACGGGCAACGATTGCGTCCTGAACAGTACCCTCGCCCAATGGAAGAGCCTTGACATCCTCGATAGTAGCACACTTTGCAGCTACAGCAGCATCAAGGATATCCTGTGTAAGCTTAACGAAATCAGCACCCTGGGCAACGAAGTCAGTCTCGCACTTGAGAGCGATGATTGCAGCGAAGCCATTCTCTGCCTTTACAAGAACACAACCCTCAGAAGCCTCACGGTCGCTGCGCTTAGCAGCTACCAACTGACCCTTCTTACGGATAATCTCGATAGCCTTGTCAAAATCGCCCTCACCTTCGGTCAAAGCGTTCTTGCAGTCCATCATACCAGCTCCGGTCATAGCGCGCAGCTTGGCAATATCAGCCATTGTTACAGCCATAGTATTTCAGTTTTTTTAGATTAATAATTATTGGATTACTCAGCTGCAGGTGCCTCAGGAGCCTCCTCTGCCTTTGCAGCACGAGCTCTTGTTGTACGACGGCGCGGAGCCTTCTTTGCCTCTGCATTCTCCTCATCGCCCTCAGCCTCAGCAGCGTCAACCTTCTCAACCTTACGCTCCTCAAGACCCTCAGCGATAGCTGCACAACAAGCGTCGAGGATAACCTCTACCGACTTTGTCGCATCGTCGTTTGCAGGGATTACGAAATCGATATCGTTAGGATTAGAGTTGGTATCAACGATTGCGAATACTGGAATACCAAGACGGTTAGCCTCGTGTACTGCGATGTGCTCCTTCATTACGTCAACAACAAATATTGCTGATGGAAGACGTGTAAGGTCGGCGATAGAACCGAGGTTCTTGTCGAGCTTTGCACGCTGACGTGAAATCTGAAGAATCTCACGCTTTGAAAGGTTAGAATATGTACCGTCCTGTGTGAGCTTGTCGATAGTTGCCATCTTCTTTACAGCCTTACGAATTGTAGGGAAGTTTGTCAACATACCGCCCGGCCAACGCTCGATAACGTATGGCATAGCTACCGACTGTGCCTTCTCGGCAACAATCTCCTTCAACTGCTTCTTTGTAGAAACGAAAAGAACCTTCTTGCCGCTCTTTGCAATCTGCTTCAAAGCCTCGGCAGCTGTCTCAGTCATAGCAGCTGTCTTATGCAGATCTATAATGTGGATACCATTGCGCTCCATGAAGATATAAGGAGCCATTGCGGGGTTCCATTTACGTTTCAAGTGACCGAAATGTGCACCGGCCTCAAGTAGTGTGTCAAATGTAATTCTAGACATTTTGTTTAAATTTTAATTCGTTTACCTTCTTTTTAATTAAATCCTTTAACCAACCTCCCGGGTAGCCCGCCAAACGAAAAGCGGAGTCCCGAATGGTTTAGATACTAAACGTATATTTCGAGACCGAATATTAACGTTTACTGAACTGGAATCTGCGACGTGCTTTTGGCTGACCCGGCTTCTTACGCTCAACCTCACGAGCATCACGAGTCAAGAAGCCCTCAACACGCAAAGCCTTCTTGTCATCGGCGTTGATCTTGACCAGAGCACGAGCGATTGCAAGACGCAATGCCTGAGACTGACCGGTGTAACCGCCACCGTCCAAGTTAACTTTGATGTCATACTTCTCAGCAACATTCAATGTAGTAAGCGGCTGCTTAACCACGAACTGGAGAATGCTTGATGGGAAATAATCCTGCAGATCCTTCTTGTTGATAGTAATTTTACCTGTACCCTCAGTAACGAAAATACGGGCAACAGCGCTCTTGCGGCGGCCTAATGCATTTACCATTTCCATCTGCTTGCTTATTTATAAGAGTTAATATCAATTGTTTTTGGAGTCTGAGCAGCGTGGTTGTGCTCTGGACCGTCATATATATAGAGGTTGTTCAACAAATGGTTGCCAAGACGGTTCTTGGGAAGCATACCTCTTACAACGTGCTTTACAAGACGCTCATAGCCCTTGTAACCGGCAGCGACATCAGCCGGAGAGAACTGCTTCTGACCACCGGGATAACCTGAGAATCTCAAATATACGCGGTCTGTCCACTTGTTACCTGTCATCTTAACCTTGCTTGCGTTGATGATGATTACATTGTCACCACAGTCAACGTTTGGAGTAAAGCTTGGTTTGTACTTACCTCTCAACAACTTGGCTACCTTTGTGCCAAGACGACCAAGAACCTGGTCTGTAGCATCAACGACAACCCACTCCTTCTGAGCAGTTGCCTTGTTTGCTGAAATTGTTTTGTAGCTTAAAGTATCCACTTTAATTCGTTTAAAAAGTTAATAATTCCATCATTCGCGACACTTCTCTGCTAACCTTTACGGAATCAAGGCTTTGCAGAAACCCTCTTCGCGCCGTACCCGACCAATTGGCTAGATTGAGTCTTTTGGGCCGGCTCAGAGACCTAAAGTATCGTATGCCCATAGCATGGGCTGATAATAATCGGCTCGCAAAATTACTTCTTTTTAGCGTAACAGGCAAGCAATTGCAACTTTTTTTCAAAAAAAAGGCGTTTTTGTTTGTTGCAACGATTTTTTAGACTACCTTTGCACTCGCAATCGAGCGATTGCCCAGATGGCGGAATCGGTAGACGCGCTGGTCTCAAACACCAGTGGGGCAACCCATCCCGGTTCGATCCCGGGTCTGGGTACTGAAACGGAGAGAGTTTTTCAACTTTCTCCGTTTTCTTTTTTCCCACAGCGTAACTCATTGGTTTGCTGATATATAAAGTCAAGCACCTTGTTGTAGTTTTTGGTTCGATATTTATTTCCGTCAAATTCAGCTCACTCGCAATGCAAGCGCCAACGCTCCCTTAAAATTACTTGGCATTTTTCCTTTTTATATACAGGCGCCTTATCCAAAGATAGTAGCCTGTAAGAGGCAAGGATGCACCCAATAGAGCTGCAAAGAAGTAGAGGAACTTGCTGAACAGGCCTCCCCAGGTACCCACGTGCAGCGTACGCACCCAACCGACAGCCTTGCTGCGCGGAGACGAGGAGTGATAATAATCGGCTGACAGGATTTCGCCTGTTGCCTCGTCGAACTTGTACCTGTCAAAGGCGCGTTGGTTGCCCCAACCGCCCAAAGCCACGCTTATAGAGCCGGCAGAAACAGTTATTGTGTTGAAACTCTCATTTCCAAGCACATTATCTACTGCTGCTTGCCAAGCGTAATACGGAGAATTCTCCCTTGTGACATGTTCTGTCGCGCCGGATACTGCATCGACCTGGGCTGTAGCCGAAGAAACTGCATCGACAGCACCGCCATTCACCGAAGAGCTGAGCGGTGTGGCAGCACCGACTTCATACTGCTTCTCGACAGGCTGTACAACATCGGTTTCAGCCTTCTCGTTGGAGAACATGCCGTAGAACGCCTTGTTGTACCAGCCGTATGACCATGTAAGGCCAGTCAGTGCCATTGCAAGCAGGAAAAGGAGGGCATAAAAGCCGCCGGCAACATGCAAGTCGTACCAAAAGCGGTTCTTGCCTTTTGAGACAACTATCTTCAAACGATTCTTGAGCATCTTGCGGTTGCGTGGCCACCATACCAAAAGTCCTGTCAATAGAATGACTACAAAAGCCAGTGTACTTGCGCCCACAATAACCTTGCCCCAGAAGATGGCTCCATTGCCTGGATTGCTGTCCATGAGCCAACGGTGCAGACGTCTCATCACATCAAAGAAAGGAGGACGACGGTACTCGCCCTGCACCTCCCCGGTATATTGGTTGACATACAACGCTGCACGGCGTGGCTTCGAAAGGTTCACCTTATAGGCCTCATCTGCAGCAAACGGGATTACAACACCGGTCACCTCAACGCCACTGTCAAGAGACGGCTCGACACGCTCTATGATTTGCCACACAGGCATGGGAGTGCCCTTTGGCTCAACAGACGATGCTCCGCCTGAACACAAAGCCGTGATTTCACTCTCAAATACCAACATGGCACCGGTGAAGCAGGTTATCATTATAACCAATCCAAAAGGCACAGACACCCATAGGTGCAGCTTACTGACAATTCTTTTCATTATATATATGTTATGCTTGCTTTAATTATAACAAGCTTCAACGTTCCTTTATTTTACAGCCTCTACATTATAGCCCTTGGCTTTCAATAATTCGAGCAAGCCACGTTCACCGGGCAGATGAAGAGCACCGACAACAAACAATGTCGGCTTTTCGCCAATGATTGCCGGTATTTTTTCGGCCCAATCGGCATTTCGGCCATATATAAGGGCTTCTTTCTCCTCAGGAGTGCTGCCGCAGTCACCATCCATATCCTCATCGGCAACCTTTTCGAGTTTTGCAAGGTCCTGAGCAAAGTATGCATTCGCAATATCCTTCACCGTCTGAAGTGTCTTTTCCGGATTGCCGACCATACAGAAGAGCTGCTCCTTCTGCCTCTCCAACGTAGCTCCCTTAAACAGAACCGATATCTGGAAATCGACACTCTCGAAGCCGATAACCGACTTGCCGGCTTTGACTGCTTCATTCTGGAAATGGCTGTCTATAAGGGCCATCGGGTTGAATCCCGGAGTCACCCTCATGTACTGCATCATCTGGAGCTGGGTCATTATCGCAACCGGCGACATCTTGCCAAGCTGCATCTCAACCATAGGATTTGTAAGGTCGCCCCCCATCACACTCTTCATATAGGCATTGAGTTCATTCATCTCAGCCTCGCTGAGAATATCCTTGAGCGACTTGCCGTCGGGCAGTTTCATGGCATCAGCCATCTTAGCCATATTGCCCGGTGCCTGCAAATCACGCATATCAAGCTCTCCACACACCTGTTCTACGGCAGCAAGAGCTTCCCTTGCACCGGAAATGGAATCGGCGAACGAAGCAGGGGCTAAATGATATGTGCCTACTACATAAGACGGCTTTTCAAGACCTTCGGACGAGATACGGTACAGCAACTGAGCATCAACCGACAGAACCGATAGCAGGAACGCTGCTATGGAAAAAATGAATCTTTTCATATACATAGAGTTTATAATGCCCCAAAAGTAGTAAAAAAAGGACACAAATGCGTTAATGGAAAAAACATTTTTAAACAAGGAGCATCATTGCAAGTAAAGATACCTATCTTTGCACGGGTTCCGCAAGACGGAATATGCAAACATATTTTAGGACAAAGACACATATATGAAGAAGATAAAGAATCCCTGGCTGCCGCTTACAGGCAAAGGCTACAACTGCTTCGCATGCGCTCCATGTAACCCTTACGGACTTAAGATGGAGTTCTACGAGGACGGTGACGACATCGTATCGCTATGGACACCTGATGACAACTATCAGGGCTGGCTCGACACCCTGCACGGAGGAATACAGGCCACACTTCTCGACGAGATAGGCGGCTGGATTATCGCACGCAAGTTCCAGACATCGGGAATGACAACAAACTTGAACGTAAAGTACAAGAAGCCGATACCTACAGGCAAGGATATTACTATAGAGGTACGCGCACGCGTGAAGGAGACAAAACGTATGTTCGTATTCATTGAAGCTGAGATTAGATACGACGGTGAAGTACGTTCAAGCGCAGAAATGACATACTACACATTCCCGAAGGATGTTGCAGAAAAGGATTTCATGTTCACAGGGTGCGAACTGGAGGAATAAGCACAAATGAGATGATTATCACACCTTCAGAAACTCGACGAAACGGCCCAGTTGCTTCGAGTATGAGAATGAATCTAGCGAAGCGTTGAAGCAGTTTGCTGAATATACGGCATACTCCTCGGAAGACATATCGACAAAAGCCTTTATATTCTTTTCCAGCGCAGAATAGTCACCGAATTCCGAAACAAGACCAAAGCCGCACTCCTCGACTATGCGGGCACCTTCACCATTGCCACTGAACAGAATCGGTATTCCGGCCGGAAGAAGATCGAAAATCTTTGAAGGAACAGCACCGTGAATTGCTGCAGCAAGCGGTATTATAGAGAGGTCATACTTCTTGAGTTCCTCATTCATCTCCTGCTTTGACACATAGCCATGATACCATATATTCTTGTCGCCCCCCTTGATATATTCCTCTATCTCAGCAGTCTGGTTTCCGCCTCCGTAAAGATGCATTTCGACACCGAGGGCTACAAAGTCTATGGACTTCAGCAACTGAAGGATTCCTTGTGCAACACCGAAAAGACCGGCATAAACCAGCTTCAGCCTAGCATTCTTACGTTTTGCTGAACCCGAACAGCATTCAACCGGTTGAAGATTACGGTAAAGGAACGTCCTCTTGCCTGGGAACATCGCCTCGACATGCTCCACAATTTCTTGCGACTGCCCCATTGCCGAATATGCATTCTTGTATATATACCTCTCGAAACGGCTCAATGCCTTGAACGAAATGCTGCCCTCGCGCACAAATCCCAATTCCACCGCAGAACCCGGCCACAGATCCGAGACATTAAGCACTACTTTCTTTCCGAACAGTTTCTTGAATATCGTTATTGCCGAAACAGACACCAGAATAGGAGGAGACTGCACTATCACACGGTCGTAACTCTTCACAAGCCTGCGCTTGAATGCAAACGCCCACATAGAAACGGCATACGCAGTCATGGCAAGCACACGCTTGAATGGATTCTTGGAAACTGTAGCATAGGTCCAATACCTATAGACATTTATGCCATCAATCTGTTCCTTCTTTGAGAAACAGCCACGATAGCCGTCAAATATCCTGCCTTTCGGATAATTCGGAAGGCAGGTAAGTATATCAACATCGACTCCAGATGCCTTAAGCCCTTTGGCCAGATTTGTTATACGGCTAGGAGCCGCTCCCAATTCCGGCTCGTAATAGAATGAGACGATGAGAACTTTCACGTGTTATATGGTTTTTATATAATCTACAATACGTGAGCAGGCCTTTCCATCGCCGTACGGATTGAGAGCCTTGCTCATGCTGTCGTAATAGGACGAATCTTCGAGCAACATCGAAACCTCACCGACTATCAGATTATAATCAGTGCCGACAAGTTTAACTGTACCGGCAGCCAAAGCCTCCGGACGTTCTGTCGTGTCACGCATTACCAGAACCGGCTTTCCAAGCCCTGGAGCCTCCTCCTGTATTCCACCGCTATCGGTAAGAACAAAGAAACTCTTTTCCATGAGATACACGAATTCCATATACTCCAAGGGTTCGATAAAGAACATATTGCCATTATTGCCCCATGCCTTTCCGGCCGACAAGGAATCCATTCCGACAAAGACCTCTTGAATCGGCTTGCGGACGTTTGGGTTAAGATGCATCGGATATACGAAATCGACATCGGGATACTTTTGTGCCAGATCCCTTATTGCAGTACACATGGATATGAAACCATCACCGAAATTCTCACGTCTGTGCCCGGTAATCAATACAAGCCTACGCTTGCCATCAAGTCTTGAGATATCGTATCCGGCCTTGAGAAGTTTGTCAACCTGCTGTACTTCCAGCCCTTTATCATTCTTTATCTTGTTGACAACCCAATGCAAAGCATCAATTACAGTATTCCCGGTTACTATTATAGAGTTGCTTGCGACATTTTCATCAAGCAGATTTCTACGGCTAAGTTCTGTAGGCGAGAAATTATACGATGCTATACGCCCTGTTATCTGCCTATTCATCTCTTCGGGCCATGGACTATAGATATTGCATGTGCGAAGCCCTGCTTCTACATGGCCGACAGGTATCTGCTGGTAAAAAGCAGCCAACGCTGCAGCCATACTTGTTGTTGTATCGCCATGCACTAGAACGATATCGGGACGCGCTTCCTTGAGCACATCACGCATTCCCACCAACACACGCGACGTAACATCATAAAGATCCTGCCCCTGCTTCATTATATTCAAGTCATAATCGGGCGCAATATCGAACAGACCGAGTACCTGGTCGAGCATCTCGCGATGCTGCCCGGTAACACATACCTGCGTCTCGAATTCTTCATGATGTTCCATAAAGCACTTTACCAACGGAGCCATTTTAATAGCCTCAGGACGCGTACCGAACACTAACAGAACCTTCTTCATGCCATTTACTTCTTAAATACGCCACAAAAATCGAGCACCAACACATCGGAACGGTAATTCAATGCCGCAAACTCACGATGGTTCACCAAGAAAACGACAATATCGGCAGTTTCGTATGCTGTCTTGTAATCCGTCAGCTTGAAAACATTATGCTCCGTTATATTCGGCTCCACAACCATCACCTTGCCGTTATTGCATGACTGCAGGACGCGCGAAGCTATGGACTTGGCAGGAGACTCGCGCAAATCATCTATATTGGGCTTGAAAGCCAGGCCCATCATTGCGACAACAGGAACACGATGATTCTTGAGCTCAAATTCGAGCATTACACGACGCACCTTTTCGGCACACCACTCTGCCTTGTAATTGTTTATACCGCGTGCTTCTGAAATCAAGCGGGACTCGACAGGATAGGCCGATGATATGAAATAGGGATCAACAGCTATACAATGACCGCCGACGCCACAACCAGGCTGCAATATATTTACACGCGGATGCTTGTTGGCAAGTTCGATAAGCTCCCAAACATTTATCCCGGCCTTGTCACATATAAGCGACAGCTCATTGGCAAAGGCTATCTGCACATCACGTGAAGCATTCTCAGTAAGCTTGCACATCTCAGCGGTACGGCTGTTTGTCGTATGCAACTGTCCCTTTACAAAATGAGCATAGAACTCTTTTGCCTTCTCCGTAGAAGCCTCGTCAATACCGCCAATCACACGGTCGTTATTGACAAGCTCGTAAATTATATTGCCAGGCAATACACGCTCCGGACAATATGCAATACCAATCTTGCCTCTCAGTTCGGGACGACTGGTAAAAATCAGTTCGGCAACAGTTTCTGTAGTGCCCACAGGAGAGGTTGACTCTATAACGAAAAGGTCACCATCCTTAAGCAGAGGAAGAACCATTCTGGTTGCAGCCTCCACGAACGAGATATCAGGCTCATGATCTCCTTTGAAAGGAGTCGGTACAACTATAAAATATGCATCACACACCTGAGGACGCGTATATGCCTTGAAACGGCCCGATGCTATAACTTCCCGCAACAAGTCTTCCAGCCCCTCTTCTACGATATGCAGATTTCCAGAATTAGTCTTGTCCACGACTGCTTGGTTTACATCGACGCCTACAACCTCAATACCATGCTTAGCTGCTATTATTGCTGTAGGAAGGCCAATATAACCCAACCCCATAAAACATGCTTTCATATATATCTATGTGTTTTTATTCCTAAAACCAATATCTACAGATGTACAAAGTTACAAACTAAACATTAATATGCCATAAAAAAAACAACAAATATTAGGAACACCGAAAGATTTTGCAGCATTTTTGCGGCAAACATTTATTATTGCACACTGTACTAATCATTATCAGAATCTATTTGAGATTCATTTTACAAATAAAAACAACAGAAACAGACAGCACTCTTACTGCACCATTCATAAAGCCACCATATTATCTATATAACCTTCCGTAGCATTCTCGCGGCTTATAATCCTTGCAGGATTACCGACAACTATGGAATGAGGCGGAACATCGAAGTTAACGAATGAGTTTGGAGCAATGAGAACATCTGTACCTATATTGATTTTACCGACAAGAACCGCATTTGCTCCAATCCAAACCTTATCTGCAATTTGAGGTGCGCCCTGTTTCTTTCCTCTATTAGTCTGACCAATGACAACCCCAGTACATATTGTAACATTGTTACCCAAAACAGCATTTGAGTTTACAATAACCCTTCCGAAATGGTTTATGAAAAGACCTTTGCCGATTTTTGCGATAGTCGGGATTTGAATTTGAGTCTTGACAGACAAGCGTCTTTTTTTCAATTCCCAATACAAATATTGCAACAAGCACATTCTTCTACCCTTATAATAGTGCGCCTTTCTAAGTGCCTTAAGGAACTTCAGTTCGATTGGAAGTGGCAAAAGCATTCTTTTTAACGAGCATTTGAAAGTTCCATAATATCTGAAATAATCGTAATGGAACAAAAAGGCGTGTGAATCTGTAGTTGGCATATGAAAATTCGTTTAAAATTTATTGAAATCCATTTCGTAGAAACGCATAATTAATCACCAATCAGTAACCCGGCGAAAACACTTTTACAACTTAATGATTACCATATAATTCGAGTTATACAGAAAATTTCAGCCACCTTACCGACAAGCAAGGGCAAGTTATAGAAAATATCATTAACCGACAAGAAAGAAAAAGAAAATATTCTTTTCAAGATATCATGAATACACTATTCTACACGACTAAACAGCTACAAACTAAAACGGATGAATAACAGAAGAACGTATTGGTATTGCCCGTATTAATTCTCAATAGTTCCATATATTGTTGGTGTCTGTTTTCTGTATTGTTTTTGGGTTTATGCCAAGTACAAACAAAAAATGGCCGTAAATGCGAATAAAGATTATAAAGAATATTATATTTGCAAAAAACAGTATTGAAATGAAAATTAAAGGTGATGAAATTTCTATAAAGCAAATATTCTTTTTATGCATATATTACGGCATAGCACGCCATCTGCCATCACAAATGCCATTCAGAAGATTCCGATATTGGTGTTGTAAACATATTTTCAAATCATGCGGCAAGAATATAAATATTGAAAGAGGAGCCTATTTTGGCACAGGAATTCATATAACAATGGGTGATTTTTCATGTCTAGGAAAGAATTGCTGGGTTCCAAATAATCTTTCAGTCGGGGAAGAAGTCATGATGGGACCAAACGTAACAATCCTTGACCGTAACCACGTATTCAGCCGCACTGATATACCAATGGGAAGACAAGGCAATACTGAGCGCAGACCGGTAACCATTGAGAACGACGTATGGATTGGGTGTCAGGTACTTATTATGCCAGGACGGACTATAAAGAAAGGAAGTATTATTGCCGGAGGATGTGTGCTGTGCAAAGATTTCCCTGAGTATTCAATAGTTGGCGGCAATCCCTCAAAACTAATAAAAAGCAGAAAATAACATACAAGAAGTGCGCTAAACTATTCTTCTGTAATAGTAACAGAGAGCCATGCAGTATAAAGATGAACTCACGACATTGGTGATCAGTGCACCCTCCACATTCCAAAGCCACACAAGAACAACAAAGCCAAAAACCTTGAATGCGCCACACAGATAACTACTGTTACGGATAGGTACACCGTGACCGTGAGAAGCAAGGTAACGGTTAATCATATCTCCTACGCCATGAATAGAAAATGCCACTGCCAGCCAAATAGCATAACGGGCAACTGGAGCATATGATGCAGGGTAGAACAAATCAACTACAAAATGAATTAACAACACAAACAAGACACACGAAAGAAGGGTCAACAACATTGTTGCCCTAAGCTCTTTTTGCGGAATTCTTGGCTCGTTTACAAACTTCTTGAAATAAGCTGTACCAATTATTCCCGGTAAATAAGAAAGCGGAGTTGTCAGAGTCAAGGCAAGAGTATAATATCCCACATTGGTATTGTCTTCATTGAATATTCCAAGCATAACTCCAGCCAAATAATGTGTGGCAATCATTGCCAAGGAAGCACAATATAGATGTACACCATATTCAGCATTCTCGGCCTTCAGATCGGTATATGCCGGTTTGAGGCCTTTAAAATCTGGACGTGTAGATATAATGATAATGGCAAATATTATACTATACACACCCCATTGCAGCAGTATGACAAATGATGAAGATGCTTCAAAGAACCGGAAGACGACAAGAGCAATAACCACATACAGCACCGGTGGCAGTACACGCGACACAGCCAAACGGCCGATAAAGTTATCCCCTTGAGCCGTTGCATTCACATAATTGGTAAACAATGGATAGAAACACACCGGTAAAGAAAGTATAAACAGTTCCCAACCACTCTGACCGGAATGGAATAGGGCCATCAATGCCGTCATAAGGAGAAGAGCTACAGAACAACCGCCCAATATCACCACCATTACACCTCGCACCTTGCGGCTGCGCTTTTCGTCATCAGAAAGAGCAAGCAAACGGTTCCCTGCATGAAAATAGCCGAGCAGCAACAGCCACGAGAAGAGAGTTATAAAATTCTGGACATAACGGACATCACCATACTCCACTTCAGTCAAAAGACGTGTATTCACTATTGACGTTACAAAGCCCAACAAGGAACCAATTAATGTTGAAGCATAGAGATAGATGACCTGAAACTTGTTTTTTGTAATGGTTTTCATACTATTACCCCTTCCATACATTAACCAGCATGCTCCACACGGACGAAACTGAATACTCTTTGTTCACTCTTTCTCTTGCCATTGCGGCCAAAGAGGATTTATATTCATCGTCAGAAAACAGATTCTCTACAGCATTGCAAATATCATCGACACTACGAGGTTTTATAATTATTCCGCACTTGCCATAATCAAGCATCTCTGGAATTGCACCTACGCCACTGGCTATTATAGGAGTAGCACACGCCATTGCCTCTAGTATCACGTTGGGGAAGCCCTCTATATACGATGGGGCAACAAGAGCGTCGGCAGCGTACATCTCCATGATGGTTTCCTCACGCGACAAGCCACCCGTGAAACAAAGCCATTCACCTTTGCGTTTAGAAGCTATCCTGCAAAGCTCATTCTTGACCAGTTCCTCAACATGTCCAACCATACGCAGTGACACACCGGAAAGACGGCTGCAAGCCTCTACAAGTTCATACACACCTTTAATGTCAACAACATGCCCCACAAAAAGCAGCCTTTTTTTCACCCTTAACACCCTGCCGTCATAAGCCGAAACAGTATTACGCACAAAAGAAGATAATGGATTAGGTATATATACAACACCTGGCACATTTATACTCTCCAGTGCCCTCAAGGATAAATTATCCATTACAATCGGTACATCGGTATTTTTCAGCACACGCTTTAGCAACCAGGTTTCCCAATTGTCATTCTTCAATATTTCTGGAATACGCCCACAATGGAAATGCAGGACTGTCCCGACACATTTCGATTTCGTATAACGCAGTATAAAGTAATCCTTAATGAGTCCTAGCGATGCTGTAGTACATAAATGAACTATGTCAGGATGTTCTACCCTGACCCTTTTACACAGTTTTCTCAGCAACGAAAAATATTCTACAGTTCCACGCCACAAACGCATAAAAGGACCAACACCCCTTACATATGTTTTTCTGTCCAAGGGTTGAAGAACGAGTTCCACCTGTCTCTCAGTCTCCTCATAATGGGCCATTATTGCCTTTGCCCAAACCGATATGCCTCCTATATTGCTGTTAGAGATACCCTCATACGGGGTACAGAACAATATCTTTTTCATACAATCTACTTGAATGTGACATCAAAGTCAAAATACCTGTCTTCAAGCATCAACGCTCTGAAGTCGTCATAGTTAAAGTCATTCTTGGTACGCACATCCCGGAACAAACGTCGGACAAGCCTTATAGCCGTTTTCAAAGAACCGGAATAGTTCTTGAAGTATTTCAGGCAAGTCATGCAATTCAACAAGCAGATAATATAGAATTTAAGACGGCTTTCATAAAGCCTGTTGCATATAAGCCTGTTATGGTAATACATATATACGCGTCCCAAACCACGTGAATCCTTCGTATTCTTCTGTGACGAACCGACCTTATGATAAACCAGCGACTGTGGAACACAAGCCATCTTGATACCCATTTTCCTCATCCTCAATGAAAACTCATAATCCTCTTCACCAAAAAAGAAACCATTGTAGAGCAGTTCTTTATTTCCGTCAAGAAGTGATGTTTCAAAGAAAAGTGCGCATCCCGATACAAAATCCATCACGAAAGGTTCTAAGCCTACGACACCTCGCCGCTGCTCGGCAAAAAGATTCTTACGTGTTCCAAATGTCAGTTTACCGCCACTGAACCAGACCTTGTTCTTATCGTAATGGTAGCATATACACGGAGACAGGACCTTTACGTTCTTGTGCGCCTGCGCACAATCCAGCAGTTTTGTTAACATATCAGGTTCAACCTCTGTATCATTATTCAGCAACATGCAATAATCGGGATTATCCTGCATAGCAAAAGCGATAGCTTTATTATTGCCAACTGCAAAACCATAATTCTTACCCAATTCCACTAGCCGGTACCCATCTACATGCCTTTCACCTGAATGTTCATTGAGCCATGCTCTTATACGGGCAACAGAATCGTCCGTAGAACCGTTGTCTGCAATGACAACTTTGTGAGGCTCATTCATTTTACTCAATGATACAAGACAAGATATTGTATCATCGGCGCCATGCCAATTAATCAGTATTATAGTGACTTTCATTCTCTACATCATTATTTTTCTTATGCAACACTTTCTCCAATAACAATAAAACCATTACCATCAAAGGCAACTCTATCACGACAATCCCGGCAAAGTAGAGATCGAACCAGCCCATAAACAACATGCCGCAAAGGAAAAAATACACAACATATATATATATATTGTTAAAACGTATCATTGCAACACGTATCAAATATATCAAAGAACTTAAAGATAATGTGTATAATACAAATATAATCCAATTGGAGTTGATATATAGAGTACCAAAAATTGTTCTTACATTTGTCAATGACCATCCCGAATTGTAATACAACGGATTTATAGGAGCTACAAGTTCTCTATCTCCCACAATCATCTTGGATAAATTTACAAATTGCGCTATTATATTCTGGAAATTACCGGTATCATCAGGAAGCCCCAGTTGCAAATCCATGCTCCAACCTATTGTACCGCTTGTAAGGTAGTGAAGAAAGTGCATTACAATAAACTCCATAAAAGCATCGCTCACGCCACGGGATTGAACAACAAGAATAGACAGAGCATATGACAAGAAAAAAACTGAAAATGCCCCTATCAGAATATATAAAATAAATTTTAGATTCAAGCGTGTCTTTCCTGTATATAGACGCATTGACATCGCAGCAAGTACCGGTATTATTACCCAACCTTTTACCTGGTTAAGCACACTGACTAGCAGAAAAACTATTATAATCGGCCATAACCACCAATTCTTCTTAGAGACGTAATAGATACTCATCATCAGTAAAGGCAAAGTCAATATTCTCAAATGCCCCCATAATCCACCTCCGCTGAAATCTTCACCGAATTCATCTGAGCCCAACGATTCTGCAGAACTGCCTAGAGTTCCGTTCAAGTGGAAAACAAACAAAAAAGCCATCAACACAAACAGAAAGACAAGACCTCTCGGCATTGTGTCTGTCAATTTCCGTGAGACAACCGTTTTTTTGTTATAACAGATAATACCACCTATAACAAAACTTGGCAAAGCAAATATAAGTAACCCGACATTCCAGATAAAAATGCTTGGGTAATAAAATTCAACAAAGCCAATATCAGCACTACAAATAACAATCGTTATAATCAAAACCGCCAAATACGGCAACATTAGGAAGTTCAACGGAGTATATATCGATTTCCACGTCTTATACTCTAAGAAAAAGAGTAAAGCGACTTCAACACATATTGCTATAAGATAAAGCGCATCCGATATTCCAATCATAGAAATATTTAAATTACTTCTTGATAATACGGTCTTTAATTACAATCCATGCAGAAGTTCCGAAAAATGCTAAGAAAACATATAGCATCAACGTCATAATTTTTTTGGGTGATGATGCCTTAATTTGTATGTACGAAGGCTCTATGACCACGCAAACCGGCATATTTTCCTGCACTTTCGCACGTGCCACCTCTAGATTCTGAGCCATTTGACTATAAATGCCAAATGCCAGATCAACTTCATTCTCTAAACGTTCAATTTCTATCTGATACTTTTTGTTTACCACATTTTGATGCAGATTGACATAGTCGGCATATTCCTTTTGAACATTTACATACTTTACTTTAAACTCATTATACAGTTCCTCGACATACTGCATATCCTTTCTAGCCTTCGCCGAACGATAATCCTCTATGTACTTTTTCAGTTTCTCAGCAACCTCATTTGCCACACATGCAGTAATTTTCGGATCTTGCATTGTCACATTTATAGTAATCACGCTATTACCCTTGTCAACAGAAACAAGAATGGATTTTTCAAGTTTAGCTAAAGCGCCAAACTGCTTCTTAGACAATTTCATATTATATGATTGTGATGAAGCAGACGTTACAACACCGGCATCTTCTTCCGCAGTAAAAAGACGTTTAAAGAAGCTCAATGGCACTGAATAAAATTTAAACCACCAAGGAGTTTTTACATGATGGCAAAGATAGTCATACATATTTGTCTTTATCTCGCCATCTATGGATTCTACTTGCATTTTCATTATATCCATCAAGAATGGTGTTGAAGAAACTATCTGTGGATAGATTTCGGGATAGAAAGCATCTTCACTGCCTGTCAATCCATTCAAGTTTACCCCAACCATTGAAGCCATAGCGCCAAGGCCACTGGAAATTCCGCCTTTTGAAGACATTTCCGGAGCCATTACAACTGTAGAAGTATATTCCTTCGGAATACTGAAAGCCACAACAATTGCCAACGCGACAGCTATTGCACAGTTTGTTAATATACGCTTACGCTTATCCCAAAGCAACAACAACAATCCTATTATATCTATTTCCTGTACTTTTCCCTTAATATTGCTCATAATATCCCATTAAGTATTATTATGTTATAAACTACAATAATATAACCTCGTGATTACCATTTTTCAAAAAAATAGTCTCTTTCTTCGGTATGCATCAACAATCTTTCGCTGTTCATATAATCGACAACAAAAACCATTGTATCACTGAATATATAATACTCTTTCAGTTCTTCCATGTCACAAATGTCGTCACGTCCCGGATACTTATAGAACTTTGTCATAGTCAACGTATCGCCGACATAATCAAACTCTGCCATGTAATAATCGGGAAACCCCTCTGCATAATATTCACCCAACATTACAAGATGCCTCTGGAACGAATAACATATATTGGCAGGATATTCAACGCTGTCACCCTTTACGACCTTTTCGAGTTTCCACATGCCGTCAAGGTCCCCGTTTATATAAATCTTTTCGCAGGAGAACTGAAGAAAAGATACGACAATCGCGATAATATATAATAATGACTTCTTTGCCATGAGTTTACTATTTGAAAACACCGATTCTAGCTACAGATAGCATCGCACCGAAATTATCACCAATGACATTGCTCTTGTCTTTTGCCAATGAAATAGAGAACAACCAGTTCGACTTGCTTGGTGCATATACAAGGTCGGCCAGCACGGATGTCGTATATTTCTTCTCGGGATATGGATTCTGGTATGTACCCCAGTTTTCACTATATGTGCACATAAAGCGATACATCAGAACATTCTTTCTGCCGAACGAGCCATTCATTCCGAAATGATGAGATTTCAATCTGTTGGCATGAAACACAAGACTGCCATTACTGTTATATATAGGAGAAATCACCAACGGATTGCCTATACCCATTCCATAGTTATGCCACCCCGGATAGATTGAGTGGTTATAATAATTGTCAACACCATCCATCTGTTCCTTGTAGTGTGGCCCCGGATCATTGTAGCATGCACCGCTCTGGTCGTAGGTTGACATATATTCGTAACATACATTTGAAATGAACTTCAGATATCCGCTCTTGTTCTTGACAGAAATACCTAACTGAATATCACGCCATGGGTAATACACTATTTCCTTTTTTCCTTCACGATTCGACTGGTACTCAAAGAAAAACAGCTGTGAGAAATCCTCAAACAGATGTTCACCATAAACCCTGATATCTAAAGGCTTAGTATGCAACGTTAAAGCAAAATGCCAGTTGCCTATGTGATTGCCCGACATATTGGCCTGTTCCGGACCTGGCGTACTTTCATCACCGCTGCCAGGAACAAATGCTTTGAAGAAATCCTTTACGCTACTCGGCATTGACATATACTTGCCCTCAGCATGTGTATAAATATCACCTCCGAACTGCGAGTACATTTCCAAGCCGCCTTCTACTTCAAGCGGAAATTTTTCCGGCTTTCCGAACTTCATGAAAAGAGCCTTGCTATGATACATCACTTTCTTTGCATATCTGGCATTGGGATTCTTTGCTGTAAAATCCTCCTGAAAATTGTGGTCAAGAAACATTCCATATGCAATATGACCACGCAACTTTATCCATGTATCCCGGCCGAAGATGCTTACATATTCAGGAACCTCGACACGAAATTGAGGTATTGGTGAACTGTTTCCGCTAAAGAGAAGGCCTCCTGAACCGATATCGGACAAGATTGAACGGTAAAGGTGCGGAAAATCCGGTTTTCTTATCTCTCCTTCACTGGAACTGCAGTATTTAACATCGGAAAAGTTGCGCATTTCACCTGAACGATGTTTCATACCGAGACTTAATGTAAGCCATTTCCATGATGCTTCAGCATACAACTGATTTACAGAAACGCTTCTTTCCATATTATATCCGGCAGACAAGTCAATACCGGCAGAGTATTTCCATATATTTTCCTTTCCTATGCTTCCATCGATTTTCATACCGTATCTGGCATAACCGTTAGAATTATCCAGAGAGGAGAGTCCTTGCCTGTTGGCAACGAGCCAGAAAGGCGCATTGTCTCCTTTTGACACAATTGTATTCATTTGTGCAAAATAGGATATCTCCTGCGCATTAATTTCCGGCAAACCCAGAAACGTTGTTAACGTCAGAAAAAGCAATGACAGAAAAGAACTGTTTTCGAATACCCTCATATATCTTGTTTCAGAAACACTACTTCAACAGATTAATAAGTGCTATAACCAATGTCGTTATTGACATTGTAGCTGTACCGATGGTAGTAACGTCACCGACAGAGAGTCTGCGTTCTCCCTTGCGCGGAACAACAATCTCACAACCGGGTTGTATTGCCTTGCTTGATGTAGAGGACAATTTCTCAACACTGCCGTTCATATTGATGACATATACGCCTCTTCTCTTTGCCTTGTTTCCAAAGCCGCCGGCATGCTTTATGTAATAGGAAAGCGACTTTCCCTCCTGCCAGCTTACAGAAGATGGATACATTACCTCTCCGCTAATCTTGACAGTAGAATTGTACTCAGGGACTGTTAGGATATCTCCGTCACGAAGCACAACATCATAGTCACCTCCCGGTTCTTCTATAGCTTTTTCAAGATTTATAGCCAAAGAATAGTAGTTCCCGTCATCGAACTTCGCCTTGTAGATAGAGTCAAGCACAGCGATATTTATATCCTTTTCCGACTTCAGCACCTCTTCGTACAATTCTATCTGAGCCTTGTTACGCTGTATCTCACGGATGTTCATCTCTTCTTCAGTCATGCGACGATGCAGATATGCACCTTTAACGTAGGCTGAATTGGAAGCACCGCCCACAGCTTTCATCAAATCACTGAGCTTGTAATTCCTGTTCAGCATGGCATAATGGCCGGCAAAGTTCACAGCACCTTTTACTGTAACGCTTTCAATCTCTCTTGAAACCGGACTGCGGTGTACATAAACCTCATCATACGGTTTAAGAACGAAATTTTCACCGCCATCTACAATAAAGCCATCCTTGAGTTCAAAGCTGAATTTCTCTGTAATTTCATCTTTTTCTTCGACTGCTGCAGGGTCATATATGTGACGATATACATCAACTTTCGCAGTAGAAGCATTCCTTGTCAACCCTCCGGCCTGGAGTATCAGGTCTTCAACAGTTGTATTCTCGGCAAACTTATATACTCCGCTGAACCTTACTTCACCTCTGATAGTAAGAGTCTTCTTGCCATCCATATCGCTCTTGCTAGGGATATATACGGCATCATTGTTACGCAAGGCTACATCGGCAACCCTGCCCTCGACTATACCTTTTATATCTATAGACTGGGCTTCTATTGTATTGTCATAGTTCCGGTGGTGCATTACTGCTCTATTGAGGAATGCATCCTCACGAAGACCTCCTGCTGCTTCTATAAGTTCATATACCGTTTTAACCTCATCGCTAAGCTGATATTGGCCGGGATAGAAAACAGCTCCCATTATCTCCACCATGTTTGTAAAACGCGGAACAACGGAATCTATATAAACATGGTCGCCGTCATTCAAAGCAAAGCCGCTCATCTCATTCTTACCTACGGTAAAGAGAGAGTACTCGCGTCCGCTCTTCCTTGTAACCCTCATCTTTTCTGTATATGCCTTGCTTGAGAAACCTCCTGAGTAGTTTATAAGTGAAGATAGCGATTCTGCACCCTTCATCTCGTACATCATCGGACGTTTTACCTCTCCTTCAATCTCCACCAACGCATCGTATGCCCCAACGCTTATCACATCATTGTCCTCAAGCCGCACATTGCCCTTGGTTGTTCCTTTGAATATAAAGTCATAAACATCAATCGAAGCAATCTCCTTATCTTTGCGATAGACCTTTATATTGCGCAATGTTCCCAAGTCACCTATTCCACCGGCTGCATACAAAGCATTGAACGCTGTAGAGAGGGAACTCAAGGTATAATTTCCGGGAGCAACAACCTCGCCCACTACCTGCACCTGAATTGAGCGGAGCTTGCCTACGGAAAGACTGACTTTGGATTCGGCATATATATTGCGGAAAAGAGACTTAAGATGAGAGTTCGCAGCCTCAACCGTTTTTCCGGCAAGATAAACCGGGCCTATTCCTTCCACTACAACATATCCGTCTGGAGATATTTCATCTTCAATAAGAGTCTGGGAGGCACCCCATACATCGATTATTACCTGATCGCCAGCCCCAAGCAGATAGTTTGCCGGAGTAGGTATATTCAAGGCCGGTTCAAATGTCAGCAACTCATTGTTGAATATCGAACGCCCGAACACGGTCTTTTCATCATTCTCCATTTCCGTGTCCGGTTCCTTTTTAAAGTCATTTATTTCTCCTTCATATACATCGAGTTTCTCATCACGTGTAGCATTCCTCAAATCGCGCCCGGAACGGAAAGATTCACCTTGGCTTCTGAGTCTTTTATCTTCCTCACGCATGCGATTAACCTTATTGGCTGAAGAATTTTTGGTAAGTTCTTCAGCACCCAAAAGCGAATTCTCGGCATTATACTCTTCTTTAATCCTTGTCAAACGGTCGGCAGATATGCCTCTCTGCATAAGCTTCATTGCTATTGATCTTTCACTGGAGCCCTTTTTCTGCTCACTCAATATAAAATCAACAATCTGCTGGTCACTCATAACCTGAGCTACAGCAGTTTGCAAACAAAAGACAAGTGAGAGAAGAAACAATATCCTTTTCATATATGTCATCATTTCCTGTTTTTAGAATTTCTTACCTTTCAATATATACAGCACGGTTGTTACTATTATTTTCAAATCAAGGAACAAGGAACGTTTTCTCAGATACTCAAGGTCCATATCCAAACGGGTGAGCATCTTCTCCAGAGTATCGGTATATCCATTGTAAATAGTCGCCATAGAGGTCAATCCCGGACGCATAAGATATACATAATCGTAGTTGGGGTTACGTTCACGTATCTTGTCAATATAATACTGACGCTCCGGCCTTGGGCCCACAAATGACATGTCACCGATGAAGACATTCCACAACTGAGGCAACTCGTCGAGATGATGTTCGCGCAAGAAACGGCCGACCTTTGTAAGGCGCTCATCGCCCTTTGCTGCCAACTGCGGTTTTCCGGAACTCTCTGAATCGGCATGCATTGTCCTGAATTTGAATATATTGAACGCTTTACCTTTATAACCGATTCTCTCCTGACGGAATATCACGCTGCCATCGTTCTGAACGCGCAACCTGATATACACAATCAAGAATACCGGAGACAACGCCAAAAGGCCAAAGAACGAACAAAGCACATCGAAAAGACGTTTTATTGCACGTTCAAAAACATTCATGCCATCCTTAATGACCATATCTTGTATTTTTATTTTTCTTAGTAATATATCTTATTAACTGCCTTTTAACAAAAATATTGCAAAGAAAACACTTTTTTTCGGTAAAAAAAAGCATTGCTGACAAGCAAGAAAGGGAACATTAATCCATTACGAACGGAAGAGTAGGATTAACGCGCTGATACACAATCATTTACATAAGCAGAATTCTGATATTTGCCAAACTGTCAGACAAGGATATTTTTTATATCCTCAATACCTGCTCCGGGGTAGTAATGTGCAAGAATTTCCGAAAAAGCATATCCCTTATCACCCATCACCGCTGCACCTATCTGGCAAAGCCCAACCCCATGCCCCCAGCCTGCGCCTTTTATTACAAACTTACACCCGCCATCGGCTGCACGAACTTTATCAACGACAAAGGCCGAACTGTAAAGATGTGTATGCGAAAGCCAACGGCGTATCTCAAGTTCCTTGCCGACAATCTTCGTAACCTTGCTGCCAACTATGCGTAACCGCACTATACGGCCCGACTCACCCCTCTCCAACGGCACCAGTTCCTCAACCATACCGAAATCTATGCCGGAACGTTCCTTGAGCAAAGAAGAGAGTTCGTTCTGCGAATATTCCACACGCCAACGATAGAAGTCGTTTGTTTCCTGGTCGTAACCGTTAAGTACTTGCAAAAGCAGCTCCTTGCCGGCCTCATTGCAGAAAGATTCGGGACTATCCTCAATCCATGCCCTTGCCCCCTCTTCAGTCGTGAGGTCGGGCAAAGGTTCCTCTTCTGCAGTATCTCTGAAGACCTGCAGATAGGGATAATCCTCATTCTCCCAACATGCAGAAAAACGTTCTGTCACACCTCCGCAACATTTGCTAAAACGAGCATCGCACACCTCACCGCCATAGGAAAGCACCAGACCGCATGTATTCTTTACCGCACGTTCCACGTTAGGATTCAACGACCTGGTAACCCCTTGATAGCGTTGGCAATGGTCATCGGCACACAAATCGAAAAGAGTATGGTCCTCACGTGCATACCAGCGCACGATCTCATCGCTATTCTCCCAACCCAGCGAGCCTTGCTGTACCTTTTCTTTCCGAAGCAGCTGTGCATAGAGCCAACTGCGTGAGATTACCGTATGCGCTTTAAGGAATTCAAGGGATGAAGTTGCCGACATTTCGCTCGATATTACGCTCACCAGATACTCCTCGACACAGATACGGTTTATAGCCCTGACCATACCGTTCTCTACAATAAGCAGCAGCTCGCCTCTGAAACTCTGGTTTTCCTTGCGCTGCCAATGAAAGTTTACACCAATGACAACATCATGCAGAGTAAATGTACAGTTTTCATCGTTTGGAACAAAACGGAAGCATTCAGACAAATCATTGCCGACCTTCACCTTGCCACCCTCGACAACAGCACGGAATTCACCCGAAAGGAGGTTTCCGTTACATGAAAAAGTGCCGTTCAAATCGAACTTTATTGCTGATGCAAGCAGTATTCCGACATCGACCTTTCTCATACTTCACCACATATCTTGCATGCAACTTCATCGGCATCTTCCTGCGAGAGGGCCACCTCACGCAGCATTGCTGCAGCCTCATCGGACGTAATCGCTGCAAAATCACTCTCGCGCGGTGTTATCATCAGCCCGGCCATATCAAGTGCTCCGGGACTGACCAGACGGTTTGCCGGACCTTCTGCATAATAACAAGAAGGGCGGTGAACAGCACGAGGCACGACTATCGTTACATAGCCGTCTGCAATGGAATAACAAGCCATTACATTCATACGTGGTTCAGGTTCACCTTCGACCAATGGCAACGCAGAGCACAAATGCCTGAAAAGTTCATTTGATGCAGAAACTTTACGCGCGACAACCATAAAAAGCGGCACAACGTATGAATCAACTTTATAGATTGCGCCCTCTTCCTTTACGAGCAGAGGCTCCATCCCGCAGGAGAGTTCTTCACTCCATTCATCGCCAAGCAGTGGTATAGAGCTTTTATTTCCGGCCTGAAGATGGGCGTGGTCGGGAGCGGAAGCTCCGCAATGGGCTCCGTTGTAGAAGATTGCCGAATCCTGCCACTCGCGCGCCAGATGAAGCATATCGATATACATCTCGCCCAACAGCTGCTGCTTATGTTCCTTATGCGGAAGAGTCAAATGGAATGGAAGTATCGGGAATGGGTTGACCAGCACCTCAAGACTTCCCAGTGCCTGCAAGGATATCTGCTCCACCGGACGGTTTTCGGCACAAAGGAAACATCTGCGGGCAGTAATGGATGCCGAATCTATCTTTGCAGCGGTAGAGACCATCCTGGCCGGATTGAACTGCAATGCAACTCCGTTCTCAAGCTTACGCACCTTTACATTTTCCAGTTCTGAATATCTTTTTGCCGCATCGGGCCATTTTTCGAGCTGTTCTTCAAAAAAAGAGTGCACATCTTCACCTGACGGCAACGGCATATCTTTCATCAGTTGTATCCGAGCTTCAAGCTCAGCACTCCTTAAAGAATCCTTATAGAAATTATGGGCATTTACCTTTGCATGCGACAAGGCCGCATCGGAATTCCCGCCCCAACGACGGCAGAGATAAAGCACATCATAGATGCGCCCTATCCTGTAGCTGCGCGATATTTGCAGGCCAACTGCATAATCCTCGCCGTAGCTTACGTTCGGAAAGCCAATTTCCCTTATAACCGGGGTAAAGAATGCACGCGGAGCACCAAGCCCGTTTATACGCAGTGCATTGTTGCGTCCGTTCTCCTCAGTCCATTCACGGTGGTCGATAACTCCAGGAGGCAATGTGTTCAATTCGAAGTCACATATACGGTACGAGCCGACAAGCATAGCACACTGCTGGGCATAGAAGCCGTCAACAATGCGTTGCAAGGTATCGGTTCCGCTGTAAAGGTCGTCACTGTCGAGCTGCACTGCAAAACGGCCGCATTTCGAGTGATTTACAGCCAGTTCCCAACAGCCTCCGATACCGAGGTCATGACGTTCGGGGACAACATGCAGAACTCTGCTGTCGTGGAAGGAGTCTATTATTTCCCCAGTCCTGTCGGTAGAATGGTTATCTACAACAATTATATTGAACGGGAAAGCCGTCTCCTGCGACAGGACAGACGATATGGCATCCGATATTGTCGATTCGCGGTTGAGAACCGGTATGATTACCGATGCCTCATACTCAAAACTGCCGGCAGAAAGGTCGATTCTCCTATACTTGCACGGCGGCAGATAACCGCCGATAGCCTTAAGATGAGAAGTACAGGCCTTTTCCATCTCTATCTGAACATCACGCTGTGCCGGATTCACATAATCGAACTGCTTTTCGCCGCTCTTGCGGTTGTCGTTCTCACATTCGGTATATACGAGCTCCTTGAAATGGAACAGTGAACCTATCCGGCTCATTGCAAGACGCAATTGGTAAACGCCGGCATAACTGTACTCTTCGAATGGTTCGGACAGATACTCCTTCAAGGCCGACGTCCTGAACATGAGCAGGGAACCGAAATCGAAATCGTTTCTAAGGCTGCCCGGCTGATAATCGATAGCAGGAGCCTCAACGACCTCGCCGGATATGGACTTGCAATAGTCGGAATAGGCCATTGAAGCATCCGCAGACATGCAGCATGCCATGCGGTAAAGCTTCTCCTCATCGAGCTGCAGGCCTTCCTTGCCGATATATACCGCAAATGTAGCGGAAGCACGCTCGGCCATATCACGCAATACTGGTGTTGAAAGCAGGGAAGCGGCCTCTATGACCGTTGTCTTTTCGGGCAACCGGACATCGGGAGCCGACGCGCTCCACAGCCACACGTGAGCGATTTTTGGATTGGCAATATATCTGCCTATCGTTTCCTGCAGGGTTCCTTCCTGAGGGAAAGGCATGAACAGTTCTATAGTGTAATTCTCCATATTTTTATATGTTTTCGGCAAATTGCCGTATTATACCTCTAATGCAAAAGCACGCTATGCACAAGTCGTTCGCATGCCGGCATATTGAATGCGAATTTAATAAAAAGGAAGCCGAAAAAAAACTTTTGGACCAAACAAATGACACTCCAAAATATAAATATAAAATTTATTGTTATATAATAACATTCATACCACTTTTTTGCATTATCTTCGTAACTGATTTCGTAAATTAGAGGTATTATAGCTATACATTGAGGACAAAACAGATGGAAAACGGGAAAAGGAAACTGGCCGGAATGACTCTCAACGCACTCAAGGAGGCAGTCAAAGAAGCCGGAATGCCGGCTTTTACTGCAAAGCAGATTGCCGATTGGATATATTGCAAACGCATAGATTCCATTGACGGGATGTCCAACATATCGCTCAGGAACCGCGAAAAGCTGAAAGAGCTGTTCGAAGTGGGATACAAAGGACCCGCCGAGGCAGCCCGTTCAGTTGACGGAACCGTAAAATACCTTTACGAAGTGGATAACGGACATTTCGTCGAGGCTGTTTATATCCCCGACGGAGAGCGTGCAACGCTATGCGTCTCTTCGCAGGTGGGATGCAAGATGAACTGCCTTTTCTGCATGACCGGCAAACAGAAATATACAGCAAACCTTACATCGAACGAGATACTCAACCAGATTCTGGCACTGCCTGAATTTGAGAAACTCACCAACATCGTTTTTATGGGCATGGGCGAGCCTTGTGACAATCTCGACAACCTCTTGCAGGCAATCGAAGTGCTCACAAGCGATTATGGGCTTGGCTGGAGTCCTCACCGCATTACGGTATCATCGGTAGGAGTACGCAAGGGACTGAAAAGACTGCTCGATTCGGGCGACTACCATATCGCCATAAGCCTGCACCACCCTATACCTGAGAAACGTGCCGAAATAATGCCTGCCGAGAAGGGTTTCTCCATAGTAGAGATGCTCGACCTGCTGCGACAATACGACTTCAGCCACCAGCGACGTCTCACATTCGAGTACATCGTGTTCAAGGGGATAAACGAGACTCAGTTCTATGCACGCAAGTTGCTCAAGCTGCTCGACGGCATAGATTGCCGTATAAACCTGATACGCTACCATGCCATTCCTGGAGTGCCGTTGGAAGGAGTTGACGAGAACGGAATGACGCAGCTGAGGGATTTTCTCACCAAGAACGGGCTGTTCACTACAATAAGGGCCTCACGAGGAGAGGACATCTTCGCTGCATGCGGAATGTTATCGACATTGAAGCAGGAACAGAATAATGCAAAGAACCAACAAGAGATATCATGAAGAATTTAGTATCATTGATTTTTGCGGCAATACTGTTTGCCAACTGTCACGGATTATCCGAAAGTTTCAAGAAATCGGCTGTAGGAAACCCGTATGAGGTACTTGTAGTATGCGATGAAGCATTCTGGGAGAGCCCTGCCGGAAGAGCCATATACAATGCCCTGGACACCGATGTGCCGGGATTGCCGCAATCGGAGCGATCGTTCCGCATATCGCGTGTGAGCGAAGCCAACTTCTCAGGAATGGTAAAGCCGTTCCGAAACGTGATTACAGTTGACATCAACGACCGCATGTACACAAAGACATCATTCAAGTACTCAAGGGACCCGTTTGCCACACCGCAGATGATTATGACCATACAGTCGCCCAGCAGTGCCGAATTGGAAGAGTACGTGAACAAGAACAAGCAGGTAATAGTGGATTTCTTCAATGCAGCCGAAATGAACAGGCAGATAGACAACCTAAAGGCAAGGCATAATGAGAAGGCTCTTGCTACGACAAAGGAGATGTTCGACTGCGAACTGCTGATTCCGGCAGAACTGAACGGTGAGAAGAGAGGCGAGAACTTCGTGTGGTTCTCCGACTTCAACTCTACCAACCCCGACATTCTGAGTTTTGTAATGTACAGCTACCCTTATACATCGGTCGATAATTTCTCAAGAGAAAACTACATACACATGCGAGACTCTGTCATGAAAGTGAACATGCCGGGAGGAAAGCCGGGACAATACATGCAGACCGACTCTATGTTTGTAGAGATTACCGAGACTTCGGACCGCGACCGATACATGCAGCTTGCAAGAGGCCTCTGGTACATGGAGAACGACATGATGGGCGGCCCGTTCGTGTCACATGCAATGGTCGATGAGCAGAACGGACGCGTAATAGTTGTGGAGGCATTCTTATATGCCCCGAACAAGAAGAAAGGCGCGACAATGCGTAAGCTTGAATCATCGCTCTACACATTGAAGATGCCTGTTGACAAGATGCTGGAAAACAGTACACACATTCCCGAAGTTGTAGTTGAAGCAAACGGAGAAGAAACAAAATAAGAAGAGACGACATGAGCGAAAAAGGAAAGATACGCGTTGGCATAACCCAAGGCGACATAAACGGAATAGGATACGAGATTATCTTCAAGACATTCGAGAATCCCGAAATGTTCGATATTTGCACACCCATTGTATATGGCTCGCCAAAGGCTGCGGCATACCACCGCAAGGCTCTTGAAATGGAGACTCCGTACAACGCAATAGAGAATGCAGGAGAAGCACTGGCCGGCAAGCTCAACATAATAAACTGCAACAGCGACGAACTGCACATAGAACTGGGAACCAGCACTCCCGAAAGCGGGCTTGCAGCATTCCAGGCACTGGAAAGAGCGATAAAGGATTACCATGAAGGGCTTATCGACGTGCTTGTGACCGCACCTATAAACAAGAGTGCGATACAAAGCGAGAAGTTCCACTTCCCAGGGCACACCGAGTATCTTCAGGAGTGCAGCGGAGAGGGAGAGAAGGCTTTGATGATTCTATGCAGCGACTCTATGCGTGTAGCTGTTGCTACATCGCACATGGCTTTGCGCGACGTGCCTGAAGCAATTACAGCCGAGCTTCTTGAAGAGAAGATTGCACAGCTCGACAGAAGCATGAAAGAGGATTTCAACATCGATGCCCCGAAGATTGCAGTGCTCTCCCTGAACCCGCATGCCGGCGACAACGGCCTGCTTGGCAAGGAAGAGATTGAGGTTATTGCACCGACTGTACGCAAGATGAACGACAACGGAATATTCTGTTATGGACCGTTCGCTGCCGACGGCTTCATGGGAAGCGGCAAACACACGGCCTTTGATGCCATACTGGCAATGTACCACGACCAGGGACTGGCACCGCTTAAGGCCCTCTCTATGGACGACGGTGTGAACTTCACTGCCGGACTTAGCATTCTGCGCACATCACCGGCACACGGTGTGGCATACGACATTGCCGGCAAGGGAGAGGCTGACGAGAACTCGTTCCGCCAGGCAATATACGCAGCCATAGATATCCTGCGCAACCGCAATATGTATTCATACGCGCGACGCAACCCGTTGAGAAAGCTATACTTTGAGAAACGCGACGACAGCAACAAATTGAACCTACAGCAGCCCGACAGCGATATCTGATATGAAATTCGCAATTATAGCAGCAGGGGAAGGCTCCAGGCTTGCAAGCGAAGGCATAACCACGCCTAAGCCCATGATAGAACTGCAAGGTGTTCCTATAATAGAACGCCTTGTAAGGCTCTTTGCAAGGCATGGAGCCGATTCCATAAGCATCATCATAAACAGACAGCAGCCTGAGACGCTGGCACACCTCATGATGCTTAAGGAGAAGTTCCCGATAGAGATTATCGTTAAGGACACACCAAGTTCCATGCACAGCATGCATGCCTTAAGCAGCAGTCTCAAAGGAGGCAGTTTCTGCCTGACAACGGTAGATACGCTTTTCCATGAAAGGGAGTTCACTGCATACATCGAGGCCTTTGAAAAATGCGGTTGCGACGGATTGATGGCAGTAACAGACTACATAGATGACGAGAAGCCTCTGTACATCGATACTGACAGCGAACTGGAGATAACGGCCTTTTGCGACAAGGCGACAGAGAATTCAAGATATATATCTGGAGGCATTTACGGGCTTACACCACGTTCCCTGGAAATCCTTGACGAGTGTATGGAACAAGGTGTCGAAAGGATGCGTAACTTCCAGCGCAGGCTCGTGGAGAGAGGCATGAAGCTGAAGGCCTTCCCGTTCAGCAAGATAATAGACATCGACCATGCCGAGGATATTGCCAAGGCTGAAGAATTCCTTGCAGAAAAATGAAGATTGCAATAATAACACGAAGCACGAAGGACTCTCCTAATATGGTTGCGAAGGATGCAGCCATACTTGAGAGTGTATCAAGGGAGCTTGAAACCTTAGGTGCTGTTATTGTCAATGCAGAAGAGGATTTTGAAGAGGAATGCGATGCGGTCTGCCACATGTCACGAAGTGCAGACATTCTAAAGAAGTTGAGAAAGGCAGAAGCAAAAGGGGTGACCGTAATCAACAACCCTGAAAGTGTAGAGAGATGTTCACGGATTCTCTTCATGAAGATGCTTAAACAAGCCGGAGTACCGCAACCGCCATTCAGGATTATAGAAGATGTAGATGAACTGGATACGTTGCACTACCCTGCATGGATAAAGAAGGCCGAAGGCTGGAGCTGCCATAAGGATGATGTCGCGTATGCCGGCAATGCCCATGAAGCAAAAGCAATCCTTGAACAGATGCATAGGCGCGGCATTGGAAAAGCAATCCACTGCAAACACATAAAAGGCGACCTCATAAAGTTCTACGCTGTAGGCAACGATTGGTTCCACAGCTGCTACCCGGAGCAGGGAAAGACGAAATTCGGGCTGGAGGCATTGAACGGCACTCCTGAGCGCTACTCTTTCGATTGCGGAGAATTGAAAAGGATTGCCGGCAAGGCAGCTGAAGCCATTGGAGTGGAGATATATGGAGGCGACTGCATTGTTGACAAGGCCGGCAACATATATATAATAGACATCAACGATTTCCCAAGCTTCTCTGCTGTACGCAAAGAGGCTGCAGAAGAGATTGCAAAGCATATAGCAAATACCGTAAAGAAGAAGAGAGATGAAGCAAGAGGATAAAGAACTTTACCGTGCATCAATCAAGTCGATAGACACCGAGGAGTTCCTCGATATGTGGTTCTACAGGCCTTTGGGATTCCGCTGCGCACTGTTCTTCCGCAACAGGGGTGTACACCCGAATGTCATTACTATAGCATCAATATTCCTGGGCATTGCTGCAGGTGTCTGCTTCCTGCAAGAGAACCTGAGATGGAACATCTTGGGAGTGCTGTTGCTTATGTGGGCGAACCTTTACGACAGCACAGACGGACAGCTGGCACGCATAACCGGACAAAGAACACGTTGGGGACGAATACTCGACGGCTTTGCCGGCGACTGCTGGTTCTTCTGCATCTATTTTGCCATTGCTGCAAGAGAGACCTTTGAGCCTATTCCTTTTGCGCCCGAATACAATTGGGGTGTGCTTATATGGATTCTTGTATCGTTCTGCGGATTCTGGGTACACGGCTCGCAATGCCAGCTCGCTGACTACTACCGCAACATACACCTCTACTTCACCAATGAGAGAAACGGCAACGAGTTCCACAACTCTGCCATGCAACGCAAGGAGTACAACGAGACAAGCTGGAGAAAAAGTTTCTTCTGGAAACTGTTCCTTAACGCCTACGTATCATACGTCGAGAACCAGGAACGCATGTCACCATGCTTCCAGAGATTCATAAAATGCGTGCACAAGCATTACGGAACAGACATCCCGGCCGGGCTCCGAAAAGAGTTCCGCGCAGGAAGCCTGCCTCTTATGAAATACACCAATATACTGACATTCAATTCACGCGCCATAATGCTATGCTTCGCAATGCTCACCGGTGAACTTTGGATGTACCTCATATTCGAGCTTGTAGTGCTTATGGCGATATTCATCTACATGAAGCATAAGCATGAGATGCTATGCAGCAGGCTTACAAAGAAAATAGAAGAAGGGCATGTGTTCAATTAAAGGCATTATATTCGACTACGGAGGCACCATAGACACCAATGGCATACATTGGGGTGAACTCATTTGGGAACAATACCGCAAAGAAGGCATTAACATCGACAAGGAAACATACCGCGATGCATACGTTCATGGAGAACGCTCGCTGGCAAAGAGCCCTATCATAGCACCTGCAGACACTTTCAGGACCTTGCTCCAAAAGAAGATGGCACTGCAGTTCGCCTACCTTAGGGAGAGACTCGGCAATACCGGCACGTTCACTGAGGAAAAGGAGAACATGGTCGCAGAAAGATGCTATGACAAGGCTGCCAAGACCATTGAAACTGCACGCCCCTTACTGGAGGCTTTGCGGGAGAGATTCCCAATGGTGCTCGTAACGAACTTCTACGGCAATATGCCTGTAGTGCTTAAGGAGTTCATGTTAGAGAACATTTTCACCACAATTGTAGAATCCTCAGTCGTAGGAATACGCAAGCCCGACCCGGCACTTTTTGAACTGGGTGTAAAGGCTTTGGGATTACGGGCAGAAGAGACAGTTGTCATAGGCGACTCATACCGGAAGGACATATACCCGGCAGCAACAATAGGCTGCAGGACTGTATGGCTCAAGAAGGTATGCTGGGCCGACGAGCCTATAGAAAAGGGCTATGAGCCGACAGCTGTTGCCGACACGTTGGCATTGCTACCTGAAATTCTAGAAAATATCTAAAATCCAAAACCGTAACACACTCATTTATGTTCTATAGTGGTAGATGTTTAGCAACTAACCAAAAGCTACCCTTATGAAACATAACCTTATTCTTACCCTGATTATTGCAGGCTTGTGCATGACAGCAAATGCACAGACAAAGCCTGAGAGCTATTATGCCATGCACAACGACAGCTGTTGGCATTTCACGCTCAATTACGAAAATCCCAAGATGCGAAGCAACGAGGGAATGCTCGTCATCACCCACCTCTGCACCCCGGACACATGCGTCAGTTCCGCTACGCGTCACTTGCAAGGCAAGAGATATGCGAAACGATATGTAAAGAGGTATGGAATAGCTCCGGAGCTGCAGGCTGAAGGAGCCAGCAGCTGCACGTTGGCTGTGCCTGAAAGTGCAGTAAGAGACACCGTATATGCAATCACGTACAGCGAGTACAGCAATGGCAAGGAGACAGAGTATGCATGCGATACCATGGCCATATGCATGCCGCCTTGCCCGCCCATGAGCTGCCACCGGGTAGATGCAGCCATGAGCATCGCCGACCATTTGGCTATGGAGCACCCCAATATCCATAGGATGGCATACTATAGGCCGCTTGACGATGAGGTTGCCAAAGGAATGGATATCACACCCAATGTGGTGAGATATGTCACCAACAGCAGCAAGCTCAACCCTGAATATCTGCAGAATGCCCAGAACATAGAGGAACTCATGTCTATAATCAACGAGGTACTTGCCGACAGCACAACTACACTTGAGGCCGTACAGATTGTAGGATACAGTTCGCCCGACGGCAGCGAATACCGAAGAAACCAGCTCGGCATAGAACGTGCCATAGCCATGCGCGACCATATAAGAAAGCATCATCACCTGCCCGACTCTCTTTTTGAAGTTGCCAACGGAGGCACCAACTGGAACATGATATATGCGGACATACGGGAACTTGGAACCGCCGGGGGCGACACGCTTATATCAAGGATGAAGGCTGAGCCGGACGTCAGGAAAAGAGAAGCCATGCTCAAGAGATACCAAGGAGGCTTGCTTTACCGCGAACTTACCGAGAGGATGTTCCCGGCACACAGAATGGCATGCTGTACCGGCATATATTACCACAACAGGCCCGACAGCGTAGCACTGGCAGTAAACAATGTCGTTGATGAACTGATGAACAACCCCAGCCCCGATTACAGCAAGCTCATACGCGAACTTAAACAGTACCGCAACGACCCGCGCATCCTCAACCTGCAAGGTGTAATCGAATACCGTCGGCACCACAGACATGCAGCAGAACGTGCTTTTGCAAAGGCCGCAGCAATGGGAGATGAACAGGCAGCCATAAACCTGCAGATTCTTGAAAATAACAAGAACATGGAATAAATTCCGTTTTTTAGCAAGTTGTCATGAGAGTTTAATTCTTGCAAAAGCCTTATATTTGCATCGCAGCCGGTTGGCAGCGATGCAAATATTTTAACATACATAGAGATGACAGAATACATATACCCCTTGATTGACCTGCTGAACGAGATGAGCCCATACCTCCTGTTCGGATTCCTCATCGCAGGCATACTCCATGAATTCGTTCCGCGCAAGATATACTCAACCAAGCTTGCAGGAAAAGGAATCGGCTCAGTAATTTGGGCAGCACTGTTCGGCATACCCCTTCCATTGTGCTCATGCGGTGTAATTCCTACAGCCGCATCACTCCGCAAGGCCGGAGCGTCTAAGGGGGCGACTGTTTCATTCCTTATATCTACACCGCAGACAGGTGTCGATTCCATACTTGCAACCGCATCTTTAATCGGTATTCCTTTTGCAATAATGCGTCCTCTGGTTGCATTCGTCACAGCCATTGCCGGCGGATGCATAACCAACAGGCTTTCGGACGACAGCGGAGACGAAACGGCAAACAGGGAGCAGCAAGAGAAGAGAAAAAGTTTCTGGCAGAAGTGCATTGGAACCCTGCATTACGGATTCATCGAGATGATTCAGGACATAGGCAAATGGATTGTCTTCGGGCTTGTCATTGCAGCCATAATAACAATAGCCGTACCCGACAATTTCTTCACGATATTCAACGGATATCCGTTGCTGAACATGATTCTGATACTGCTTCTTTCCATACCGATGTACCTTTGCGCAACAGGCTCGATTCCTATTGCAGCAGCACTCATGCTGAAGGGATTGTCACCGGGAGCAGCACTTGTACTGCTCATGGCTGGGCCGGCAACGAATATGGCCACCATACTTGTAATAAACAAGGTACTTGGGCGCAAGACACTTATCATTTATTTGCTTACGATTGTTGCCGGAGCAATGGGATTCGGACTTATAATAGACTACCTGCTGCCAGCGGAATGGTTTACCGGAGCAATACATAGCCACACTGCCGCATGCTGCAGCCATACCGGTGCTGCATGGTGGCAAACAGCATCAAGCATACTCTTCACAATACTGCTTGCAGTGGCATTCATACTCAAATACATGAAAAAGGAACACAGCTGCGAGTGTTGTACACCCAAAAGGAGGTTCAGGATAAAAGGCATGATGTGCAACCATTGCAAGGCTAATGTAGAGAACAGCCTATCAAAAATAAAAGGTGTCAGCGAGGTACATGTCAACCTTAGCGAGGGTGTGGCATACGTCGAAGGAGAGGGCTATGACACCGATGAGATTATAGGAGCTGTCAGGTCACTGGGATACGAATATATAGAAGAGCTGTAACGGGACTTTATGAACTGATTTGCTCCATAAAGTGCACCCGACAATTAAAAAAGCGGAAAATTCAGCTAAAATTGCACAAACAATATTGTATTGTGCAATATTGGTTATACTTTTGTACATATTCAAACAACAAATATGTACAAAATGAAAAAGATTATCTTTACACTAGTGTGTTCGGTACTGTTCGCACTGACAGGAAATGCACAGGACATCAACTCTAAGGGTGACAACATCATCGGTGAGTACCTGAGCATCAAGGACGGAAGCAAAAGCAAAATCAGAATCACTAAAGCAGCAAACGGAACATATACAGCCCAGGTGTTCTGGGTCGAGAAGCCGCTCGATGCAAACGGCAACAAGCGCAAGGACCTGAAGAACCCCGACAAGAGCCTGCGTAACGTTGATGTTGACCAGATTGTCCTTATCAAAGGCCTGAAGTACGATGCAGATGACAAGGAATGGGGTGACACCAAGATATATGATCCTACAGGCGGAAAGATATACAGCGTTGACATTGAGTTCAAGGATGCAAAGACCCTGAAGGTATATGGAAACATCTGGGGAATAGGAAAGACCGTATATTGGACAAAAATCAAGTAACAATATATATAGCCAATAAGGGGCTGGCATAAGTTTTCATGCCAGCCCCTTATCGGCTTATGAGCAGACTATTGAAGTTGCTTGATTACCCTGCACGGCACACCGACAGCAACAGCGCCTGACGGTATGTCACGGTTCACAAGGCTACCGGCCCCGACAGTCACATTGTCGCCTATCGTAACACCAGGCAGAACCGTAACTCCAGCACCTATCCACACATTGTTGCCCACCTTTATAGGACGTGCATACTCAAGCCCCTTGTTGCGCAACTCTGCTTCAAGCGGATGGCCGGCTGTAGTAAAGCAACAGTTCGGCGCGATGAAGACATTGCTGCCGAAAACAACAGGAGCCGCATCGAGGACAACAAGATTATGGTTGGCATAGAAATTGTCACCCAGCGTTATGTTGCATCCATAGTCGCACCAGAAAGAGGGTTCAATGACAAAATTTCCCTTTACCTCGCCAATTATACGACGCAGCAGGGCACTCCTCTCCTCGACCGCTTCATAAGGCATTGTATTGTACTTCTGGCACAGTTCCTTGCACGCGTTTCTTTCGGCAATGAGACTGCTGTCGTTATTGGCATCGTACAACTCGCCACGAAGCATCTTGTCACGTTCTGCTGACATACGCCCAATCAGTTTACGAATACAGTATCGAAATACTCGTCAAAGATTCTCTTTGCCTCATCGAGCTGCTCTGGAGTATTCTCCTTGACATGCTTGAGCTTATACTCCATACCCAACGGCTCATACTTATGGGCACCGAGAGTATGGTATGGCAATATCTCGACACGCTTTATCATGTCGTACTCCTTGAAATGCTCTCCCAATGCACGAATATCCTCTTCGAATGCACTATAGCCCTGGACAAGCACATAACGCAACCAGAACGGCCTTCCGTTCTCCTGCAGCCATTTGGCTGTCGCAAGAGTCTGTTTGTTCTGACGCTCCGTGAGGAGTGTATGGCGTTCGGGATTGTACTGCTTGATATCAAGCAGTACAAGGTCAACAATCGAGAAAAGTTCCTCGACATGGCTGTTCCAGATGCTTCCGTTAGTATCTATGCAGACATGTATTCCCTGTTCCTTAAGACGCTTTACCAGAGGAACCAGTTCCTTTGCCTGGAATGTAGGCTCACCACCGCTGAAAGTAACACCGCCCTTTTTCCCGAAAAACGGTTTCTCGTTCATCGCCATACGTACAACATCCTCAATATCGGTTTCCTTGCTCTCCCCTTTGGCATCTATCGTATCGGGATTGGCACAGTATAGACAACGGAAGTTGCATCCCTGAAGAAACACGACCAAACGCAAGCCCGGGCCGTCGAATGTACCCAAAGACTCGTATGAATGTACTCTAATATTCATTATTCATTCAGTTAAAAATAGGCCGACCTTGTGAGCCAGCCTATTTTATTAAACATTATATAACAGGTATTACATACGCTCGTGGAAAGAACGTGAGATAACCTCCAGCTGGTGCTCGCGGCTCAGCTTGATGAAGTTAACAGCGTAACCCGATACACGGATTGTCAACTGAGGATACTTCTCAGGATGCTCCATTGCGTCCATAAGCATCTCGCGGTTCAACACGTTCACGTTCAGGTGGTGAGCACCCTTTGTGAAGTAACCGTCCATGAGTGTAACGAGGTTCTCTACACGTGTCTCAGCATCAACGCCAAGTGACTTTGGAATGATAGAGAATGTGTTGCTGATACCATCCTGAGAGTCGCGGTAGCGAAGCTTTGCAACTGAGCTCAAAGATGCGACAGCACCGTTCTTGTCACGTCCGTGCATTGGGTTGGCACCCGGAGCGAAAGCAACGCCCTTGGCACGGCCGTCAGGAGTAGCACCTGTCTTCTTTCCGTACATTACGTTAGAAGTAATGGTAAGGAGTGACAATGTTGGCTTAGCGTTCTTGTAAACCGGGTGCTTCTTGAGCTCCTCGCTGAAGAAGTAAACCAAGTCAACGCCGAGGTGGTCAACACGGTCGTCATCGTTACCGAAGCATGGGAAGTCGTTCTCGATTTCGAAAGACTCTGTCAAGCCAAGCTCGTTGCGCTTAACTGTCACCTTGCCGTACTTGATAGCTGAGAGAGAGTCGATAGCGATAGAGAGACCTGCAACACCGTATGCAAGGTTGATTGAAGGATCTGTATCGATGAGAGCCATCTGAGCCTTCTCATAGTAGTACTTGTCGTGCATGTAGTGGATGATGTTCATCGCGTCGTTGTAAACGCGTGCAACCTCCATAAGCACCTTCTTGTAGTTAGAGAGAACCTCCTCGTAGTTCAAGAGGTCGCCTGAAAGCACGGGAATACCCTTTACTACAACAGTACCGGTGTTCTCGCAACGTCCGCCGTTGATAGCAAGCAAGAGAGCCTTAGCCAAGTTGCAACGTGCACCGAAGAACTGGATCTGGCGGCCTACAGCCTGATATGATACGCAGCATGCGATACCGTAGTCGTCGCACTCGCGAACCTCACGCATAAGGGTATCGTTCTCGTACTGGATTGAAGATGTATCTATAGAAACCTTTGCACAGAACTCCTTGAAGCCCTCTGGAAGCTCGTTGCTCCAAAGAACAGTCATGTTAGGCTCCGGTGAGGGGCCGAGGTTGTAAAGAGTCTGCAAGAAGCGGAATGAAGTCTTTGTAACCTTTGTACGTCCATCGTTGAAACGGCCGCCGATAGCCTCTGTCACCCATGTCGGGTCACCGGCGAAGATATCGTTGTAAGACTGCATGCGCAAGTGACGTACCATACGCAACTTGATAACGAACTGGTCGATTAGCTCCTGTGCGAATGTCTCATCGATGTTGCCGTGGTCAAGGTCGTACTGGATATATACATCGAGGAAAGATGATACGTTACCGAGTGACATTGCAGCACCGTCCTGCTCCTTGACTGCAGCAAGATATGCCATATATGTCCACTGTACAGCCTCCTGAGCCGATGTAGCAGGACGAGCAAGGTCGAGACCGTAGTACTCACCCATAACCTTCATCTCGTTGAGAGCCTTTATCTGCTCTGCAATTTCCTCACGGAGACGGATGTTGTGCTCAGTCATAGGACCTACAACAGCCTTGAGGTCTTCTCTCTTAGCCTCGATAAGACGGTCAACGCCATAGAGAGCAAGACGACGGTAGTCACCGATTATACGGCCACGTGCATAGTTGTCGGGCAGACCTGTAAGGAAGCCCAAAGAACGGTACATACGGATTTCCTCGTTGTAAGCGTCAAACACACCGTCGTTGTGTGTCTTGCGATAGTGATAGAAAATATCCTTTACCTTCTCGTCAACCTCAACGCCGTTCTCGCGGCAAGCCTTCTCAACAACCTTGATACCACCGAAAGGCTTGATAGCACGCTTGAGAAGCTCGTCGGTCTGGAGACCTACGATAAGCTCGTTCTCCTTGTCGATATAACCGGCCTTGTGAGAAGTAATTGTAGAAACAGTAACGTTGTCGAGTGAACGGACACCGTTGTTTGCACGCTCCTCCTCAAGAGCCTTGAGACATACATTCCACACCTTAAGTGTTCTCTCGGTAGGACCGGCAAGGAACGAAGCATCACCTTCGTATGGAGTAATGTTCTCATGAACAAAGTTACCCACATTGATCTCCTTAGTCCAAAGACCTTCTTTAAAATTCAAGTTCTTTTCCATAGTTATTTTATATCAAAGATTTGTGTTTCTTTAAAATCGAATATGAAAAATGCAATATTCCTAAGCGTTCTAATATTAAAAATAAGCATTATGCCATATTCTGCATGCAAAGATAATAAAAATAATATTATCATTGATATATAATCGGCATATTTTTTTCAATTTATTCCATTTTTAAAATCATTTCAATTTAAATCATTTTAACAGAGCTATTATACCGCTTAAAAGCATGACTGAATATACTATTCTCTTGAAAGTTGCATTTCCTAATTTCCTATAACACTTCGCACCAAAGAAAACACCTGACACCACCCCCAAAAGACCGGCAACCCAATAAAGGGGAGTATTCTCTGTATAATACCCTCCATTGGACCTGTACAACAGATAGAAACAATTGAAAAGGAGCCAGAAAGCCTGCATTGTTGCCATATAGGCCCGTTTGTCGGGTATTGCACTCACACCGTAAAGCACAACGGGAGGACCGGGCATTCCGAACATCGCTCCCATGACTCCACTCAGTGCACCTATTACGCATTGCGCCCATACGGAAGCAAAAGACTTGCCCGCCTTGCCGTCGAACAAAAGGAAATATATCGCTACAAGAACAAGAGCTGCCCCAAGACATCGAAGCATAAAAGCACTGCTCAATGAAGCCATATACGATATTACAAAGAAAGAGACCAGCGCATTGAACAGAAGAACAACAGGAATCCTGGCCCAACATATATATTTGAAATTACACACAACAATGAGCAAAGCAGTAGTACCCGAAAGAAGCCCTGACAACGCAACAGCTTCGTTATATGACGGCATAATGTAGGGAAGGAACATCATAATGAATATCCCGAACCCGAAGCCCGATACCCGTTGCACAAAGCTGGCGACTGCAGAGAGCAGCAAAACCCATATAAGAAGTTCCAACATTTGAATATCAATTTATCATACAAAGATAGCAAAACAAATCTGGAGAAGAAGAAGAATTGAAAGATAATGCCGGTGCAGAAGACGAAGAAACAATGTAATCATAGATTATTTCAACACAAGAATAACCAAAGATGAAAATATTTTCAACTTTTTCCGCATTTTACTTGCACGGGTCCATTTTTTGATATACTTTTGCATCGTCAAAAACGGAAAGACCACATTCCATGACACAAAAACCTTAGGAGAGGTGGCAGAGTGGTCGATTGCACCGGTCTTGAAAACCGACGTACTGAGAGGTACCGGGGGTTCGAATCCCTCCCTCTCCGCTAAAAGAAAAGCAGACAGAAACTCAAATTTATTTGAAGGTTTGTCTGCTTTTTCTTTTTGCAAGGATGCCCGCGGCAGCGCAAGGGATGGACAAAGTCAATTCCTCCCTCTCTGCAAGAAACAAGAGAACTGAAAAGTTCTCTTGTTTTGCTTTATAGCCAGTCGGGGGTTGTTCGACTCAACGTAAAATTCGGGCTCACCTGAAAAAAGTTGCGGGGATTAGATAAAAATCAATCGAAGAATACAAAAAAGATTCATTAGCAAAACGTATATAAACAGGAGCCCGGTTTATTGTCGGGCTCCTGTTTATATACGTTGTCAAAAGCTGCAGGCTATTACAGCAGTTTCGCAAAAAGCTCTATTGCCTGATATTCGGGCAAGCCTATCTTGTTGAACAGTTCGGCTGTACCCTGAGTACGCTCTTCGGCACGCTGCCAGAACTCACGTGCATCCTCACCTGGGAACGGAACGATATCCTTCTGCGAGAGGTGACGGAAGATTGCATGACGCTTGCGGATAAGCTCCTCCGGGCTGAGAGGCACCGCCATGTCGGCAACAGCCAAATCCCACTCCTGCCATGCTCCACGATAGAGCCATATATGACACTCTTTTGCCCAAGGCTCGTCCTTAACCTCCTCAAATGCACGCAAAACAGCCTCGATACATACACGGTGTGTGCCGTGAGGGTCGGTAAGGTCACCCGCAGCATAAATCTGGTGCGGCTTTACCTCGCGCATCAATTTCTTTACTATCTCAATATCGTCATCGCTCAACTGGCCTTTCTTTATTCCGCCTGTCTCATAGAACGGCAAGTTGAGGAAATGGGCATTGGTGCGGTCATTAAGGCCTATTGAACGGCACGCAGCGCGCGCTTCGGCACGACGTATTGCACCTTTAAGGTCGAGCAGCTTACGCGGTTCAGGCTCGCCCACCTTCTTGTTTGCGATTATCTCGCGTATCTCGTCAAAGGCATCGCCAAAGCCCATCTCCTTTGCTGTATCGATATTCTGCAAGACAACATCGTCATAAACAGCCACGTTACCCGAAGTCTGATATGCCACATGCACGTCGTGCCCATGCTCTATAAGACGGTTGAACGTACCGCCCATAGATATCACATCGTCATCGGGATGTGGAGAGAATATCAGCACACGTTTCGGGAACGGTGTTGAGGGAACGGGACGGGTTGAGTCATCGGCATTAGGCTTGCCGCCGGGCCAGCCGGAAATAATATGCTGTATCTCGTTGAAGACACGGATATTTATAGAATCGTATGTACCGACACGCTCAAGCAGATCGGACAACGAATTCTTGATGTAATCCTGATGTGTAAGCTTCAGAATAGGTTTGCCAACAGTCTGGCAAAGCCATATTACAGCCTTGCGGACAAGTTTGTCGCTCCACTCCTGCGGCGGTGCAATGAGCCATGGCTCCTTGACACGTGTGAGTTCCTGAGCAGCAGCCTCATCAATAACGACAGCTATATTATCATGCTCTTGCAGATATGTAGCCGGGAACTCTTCGCTCACTTCACCCTCAATAAGGTCGCAAGCTATACGTGCCTTCTCTTCTCCCCACATCATAAGCACAATCTTCTTCGCGCTCATTATAGTCTCAAGGCCCATTGTGATGGCCATCTTGGGAACTTCGTTAGGATTGGAGAAGAACTTGTCCTGGTTCTTGCGTGAGTTATAGCTCAACTGCACCAGACGTGTCGTAGAGTGCGCATAGCTTCCCGGCTCATTGAAACCTATCTGTCCGAGTTCGCCTACACCCATAATCATAAGATCGACACAACCGTTCACCTTGCGCTCATACTCCTTGCAGTAATCGTTCACCTTGTCACGAGCAACAGTCCCGTCAGGGAAATGCACATTCTGCGGATTGATATCGATATACTTGAGGAAATCCTCATATACCCTATGGTTACGGCTCTGAGGCGATTCCGGCGCCATCGGGTAGAACTCGTCAAGGCTATACACCTCAACATTTGCAAAACTCACCTCACCGGCATTGTAACGGTTTACAAGCTCTGCATACAAGCCTAACGGAGTGCGGCCGGTTGACAAACCGAGCACGAAAGGCTTATCGCCCTTATGCGACTTTATTGCATCGATTACTATGTTGGCTGCCCACGCAACACCCTCCTTTTCGGTAGCGCATATTCTTGTAGGCACTTTTTCGAACTTGCAGATGCTCTCTATTGAGGCTGATATCGGCAACTCGCCGATTTTTGGAAGTACAAATTTTGGATTCATAATTTTCTTTTTAAGTCAGTTATAGTTATTCAGTAAATAGTATTATCTCAAATGTTTCTTTTCCAGTTCATGACTTCTGAGGCCGGTTCTCCTTTTTCTATCAATGTCTTCATGTAGCGCATATAAGGGTCGGTATGACGGAAAAACATCTTATACCCCTCACACAAGGCATTCATATATGGCTCACCGTTCCTTGCGTACGCAAATCTATGCTTAGGACACTCGCCCCTACATAGAAAATAGTAGTTGCAACGCTTGCACTCCATAGGCAAGGCATCGCGTTTGTCGCGCCCGAAGAGCTGTTGCTCGCTGCTGCGGTACATCAACGACAATTCCTTATCTTTTATATTGCCAAGTCGGTATTCGGGATATACAAAATGGTCACAGGAATAGACATCACCGTTATGCTCTACGACCAGACCGTCTCCGCACACCTCGGCAAAAGCACAAAGCGAAGGAGGAACACCGCACCAGTTGCCCAAAGTAACATCGAACAACTGGACAAACCACTTGCCGACATCATATCTCACCCATTCGTCAAACACGTCGCACATGAACTGCCCGTACCCTTTGGCCGAAACCGACCATGGAGCTTCAACAGCATCTTCTTCATCGGGAGAGACAATCAACGAACGCTTTCCCGGACGCTCCCTCACATACTCAACGACCGGCAGGAACTGCATATAACGGTTTAGAGAACGCAGGAACTTATAGACCTCTGCGCCACGCCCCTCACTGCGCGCATTCACTGTCGAAAGGATATTGAACTCTACCCCACTGCGCGTCATCATCTCCACTGCACGCATAACGCGTGAGAAAGTTGCAGCACCGCCGCAATCGCGTCTGAAGGCATCGTGTATATCCTCCGGACCATCAAGCGACAAGCCTATAAGGAAACCGTTATCCTTGAAGAAGCTGCACCACTCCTCATTCACGAGTATGCCGTTTGTCTGCAAGGTGTTCTCAATATTCTTTCCTGCCGCATATTTCTTCTGCAGCTCCATAGCCTTGCGGAAGAAAGGAAGACCGGCCATAAGCGGTTCACCGCCATGCCAGCAGAAACTGATATCATTCTGCGAAGCACCCTCGATATACTGTCTGATATAGATTTCAAGGAGTTCTTCGCTCATCCTGGGCATAGCACCGTTATACATTTCGCTCTTGTCGCGATAGTAACAATAGTGACAATCGAGGTTGCATGCCGAACCTATGGGCTTGACCATTGTTCCGAAAGCCGGCGCGCGCCTCATCTTGGCAACATCGGCTATATGCAGATTGTTCTTCCTGTTACTTTTCATATAAGGTTATTGAGCGATAAACTGCTCTTCGTTATATTGTTTCTGAAGCTTGACAAGTTTCTCCTTGAGCAGAGCCGTAACCTCTTCGGTACCCGGCTTGCCGTATATATTGTTCAACTCATGCTTGTCGGCACTGAGGTCATACAGTTCCCAAACGCCATCGTCATAGAAATGAATGAGCTTGTGAGTCTCTGTACGCACGCCCAGATGACGCTTTACAGCATGCTCATCGGGATATTCGTAATAATGGTAATATACACCGTCACGGTTCGGCACCCACTCTTCGCCCTTCAATACCGGCAAGAATGAACAGCCGTGTATGTCGGAAGGAATTTCTGCACCGGCCAGTTCAAGGAATGTGGGAGCATAGTCGATATTCTGCACCATTGCCATAGATTCGCCCTTCACTCCGCCCGGCAGACGTACTATAAGCGGAGTACGGAAAGACTCCTCGTACATCCAACGTTTGTCGAACCAGCCATGTTCGCCCATATAGAACCCCTGGTCCGATGTATATACGATAAGAGTATTATCTGCAAGGCCTTTTTCTTCGAGATAGTCGAGTACACGGCCCACATTGCGGTCAACCGATGTTATCACGCGCAAGTAGTCGCGCATATACTGCTGGTATTTCCATGCATCCAGTTCCTTGCCTTCGAGCCCTGCGGCCTTGAACTTGGCAATCACCTCGTCGTAATGGGCATCCCAAGCCTTCTTCTGCTCAGGGTTCATATTGCTGTACATGCGACGCCCCCAGGCTTCGAGGTCGGGACGACTATGTATCGTGCTGTCCTTATCGGCCATTTTGAGGTCGTAAACAAGGTCCATATCCTTGCTTATTGACATCTTCTGCCCTGCAGCTGCAAGACGTCCTTCATAGTTGTCGTAGAAAGTCTCGGGCAACGGGAAATTGCTGTCGGCAAACAGTTCGAGGTCGCAAGTATCGGGCATCCATGTACGGTGCGGAGCCTTGTGATGCAAAAGAAGACAGAAAGGCTTTTCTGCATTGCGCCCGCTCTCCAGCCAATCGAGTGCAAGCTCTGTCGTGACATTGGTCGCATACCCCTCACGCTGCACCTTTTCGCCGTTGCAGATGAATGTAGGGTTATAGTAATCGCCCTGACCGATGAGTATATCCCAATGATTGAAACCTGTCGGTTCCGATGTCAAGTGCCACTTGCCTATGACAGCAGTTTCATACCCCTGCTGCTGCAACAGTTTCGGGAAAGTCTGCTGGCTGCCGTCAAACGAAGAGCTGTTGTCGGTAAAGCCGTTTGCAAAGCTATGCTTTCCTGTAAGCATGCACGCACGCGACGGACCGCTGATTGAATTTGCGACAAAGCTGTTGTTAAAGCGCAGACCGTCGGCCGCAATGCGGTCGATATTAGGAGTGCGTATGAATGTCGAGTCATACGCACTGATAGTCTGGTATGAATGGTCATCGCACATAATGAACAATATGTTCATCGGTTTATCGGCCTTTTCGGCATCGCCGCACGATACGAGAAGAGGCAACGCCGCAACACCCGCCACTGAACCGGCAAGCAGTTTCCTGGTCTTATCTAAAACGTTCTTCATAATTATAGTTTTTACAGGATTGCAAAGAATCGCAAATGCCACGCATAGACAACATGCAATCCACGTTTTTCCAATATGCGAAGATATAATATTTTGATGAAAAAAACTTCTTATTAAGCATTTTTAGAATTATTTTTTTAATCTTCCCATTTTAAGCGGCAAAGCATGATACATGTACCAAAAAAAATGCAGGCCACAACAGCCTGCATAATTTTTGACGATATTCCGCATCAGTCCTTCCAGCCGAGAGCCGAAGCACCGAGGACTGCTGCGTCGGCACCGGGAAGCGAAGATTTGAGGACCTTTACCTTATCTTTCCACAAGAAGACCACATTCTCGTTCATCTGCTTGCGGATCGGTTCGAGCAACAGGTTACCGGCATTGGCAAGACCGCCAAAGAGGATTATTGCCTCAGGGGCAGAGAATGCGATGAAGTTGCAGAATGCATCGCCCAACACCTTGCCCGTAAACTCAAAAATATCTTTTGCAAGCTTGTCACCCTGCATGGCAGCATCAAAAAGCATCTTTGAAGTAAGGTCGTTCATACAGATATCGCGGAGTGTACTTGGAGTATCACGCTCAACAAGCCATTTCTTTGCTGTACGCACGATACCGGTTGCCGAAGCATATGTCTCAAGACAGTCGGTACGTCCGCAACCGCATGCACGTCCTTCAATAACAGGGGCTGTAACGTGACCCAACTCACCTGCAAAACCGTCATGGCCATATATAAGCTGGCCGTTTGCAACGATACCGCTGCCGACACCTGTACCGAGTGTAATATAGACAAAATCCTTCATTCCCTGAGCCACACCGTACTTCATTTCACCGATGGCAGCTGCATTTGCATCGTTGGTAACAGCGGTAGCAAGACCTGTCTTCTTCTCGATGAGCCATCCCAGAGGCACAATACCCTTCCAAGGCAAGTTTGCCGCATTGACAATTTCACCGGTGTAGTAGTTAGCCATTGGGGCACCGACACCGACACCTTCGATCTTGCCAACACAACCGTTCTCTTCGGCAAGTTTCTTGATTACTGCCGCGATAGAGTCGGTATATTCTTCAATATCAGGATGCGCCTGAGTCTTGATTGTATCATCCTTAGCCAAGATATGGCCTTTTGCATCCACTAGACCTATGACAGTGTTTGTACCGCCGAGGTCAATACCAATTACATACTTTTCGCTCATATTCATATTATTGTTGAGTTATTGTTCTATTTTGCGAATGTAAACAAAAAAAACCACACACAACCAAATTATTGCCGAAATTTCCATTTTTTATGCATTGTTATTTTTTCTTCGGAAAGGTTTATATATCTTCGCAAATAATAATAAAATAACAATACTATATAATAGTAAATGCCATGTTGAAAAGAATTGCCATTATCGCTTTAGCATTCATTGCGTCAACCGGTGCCATAGCACAGAAACCATCTATTCTTCCCATGCCTAAAGAGATTCAGGCCGGTAACGAAAACAGCAAATTCGAACTGAACCGTGCCACCAGAATAATCTTCAATTTCGATGACTCAAGTGCAAAGAATGCCATAGACGAGCTAGACCGTATTACAAAAGAGATCCTGGGTACAAAGCTCAAGCGAAGTTCCAAGACCAAAGGCACAAACAACATCATATTCAAGCCGAACAATAAGATTGAAGCCGAAGGCTACATACTTGACATAACTCCTGAAAACATCATAATCCATGCCAAGGACGGAGCCGGTTTCTTCTATGCAGTCCAGACTTTGAAGCAAATCATTCCTGTCCAGGCATTCGAGACGACAATCGATCTCGAACGTCTCAACCTGCAGATAGTAAGGATAACCGACGCCCCTCATTTCCCCTACCGCGGATTCATGCTCGACTGCTCACGTCACTTCTGGGATGTAGCGACAATCAAGGAGACACTTGACATACTCGCCATGCACAAGATGAACCGTTTCCACTGGCACCTTACAGAGGACCAGGGATGGCGCATAGAGATAAAGAAATATCCTCTTCTCACAAAGATAGGCAGTCTCCGCGAGCAGACCACGACCGGACACAACGAGGGACTTGACGGCATACCGTATGGCGGATACTACACTCAGGACGATATAAAGGAGATTGTAAGATATGCCGAAGAGCGTTTCATCACAATCGTTCCCGAAATAGAGATTCCGGGACACTCCCTTGGTGCATTGAGCGCATATCCATGGCTTGGCTGCGAAGGCGAGAAAGGCAATTACAAGACATGGGCATATTGGGGCGTATCCAAACAGATTGCCTGCGCCGGCCGTGAAACGACATTCGAATTCTGGGAAAACGTACTGAAGGAAGTTATAGAGCTGTTTCCAGGCGAATACATACACATAGGAGGAGATGAAGCTCCACGCGATATGTGGAAGGAATGCCCCGATTGCCAGAAGCGCATCAAGGACAACAATCTGAAGAACGAGGCCGAGCTGCAGTCGTACGTGAACAACAGAATCGAAAAATTCCTTAATGACCATGGGCGCAAGATGATTGGCTGGGACGAGATTCTTGAGGGAGGCATAAGCCAGAACGCAACAGTAATGTCATGGCGTGGTACAGAAGGCGGCATTGCTGCTGCAAAGAAGGGCAACAACGTCATCATGACTCCGAGCAGCTACTGTTATCTCGACTACCGCCAGACAACCGACCGCAAGGACGAACTCGACAGCAACGGCAGCTATGTACCGCTCCGCAAGTCATATTCATTCAACCCATACGACCAGCTGGTTCCGGAGGAGCACAAATACATAATGGGCGTCCAGGGCAATTTATGGACCGAATATGTCACTACCCCGATGCAGCTGCAGTACAAGGCACTCCCACGCTTAGGTGCCATTGCCGAAATAGGCTGGAGCAATCCTTCGCCTGAAACCAAGGATGTAGAGGAGTTCATCGGGCGCGCCAAGGAGCTTGCACGATACTATAATGTATTCGGCTGGAACTTCGGACGCCACTTCTATGAAGACGGCGTACAGGTCGGCTGGTAACATAAAGGCCTAAAAATTCCAAAGCCTTTGATACGCAATACTGTTTTACAGAAATCCATATTAATACTAACTGAATACCAAAATTTATGAAAAAGACTTTTACCTTATTGCTTTCGCTCTTTGTTGCAGCAGGAGCATTGGCACAGGTTCCGTTCAAGGTAACCACCATTGAGAATGGCGAGTTCGCCGAGGGTACAACCTGGTACACCATGGGTATCGGCGAAGGCGCAAAACTAATCAAGGACAATGCAGGTGCCGACTATATTACACTTGGAATATCCACCCCAAAAGGCAATGACGACGAGCTCTGGTGCTTTGTAGGCAATGATACCGACGGGTATGCTGTATATAACAAGCAGGCCGGCACAAGCAAGGTGCTTGCATCAAAGACAACCATGAGCGCAATTGCGGGCTACGGAGGTACCGGCGGTTCCACCTACCCCACAATGCAGGATGCAGAAAGCCTCCCAAGCGGTTATGTAGGCCGTTGGGACTTTGCCGCATCGGACAAGATTGCCGATGTGAACGGATATTTCATGAGAATCCACGGCACAAACTACGCAGTGAATAATTTCGGCGGTATCGGCAAGCTCGCATTCTGGGCCGAGGGTGCCGATGCAGGCTCGACAATCGTATTCACCGCAGCCGAGACATCATTGGAAATTCTTGCTTCAGCTGGCTCGTTCACTGCCAGCAATGCAAACGGCACATGGCACTCAAAGTGGGAGAGCAGCGTACTCACAGGTTTCTCTCTATCGGCCAATGCAAACAACATGACGACATCGGGCGACTACATTGCCGGCTATTCAGGACTGTCAGGCACATGCACCTATACCCTTACAGCACCCGAAGGCATGGTAGTTACAGGCTACAGCTTCGACTATGTGAATACGAACAACGACAGCAGCTATACATTGACACTCAATGCAGAAGGAAAGAGCTGCACTTCCTCTGCCACATCACAGCATCTTGACGTTGAGGTTGCAGAACCTGCGCGCATGGTTTCATTCTCGCAGACAGGCGAAAACAAAGGTATCACATACTCAAACTTCATTGTTTACATGAAGCTCGACATCCGTACCCCGGAGCCATCGGTCGATGTCTTCACAACAACACCGGCAACAATACCTTACCGTATTCCTGCAATCACTACGGCAAGAAACGGAAACATCATTGCAGTTGCCGACTACCGACATAGCCGTGCCGACATCGGTATGGCAACAAACGGCCGTATCGATATCCGTGCCCGCATAAGCAAGGACAACGGTGAGACATGGGGCGACATATTCGATGTTATTCAAGGCAAGGGTGCAGACGGCATTGACGCATCAAACAACGATATGTATGTAGGATTCGGCGACCCTGCAATCGTTGCCGACCGTGAGAGCGACCGTGTGTTGCTGATTACTTGCTCCGGAAATGTATCGTTCCCCAACGGACAGCGCAACAATCACCAGGGTATCGCCCATTTCTACAGCGAGGACTGCGGTGAGACATGGAGCGCACCGGTTGACCGCTCGGAACACATATACGCACAGTTCGACAACACACAGCACGGCCCTGTACGCGCAATGTTCGTAGGCTCAGGAAAAATTTCACAGAGCCAGTATATCAAGGTTGGCGACTACTACCGCATATATTGCGCAGTACTCGTAAAGAACGTGAACAGTACACACGTGAACTTTGTCCTCTACAGCGACAACTTCGGCGACAGCTGGACTGTACTTGGCGGCGGCGAGGTTTCTCCGATACCGGACGGCGGTGATGAGCCTAAGGCCGAAGAGCTTCCCGACGGCTCTGTAATCATCAGCTCAAGAACAACAGGAGGACGTATATACAACATATTCTCTTATACAGACAGCAAGAGTGCTGAGGGTACATGGGGTACAGCTCAGTACTCAAACGCATCGAACAACGGAACTATTGCAGTAAACAACTCCACTAATGGTGAAATTCTGTTTGTTCCTGCAAAGCGCAAGGCTGATGACAAGAAGGTTTACATTGCACTGCAGTCGGTTCCTCTCGGTTCGGGACGTGCCAATGTGGGTATCTACTACAAGGAGCTTGAGACACTTGCCGACTTTGTCTCTCCACAGGCCATTGCTGCCGACTGGGACGGCCGTCATCAGGCAAGCTATCTCTCTGGCGCATACTCAACTATGTGCTTGCAGAAGGACAACAATATCGGTTTCCTCTATGAAGAGGACACTTATGGCGGAAACGGCGGTTACACCATTGTTTACAAGAACTACAGCATTGAATACATTACAGACAGCGCATACGTTTATGATGCAGATGTTGACAGGACAGCAATTGTTGCAGCCGGCCTTGAATCAAAGCTTGATGCTTTCGACGCAGACGTACCTGCATATGTAGGCACTGCCGACAAGAGTTCTGTCAATGCCATCAGCGAACTGATAGAGGCTTACAAGACAGCTCCGTCATACGAGGCATACGAGGCCATAAATGCAGCTATCGCCAACTTGCCAAAAGTTGAGGTTCAGGAGGAAAAGTGGTACCGCATACGCAACACAGAGCGCAGCAGTGCCACACTATACCTCAACCCTGAGGCTAGCCGTGTCTCTGCAGCAGCATCGAATGCAAGCAATGCCAACCAGCTGTTCTCATTCGTACCGACAGGCAACGAGAAGGAGTACTACCTTTACAACGGCAACTTCCAGTATTATCTTGGACCTCTCGGTGCAAACGAGACACAGCCAGTTGTTACAACGGACAAGACCGCAGCCGGAAAGTGGAAGATAAGCAGCACTGCCGACGGCAAGAGCTCAATTATCTGCCAGAACAAGACAGGCAGCAATACGGGACTTCACCTTGCAGGTGACAACGTGCGCCTTGTTCCTTGGACAAATAATGCTCCTGCATCGCTCTGGTACATCGAACCGGTCAATGAGTTCGAACTCCAGATAGACGAGTACATCGCTGTATGCATGCCATTCACAATGACCATTCCAGAGGGTGTAATCGCATACACAGCCGGCGTGGCAGAAGAGATTGACGGTGTTACCGTAGCTCCATTGACAGAGTACGGCAAGGGCGTTGTTGCAGCAGGAATACCGGTAATCCTCGCAGCCGAGAACGGTACATATATAATAGGTGTAGGTGACACTGCAGTACCATACGAAGGCGAGAACATGCTGAGCGGTGTGCTCAAGAGCAAGAGCGTAAGCGGTTCAAACGTATATATATTGAACGGCAACGTATTCGAGAAGCGCACAAGCAGCACCGGGACAATGCCTGCAAACATGGCATACTATACAGCCGACAGCGAAGCGGCTTCCATTGCATTGAAGAAGGGTGAGACCACCTCTATCGGAAGCCTTGCAACAGAGAATGCCGAGCTCAAGTTCTACGACCTGAAGGGCAACCGTGTAGAGAAGCCTGTACGCGGCATCTATGTAACTTCAGAGGGCAAAAAGGTGCTGGTCAAATAATTGCCGACAACATATAAATGTAGGAGTAGCGTGCCGGGCTTACCCGGCACGCTATATTTTATAACAGTTTCAGGAGAAGCCGCCCAAAGTTATATTTTTAGAACCACATTAATTAAAATTAAGGAAATTTTTACATAAAATATAGGAATAACATTCTATTTTTGCGAAAGTGGAGAGGTATCCACGTATAACTAACCATTAAAAACATCTATGAAAAAATTTCTGACTTTACTTTTATTAGGAGTGTTGTCAACAACTACTCTTTTTGCCGATGAACCGTTCCGCAACCACAGGTACGATTCATTCAAGGTACTTGCTCCCGACAGCGAGAGCATAGTATTCATCGGAAACAGCATCACCGACATGCACTGCTGGCCCGAAGCATTCAAGACTTCGGACGGCAAATACCTTCCTATCGTCAACCGTGGCAATTCAGGAACTTACTCTACAGAACAGAGCAACAACCTTGAAAGCTACATTGCAGGCAAGCCAAAGAAGGTATTCATGATGATAGGCACAAACGATATTGCCACATCGGGCGGACTCAACTTCAGCGGAGAGCAGGTTCTGCAATATGTAAAGAGCATAGTTGAACGCATACACATGCGCTCGCCAGAGACAAAGATCTATCTCTACAGCATACTGAACAACAGCACCGGCAACCGCGTAGAAGCCACATGGCTACACACCAACGAGATTGTAAAGGCGTACGTCGAGAGCAAGAATGCAGAGTGGCTCAAGTACATCGACCTTTACGACAAGCTCACCGGTATTGCTCAGGGTGGCGTGTGGAGCTACGACAAGCTTCACCTTACTGCCGCCGCCTACAAGGTTTGGTGCGAGACAATTTGTGAATACTTGGCAGAGGGCGAAACATACACTGTTTCATCCGTTTACCCGGAGAACACATCTTCTGCTCAGAACGACGGCGGTCTCGGCGGTGCTCACGGCATGCGCGCCACCTACTTCAGCATGATGCCTATAAGCAACAACGACGTGCTTGTACTTGGCGACGAGTTCATAAAGAACGGCGAATGGCAGGAGCTGCTCGGCAACCTCAACGTAAAGAACCGTGGAACCGGATGGGGTTATGGCGGTGACATTGCCACAACAAGCAAGCTGGTTGACGCAATGTATGCAAACACCGGTGTGGAGAAGAAAGATGCAAAGGCTATCTTCATCTATACAGGAACAGGCGACTGCAACGGCAGCACAAGCATCGAGACAGTGAAGAGCAACTACAAGGCTCTTGTTGACAAGGTAGCTGAAAAATCACCTGCATCAAAGATTTATCTCTTGGCACTATGCCCAACAAGCAACGCCACTACCAACACATCACGCATCAAGGTACTCAACGACTACCTTGCGACACTTGTAACAGGGAACATCAAGTTCATTGACATATACACCCCACTGCTCAACGGAAGCATTGCTAATACAAAGTACTTCTACCCATCGAACTATCTCGGCGGTCTCGGCTATGTAAAGATGGCAAACCTCATGAAGGAGGCTCTTGCAGCAGACTTCCCGGAGGATACATATAATGTAATAAGCGAGACTGATGCAGAAGCACGTTATTTACAGGCGACCCTGCGCAATACCTTGTCACAAGCTATTGCACGCGGATTGATAATGGAGCGCGGCACCGCAATGGGACAGTACGACCCGGAGAAGATGGCAGCATTCGATGCAGAACTAGAGAATGCCAAAGCGCTATTGGAGAAAAGCAACATTACCGAGGCCGAGGTTACCGAAATGGCAAGCAGACTTAATGCTGCTATCGAGACAGCTCTTGCAATGCCAAAGGCAAGCACTGCCGATGAAGAGTATTGGTACCAGTTCACATCTCTCCGCAGCCCGAACCTCTATGTAACATCCGAAGGCGAGGCTGCCGGTGTTGCCGGCAAGGAGAATACCGGCACTTCGGCAACCTCCATGTGGAAGTTCGTTGACCGTGGCGACAACACATTCGACATCGTGAACCGCAAGTACGGTTCATACTTGAACCCTGTTGCCAATTACAACACGCAGATTACAACCACAAAGACAAAGCCCGCAAACGGCTGGACTGTAAGCTATGCAAACACTCCGGCCTACTACATTATCTCATCGGGTGAGGTACAGCTTAACCAGACCGGTTCCGGACAGAGTTTCACTATATACAACTGGAGCAGCAATGCAAGCCTTGGCAGCGACCGCGGCGATACCGGATGCCAGCTATCTATTATGGAGGCTGCCGAAATTGAAGAGTTGCCGACTTCATTCGAATACATTGTTGACAAGAACAACGGAAACCTTTATCGCGGAACTGCAGTTAACCAGGCATGGAACAGTACATGGAAAAGCAATGCCACACCACAGTTGCAGTTCGGCTGCGGTACAATCAACAACATGAACTGGGCCGACAACAACGTGCAGCTGATGACAGGAACGGCCGGCAGTGCAACATACACGCTTACAGCTCCTGCAGGCTATGCAATTACAGATTACAGCTTTACTTTTGCGAACAACGGCCACACAACAGGCCTCTCCCTGACAATGGAAGACGGTACAGAATATACCACTTCTACTACTCCGCAGACAATCAGTGCGACAAAGAAAGCCATAAGTTCCGTATCGTTCACGCTTGCTGGAACCAACGGCAAAGGAGTTGTCCTCACAGGTTTTACCGTAAAGATAAAGGACGACTCTCCCGAAATGCCTGCCATAAGCACAGAAGGCAATGAACGTTGGTACTATATCACAAGTGCATCTGCCAAGACATACTGCGCCGGAAAAGTAATCTACAACGATGGAGAGACAGAGAAACTGCGCTTCGGAGAGAAGACATTCAGCGCCGACCGCATCTGGAGTTTCTGGGAGAAGGACGGCAAGCTGGCCATCAAGAACTACAAAGGGGAATACTTCGGAACAGCCGGAGCAGGAACCGGCGGCAGCACTTCATTCGGAACAGTTGAAGAGGCTAACCATATATATAATATACAGAGTTCATTCGGTTTCTTCATTATCAAGGACAATGCTGTTGAGCTCCACGCTCAGGAAGCCGGTCAGGTAATTGTCCGCTGGGCAGCAGAAGATGGCGGTGCATCGCTATGGCGTTTCGACGAGGTTGACACAAGCAATGCATTGGCCGAACTCGCATCGACAAAGGTCGCACAGGGTAAAGTGAGCACTGGTATCGGCAACATCGACCAGCCTATCGTGCGCTCGACATTACGCATAAGCGGCCTTGAGGGCAACGTGGAGTTCCAGGGAGTGAAAGGTACGTTTGTAGGAACGGACAAGAGCGACATCGCCAATGTAAAGGCGTACTTCGCGACCAACTCGCGCGAACTTTTCATCGACGAAAGCAAGAAGATGACATGGCGCGAGGAGAACGGCGAGCAGTTCGGTGAGGCTGTAACAATAAACGAAGACGGCACATTCAGCATCACAGGCACAAAGAACCTTGAACCGGGCGACCACTACCTATGGATTACATACGACATTGCCGGCAATGCAAAGGAAGGCAACATTGTAGATGCGAACATCACAGCATATACAGTTGACGGTAAGGAGGTAGCCGAAAGCAAGGGCAATCCGGAGCATAGCGTTACAATATTCCTTTCAGAGGGTGCAGTGCTAATGCCAATGGACAAGGGCTCGCTATACTACCGCATACCGTCAATCACCGTAACAAAGGACGGCAAGCGTCTTGTAACACTTACCGATGACCGAAAAGGACATAATGCAGACCTTCCATCGCACTGCTATCTGGTAGCGCAGTACTCCGAGGACAACGGACGCACATGGAGCGATCCGGTGACAGTGGCAGGAACAGCAGAAACAGGCGGTAACTATGGACATGGTGATGCCTCTATCGTAACCAACCGCGAGAACGGCGAGATTATCGGCATCATGACAAGTGCCGGAACATACGGCCACGGATTCTTTGCCGGAACAGCGGCAGAGCCTCCACGTTGGAAGACTATCACCAGCCGTGACGGCGGACTCACTTGGGAAGCACCGGTTGACCACACCGACGACCTTTTCGGAGCAAACTGTTCTAACCCGAACACCAACACATGGAAGAGCGGATTCTCAGGTTCGGGTGCAGCTCTTCAGAAGCGTGACGGAACACTCGTTTCAAGTTTCGTAAACCGCCAGGCCGACAACAGCCAGCACTTCTACTTCTTCATGAGCAAGGACGGCGGACAGAACTGGTATGTGAGCGGAACAAGCGGAACAAGCGGTGCCGACGAGCCCAAGACACTTGAGCGCAACAACGGCGACCTTGCCATAAGCGTACGTTCAAGCGGCTACAACTACTACAACTACACATCGGACGACGGCGCGACATGGCACTTGCCTTCACAGACACGCTTCACAAGCGGCATATCGGGCAATGCATGCGACGGTGAGTACATGGTATGGTGTTCAACTGTAGAAGGCAACAAGTGGGACATAGCACTCCAGACATTGCCTAACAGCGGAAGCCGCCAGAATGTGAGCATAGCTCTCTCAACCGATGAGGGCGCAACATTCGGCACACCAAAGACTATTTGCCCAAGAGGTTCGGCCTATAGTGCAGCTGTAGTTCTTCCCGACGGAACACTTGGCGTATATTACGAAGAGAACGGACTGTTCGGCGGATACACAATGCGCTTCGTACGCTTCTCACTCGACTGGGCAAGTGACGGCAAATACAAGTTCACCGACGAGAGCCCCTTCTACCCTATCAAATCGACAAACCCGACAGGTATTGAGGAGATAACAGAGTACAGAGTACAGAGTACAGATATCTACGACCTCCAGGGCCGTAAGGTAGAGAACCCAAGCAAGGGCATATATATAATCAATGGCAAAAAGGTTTTTGTCGAGTAAACGCCAAAATCTCGACAATGCTATCAGCAATCATATCGGGTAAAACCGTTATATAAATTTTCGGGCAACACGTCAAGTGCTGCCCGAAAATTTGTATATTAGCACATCAAAAAACACACAATAATGAAAAGATTCTTTTGGATATTGGCACTTGTGTTGCCACTGCTGGCAACAGCACAGGAGAAAATAAAGGTTGCCTGCGTGGGCAACAGCGTAACATATGGTATGGGACATAAGAACCCGGCAGAGACTTCATACCCCACTCAGCTTCAGAAGATGCTGGGAGAGGGATACGAAGTACGCAATTTCGGGCACTCCGGAGCATGCCTGCTCAGCAAAGGACACCGTCCCTACATCAACCTGCCCGAATACAAGGCCGCACTTGATTTCGCACCTGATATTGTCATAATTCACCTGGGCCTGAACGATACAGACCCGCGCAACTGGCCCAACTACAGAGATGAGTTCTTCGGTGACTATACTGCCATTATGGAAAGTTTCAGGAAAGTACATCCAAGCGGCAACCCCAAGATATACATTTGCCGCATGACACCGATTTTCCATTGGCATCGTCGCTTCAAAAGCGGCACACGCGACTGGTACTGGCAGATACAGGATGAGATTGAGAAGATAGCTGAACATGAAAATGTCGAACTGATTGACCTCAGCCGTTACCTCTACAGCCGCCCCGACCTGATGCCCGATGCACTTCACCCGGACCCGGAGGGAGCCGGAATTATAGCAAAGCAGGTATATTCGGCAATAACCGGCGACTTCGGCGGGCTGCAGTTGCCGGCAATATACAGCGATAACATGGTCGTTCAGCGCAATGTGCCTTTTGTCCTATGCGGTACAGCCGATGCCGGCAAAGAGGTTATTGCCCGTTTCGGCAGACAGATGCGTGTTACCAAAGCTGCCGAGGACGGCAGCTGGAAGGTAATGTTCACCCCAATGGAGGCCGACGGAGAGAAATACGCTATTACCGCTGAATGCGAAAACAAGAAGATTGAATACAGAAATGTTGTCATCGGCGAGGTTTGGCTATGCTCCGGACAGTCGAATATGGCATTTATGGTAAAAGAAAGTTCACACAAGGAACAGAGCCTTGCCAATCTCAAAGGCAAGGATATCCGGCTCTACGACATGAAACCACGCGTTATTACCGACAACGTGGAATGGGACTCCATTGACCTTGAAAGGCTAAACAGGCACAATTACTACCTCACGGCAGAGTGGCAGCAGCATAACGAGAAGAACACAAGCGATTTCTCAGCTGTTGCATACCATTTCGGTGCTATGCTTGCCGACTCGCTCAAGATGCCCATAGGCCTTATATGCAATGCCGTTGGCGGTGCTCCGGCCGAAGCCTTCATCGACCGCAAGACAATTGAGTTCAACCCTGCGCTTGTAGATATCCTCTACAACTGGCGCGAGAACGACATGATACAGGACTGGTGCCGCGGACGCGCTGCAAAGAACATAGCAAAGAGCAGCAACAGACTGCAACGTCACCCGTACGAGCCCTGTTACCTCTATGAGAACGGAATCGCACCTATTGCCTGTTACCCTATAAAGGGAGCAATATGGTACCAGGGCGAGTCGAACGCACATAATGCAGAACTTCATGAGGTTATATTCCCAACTCTCATAGAGAGCTGGCGCAAGACATGGGGGAACCCCGAAATGCCGTTCTATTTTGTGCAGTTGTCAAGTATAAACCGCCCCTCATGGCCGCACTTCCGCGATTCGCAGCGCAGGCTTGCCGGAAACATTCCGTTCTGCGACTTTGCTGTTTCGAGCGACAAAGGACACCCGACCGATGTACACCCTAAGGAGAAAGCACCCGTAGGCGAACGCCTGGCACGTCTTGCCCTGAACCAGACATACGGTATGAGCCATGTAGCACAGCATGGCCCGACACCCGTCAAGGCGTTCAGTTTCAGAGGCAAGACCGTCATAGAGTTCAGCGATGCCGTGGAACTGAAGACAAGCGACGGGCAAGCATTACGCGGACTTGAAATTGCCGGCAAAACCGGCGGTTTCACTGCTGTCGATTCCGGGAAACAGGCAACAATTAAGGGCAACCGGATTATCATAGAGAGCGAGTCACAACGCATACGCTACGCATGGAAGCCATATACCGATGCAAACCTTGTAAACGAAGCCGGGCTTCCTGCAAGCACATTCGAGATTAAAGCGGAATTCCCCACAGGAAGAGGCATGTACAGAGGAAACAACATAATGCACAAATAACCCCTGCTACAGAACAAATGTATAAAAAGATATAGCAACACAAGCTGTCAACCTCGACAACATTGACAGAGCAACAAATACGCATGTTTTTTGTTAATATCTTGTATATTAGCAAAATTATTGCGAAATTTACACCTTAAATTTTAAGAAAATGAAAACAGCACTTATTACCGGAATAACAGGCCAGGACGGCTCTTTCCTATCAGAACTCTTGCTAAGCAAGGGATATGATGTGCACGGCACAATACGTCGTTCATCAGTTGACTATCGCGAACGCATCGCACATCTCGAAGGACACCCAAACTTTCACTTGCATTATGCCGACCTCGGAGATTCAATGAGCCTCTTGCAGGTCATAGGGAAAGTACGCCCCGATGAGATATACAATCTTGCAGCACAGAGCCATGTCCAGGTAAGTTTCGATTCTCCGGAGTTCACCGCCAACGTTGACGCTACCGGTGTTCTTCGCGTACTTGAAGCCGTTCGCCTTACAGGACTTGCCGACACATGCCATATTTATCAGGCATCAACATCAGAACTATACGGAAAAGTAGAGGAGGTTCCACAGAACGAGAATACCCCTTTCCACCCATACAGTCCCTACGCTGTTGCCAAGCTATATGGCCATTGGATTGTAAAGGAGTACCGCGAGGCATACAATATGTTCTGCTGTTCGGGCATACTCTTCAACCACGAATCGGAACGAAGAGGAGAGACCTTTGTAACACGCAAGATTACACTTGCCGCAGCCCGAATAGCACAAGGCAAACAGGAAAAGCTCTATTTGGGCAACCTCTCGTCACTGCGTGACTGGGGCTATGCCAAGGACTATGTGGAGTGCATGTGGCTTATGCTTCAGAACGACAAGCCTGAGGACTTCGTTATTGCCACAGGCGAACAGCATTCGGTACGGGAGTTCTGCTATTATGCCTTCAAGCATGTCGGTATAGAACTTGAATTCATTGGCGAGGGTGCCGATGAAAAGGGTATAGACAAGGCTACAGGCAAAGTACTCATAGAGGTATCGCCCGACTTCTACCGCCCGACAGATGTCGTGAACCTATGGGGCGACCCGTCAAAAGCACGTAAAAAGCTCGGTTGGAACCCACAGAAGACAACTTTTGAGCAGCTTGTAAAGATTATGGTAGATTCCGATATGGCAAAAGTAGCCATAGAGAAAGCCGGCGACAAGATACGTATGAACCTTGCCGAGTACCTTGAACGCGGTATCGTAAAATAAAGAATATGGAAAAGGATTCAAAGATATACGTTGCCGGGCATAGAGGCATGGTAGGCTCGGCAATAGTGCGTGAATTGCAGAGACAAGGCTATACAAATATCATAACACGCACGCATAGCGAACTTGACCTTTGCCGTCAGGAACAGGTAGAGCAATTCTTTGCTGCCGAAAAGCCCGAATATGTATTCCTGGCCGCAGCGAAAGTCGGCGGAATAATCGCAAACCATACAGCATTGGCCGACTTCATGTACGACAATATGATGCTTGAGATGAATGTGATTAATGCAGCATGGCGTAACGGTTGCAAGAAACTGGAGTTTCTGGGCTCGTCATGCATATATCCTCGCATGGCACCTCAGCCCATGAAAGAGAGTTGCCTTCTTACTTCGGAGCTTGAACCGACAAACGAAGCATACGCACTTGCAAAGATATCGGGCCTCAAATACTGCGAATATCTTAACCGCCAATACGGAACAGACTACATAAGCGTAATGCCGACAAACCTTTATGGACCGAACGACAACTACCACCCAACGCATAGCCATGTTCTTCCGGCACTTATACGACGTTTCCACGAAGCAAAGGAGAACGGCGTAACAGAGGTTACATGCTGGGGGGACGGAACCCCTATGCGTGAGTTCCTGTATGTCGATGACCTTGCCGACCTATGTATATTCCTCATGAACAACTACAGCGGGAACGAGACAGTAAACGCAGGCAGCGGCAAAGAGGTTTCAATAAAGGAACTCACAACTCTTGTTGCCAAGGTTGTCGGTTACGAAGGCGATATAAAATGGGATACAAGCAAGCCTAACGGAACTCCTCGCAAATTGTTGGACGTATCAAAAAGCGAAGCACTCGGCTGGAGATACAAGACGGAACTTGAAGACGGTATCCGCCTGTCATACGAAGACTTTCTCAACAACCCTATGAGGGCAGAAAGATAAAACAAAACATAATCAGGCAGAGCCGTGGCTCTGCCTGATTATGTTTTATGTAACACAGTAATTACTTTATCACTCCCAATTCCTTGCCTACCTTTATGAAGGCATTGATAGCCTTGTCGAGGTGTTCCTGTTCATGAGCAGCAGAGAGCTGTACACGGATACGTGCCTCGCCTTTAGGTACAACTGGATAATAGAAACCGGTCACAAAGATGCCCTCTTCGGCCATTTTCTGAGCAAACACCTGTGACAGAGGAGCATCGTAAAGCATTACTGCGCAGATAGCCGACTGAGTAGGCTTGATGTCAAAGCCGGCAGCAAGCATCCTGTCACGGAAATAGTTCACGTTGTTCTGCAGCTTCGTGTGGAGCGCATCACTTTCGGCAAGCATCTTGAAGACCTCAATTGACGCACCTACTACTGATGGCGGCAATGAGTTGGAGAACAGATAAGGACGTGAACGCTGACGCAACATGTCTATTATCTCCTTACGGCCTGTCGTAAAGCCGCCCACAGCACCACCGAACGCCTTGCCGAGAGTACCGGTAAAGATATCGATACGCCCGTAGCAGCCGAACTGCTCTGCCACACCATGACCGGTAGGACCTACAACGCCTGCAGAGTGTGACTCATCGACCATAACAAGCGCATCGTACTTCTCTGCCAAGTCGCATATCTTGTCCATCGGAGCCACATTTCCGTCCATAGAGAAGACACCGTCGGTAACTATAATGCGGTAACGCTGGGCCTGAGCCTCCTGCAGGCAACGCTCCAGATCGGCCATGTCAGCATTGGCATAGCGATAACGCTGAGCCTTGCAAAGGCGCACGCCATCTATGATTGAAGCATGGTTCAAGGAGTCGGATATAATCGCATCCTCTGCTGTAAAAAGTGGCTCGAAAAGACCACCGTTGGCATCGAAGCATGCAGCATAAAGTATCGTATCTTCTGTCTTGAAATAATCGGCAATAGCCTTCTCAAGAGTTTTGTGATAATCCTGGGTACCGCAAATGAAGCGCACTGAAGACATACCGTATCCGCGCTCTTCCATAGCCTCCTGAGCCGCCTTCATCAAGCGAGGATTGTTCGACAGGCCAAGATAGTTGTTGGCACAGAAATTAAGGGCCTTTGAGCCGTCTTCGAGTGTAATCTCGGCAAACTGCTGGGATGCAATATTGCGTTCTCTCTTGTACAAGCCGGCCTCATCTATCGCAGCCAGCTCATTCTGCAAATGTTGTTGGAACTTTCCGTACATAGTCTTGTATTATTAAGTTCGTGAATAATCGTTGTCAAATGCTTTGTTACAAATTTACCTTTTTATTGAATAATATCAAAAAAGCGATAAAAATATTCTGCTTTTTAACTCAAAAAAACATTGGGAGAGGAGAAGATTTACAAAAATACTTGTAACTTTGAAAAAACATTGACTGCAGAAACTCCAAGCTATATATAATTATGAAGAATGTACTTGTTATCGGTTCTACCGGCCAGATAGGTTCGGAGCTTACAATGAAGTTGCGCAACATGATACCCGACGGGAATATTGTTGCCGGTTACATTCCCGGTGCAGAGCCAAAGGGAATACTCCTTGAAAGCGGCCCGGCCGAAGAGGCTAATGTAAAGAATGCCCAGCAGCTTGCCGATATTGTAGAGAAATACAAGATTGACACCATATATAACCTTGCAGCCTTGCTTTCGGCTGTAGCGGAATCGAAGCCTCTGCTTGCATGGGATATACAGATGAACGGTCTGATAAACATTCTTGAGATTGCACGAGAAAAGAAATGCGCGGTGTTCACCCCAAGTTCTATCGGTTCATTCGGCCCCAACACACCTCATGACAACACTCCGCAGGACACAATACAACGTCCGCGCACAATGTACGGTGTGACAAAGGTTGCAACCGAGCTCCTGAGCGACTACTATTTCATCAAGTACGGTGTCGATACACGTTCAACACGTTTCCCAGGCCTTATATCAAACGTAACGCTCCCCGGTGGCGGAACAACAGACTACGCTGTAGAGATTTACTATGCAGCTGTCAAGGGCGAGGATTTTGCATGTCCTATTCAGGCTGGCACATTCATGGACATGATGTACATGCCCGATGCTTTGAAAGCTGCTGTTGACATCATGAATGCCGACCCCTCAAGACTCGTTCACCGCAATGGTTTCAACGTGGCGTCAATGAGCTTCGACCCGGAGATTATAAAGGCATCAATCCAGAAGTATATCCCCGACTTCAAGATGCACTACGAGTTCGACCCCGTGCGCCAGGCGATTGCCGACTCATGGCCCAACAAGATGGACGACTCCTGCGCGCGTGAAGAGTGGGACTGGAAGCCGAGCTACGACCTCGACAGCATGACTCAGGACATGATAAAGACTCTCCGCGAAAGATTCGGAAAATAAAATCGCAAAAGCATAGATATTATGAGCGGGATTATCAAAAGGCAATCCCGCTAATAATATCTTTTCGAACAATCTTCTGCTGTAAGTGTTACATTTAACAGTACACCGGGCAGTATATGACATACAGCCCGAAAATTGTTTAACTTGAACTTAACACTTATATTATGAAGAAAAGCTATCGTGCTCCGGAAGCGGAGAGCATAAACATTACGAGCAATATCATTGCTGCATCAACAGGAAGCGAAACGCGCAGCTCGGTCCCTGACACAGGTACCAGAAGCAACAACAGCGGAGGCTGGGGCAATATTTGGAACAACTGATACCTATAATCATTGAAGCCGGCTATAGAAAGCCGGCTTCAATGATTATAGCAACTTACTTGGAGAGTTCCAACATTCTTACGATAGGCTTCTTGGCTGCCACACGCAACTCTTCGTCAAGTTCTACGACCGGCCACTCATACTTGAGCGTATTATAAAGTTTCTCAAGAGTATTCAGGCGCATGAAACCGCACTCATTGCATGCACACGGGCCTGTTGACGGCGGCACAGGCAAGAATGTCTTGCCGGGACAACGCTTCATCATCTCATGCAGTATTCCGCTCTCTGTAGCCACAATGAACTCCGCAGCATCGCTCTTCTCTGCGTATGAAAGTATTGCAGCCGTAGAACCGATGAAGTCGGCAAGCGCAAGCACTCCGCTTTTGCATTCGGGATGCGCGAGTACCTTTGCATCGGGATGAGCAGCCTTCAGCTCCACAATCTTCTCTATCGAGAACTGTTCATGGACATGGCAGCCACCATTCCACAAAAGCATATTGCGGTGAGTTACGGCATTAAGATAGCCTCCGAGGTTCTTGTCGGGAGCAAATATTATCTTCTCGTCCTTAGGGAAACTCTCCACTATGGCACGTGCATTGGTTGACGTCACCACAATATCGGTATGTGCCTTCACGGCAGCCGAAGTGTTTACATAGGCAACCACCTTGTAACCCGGATGTTCAGCCTTGAACTTTGCAAGTTCCTCGGCAGGGCAGCTTTCGGCAAGTGAACAGCCGGCATTAAGGTCGGGAATAAGAACCTTCTTTTCGGGTGAAAGAATCTTGTTTGTCTCGGCCATGAAATGCACGCCGCACATCACAAGGATATCGGCAGTTGTCTTTTCTGCTATCTGAGCCAGAGCCAGGCTGTCACCTACGAAATCGGCAACATCCTGTATATCACCGTCTGTATAATAATGTGCAAGCACCACAGCATTCTTCTCCTCACACAAGCGGCGGATTCTAGCCTTGAGATCCACATCCGCAGGGATAGCCTCATCGATATATCCCTTATCAATCCATTCTTGCTTAATCATAATTATTACATTTATTAGACAACACTGTTTCTTCGGGCTAAGATACAAAAAAATAGCTCACGGAAGAATAATATATACAAGCCAATTATTACAATTTCATGGAGAAATATATTCCGCAATCGCCATTGGAGCCGACTATCGGCGAAAGTGCAATGTCATGTTTCTTGGCATACTTTGTCGTAAACAGGAAAGCACTGCCCACGCCTATTGCCGCGCCGGCAATGACATCCCATGCATCATGTTTCCTGGAATAGACTCTGCCCCATGCTACATATCCGCTGACGATGTATGCCGGAACTCCCCACTTCCAGCCATAACGCTTCTGGAGGAACGTTGCTCCAGCAAACGAGAAACCGGAATGGTTTGACGGGAACGAATGACGGTCACTGCCGTCGGGACGCTCTTTCTTTACGGTATATTTCAAGGCATAACTTACAGCAACCGATGCAACAAGCGATTCACCCAGTTGCAACAGGCCTTTGTAATCACCCTTTGACAAAGCGACTCCTGCACCCACAAGAGCCGGTGCAAACATCGTTATGTCGGTAGTCGTCTCAATAGTCTTGCGCGACTGCGCCATCACCTGCAGCCCAGGCAAAAGCATTGCAAGCAACAGTATCAGTATGCGGTTCATAATATCGTCTTTATCATGGAGCAAATATACATCTATTTCCTCTTCCATAGGCACCCGATAATATTTTTTTAGAAGGAAGAGAGTAATTTTTCAATGCTAATCCTTATCTTAGCACGATTTTAAGAAACATAATGGAACTTTTCAACAGTATATTGAACTGGTTAGGCAACATTACCTTGCTGCAGATAATTGATTTTGTGGGAACATTTGCCTTTGCCATAAGCGGAATACGCCTGGCTTCGGCCAAACAGTTCGACTGGTTCGGAGCATACGTAGTAGGTGCAGCAACCGCCATCGGCGGCGGAACGTTACGCGATGTAATGCTCGACGTGCCGGTATTCTGGATGCACGACGGTTTCTATCTATCATGTACGGGCCTTGCTTTGGTATGGGTAATACTGTTCCGCCGTTACCTGATACACATGCACAATACATTCTTCATCTTCGACGCCATCGGCCTTGCGCTGTTCACCATTGTGGGAATACAGAAGACACTCGACTGCGGACTCCCTATCTGGGTAGCAGTAGTAATGGGTACGATGACCGGTGCAGCCGGCGGTGTCATACGTGACGTGCTTATCAATGAAGAGCCGCTTATCTTCCGAAAGGAAATCTATGCCATGGCATGCGTTGTCGGAGGAATTGTATTCGGAATATGCAACTGGTTCGGTCTTGCATCAGAAATAACCTTGCCGGCATGCGGTACAGCCGTTTTCCTTACACGAGTGCTTGCCGTAAAGCATCATATATGCCTGCCTACCCTCAAATCGGAGGATGAACCGGCAGCATAAAAACAGTATCGGCCACGAAAATCCGTGGCCGATACTGTTTTTATGCTTTATGCATTAAGGTATTTACCTAACAAGTATTTTTTTGCCGTCAACTATATATATTCCCTTGACCGGGTTTTCCACCTTACGGCCTTGCAGGTCGTAAATACCTTTTACCTCTACATTTTCACCTTGCACATTATCTATGCCTGTATTATTGCCCTGAGTATAGGTGACTGTAATTGCTATATTCTTTGCAACGTACGCAAGTTCTTCATATACGGCATCACTCTCTTTAACGCTGTAACCTTCAATAATCGGAGTGAGCAAAGTGTATTGGTCACCGCCTTTTACATAACGCGAACCGCTGTCAAGCAAGTTGCCCTCCTCATCAACACATCTGTATGATACAGTGAAATAAGGATGTGGCTTGTAGCGATAGATTATGAACGGATGTCCTTCGTCCCATCCGGTAAATGTATTGTTTGCATTGCCGTTCCAATAGTAGCTGTTGCTTGTGCCCTGAATGCTCCAGGTCGCAGTACTTTCATCGAAAGTAAATATGAAGGTCTCTGGCGTGTTGCTGCCTGTGACAAGCGAGCCGCGCAGCAGCTGAGGAATGCAGATGCCGTAATTGTTCATAACGGTGAAACGGTTGCCGTCACCCTCAAGGTTCCACACAAACGCTGGATTGGCATCACTTATGCCGTTTGTGGTTGTTATACCGGCACCCACTGCAGCAACGCTGAGAAAACCGCTGCGTGCAGCCTCATCCTTGGCATTATAAATGAGGTATGATGCACCGCCCTCCAGTTCTGTAACAGCCTCGCCTACAGCAGCTGCACCCATTATGCCCTCGCAGTCGTAATAGACTTCAATGACAGTATCTTCGCTTGGGGTAAAGACGGGGTCACCTTCCCAATTATTTCCGATACAGGTGTAGAACACCAGTGCTGGGTCGGTTACTGTGTGGCTGCTGCCTATACTGCAAGGTACATCGACTGCAGCAATAAGGTTGCCGTCCATCGTGTAGCAGTTATATGTAACGTTGTATGATGTACGCTTGAGGGTAACCTTTACTGTAATGTTGGCATCGACGCTGTCGAACACTGGTGCCTCTGATGTACCAGTCGTTTCGTATGCCACAATACCGTGGTTGGCAACCTGCGGAGCAATGGCTGTGAATGACATGCCTGCTGTTGCTGCCTTGTGGGCAGTGAGCAAGAGGTTACCCTCTTCGTCACGACACTCAAAGGTTACAAGAAAAGCCTTCTCATAGACCCACCCTGTACCTTGGGGGTAGATACCTCCCTTGTTAAGAGTATTGGGGTTAGTCGCAGCACGTTCGGGCATCGGATAAAGCGCACCGTCACCGGCCATAATGCTGAAGTCGCCGCTCCTTGTATTATAGATATTGGTTAGTGCTACGCCATTGCTGCCAAGAGCAACCGGTGCAGCAGTGCCGCTTATGTATCGTCCTGTTGCAACGTTACGCAGTTTCATTTCCTGACCATTAGCCGTTACAGAAGCATCAACGACCTCCCACACATCGGCACCATACATCTGTTGCGCGGCTGTCACGGTTGCGTCACCATTGTCATAGAGGCTCCATCCTTTGAAACGCTCGGTATTGTTTATAATGCGATAGTATGTTCCCGAAACAGGATATTCGATTTCTACAGACGCTGAAGCTACCGGACGGAACTCCCATATACCGCCGTTTCCATCGGCCGGGTCACTCCATAGATTAATGGAGTAATTCTGTCCGGGACCTGCATAGTTGAGGCACATATTACCATTAGATACCTTTTGGCTACGTATGCTGTAGTTGTAATTGTTGCCGTTCTGCGCATACACCTTGTCACCCAGAATAAAGTCGTAATGACGGTTGTTCTCGTCATAGTCCCAACGGCCTGTGTTGTTCTCGGCTGTAGGTGTGCCTTTTACCGAACCGTTCGGTTTCGCCTTATTCACTATTGCCCAGCGTTCGGGATTATTCGGGTCCTGCATGAATGCCCACAACTGATAATCGTACCCTGCGTTGCTCTCATCGTCTATTATTTCGCTGTTCCAAAGACGACCGGCTGGTGCTGTGCCTGTCTTGTCGGCGATGTTCATTCCTTCGCGCAACAACTGTATGCAACGGCCGGCACGGGCATCAGTAGCCGTACTCACAATGCGGTACCATGTCTTCTCCACATCGGTCGATATGGTCGGCATAACCTTTCCGCCGGTGCTACCGTCGCCGTCAAGAATGTAGTGACGACCGTAGTCGTAGCTGTTGTAGTTAAGCAGAAGGGTATCCTTGGTGATTCGCTCCTGGAAGTCGCTGAAATTCTTTTTTGCAGCCGGCGTCCAGCCAGTCTCGGCGATAGCTGTAAGACGTGGCAGAGCCAGATACTCAAGCAAATCGTTATCCTGCACATGCTCTGTCCAGAAGGTACCCTGTACACCGACGTAGTATTTGTGCAGGTTTGTTGGAACACTTGCAGGAATGGGCACATAGTCATATACAGCCTTTACATTGTCTGTTCCGTAGCCGGCAACCTTCGGTTCATCGGCATCGGTGCTCTGGCGACGGTTGATGTAGTATGGTACCTGCGTGGTAATGATAGATTTCATACCATACTGAGCGGCCTTCAGAGCACATGGCTGCGCATTGCCAATCTCCCAACACATCATTGTACCGCCCGTGCCTTTTATGAGTTCCTCATCAGTACCACCGGCTGTCAGGCTCTCATTCCACATTATCACAGTGCGCTTCTTGTCGCCCTCTTTTGATGTAACATAATCCGACAACTTGCGTACAAAGTGCGACTGCAGCTGGCGCACATTGGTCAATCCCAGCTCCTGCATCATTGCCTGACACTCTGCGTTGCTCTGCCAAGCGTTTGTAGGCGTCTCATCGCCACCGATGTGAATCTGGCTGTAGGGGAACACTTCTATTATCTCATCCAGCACATCCTTCGCAAATTGCAACACCAATGGGCTTGCCACATTCAGCACATCGGCGAAAACACCTCCGTTTACCTGCACGTTGTGTGCTCCGTTAGGATTGCAGCTGAATTCGGGATAGGCAGTATTGACAGCACAAGAGTGACCGGGGAACTCAACTTCGGGCACAACCTCGATATGAAGCTCTGCCGCGTATGCAACAATCTCGCGGCACTCCTCCTGAGTATAGAAATATGGGCCGTACGGCTCGCCTGTATAGTATCCGCCATATACGCGGTCGGTAATCCAGTTGTCGTTGCGTGTAGCTCCAACTGTTGTCAAACGAGGGTATTTCTTCACTTCAAAACGCCATCCCTGGTCATCGGTAAGATGCCAGTGGAAGCGGTTCATCTTGTAATAAGACATTACATCGAGCATACGTTTTATCTGCTCAATGCTGAAGTAATGACGGCTTACATCAAGCATAAAACCGCGATACTCGAAGCGAGGAGCATCGACGATACTTACAACCGGCAATGAATATTCTGTTATGGCAGGGTCCTTTACTCCTGCCATAACATTTGCCGGCAGCATCTTCTTTATACTCTGAAAAGCATAGAAGAAGCCGTTGGAGCAGTTTGCAGAGATATCAATGCCTTCGGCAGTGATATCAAGCGTATATCCCTCGCAGCCCAGTTCTTCATTCCCTTTATACAATGACATCCTTATCAATGCTGCTGCATCGTCATTATTAACCTTGACATCATAGCCGGTCACCTCGGTAAAAAGAGTCGCAAACTTTACAGCTTCGGTCTTGAGGCTGTCGGCAAGGTTTCCTGCAGATATTGAGAAACTTTCGGGAAGAACCATAGTTCCGGTGCCCTTCACCATACTCTTCGGCAGTGGGGTAAGATTTACACTGCTATCGGCTCTCATTGCCACCGGCATTGACAACAAGGCAATGATTGATAATAGTAGAAATTTTTTCATATCGGTCATCATTTATAGTTGAATGGTACAAAAATAAACAAATAGTTTGTTTTTATAACATCTGATGTGATTTTTTGCACTATCTTCGTAGATAAATTATATACAACAATGAAGACTATAACCTACAAGACAACCGGCACATGCTCACGTTTCATAGAGTTGAGCGGTGACAACGGCGTAATTACGGATGTAAAGTTCTACGGAGGATGCGACGGCAACCTGCAAGGCATAAGCAGTCTTGTAAAAGGCATGAGGTACGAAGATGTCATCTCACGCCTTAAAGGCATCAGCTGCAACGGCAAGCCAACATCCTGCCCCGACCAGCTATGCCGGGCAATAGAAATACTGATGGCTGAAGAATAAAATTAATCTTTTAGGCCTTTAACCCCAACCCCTATGGCAAAAATCAAGAACTCCGATTACAAGCAGAAGAACGAAGCGTTCATGGAAGCATTGCGCAACGGCGAGGAAGAGTTCCTCGAAATTTCACAAGGCGTGCTTGTAAAAATCATCAAGAGCGGCGAGGGCGACCGTTGCCCGCGTCATGGCAATGTCATAACCGTAAACTATAAAGGAAGCCTCATCAACGGCAAGATCTTTGACAACAGCTGGGAACGAGGCTACCCTGAAGCATTCCGTCTGAGCGATCTTATCGTAGGCTGGCAGATAGCCCTCACACAAATGCATGTAGGCGACCATTGGATGATTTACATACCCTGGGAAGCCGGTTACGGTTCACGTGCCAACGGACCTATCCCTGCATACTCCACACTTATATTTGAAGTGGAACTTGTAGCTATCATGTAACAGTTGTGCATAAACAAAATATGCCCAATATTGTTTCATAGGCCGATATGCCATGAGCAGAACCACCTAAATTCAGATGCACCTTCAATGAAACCATACTCCGAACATTACAAGGAACTGTTCCGCTTGGGATTACCTATAATCATAGGGCAGATAGGCATAATCCTGCTTTCCTTTGCCGACACCATAATGGTGGGACAGCATGGCACTGAAGACCTTGGTGCTGCAAGTTTCGTAAACAACATGTTCAACCTTGCCATAATATTCTCTACAGGATTCTCATACGGGCTGACACCTATCGTTGGAAGGCTCTTCGGCAGCGGAAAGAAAAGAGAAATCGGTTCAGCACTGAAGAATGCCCTGTTCGCAAACGGAACGATAGCATTCATTCTCGTGTGCGCCATGGGCGCTCTCTACTGCAACATAGGAAATCTGGGACAACCGCATGAGCTCCTGAAACTGATGCGTCCCTACTATTTGGTTCTTCTCATATCATTGCCGTTCGTAATGCTCTTCAATGCCTTCAAGCAATTCTCCGACGGCATTACCGACACAAAGACACCCATGTGGATAATGCTCGGCGGCAACCTTCTCAACATAGCCGGAAACTACATGCTCATATTCGGAAAATGCGGAATGCCCGAACTGGGACTTCTCGGTGCCGGCATAGCCACACTGGTATCGCGCATGGCCATGCTTGCTGTATTCATTGCAATATTCTTCGGCAGCAAACGCTACCGCATCTACTCCGAAGGATTCAACAACAGCCATTTGACGGGAAAACAGCTAAAGGAACTCAACATGATAGGCCTTCCTGTTGCATTGCAGATGGGCATGGAGACAGCATCGTTCAGCCTTGCTACCATAATGATCGGATGGATTGGAACGGCAGCTCTTGCCGCACATCAGATAATGTGTACCGTGGGGCAGATTGGTTTCATGATGTATTATGGCATGGCTGCGGCTGTTGCTGTAAAGGTGAGCAACTACCTCGGTGCCGGAGACACGCCCGATATTCGCCGTTCGGCAAATGCAGGATTTCATCTTATTCTTGCAATGGCTCTTATTGCTTCGTCCATGATATTCCTGCTACGCAACCACATAGGAGCACTCTTTATAGATGACAGTGAAGTAACTGTTCTCGTTGCAAGCCTTGCCGTTCCTTTCATACTATACCAGTTCGGAGACGGCTTGCAATGCAACTTCTCGAACGCACTGCGAGGCGTAGCCGATGTAAAGCCGGTTATGATATACGCATTCATTGCATACTTTGTCATTTCGCTGCCGGCAGGATATCTATTCGGTTTTGTCTTCGACTGGGGGCTGACAGGTGTATGGATGTCATTCCCGTTTGGGCTCACCAGTGCCGGAGCAATGTTCTATCTGCGGTTCAGGTCAAAGGTTTAAGGACGGCACAATCCATAGCAGACTCACTTATTGACAAATTCGGCAAAAAATATTACTTTCGCACAAAATAACAGGCAAATGAACGATTATACAAGAGTACGCTTCACTGTAACGCCTAATGAAGAGTATGCCACTGACGTGCTTGCAGCACTGCTTGCCGAGACCGGCTTTGAAAGTTTCGTACCCGAAGAGGATGGCATATCGGCCTACGTTCCTCAGGCAATGTACGATACAGGAGCAATTGAAGCCGTAATAGCATCGTTTCCTCTTGAAGGATTCACAATAAAGCACGAAAGCGAGCTCATCGAAGGCGAAGACTGGAATGCCGAATGGGAGAAGAACTATTTCCAGCCTATTGTGCTTGGCGACCAATGTGTCATACACAGCACCTTCCACAAGGATATACCCGAAGCGAGGTACGATATTCTAATCGACCCTAAGATGGCATTCGGGACAGGCTATCATCAAACAACATGCCACATGCTCCGTGCCATACTTGCAAGCGACATGACCGGCAAGAGTGTTCTCGACATGGGTTGCGGAACAGCCCTTCTCGCAATCCTCGCACGTAAACACGGAGCAACAAACGTTGTTGCTATCGATATTGACGAGTTTGCCTACGAGAATGCAAAGGAAAATATCATGCTGAATGACACAAGCGATATTGAAGTGCGCTTAGGCGGTGCCGATGCCATAAAGGAGAGCGACAGTTTCGACTTTGTAATTGCCAACATAAACCGTAATATACTGCTTGCAGACATTCAGAACTACGTGCGTGCGATGCACCCCGGCTCACAGCTCTTTATAAGCGGATTTTACACTGACGACATGCAGGTCCTAAGAACAGAAGCTGAACGCAACGGCTTAAAGTACCTCGATTATGCAGAGGAGAACAATTGGGCTATGATGCGCTTCATAAAAGAATTGGAATAAACACAAACCAAACACAAATACAAAATGGAGCACGAGACAATCTACATTATCAGTGGCTACGCGGCAAGCATCTTCCTTATCTTAGGTTATCTGCCTCAAGCAATAGAGACAATACGTACACGCAACACCGACGGAATAGCCCTGCCCACATTCCTAATGACGGCAGCCGGCTCAATCGCCTTCGTTGTGCAGTCACTGTTCCACGAATCGGGAGTTATATGGTCGATGTTCGTTACAAATGCCGTTACATTCGTTTGCAGCAGCATCGTATTCGCGATAAAGATGTACAACGACTACTTCAAGAAGAAGTAACCTTTAAATGATATTACACCGAGGGACACTCCACATGGGGTGTCCCTCGGCATTTTTATTCCGGTACAAAGTAGCCGATTGAGGTTCATGGAGCCAGAGCATTGGCTAACTACATATAGGTTGTAATATATATTCACATGTTACCGCTCTGCCTTTAACATTATTTAACCATCGGGGGGGGGGGTAAAAAGTTAACTTATAGTTACATTTGTAATTATCAATGAACAATAGGTAAAAGTCTCAAATTATTAATAAGTTAACTTTTTATTTATGAAAAAATTTTTACTTTCTATGGCGCTTGTTCTCTGCACGGCAGGAGCAATGGCGCAGACAACCACAAAAACAATTAGATTCACATTCGCACGTACCGGAACAGGACTCACTGATATTCCTGTAACAGTAACAGTAAATGACGCTGCAAGTACAGAAGTCGGAGGCCAAGCGGTCTTAGGAAGACAAAATATCTCTCCAACTCCTTGGCTCACAGAACGACATGGCTACGATCCGACTTGCAGACAACCACAAAAACAATTAGATTCACATTCGCACGTACCGGAACAGGACTCACTGATATTCCTGTAACAGTAACAGTAAATGACGCTGCAAGTACAG
>JAZNSN010000041.1:0-2101 GCA_045591315.1 Bacteroidaceae bacterium
GCCATTTGAACTGAGCTTTGGACCGGAAGTGCCATACATTGAAGATGTGTAGATATAGTTGCCGTTTACATCCTTAATGTAGTATGTTCCTGCCTCAGCAGCCTCTTCCAAGGTAATAGCATAGTAAGCAGCCTCGGTCAAATCGTTGCCATCGATTGTTGTCTCAACACCTGGCAGGACACCATTTGCAAGAGGTGCTGCCACGTGGCCGTTTGCAGCGAGGAAGTAGCTGCCGCTCTCAACTGCAACTGCCCTGTGGTATGTAACCTCCTCGGTGATTATGTACTCGGCCGATGTAGATGCGCTCACGTATGTCTTGTCGCCGTATGTAAGCTCAACGATTACCTTGAGAGTACAGCTGTTCTCGATAGTGATTTCACCATCGGTCTCCTCATCCTCAACAGTAGGCTCATTGCCGTTGGTTGTGTAGTAGTATGTAACGTTTGTCACACCCTCGATGTCTGCTGTTGCAGAGTGTACATTCACAGTCTGTGCACCAACATATACACCGCTTGCGAGGTCGATTACCGGAGCCTCGAGCTTGTTCTCGGCAGGATATACCTTAATATATGTGATGTACATTACACTTGAGTAGTTGCCGCCGTTAGAACCGATAACGAGTTCGTAAACATTGCCGGCAGCCTGGTTTTCGGCTGCAATCTCGAATGTAGATGTTGCGGCAGTTCCGATGCAAGGTGTACTTACGGCAGTCTCGCCAACATATACGTTCATATCAACATTAGCATAGCTTGTTCCGCTTGAGTGACCGACAACCTCAATCTTCTCAACTGCAAAACCGAATGCAGGGAGAATAATCTTAGTGCCAGGCTTAGATATATTCAAGAAGCCCTTGCTGTCATAAATGTAGCTACCGCCGTTTGCTGTCGGGTCAATCTTGATGGTTTTTGTGCCATCAGTGTACTCACCGGCTGTCTTAATGCTGCTGTAGTTGTTCTGCTCCATTGTCGGGATACTCCATGCGCCGTTTACGAAGTCGAATACAACGGTCTCGTTAAGCGTTGGTTTAGCTGGCTCTGGAGCAACATTGCCTGTGAGCTCGCCATGTGTAAGATTCTTGACACCTGCTGCGCCACAATACTTCTCCAGGTTACCTGTTACAACAACCTCTGCGCGATAGTTTGCCGGGTTGTCAACAATGTTGAGCTTGTTGCGCAAATCGCCTGAAGGCAACTGGATAACAAGACACTCGGCGACATCGGTTGTGTATGGGTTGTCCGAGATGAGCATATTTGTCTTTATAGTAGCGTCCGCACCAAATGCAGCGTTAGTTACATTGCTGTCAACAGAACCTACGATATAGCCTGTTACTGTAACCTGAGCAGGTGAACCCTCGACATAAGCTGCAAGTGCCTCGGTAACATTGTACTCCGGAATTTCAACATCTGGAGCTTCCTCAACAACCTCAACAGCTACAGCCATTGTGTTGACATATTTGCTGCTGCTTACGCCAATTGTGTAGCCGGTAACCTTTACAACATCACCTGTAGATGCTGTAACAAGTCCAGTGTTAGGATACTGGATGCTACCCATTGCTGTAGTTGCGCCTTCAACTGCCACGTTGTAGTAGCTGCCGTTGATTGTTAGTGTACCTGTGTACTCAACATACTGTATTACCGGTGCAGTCAGGAATACATCCAGTGCAGCGCCGTCCATAACAGTAGCTGTAGGATATTCTACAGTTACAGTCTCTCCGGTCTTCTCGACAACAGATGTCTTGGGGAACTGGAGCAAGCCGCCATAAGTTGTAACAACGCCGTTAACAGTAACGACATCGCCTGCAACATATTCGTGTGCTGCATTCAAGTAAACAAGAACCATACCTGTTTCGTCCTGTACAAGGAAACCCTTAGAGTATGTTGCAATTACAGTACCCTTGATTGTTGATTCAACGTCCTCGGCAATGTCTGCTATGTTATCATATTCAATAGCAGCAGGCTCCTCAACGGTGAATTTGATTTCTCCGTTTACTGTAACCGCCTCGCCGTTGCTTGCACGTGTGATACCTACACCGGCCGGAACATAGAGTGCATATTCACCGGCAGCAGTGATAGGAGTCCACAAAGTGATAGTGAGCACCTTG
>JAZNSN010000042.1:0-62493 GCA_045591315.1 Bacteroidaceae bacterium
ATACCGTTCTCGTTAAGTACAGCGAGGATCTGCTTGATACGACGATCCTGACTTTCAAATTTTACGGGTCTTATCATAGCTTTGTCCTCCTTATTCTTTACGTGGGTCAATATACTTAACAGCACCTGCCTCCTCAGAGAAACGTCCGTAAGACTTTGTCAACTTCTTGACAGCCTCGTTAGCGTCAGTGCCCTTCTTGATCTCATCCATAAGCTGGCTGAGGTTGATGAACTCGTAACCGCAAATCTCGTCGTTCTTGTCGAGTGCAAGGCGTGTGATGTAGCCTTCTGCCATCTCAAGGTAGCGTGAACCCTTTGCCAAAGTACCGTAGAGTGTACCAGTCTGGCTGCGGAGGCCCTTGCCCAAGTCCTCAAGACCTGCACCGATAATCAAACCGCCCTCAGAGAAACCCGACTGGCTGCGGCCGTAAACAATCTGCAGGAACAGCTCGCGCATTGCAGTGTTGATGGCGTCGCATACAAGGTCGGTGTTGAGAGCCTCAAGGATTGTCTTGCCAGGGAGAATCTCCGATGCCATAGCGGCAGAGTGAGTCATACCTGAACAGCCGATAGTCTCAACGAGAGCCTCCTGGATGATACCGTTCTTGATGTTCAAAGAAAGCTTGCATGCACCCTGCTGTGGAGCGCACCAGCCAATACCGTGTGTAAAGCCTGAGATGTCAGCAACCTCCTTAGCCTTGATCCACTTGCCCTCTTCGGGTATTGGAGCAGGACCGTGGTTAGGACCTTTCTTTACTACACACATGTTTTCTACTTCGTGTGAATAAACCATAATTTTTATATGTTTAAAATGTGAAACATAGTCTCTTTCAATTTGCGAAGATAGCTAAAATAATATCTTTAACAAAGCAAGCGCATGTTTTTTTGTTGTTGAAAAATGGATGTTCCTAAAAAACTATAATTATAGCAATATATTTACTTTTAGCTGCCCGTGTTTGCTATTTTCTTTGTATCTTCGCGACCGAAAATTACATAAATGAAATTGTCTATGAAGAATTTGTCTAGTCTCTTCCTCTTGTCGCTTCTCTGCTTTGCGTCATGCGACAAGGCCGAAAATGAACTTTCTTTTGAAAACTATTATGAAAATATCTATACAGTAAGCAGCAATGGCTATGTAGCCCCCGAATGGGAAGATACGCTCCATAAGGTTATGAATATTAGCGCCTTCGATTTGGAGCCGGGTGACCGTGCCAGATTGGTTCTCAAGGAGTATTACGATTCGGAGGTTACCGATTTTCCCGAAATGACAATAGAGAGATTCATCAAGAAGATACCTATGTACCAATTGTCGGGCAATGGTGTCATCAATTCCGACGAATATAATGCATACATAACAAGTATCAACAGATACAGTATCGGAGAGTATTACAGATACCCGATTTGGGCGTGGAAGGGTGTCCTGAATGTGAATGCGACATTCAACGGTGCCAGCAACGGCGCGCAGTTTGCGATGTCTGTAATCAAGGTTGAGAATGACACCATTGATCTGCAGCTCCACATCAAGGCCGATGCTTCATCGGGCAAGCGTAGCGAGGAACTTCTGTCGTTCGACTTGCGTAGCCTTAAGAATGTTCTGGAATCTTCGGATTTGTCAAAGCTCTCATCACACAAGACCCTGAAGGCCAGAATATTCGGTTTGTGCATGTACAATGAGAAATTGGCTAACAGGCAGTTGCCTGACCCCGAATTCTTATGTGAGTTCGAGAATCCTTTCTATTGATTGTTTTTATTTGCAGCAGTTGCTGAATGGACAAGAAAACGCCTAACATAAATATAAAGAACCGCAGAGCCTCGTTCGACTATATTGTCACCGAGAGCTATACTGCCGGCATTGTGCTGACCGGTACCGAGATTAAGTCGATACGTCACTCCAAGGCGAGTCTTGTCGATACCTACTGTACCTTCATCAACGACGAGCTGTGGGTGAAGAACATGCATGTAGCGGAGTATTTCTACGGTTCGTACAACAATCATGCAGCACGGCGCGACCGCAAGCTCCTGCTTGAGCGCAAGGAGTTGCGCAAGCTCAAGGAGGCTGTCAAGAACCCCGGTTTTACCATAGTGCCGATGCGGCTCTACATCAACGAAAAGGGGCTGGCAAAACTGGTGATAGCCCTTGCACGTGGAAAGCATGAGTACGACAAGCGCGAATCGATAAAGGAGCGCGATGACAAAAGGGAAATGGACCGTATAAGACGAAACTATTGAATATGGATTTTGCTCTATCCTGCCGGCAGGGTAGAGTAAAATTCTTTTAATAAGGAATTGTTTGTGCACAATTCCATGTTTTTATAGAATAGACAAATGACAATACAGGACGCATTAAAAGAGAGAATACTGGTGCTCGACGGAGCGATGGGCACTATGATACAGCGTTACGGCCTTCAGGAAACTGATTTCCGAGGTACGCTCCTGCAGTCGCATGATGTGCAATTGAAGGGAAACAACGACCTTCTTGTGCTTACACGTCCCGACGTAGTGCGTGAGATACATCACAAGTATCTCTCTGCCGGAGCCGACATAATAGAGACCTGTACGTTCAATGCCAACGGCATATCGCAGGCCGAATACAAATGCGGGCATCTGTGCTACGAAATGAATCTCCGTGCTGCACGTCTTGCACGCGAGGCTGCCGATGCCTTCTCGACACCCGAAAAGCCGCGTTTTGTAGCAGGTTCTGTTGGCCCTACAAGCCGCACTTGCTCCATAAGCCCCGATGTCGAGAATCCCGCATTCCGCAACATCGATTTCGATATGCTCGCCGATGCCTACAGGGAACAGGTGACGGCATTGATTGAGGGTGGGGTGGATGTCATTCTGTTTGAAACGATATTCGACACGCTCAATGCTAAAGCCGCTTTATATGCAGCAAGGGATGCAATGGAGGCTACGGGCCGCGAAGTGCCTGTAATGCTCTCATTCACGGTGGCCGATTCGCAGGGCCGCATCCTGTCGGGGCAGACGATAGAGGCACTCCTTGCCTCGGTAATAGGCTACAATATCCTTTCGATAGGCCTTAACTGCTCATTCGGAGCAAGAGAAATGAAGCCTTTCCTGAAACGCCTTAGCGAGATAGCTCCTTTCTATGTAAGCGTGTATCCCAATGCCGGCCTTCCGAACGAACTGGGCTGCTATGACCAGTCGCCTGCCGAAATGGCGACCATTGTCAAGGAGTATGTCGATGAAGGGCTTGTCAATATCGTAGGCGGCTGTTGCGGAACTACAGACGAGTTCATTTCTCTCTTTCCGCCAATGGTAGAGGGCATCTCTCCTCGCCGTCCGGCGCATAAGCCTCAGGAGTTGTGGCTGTCGGGTCTGGAGCGTCTTGTGGTGAACAGGAACATGAACTTCATGAATACAGGCGAGCGTTGCAATGTAGCCGGTTCGCGCAAGTTCCTTCGCCTGATAAACGAGAAGAACTACACCGAAGCCCTTAAGATAGCGCGCCAGCAGGTCGAGGACGGTGCTCAGGTGATAGATATAAACATGGACGACGGCTTGCTCGACGCTGTTGCCGAAATGAGGACATTCCTTAATATGCTTGCCGGCGAGCCAGATATCGCCGCAAGGCCCATTATGGTCGATTCCTCGAATTGGGAGGTAATCAAGGCCGGCCTGAAGTCCATTCAAGGACGTGCCATTGTGAACTCAATATCGCTCAAGGAGGGTGAAACGCTTTTCATAGAGCGTGCGCGCGAAGCAAAGCGTCTGGGTGCAGTCGTTGTTGTCATGGCGTTCGACGAGAAGGGCCAGGCAACTACATACGAAAGAAAAATAGAAGTGTGCGCCCGTGCGTTCAGGTTGCTTGTGGAAAAGGCCGGATTCGAGCCTTATGAGATAATATTCGACCCAAATATACTTGCCGTGGCTACCGGCATAGAGGAGCATGCTGCGTACGGCATCGACTATATTCGTGCATGTGCATGGATAAAGGAGAACCTTCCGGGAGCGCATATAAGCGGAGGTGTCAGCAACCTCTCATTCTCTTTCCGCGGCAACAACTATGTGCGCGAGGCATTGCATGCAGTGTTCCTCTATCACGCCATAGAGGCCGGCATGGACATGGGCATTGTCAATCCTCAGGCAAGCGTGCAGTACGAAGATATTCCGCAAGAGTTGCGTGCCGTTATGGAAGATGTAATACTGAACCGCGATGCGTCTGCAACGGAGAGGCTGATATCCATAGCCGGGGAACTCAAAGAAAAGGGTACTTCGGTCCAGCATGCCTCCAATGACGAATGGCGTGCCGGTGATGTCGATGAACGTCTTTGCCATGCTCTTCTCAAGGGTATCGGGGATTTCCTCGAAGAGGACCTCCGCGAAGCAATGCTCAAGCATGGCAGTGCTGTTGCCGTAATAGGCGGTCCGCTTATGAACGGAATGGGGCATGTAGGCGAGCTCTTCGGTGCAGGAAAGCTCTTCTTGCCGCAGGTTGTCAAGAGTGCCCGTACCATGAAGCAGGCTGTCGCGATTCTGCAGCCATCTATCGAGAGCGAGAAGTGCGGAATGGCTGCATCGGCCGGCAAGGTGCTTATGGCAACGGTCAAGGGCGATGTTCACGACATAGGCAAGAATATTGCAGCTGTTGTCATGGGCTGCAACGGCTACGATGTAATAGACCTGGGGGTAATGGTGCCGTCGGAAAGAATCGTTGCCGAAGCGATTGCCAATTCTGTTGATATAGTAGTGTTGAGCGGTCTTATAACACCGTCGCTCGACGAGATGATAAATACGGTAAAGGAGATGAAAGCAGCAGGGCTCTCAGTGCCGGTGATGATAGCCGGTGCAACTACAAGCCCGTTGCATACGGCACTGAAGATCGCACCGGTTTATGATGCCCCTGTCATTCATGTCAAGGATGTGTCGCAGAATGTGCTTGTCGCGGCCGAACTGCTGGGCGGAGAAGAACGCCGTTCACGTTTCGTTGCAGCTCTGGAGAGCGAGCAGCATTCATTGCGCGACAGTGCTGTCGCAAAGGAGACCGTCAAGCTGCGTTCGCTCGATGAGGCAAGAGCCAACAAACTGAAACTCTTCTGAGGCATGGGCTTCTCAGGGTGCTGTTAAAAGATGTTTATGTAACATAATGGTAACAAAACGCCTCTATTTTTGTATCAAAATTGTTAAATTCAACCGATAATAATGTCCGATAAGAATCTGAAAGGCCTTACCCCCCAGCAGGTCGAGGAGAGCCGTCGGCTTCATGGCGAGAATGTGTTGACACCGCCAGAACGTGTCTCTTTGTGGAAACAGTTCCTTGAGAAATTCGAGGACCCGATAATACGCATACTTCTTTTTGCATGGCTTTTGTCAATGGTCATATCAGGCGTGCATTGCTGGGGACCCGAACAAGCCGGTTTTTCGGCCTTTCTTGAGCCGCTGGGAATATTCTTCGCGATTCTTCTCGCAAGTACTATAGGCTTTCTTTTCGAGGTGAAGGCTGCACGTGCATTCGAGGTGCTGAACGCGGTGAATGACGATGTCATGGTAACCGTTATGCGTGACGGCAGGGTAATGGAGGTCCCTCGCAAGGAGATTGTCGTGGGCGATACAGTGCTTTTGGGCACCGGCGACGAAGTGCCGGCCGACGGTATATTGCTCGAAGCTCAGTCCTTGCAGATAAACGAATCTACGCTTACAGGCGAGCCGGTAATCTCCAAGACAACGACAGAAGCCGATTTCGACAGTGAGGCAACTTATCCCTCCAACCGTGTCCTGCGCAGTACTACTGTCGTTGACGGAAACGGAGTGATGTGCGTAGAGCTTGTCGGCGATGCCACAGAGTATGGCAAGGTCAACAAAGGTGCACTGATAGACAATAATCTTGAAACCCCCTTGCAGCTTCAGCTTAAGCGTCTTGCCGGTGTTATAAGCAAGCTCGGCTATGCCGTGGCGGCCTTGACCTTCGTAATGCTCACGGTAAAGCTCTTTCTCGGCGGCGAGGCAAGCACGATGGGTATTCTTTCGGTATTGCTGCATAACTTCATGATAGCTGTCACCCTCATTGTTGTTTCGGTTCCCGAAGGTCTTCCGATGTCGGTTACGCTAAGTCTTGCTCTGAGCATGAACCGTATGCTCAAATCGAATAACCTTGTACGCAAGATGCATGCGTGCGAGACAATGGGTGCAGCGACCGTAATATGCACCGACAAGACCGGAACGCTTACGCAGAACCGTATGCAGATATATGAGACACGGTTCCTCTCCCTTGAAGGGCAGAAGCTGTCCGATGACAAGGTGAGCTCTATAATAAAAGAGGCGATAGCAGTAAACTCAACCGCCAATCTCGACAAAGGCTCCGGACAGGTCAAGACAATCGGAAACCCTACAGAGGCAGCTCTGCTTCTATGGCTCGACAGCCAGGGTGTTGACTATCTGCCATTGCGTAATGAGGCGACTGTCGTAAGCCGTCTTACATTCTCTACCGAGCGCAAGTATATGGCTACGGTAGTCGATTCTCCCGAACTTGGCTGCAAGGTACTCTATGTTAAAGGTGCGCCAGAGATAGTGCTTGCCAACAGCAAGCGCGTTGAGAGCACAAACGGCTTTGCGACAGTTGAGGAGAGCCGCGAAGGGATTGAGAAAAAGCTCCTCGAATACCAGAACATGGCAATGCGTACATTGGGCTTTGCCTATCAGCTGTTGGGCGAGAATGACGATACGGCTCCGTATGAGAATGGCCGCCTGACAGGTACCGACCTCACTTTCGTGGGTTTTGTTGCAATATCGGACCCTGTACGCAGCGATGTCCCCGAAGCAGTACAGCAGTGCCTCAAAGCCGGCATAGATGTAAAGATAGTAACAGGCGATACTCCGGGTACAGCACGTGAGATAGCACGTCAGATAGGCACATACAATGATGCTGCCGATGCCGGCAATGTCATAACCGGTCCGGAATTCGAGGCCCTGAGCGATGATGAGGCTGCAAAGCGTGTCATGGGGCTGAAGATAATGTGCCGTGCACGTCCTATGGACAAGCAACGTCTTGTAAGGCTTCTGCAGGAGCAGGATGCGGTTGTTGCCGTAACAGGTGACGGTACGAACGATGCTCCGGCACTTAAGGCTGCACAGGTGGGTCTCTCCATGGGCGACGGAACATCGGTGGCAAAAGAGGCAAGCGATATAACCATAATCGACAATTCGTTCACAAGCATAGCACGCGCTGTAATGTGGGGGCGTTCCCTCTACCGCAATATACAGCGTTTCCTGCTGTTCCAGCTAACGATAAATGTAGCTGCTTGCGTTGTCGTGATGATAGGCTCGCTTATAGGTACCGATTCGCCGCTCACAATAACCCAGATGCTATGGGTAAACCTTATTATGGATACCTTCGCAGCAGGCGCATTGGCATCTCTGCCTCCTAATCCTAAGGTTATGAAGGAGCGCCCGCGCAAGAGCGGCGCAAACGGCGATTTCATCATTACAAAACCAATGGCATGGAACATATTTGCAACCGGCGCAATTTTTGTGGCAGTACAGGTGGCATTGCTGCTATGGCTAGGCAAGGACGGAGAACTGCCGGCGTACAGTCAGTCGGAGTTCTTCACATTCTTTGTGATGCTCCAGTTCTGGAACATGTTCAATGCAAAGGCATATATGACCGGAACTTCGGCATTCAAGGGGCTTGGAGATAACCCGGCATTCCTCATTGTCTGTGCGATAATTCTAATAGGACAGTTCCTGATAGTTACTTTCGGAGGCGAGATGTTCAATGCGGTGCCGCTTACGGCCAAAAGCTGGGGTGTCATAATAGCATCCACCTCGTTGGTGCTATGGTTTGGCGAGGCGATACGTTTATTAAAGAAAAAATGATATGAGCGAAATTCTGATAATATTTATACTTATACTGTTGAACGGAGTATTTGCGATGGCCGAGATTTCTTTGGTGTCGGCACGCAAGTCCAGTCTGCAGAGTTCGGCAAAGCGTGGCAGCAGTTCAGCACGTCTGGCACTGAAGCTTGCCGAAGAACCCGACCGTTTCCTATCAACTGTACAGATAGGCATAACCCTCATAGGTATTGTAACCGGTATATATTCCGGTGCAAGGATTGCCGAAGATTTTGCTCCAGTACTTATGAAGATAGGTGTGCCGGCAACGGCAAGCCAGAACATAGCACAGGTAGTCATAGTGGCCATTGTAACATATCTTACGCTTGTCTTCGGTGAACTGCTTCCTAAGCGCATTGGCATGGGGGCTGCCGAGAATGTGGCAAAGTTCATGGCACGTCCGATGCATCTGCTCTCTGTAGCGGCATCTCCTTTCGTGTGGCTTTTGTCGAAGAGTACAGCACTTCTTGTAAAGCTGTTGGGCATAGACAGCAAGGGCAGCAAGGTCACCGAGGAAGAGATAAAGTCCATTGTGAAAGAGGGCGCAGAGGGCGGTGAGGTGCAGGAGGTCGAGCAGGATATCGTAGAGAGGGTATTCCTCATGGGCGATATGAATGTCGATTCGATAATGACGCAACGCCGCGACCTTGTCTGGTTCGATGCCGGCATGTCACCTGCCAATATACGTGCAATTATAAGTGACGGACTGCATGAGGCATATCCGGTGGCAGAGGGCGACCTCGATCACCTCATTGGTTTCGTTACAATGAAGGACCTTGTATTCGCTCTTGAAAAGAAGGAGTTCTCCTTAAGGAATATATTGAGTGCTCCTGCATACTTTTATGAGAATATGAGCGTTTATAAAGTACTTGAGACTATGAAACGCGAGGGAATAAGCCGCGGAATAGTGTGCGATGAATTCGGTTCATGCGTCGGAGTTGTCACTCTCAAGGATATAATGATGGGGCTTGTCGGTTCTGTCGATGAAGGCAAGGATGCCCCAAAACAGATAATGAAACGTCCCGGCAGTGAGGAATGGTTCGTCGATGGCCAGTGCTATATGCATGAATTCCTTGAATTCTTTGAGAGCGGAGAACTCTACAGCAATGAAGAATATACTACCGTTGCCGGGCTTTGCCTTAATGAGTTGGGGCATATTCCGGTTCCTGGCGAATCGTTCAAATGGCAGATATTTACATTTGAGGTTGCCGATATGGACGGGGCGCGCATAGACAAGCTGCTGGTACGTTTAAACAGAGAAATAACAGAATAAGACAATAGACAAATGAACAGAACTTTTGCAACATTTGCCATTGTGTTGGCAATGCTTCTTTTTACAGCCCCTGCCATGTCGCAGGATACTCTTTCAACAGTATCGGCTCCTGTGCCCGAAGCCGTGACGCTGCAGGCACCGGTTGACAATACTGCGGTTTCAGCAAGTGAGGAAAGTACAATGGAACGTCTCACACGTTTCTGCCTCGAAAATCTCAACTACAGTACCGTAACCCTCTTTATGGCTATTGAGAGTTCGTTCATACCTTTCCCGTCAGAGGCTGTAGTCCCTCCTGCTGCATGGAAGGCTGCGGTTACAGGAGAGATGAATATATTCCTTGTCGTTTTCTTCGCGACTCTCGGTGCCTTGTTGGGTGCGCTGGTCAACTACTACCTTGCCCTATGGCTCGGCCGTCCTATCATATACCGTTTCTCCAACAGCCGTATCGGTCACATGTGCCTGTTGAGTGAAGAGAAGGTGAAGCATGCCGAGGAGTACTTCGACAAGCATGGTGCAATCTCTACTTTTGTAGGCCGTCTTGTACCGGCCGTACGTCAGCTCATCTCTATTCCTGCCGGTCTTGCACGTATGGGCATAGCACGTTTCCTGTTATATACGACGTTGGGCGCAGGAGCGTGGAACATTATCCTTGCAGCACTAGGCTATTATATGTCAACATTCGATTCCTTGAAGACGGAACAGGCTGTTATGGACGCAGTAAAGGAGTACAGCAGCGAGATAGGTATCGTTTTTCTTGTTCTTGCCGTTGCCATTGTCGGTTATCTCATCTACAAGGGAGTCAAAGGAGGAAAGAAATAACCCTTAAAGAAAATGACTTAAAAGTAAAATTCCGGATTTTATCTTTTCATTCATTTTTGCCACAAAAGAGGCGACCCATTTTCTTTTGGGTCGCCATCTTTATACTCTCTTGTATTGCCTGGCTCTCCTTGAGCGGCAACGTCTGGCATATTTACATATTTATTACCCTTTCGGCGAACTCGAAATCCTCCGGGTAGTCGATGTCAATGCCCTCAATAGGGTCTATAATTGCCATATAAGGGTTGAAGCCGACACGTTGGTGTTCCTTTGTCCACAACTCCTTACGGAATATGTAGAACGCGCTTGTCTCAACAAACACCGGCTCAATCTTCTGTGTCTGCGGTATCTTCTTGAGGTCGTAGTTCAATGGCTTGCCCTTGTACCATGTGAAGGTCTGTATCTTCTGTGCGCTGAATGCTGAATCGTGCTCTCCTGAAGCAACCTTTGCTATAGCATCTTCTATGGTTCCTTTCTTTATAAATGGCGATGTGGTATGTGCCAGCATATATATGTCGGCATCTATTTCCTTTGTAAAAGCATCATATATCTCTTCGCCCAGAGTCTCGTCACGGTCGAGCCATTCGCTTCTCTTGAGAAACTTTACGCCTTCGGGCAAGTGGGGGATAATTTCCTCGCTGCTGCAATATACATATACCTCGTCAATGCCTTTTACCTTGACCAGTGTCTCAAGGATATACCACATGAGCGGCTTTCCGCCGAGCGGCTTGAGGTTCTTGCCTACGACTCTTTTGCTGTTGAGCCTGATTGGAACAAATGCTACAGTTTTCATAGGCAGGTTATTAGAAGCAGCTGAATGCGTCAATAACGCCTACAAGCTTGTTGTCGGCATCAACAACGATAAGCGAGTTGATGTTGTGCTGGCGCATGAGCTTTTCGGCCTGTGAAAGCTTTGCGTCCTCTTTTATGGTCTTAGGGTTGTTGTTCATCAGGTCCTTGACCGTAAGCTCGAAGAAACGGTCCTGGTCGCGCTGCATGGTACGGCGTATGTCACCGTCGGTTACTGCTCCAAGAATCTTGCCCTCTTCGAGAACAACTGCAAGTCCCATCTTCGCACTGCTTATCTGCAATAGGGTATCGCTTATCTTTGAGTCACGTGTTACTATAGGCAGGTTCTCGGTTATCATATACTCCTTGACTCTAGCCAACAGACGTCGGCCGAGCGAGCCGCCCGGGTGGAACTTTGCAAAGTCCTTTGCCTTGAAGTTGCGCACTGTCATCAACGCACATGCAAGCGCATCGCCCATAGCAAGCGTAGCTGTTGTCGATGAGGTAGGGGCGAGGTTCAGCGGACATGCCTCCTTGTTTACCGAAATATCGAGGTGGCAGTCGGAGTATTTTGCCAACAGCGATTCCGGGTTGCCCGACATTGAGATTATAGGTATCTTCCTGTCGGCGAGCATCGGGATAAAACGGAGCAGCTCATCGGTCTGTCCCGAATTTGATATTGCCAGTACTACGTCCCCTTCACATATCATTCCCAGGTCGCCATGGAACGCATCAAGCGGGTTCACGAAGAATGCGGGTGTTCCGGTACTTGCCATTGTCGATGCAATCTTTGCGCCGATATGTCCCGATTTGCCTACACCGGTTACTATAAGCCTTCCTTTGCTTTCCAATATAAGGTTTACTGCTTTAGTAAAGTCGTCGTCCAGTTTGGGTATGAGGTTCAGGATAGCTTCGGCCTCGTCCTGCAAGCACTTGACTGCTACACTTATAATGTCTGCCATATTATAGTATGTTTCGTTCTATGTGTTAATGATTGCACATTAGTGCATTCTGCAGTCGCGAAGATACAAAGAAGTTGCGTAAAACAGAAGAATTTCGAAAAATAATATCTTCTCTCAGATAACCGGCGTCTCCTTTGTATAATAAAAAGGCTCCGGACAAATGCCCGGAGCCAATTATTGTCATTTTCAAATTGACATTACTTCAACTCTGCCTCAACAGGAGTCATGAATGAATTGTCAATCTTCTTGAATTTGATTCCAATATACTTGCCGTCCTTAACATCTTTGATTCCCTGTTCAACATAGTTGCGTATAGAAGGAACTCTGGCTGTAACAGAACCTACAGGCTGCATGTCGTTCATGTCAAGTCTGAAAGCACCATTTATGTTTGATCCGTACCAACCACCGCTTTGGTAATTTGCCATTGAAATCAAGAGTTGACCTGCGGGGAATGTAATCACATTGTCAGCCAAGATACCGCAAAAACCGTTATCCTTGAGAGCATCAAACTGTTGTTCGCCATAATGCATGTAGTAGTAAACCACTGATGAAATGCCTATCTCGCCATAACCAACGTCAAGTCCTGTACCATATTCTCCTGGAATATAAACACCCTCCGGGTCTCTTGCATCGATTTCGATGAAATATTCAGATGAAGTGTCAGCTCCATAGGCTGCATACGGGTGGATAATGCGATAGAGACCTGGGTTGTCCTTGTGTTCACGTACCTCTACTGGGTATGTCTCGTTCGGAACATCAAAGAATGTTGTCAAGCAGTCCTCTGTGTACATTGCCATACCCAGGGATACCCAAGGATTCTCTTCACCGACCTTGAAGAACTCGAATGTTGTAGTGTGTATCTCTTCAATTACATTGCCGTCAGCGTCGAATGTTACAGCAACAGCTGTGTATTTGCCGCTCTCTTCAATTGCCTTTGCGAAGAAACCGCTCTCCTTGAGTGTCTCACAAGCCACTGAGCCGTCAATCATTCCGGAAGCTGTTGCAACCGGGTCTTCGTCCTCGCCGATAATTGTAATGAGGTACTTGCTGATATCGACACCCTTTACCGCTGATATTACAGCATTGTCGTTGCCGCTGGCATCAACATAGTGACCCTTGAACTCCATTGAGAAGCTGTAGTCGTACTGCTTGAAGCCATCGAGCTGGAATGTCTCTGTGCAAGTTCCGAATGAGCCGTTTGTATTGGCATTCCAAAGTGTGCAAACAATATATGCAAGGTTCAAAGTGAAGAGACCTTTTTCTTCATCGTATCTGCTAGGCTCAAAGTCATCGGGGTTGAGATTTGTGAACGGATAGTTAGGTATGTCGGTTACAGTTACCTGGCCATAGTTGCTGTTTGTAGCAGCATACTGTGGAAGAACTGTACAGATACCGGTCTGTCTGTTGTAGTCGATTGTAAGGTCCATTGAGTTTGCGATACCGGGGATATAGAACTGCGCATCGGTGTCGTTGAGCAGGTACTCACGGTAGTAGATAGGAAGCTCTGAGTGTGTTCCTGCCCAATAGCCTGACAATGTGTATGTTCCGGTACCGAACTGCTCCCACTCGCTCCAAGGTGCAGGCACGCCGACCTTTGCTGTGTATGAAGCAATACCGTATGGTGTTGCGTCATCCTTTGCAACGGAAATGGTTATTGTGCTGTAAACCTCATACTCAAGGACTTTACCCTCTTTAATATTTACTGTGTATGTTGCGGTCTTTGACTTGTCTGCGAACTCTACAGTTGTCGGGAATTCGAAAAGCTCAGTGCCGAGGCTGTCTGCTGTAACCTCAAGCTTGTAAGTTGCAGCAGGGCCTGCTTCTGCACGGCTCATCATTATGTCAAATGAAGTAGCATCCTGTGCAAGGTCAATCTGCTGTGGGTTCTCACTTGTGAAGAATACCTGTGCAGCTCCAGCTTCTGCCTTTTCAGCAGGTGTGTAGTCTGCCTCTTCTTCGCTACATGAAGTCATTGCTGCTATAGCCAGAAATGACAACAATAAACCGAATTTATATCTAAATGTTTTCATATTTACTCACTTTTAATTAATTGTGTTGTTGCCTGGTGCATAAACGTCAACTTCTGACGGACACATTACAGTTCCTGTCGGGTCAGGGTTGTTCTTGCCCTTAAGAGCTGCATTTGCCTGTACCTCAGAGATAGGAATTACCATGTTCCATGTAGGCTTCATGCCGGCACAGTTGATAAGGTGGATTTCCTCTACAGCATTTGTGCCAGTGTAGTTCTGCATAATGCCCGGCTGAATGCGCTTTGCATGCGGGAAGGCATTTCCTTCGCCCCAGAACTCGATACGCATCTGTGTGAGTACCTCGATCTGGAAGTCGCGGAGCTCTGTCTGGTAGCATGAGTATTGCGGGTCACGTGTCTGTACGAAGCTTTCAAGAAGCTGCTTTCCGGCACCGACACCCTGAGTGTGTGCAACGGCCTCGGCCTCAATAAGGAACATCTCCTCTACACGTATGATTGGGAGGTCAACTGCTGCACCTACAGTGTAGGTCTCTGTATCACCTTCCTTGCAACGGAACTTGAGTGCTGCATAATCAGGTGCCTCAGCAAGCCACTCTTCGCCCATTACGCTCTTGCGAGGGTGGTTCTCTCTGTCCGGGTCAACGAAAGCTTCCTTTCTGAAGTCGCTGTGTGCAATCTTGTCATACAAGGCTCTGTTGATGACCGGCTTTGTGAGAGTAGAGTATCCCCACTGAGCCTCAGAAGACATCCAGCCGATGAAGTTACATAGGTTACCCATCTGCTCTGCATCGTAGTGGGCATACCACAACCAAGCCTGGTTAGGCTTGTTGAAAGCATCTGTAGTAGAAGTCCACTGCTCCATTGTAGTAGGTGTTGCGCCTGATGTCTCGATAGCCATACGGGCATACTTTGCAGCGTTCTCATAATCCTCGTCCCACATGTGTACCTTTGCACGTATTGCATAGGTTGTAGCAAGGTCGGGAAGAGTCTTGCTCTCCGGTGTGTAGTTCTTGAGACACTCCTCTGCTATTTCAAGGTCGTTGATGATGAACTTGATCATCTCTTCGTGAGTAGCACGAGGATTGTTCTTTGCAATGTCGTTAGTGGTCTTCTCTGTCACGAAAGGAACAGTCAGGCCAAGAACATCGCTGCAATCGGTATAGATGTTTGCCTTAGGCTCGAACAGTACTGTAAGCATGTAGTAGTTGAAAGCGCGGAAAGCGTATGCGACTCCGGCAGCACCCTTAACGCTTTCGTTAAGGTTCTTGTCATTGATGTCAACGACACCGATAACATCGTTTGCAGCCTTAACATACTTATAGAATGTGAACCATGAAAGGTAAGAAGGATATGAGTTCTCACCCATATTGTACTCAGTAGAGTTGTAGGCTGTGTACCAGTCATAACCGGAATCACCTGCAGGGAACATATCACCCAAGAACTCGGTCTGGGCAATCATGTATGCCGGGTATCCCATGTCGGTCTCATGAACCTGTGACTCATATACATAGTATCCCTGCGACATCTGTGAAGGAATACCTCTCAATGCAGCCTCCATCGCTGTAGGAGATGCTGCAACCTGATCTGCAGTTGCGGTATTGTCCTCAGGCAACGTTTCTTCAATACAGCTTGTCAAGGCAAAAGCCGACATAGCCATAAGCGAGAATATCTTAAATATATTTTTCATATCTCTGGTTTTTTAAAATTAGAATTTTACTGTAACACCGCCTGAAATGGTTCTCATAGGCGCATAGTTTGCAGCGCTTGAACCACCGGACAGAGACTGGCGTGGGTCGAAGCCCTGGCGCTTAGACCAGTAGAATACATTGTCGGCCGATACATATACGCGCAAAGAGTTTACACCGAATTTCTTTGTAAGCTTTGCAGGTATTGTGTAACCGAAGTTGATGTTGTCAATGTTCAGGAAGCTTGCGTCAGTCAAGAAGCGGTCTGATGACGCTGCTGTGTAGAGGTCACCGTAGCAGAAACGTGGAATATCCGCGTTCTTGTTTGCCGGTGTCCATGCATCCTTCAGGTCGGCATGGTAGTTGCCGCCGATTGAATTTGCGTTTGGTGAACCCATGAACGAAGCATAAGTGCCGTCATACTGCTTGCCGCCAATCTGGAATGAGCAGTTAACGCTGAGGTCGAATCCGAATGCCGATACTGAAGTTCCGAAACCGCCCATGAAGTCGGCGATAGTTGTTGAACCGTCAATCAGGAAGTAGTCTGCCTCTGCATACTTTGCTGTCTTTACGTTGACCATCTTTGTCTTTGGCTTGCCGTTCTTGTCAAGTACAGGGTTACCGTTCTTGTCCTTGATCTCCTGAGCCTCTCTCTTGTAGTAGAGAGCCTCACCGGTCTCCTTGTCAACACCGGCATACTTCTTGAGTCTCCATGTGTACATCGATACGCCTTCTGTGATAAAGAATGAACCGTAGTTGTATCCCTTGTACTCTTTTCCGTCGATATCGTAGAGGCTTGAAGTCTTCTTGTCCTCGTGAATCATCTCGATTTCGTTATCTACAGTTGCGATATTGAAGAATACATCCCAATTGATGTTCTTCTTTCTGAGGATGTTGATGTTCATCTCAAGCTCAAAACCTGAGTTGACCATGTCGCCGACATTGTCATAATAGCTTGGATAACCGAGTGAAGGAGCTACAGAGAAGCTGAAGAGCATGTCTGTAGTCTTTCTGCGATAGTACTCGAAGCTACCTGTTACACGCTTGAAGAGAGAGAACTCGACACCTGCGTTGAAGTTGGTGTTCTTTTCCCATGTGATTGATTCAGAACCCTTAGTGTTGAATGATGTACCAGGGTTACCGTCTGAGTTCACGATGGTGTATGTGTCAATGTAACGGTAGTTTCCGATGTTGTCATTACCCATTTCACCGACACTTGCCTTGAGCTTGAGCTCGTCAACCCAGTCGGCCTTGAACCACTTCTCCTTGCTGATGCGCCATGCACCGCCGAAAGACCAGAAGTTACCCCACTGGTGGTCGGGATGGAAACGTGAAGATGCATCGCGACGGAAAGATGCCTGACCGAAGATACGCTCACCGTAGTTGTACTGCAAACGTGCGATATATCCCTCGTTGTTGTATGTAGCAGCCTCAGAATAAGCGCTCTGGCCATCTATGACAGCACCGCCAAGCTCCTTGTTCTCAGTAGAGAATATCTTGCTCTTGCTTGCTGACAAAGCCTTGTTGTTTACCTTGTAGTACTCGTGACCGAGTGTGATGTCGAAGTTGTTCTTCTCACCGAGTGTGAAAGAGTAGTTCAGCAACTGCTGCATGTTCCAGTTGAAATAACGGGTGGTGCCCTTTGAAATTGTACCTCCGTTCTTTGCGAACTGGCCATAGAACTGGTTGAGAACAGTTGTGCTACGTGTCTCGTCAAGGTTTGTAGTAGCATTGAGGTTCAATGTAAGGCCCTGAAGGATGGTGAATGTAGCGAAACCGTTAGCTGTGATTGCATTGCCTTCTGACTCTCTTGTGTTGAGCTTGTTGTCCATGATTGGGTTCGCACCGTGGATGAACGGACGTGTCAGTCCTGGACCTGGGTCGTCTGTTGAACCGTAGTCCATCATTTCGTAACCGTTTGAGTCAACCTTGATCTTGCCGTCTGCTGTACGTACATAAGCCGGGTAGATAGGAGCCATCTGTGAGGTGAACGCCCATACGTTGCCTTGAGATGTCTCGCTTCCGTTGTTGGCAAGAGAGTTGAACTTGAAGTTTGAGTAAGAGATGTTACCGCCTACCTTAAGCCACTTCTTAGCCTGGTAATCAGCCTTCAAACGTGCTGTGATACGTGTCATGTCCGAACCGTATGTGATACCCTCGTTCTCAAGATAACCGAGAGAAGCGTAGAATGAAGAACGCTCGTTAGCTGCGCTTACTGAAGCGTTGTACTCCTGGCGCTTGCCTGTACGCATACCTATATCTTCCCAATCATCAGGAGTAATGTAGTATTGCTCTCCGTCTTTGCCTGTTATAACGCGGCCGAGAGTTGCATTTGGGTTGAGCTTGCCGTTTGAACCGATCATGTACTGGCCTTCGGGAACTGTATAGATATTGTAACCGAGACCACCGTCACCGGCTGCAGCGCAAAGGTTCTGGTTTGCCTTGATCCATGCATCTCCCTGGCTCAAACCGTCGTTTATGTATCTGTTGTACAACGCGCTGTAGTGCATCTCGTAGTAGTGTGCAGGGTTTGTTACAACCTCGTACTTCTGCAATGCATTTGAGTTGGCACCCCATTTTGCATCGAATGTTACAACTGCATCGCCCTTCTTGTTTGCCTGCTTTGTTGTAATCATGATGACACCGTTTGCACCGCGTGCACCGTAAAGCGCGTTTGATGCAGCGTCCTTGAGGACTGTCATTGACTCAACGTCGTTAGGGTTGATGTTGTTGAGGTCACCGCTGTAAGGTGCACCATCGACAATGATCAATGGATCTGTTCCTGCGTTGATAGAAGAAATACCACGGATGTTGATTGTTGCCTGTGAACCTGGAGCACCGTTGTTCGATGTCAGCTGCACGCCGGCAACCTTACCTGAAAGGGCATTTGCTACGTTTGTAACCTGGGTGTTCTCCAACAACTCAGAATCAATTACCTTTGCAGAACCGGTAAATGCAGATTTCTTTGCAGTACCGAATGCAACGACCATTACGTCGTCAAGGACTTTGGCATCCTCGACCATGACGATCTTCATGGCTTTTCCTCTTACAATGTGTACTTGCTGTGTTGTCATACCTACGTATGAAACGCGGATAGTCTTTGCTGAAGCAGGTACATTTTCAATTGTAAAGTTACCCTCAATGTCTGTAGAAGCACCGAGTGTAGTGCCCTCAACAAGAACTGAGGCTCCGATAACAGGCTCGCCGTCAGCCTCTGAGTAAACCTTACCAGTGACTTTTGAGACTTGCGCTGTTGCCATACCTATACCCAAGCAGATATAGGTCAATAGAAATAGCACTCTTTTCATAACAATGAATTTAAGTTAATAATAATAAAATATTTATATCTTTTTGTTATAATCTCCGTGTGTAGAGTTCAGGAAATTAATGGCGCGAAGATACGACATTCGTGCCAAACTTTAAAATAAGTTAAGAACTTTTTTTCAACAATTGTGTTAAAATTGCATCTAAAATCGAATTTTGCTCACTTCTTGCTTAATGTGCAATTGTTCCTTGTTTTTCGAAAAAGAGTTTGTTTTTGTTGATTTTTGTCTGTTTTTTAGCAGTTTTATCTATTCAAGTGATTGAGTTTTATGCGATTAGTTGTTTTGTGGTCGGTTTGGAGTGCTTTTGACACATTGTTGTTAAAATAGTTTAAATAGCTATCATTTGTCATATTGGGCGGTTGGGCGTATAATATTAATTTTTGTTGATATGTGCTTAGAATAGTGCCATACGCCTGTTTTCTGGAATTATTCAGGCTTTTTATCTCCTGATATTTGGCTGCATGAAAATGGTAATGCTGACAATTTTCCACAAATAGAGGATATATGCTGTTTGTGATGCTGTGAAAAGGAGGTGTGATGTTGCGTTTTGCAAGGAATGCGGGGAATATGCAAACCTTATGCATATAGCAAAGTCCTTAAAGCTCTTTTGACTCTAAGGACTTTGTCAGTACGCGTGCGCGTATGTTCCTTAATTATATATGGTTTCTCTCTTAGAACGGGTAACCGATGGCGAAGTGCCATGCGAATCCGTTGCCGAACGGTTTCAGGTTAAAGTATCCCTTCTTGTTTGTCTTGTAGGGGGCATGGAGGCCAAGGCCGAAATCAACACGGAGAACAAGGAATTCGAGGTCGTACCGGAATCCGAAACCGGTGTTCAAGGCCAACTGCTTAGGGAATGTGCTGAGTTCGAATTCGCCTCCGGGACGTTCTTTGTCCTTTTTCATCAGCCATACGTTGCCGGCATCTACGAAGATTGCTCCATGAAGGTCGGCTATGAGCTTGAACCGGTATTCGGCATTGAGTTCCAGCTTGAGCGTTCCGGTCTCATCGAGGTAGGAGTAACGGTCCTCTTCGGCTGGGTGGTAGCTTCCGGGGCCTATGGAGCGTATGGTAAAGGCACGCAGGCTGTTGGCTCCTCCTATGTAGAACTGTTCGCTGTAAGGGGCATACTCGGAGTTTCCATAACTGTGAATGGCGCCGACCATTATTCTGGTTGCGATGTAATGGCTGTTGTTTATTTTCCATAGCTGGCGCAATTCGGCGGTTCCCTTTATGAACTGCGCGTACGGGTTGCCGAGAATATTCTTGTTCTTCTCGTTCAACTTCTTGCCGAATGCACTGAAGATGAGCGACGTGACATTTCCTGCCGATGTTACAGAGGCTTCAAACCATGTCTTGTTGCGATGCCTTGTCTTTGCATTGTCGTAAAGGTATGTGTATTGCATGGCAGGGATGAACTGATTGCGGAAACTGTTGGCTATAGATCGGTTGCCGGCTACAATGGAGTCGAAATTGGCCGTCGTTCTCTGCAACATGTCGTATGACAGGCGGAACGGGGTTACGGTGTGTGTGGTTGTGGTCTTAGTGTATATCTTGTACGTGGCTTCACCTCCGGAACGTACCATTTTGAAGAATCCGGAACGGTTCATCTGGTTTATGAACAGACGGAATGATGTCGATGACGGTACTCTAAGGTGTCGTCGGTGTATTATCGGAAAGAAAAGGCGTGGAAAGGTCAGTGACAGGTCGGCGCCGATCTCCCATGAGTTGATGACGGCCGCACGTCCTTTTACGTTATCGTCTGTCTGCCATTCGTACGAGCCCTTAAGGGAGAGTTTCAATGTCTCTCCTCCACGGAATACGTTCCTTCGTGCAATGCTTATCTTGCTTCCGGGACCTATCTGTTCGTTGCTTTTTGACGTGGCGTTCAGCTCGAATGTGAAATCGTATGGCTTTTCAAGCTGTGTGCTGATGTTCACGTCAAGGGTGTCGGTTCCCTCTTTTTCCTTGATATTGAAGCTGATTCCGCTGAAAATACCCATCTGGCTAAGACGCTGAAGCGTGTTCTGCTGTTTCTGCTGCGAGTAGAGTTCACCTTTCCTTAACTGTATGTTGCGGAGCAATGCGCCTATGCGTACCGGCAGTTTCTTGCCGCTGTATATGTAGCTGAAACTGCGTCTCTTGATGGTGTCGTTCTGCGTGCGGTTCATGCCGGCGGCATTGCTTGGCATTATACGCAGGCTGATGTCGCCGATATACCATTGCTTTGATATCTGCGGCGAAAGGTTCTTTATCGGCTGCACACGTACTGATGCCTTGCCCGGTGTGTTTATGGTGTCGGCAAGGTAGTTTATGTATCCTGGCTGAAAGTAGTAGTAGCCATTGTCCCGGAATAGGGTATTGAGCCTGTTCCTCTCCTCTTCCATGCTTGCCGCATCGAACTGGTTGCCCGACGAGATGAGCCTTTCGCTCCTTGTGGCTATTATAAGGCTGTCGGCAACTGCAGGGAAGTTGCGGTATTCAATGCTGTCGATGTAACATGGCTTGTTGAATATGACTCTGTAGCGTACCGAGGCTTTTTTCGGGTTTTTCTTGTCTGTGATTACTTCGCTCTCTACCTTGCCGTTGAAATAACCGTAGTATTTGAGTATCTCGTTTGCGACATCGGCTCTCAGTTCCGGTTTCACCGTTGAGATAAGTACAGGGCTCTTGGCAAAGGTGTTGAACATCCATTTTCCGAACTTGCTGTCGGAGTTGTTGTATTTGTAGTACCACCATAGGCTCATGGGGTAGGTCTTGAGCGATGAACTTCCGAACAAAGAGCCGTTTGGCGCGCAGTCAAGGGCGTATGTGACCTCTTCTATAGCCTTTTGGCCGGTTTCGTCTGCTGCGTTCTCCTTTTCTCCGACAAACTGAATGTCCTTAATGCCTGTATATAGCTGTTCTCCGTCGGGCAGATGCTTGGTTATTGAACATGCCGACAAGGCAAGAGCCGCTATCAATATGTATATGTATTGTCTATTCATTCTTCACTTCTTTTCTGTTTTCTTCAGTACCGCTTCTTTTTTCTCCGCCCGGTATTCCGTTCCGGTTTTTGTCGTCTTTCTTGCGGAAGATAAGCAATTCGTTGAGGTTGTTGAGTTTACGCTTATATACATAACCTACGCCGGTCTCTATTATCTCTCCTTCGAGGATAGACTCGTAGTTCTTGTCATAGAAGAGCCTTATGTAGCGGTTGCTGTTTTCGCTTATCTTCCACTCAAGCGACACGTTGTTTATGAAGCTGTCGCTGCCTTGAGGGTGGTCTCCGCTGTTGACCTCGCCGCCGATTATAATTGTCAAGCGGTCGTTCCAGAATCTTTTGCTGAAACTGAAGGAGTAGTTCTTGTACGTGCCTCCCGTCTCGGCATTCTGTGCATCGTTTATGCCGACATTTACGCTCACGCTCTTCATCGCATTTCCTGCAAGCTCATTTATCTTGGCGTCGAGGAATGAGCTGAGGGCTCCGGATGCGGTCATGCCGTTGCTGCTGCCGATATATGTACCGGTAATAAGCATTGTGACAGCATATTTGTTCAATGTGCTTTCGTCAAGCATGTTCAGCTGTTCCTGAACCATTGCATTCTCAGGTGCCGACAATGTGAAAGTCAGTCCCATGTTGCTAAGGGTGTTGCTCAGCTTGACACCTACGTCGAACTCTACCGGCTGCATGCTGTTGTCCTCGAAAGTCACCGATGTTATTACTTTTTCGAGTGCTGTTATGTCTATGTCGGGATTGAAGATGTCTCCGTTCCATGTGACCTTGCTGCCGTCGGCAATATTGAATGTCTTTAACGGTATGACCGGAAGGGCGTACTTCAGCTGGCCTTCGCTCATGGAGTATGTTCCGGTAAGTCCTATTCCTGTCTCGCTTGTATATGTGAGGTGCAGGTTGCCTCCTCCCTTGAGTGCGATGTAGCTGCTCCTGTTCTCGTCGAAATCGGCATTTATCCTTGCTCCGTCTTCAATGTTGAGCGTCATGTCGATGTTCGTGTTGCCCAGGTTGAACTCCTCTTCTTCCTTCGCAACGGCTGTGGTGTCCTTGAAATTTACAAATTCAACAAGGCCGTCGAGCTCCTTGTCGCTTTCGATCGGCGCATCGAGCATTACGTATGTTATGTTGCTTTTGCTCAATAGGGTAGAGTTGCCGTATATCTTCATGTTGTTGAGCGTTCCGCTTATGAACGACATGAAATCGATGAACAGTCTTCCGTACAGCATGGCTCCTTTGCGGCGCGTGGCATTGATGAGCTCGTAGTCCTTTGCCCTCATGCGGAGGCTTATGCCGGGGTCGGCAATGTGTGTCAGGTCTATATTGCCGTTTATCTTGAACGGGTTGTTGCCTGCTGAATAGATATCGAAGTTCTTGAACATAATCTTGTTGTCCTCTATGCTGACAAGCTCGTCGGCCATCTTCAGCTTGGCTCCGAATAGCTGTGCGTCGATATGAACGGAGTCGAACTGCATGAAGCCGTTGGTGTTGAGAGTTGAGAGCTTGCCTTCGGCCGACAACTCGCTGTTGATGTAGCCGTCGAGCTCCATTCCTGTATCTTTCAGGAAGGCTCTGCTTATGCTGAGCGGAAATCTGGTGAGGGTAATGTCGCCATGGAGTCCTGGGTCGTTTGTGTCTTCGAGGTAGTTTCCGCTCATGTGGGCAACCTCCTCTTCTTCGTGGCTCAGGATTATATCGAGATAATGGGTCTTGTCGTTCTTAGGCAAATATACGACCTCAAGCATCTCGTTGCCGATATATGTGCCTTCGTAGGCGATGCTGTCGGCCTTTATATCGCTGCTTATAAGCATGCTGTTGCCGTCCTGCCTGAAGTAGAGATCGAGGTTGAGCATTCCGGCAATGTCGGGCACGAATGGTGCCATGGAGGTGATGCTCTTCAGGTTTATGTTGAATAGCTCCAGATTGGCATTGTACTTTGCGGTGGGGTCAGGAGTGGTGAACAGGTGCATGCCGGCCCCCTTGCTGTTGTCAAGCGTTACGTCGGCATCGACACTCATACCTTTTCCTATTCTGATGAAGTTGTCTTCGTTGAAACGGAATCTGTTCTTCAGCAATGTGGCTTCGGGATTGAATCTTATGTCCAGACCTTCGGGTCTCATTAGGGTCATGGCTCCAATCTTTATTCCAATGCTGTCGTTCTTGTCGCGGTACATCAGGTTCGTTGAAAGGGAGTCCATGCATATGTTTCCGTACAGGGCTGCTGAGAAACTCTGTTTTTCGTTGTTCGGGTCTATTGCAGTGCTGCGTACAGCTGCCAGATAACGTATTTTGTTCTCCTGCTGTCTTGTGAACATGCGTATGGTATCGAGTTTCAAAGAGTTGTTGCTGAACCCGTATATGCCGCTGTTCATGTTCAATCCTTTGATGGTGTCGAGCTTGAGCTCTATGGACGCCTTGTCTGCTGTAAGGCCGTTCATGGCAAGGAAACTTGCCAATACGTTCTTCTTGCCGCATTCAAAGTCGAATGATAATGTCGGAAGTGCCTTTTCGTAGTCGTGCAGATAGTAGGGCATGGTGTCGGCGTGACGTGCCTCCATGTACATTCCTGCAACTTTCTGCATAGCAGCAAAAAGCCCTGTGTAGCCGCTGTTCATGCTTCCCGTGGCCTTCATGTCTCCGTTCTTTGCCTTTATGTAGGAGTATCCGGGAGATGTCATGATGTCCATGTCGATATCGGCTGGTGTATATGTCTTTTCCGCAGTTATTATTCTTATGTCTTTTCCGTTGAACTTCAGGGCATGTGTCTCTGCCATGTCGGTCGAAGCTTCAAGGTCAAGGGTAATTCTTGTGTCGAGCTGGGTCTCGGTAACTCCGAGCCCTGTCAGGTCGCCTCTCTCTATCTTTAGGAACGTACTGTTGCTTATGTTCTCATTGTTTAGTCTTGTCCTGGCCTTTGCCTGCATTTGGAGATTGTGATCCTTTGACAACAGGTCGATTATGGAAAGGCCATTCTCCTGATTTGCCTTGAGGCTGATGCCGTTAAGCCTGTAACTGCCATAGTGGAGGCTGTCGAGCTCGATGTCGAGATTGTATCTTGTCAGGCTGTCGAATATGTCAATGCCTTCACCGTCGGCCTTTAGGCTCATCTGCATGTTGTATAGCGGTATCTCCGGCATCAGTGATGCTATGTTGAGCCTGTTGGCCTTAAGGTCGGCTTCGTAGGTGTCGTCGTTTATGTTGTATCGTGCCTTAGCAAGCATGTTGCCCGATGTGCTGCCTATTCCTATGTCGGCATTGGCTTCGCCTGCTATATATGTAACGTTTCCGCCGATATCGAATATTCCTATGCCTGATACGGAGTCGCTTTCGGCGGTAATCATGCTGTCGGCCGGTACAAAATGCCTTATTGCTTTTCTTATATCACCGGTACTGCTGTTGAAGTTCAGCGTCGCCTCTAGCTTCTTTGTGTCGTATAGGTTGCGTAGGTTGCCGTTTGCGCTCATTCTGAGAAGGGCAGGAACAATAATCTGCATGGAGTCTATATCCAGACTGGAAAGGCTGCCGTTCAGCTCCATGTCGGCAATAAGCATCTTCTCCTGAAGGAGCGACAGCGATTCGTACTGCTCTCCAGTGAGTATGGCACCAAGGTCTCTCTTGTCGAGAGCAAGGCTTGCTTTTGCCTGCAGTTCATTCTTCCCTTCTTCCTTTAATGCCTCCCACGGAAGTGCTGCGCTCAAGGAGAGGCTTGAGCCGTTCTTGCTTGCCATGTATAGCTTGCGCAGGTCGAGCCTTGCGGTATCGGCCGAAATGAAGGCTTTTGTTTCTGTTATCCTCAGGCCTCCTGGCTGAATCAATGTGAAGTCGTGTATCTCAAGCCGTGAACTGTCGGGGGTATATAGTATGTTCCTTGTGTCGAGGTTTATGTTGTTTATTTCCAGATGACTTGTAGGGGATGTACCGGCGCTCCCTTCACCCTGGTCGTATGTTGCATAGCAGTTCTTTAACCGGAATGACGATATGCTGTAAATCTCTTTCCCAAGGTCTATGAGACCGTTCCTTATCCTGATTTTTCCTATCCCTGCACTTGCTTGCAAGGTGTCGTAGGGCATTGTTACATTGAACCTGCAGTTCTCGATGTTTCCGTTCCGGAGCCTTACTCTCCAATTCAGCGGTCCGCTCTCTTCCTCTTCTTTTGCAGCTGCAGTGTCTGTAAGTTCTATGTCAAGGTTCGTGCTGTGAAGGTGCAGCTGGCGCATGTTGACCAGTTCGTTGCCTAAATCGACGTTGCGTGCTACGGCACGGAAGAATCCTATTTCGCCGGCTATCTTCATGTCCGGAACCAGCTCCATGGTGTTTACCTTGACTCCTTCGAGCAGGAGATAGTTTATCTCTACATCGCCGCTCAGCAACGGAAGCAAGGAGATGTTTATGTCGGCATGCTTGCCGTCGGCATAAACGGTGTCGCCCTTTGAAACCTTGACGTCATGCATGTTGAACTTGATGGGGAATGCAAGGTGAAACCGGCCTATCTCTAAGTCGAATCCGGTGCTCTCGTTCACGATATTGCATACCTTCCCGATGGCAAAACGTTGTATAGGAGGCATGTAAAGCAATATCATGAGCAACCAGAAAAGGATTATCGGAATGCTCAGTGTGATAAGAGATGCCTTGATTATCTTGTATGTAATGCTTCGTTTTTTCATTCGGTCTGCAAAGTAACCAAAAAAATGGCTAAAATCTCTTATTATTAATAAATACTTTATCTTCAAGTATCATTTTCATATTTGTAATAACAAAAAAGTGCGTCAACTTTTTGAAGAAGGTGTACTATATTTATTGAAATATGCCTACTTTTGCAGATAATTGCTGTTGCGTTTTCAGATAGGATTTTGCCAATGCTCTTTGCGCTGTTCCTGCCTGATTCGGGTGGCTGAAATGAATGTCTTTAACGAGTTTATCGGTTTTTGAAAAATATATACAGTTATGAAGAGATTGCAACTTGTTTTTATAGCTATTTTTGCGCTTTCCGTGATTTCATGCGGCGACGGCGGTACCAAGAAGCAGAGCGGTGACAGTTCTGGTCCGGCAATAAAGGAACTGAATGTCAACAGCCCCGATTCGGACCAGTATCTGCTTGTCAAGACAAATCAAGGAGATTTCAAGATAAAGCTGTACCGCGAGACGCCTGGTCATCGCAAGAATTTCGTGAATCTTGTAATGAACGGCTTTTACGACGGTCAGTTGTTCTATAGAGTGAAAAAGGATTTGCTTATACAGACCGGTGACTATACTTCGAAGACGAAGCCCGATGCTCCCGACCTGGGTGTGACTGACGTGGAATATACTGTCCCTTCGGAAATAGACCCTGCAAAGCGCTACCATAAGCGTGGAGCTATTGCTGCCGCAAGTTTCAATAAGGGCGATTACTCTTCGGGCGCGCACTTCTATATCGTTACAGGCAAGGCGGCAAAGGATAATGAACTGGAGTTGAGCGAGCGGGATATAAACAAGGAGCTTGTGAACAAGAAATTCCACGAGATACAGATTCCTTACCGTCAGGAGATTCATCGCCTGAACAATTCTGCAAAGCATGATGCGAAGAAACAGCAGGAATTGAATAGACTGGTGAGCCGGTTGATGAACGAGGCGCGTGCTGAGGTAAAGAAGAACGAGTTTTCCTATTCTGCTGCTCAGCGCAAGGAGTATAAGACTACTGGCGGGTTGCCTCATCTTGACGCTCATTACACGGTGTTCGGAGAGGTTGTCGAGGGTATGGAAATCGTGGATAAGATATCGATGGTTGATGCTACCTCGAAGGGCCGTCCGCGCAGTCATGTAGTCATAGAGAAGATAACTCTGCTGGAGAATGGTGGTAAATAAGAAAATTCTTGACAATGGCCTGCGCGTTCTGCATCACAGGGTCGAGAGGATGCAGATGGTTTACGTGAACATAGTATATGGTGTGGGAGCCCGTAATGAAAACTATGAGCATACAGGTCTTGCGCATTTGCTGGAGCATCTCATGTTCGAGGGTACCAAGGCTGTTCCTTCGTTCGACGAGCCTCTCGAAAGTGCCGGAGGCGAGAATAATGCATACACAACAAACGATGTGACAAGCTATTATATTGCACTTCCCAAGCATAATGCCGAGCTTGCATTCTGGATGGAGAGTGACCGCATGTGCAACATTACGTTCGGGAAGAAGAAGGTTGATGTACAGCGTCAGGTGGTTATGGAGGAGTTCAAGCAGACGAAACTCAACCGCCCGTACGGTGATGCAAGCCTCATTCTGCGCAGTATGGCATATAAGGTGCATCCTTACCGCTGGTCAACGATAGGACGGAAACTGAGCCATATCTCCGATGTACCGCTCAAGGTCATAAAGGATTTCTACAAAACATATTATGCTCCCGACAATGCGGTACTTTCTGTTGTGGGTGACATATCCTTTGAGCAGGTTGTGGAGTGGAGCAACAAGTGGTTTGCTTCTATTCCGAGCAAGGGGGTCAAGCAGCTTTCGTTGCCTGCAGAACCGCGCCAGATGCGTGCCAGACGCAAGACTGTGTATCGTAATGTTCCGGAGAATGCTCTATATATGGGCTTTCACATGGGGAGCAGGCTCGGAGACGATTACTATCCGTGCGATGTGATATCTGATATACTTTCCAATGGTTATTCTGGACGTTTTATGGCTCGTCTGGTAAAGGAGAAGAAGCTTTTTTCAAGAATAGATGCCTTTATTTCGGGCTGTGAGGACCCTGGCATGTTCTGGATATATACGCGAGTGCCTGACGGGGTGGCTGTAGAGGATGCAGAGACTGCGATATGGCATGAACTGGAGCTGCTCAAGAATGAGATTGTGCCGGAGGAGGAGCTGGAAAAGGTAAGGAACCGTTTCGAGTCGGAATATACGTTCCGCAATATAGGCGGCGAAAACCTTTGCAATAATCTTGCTCTTGCCGAACTGCGCGGTTCGCTCGACTCGCATATACTTGAACCGGAAAGATACCGTGCTGTTACAGCATGTGATGTTATGTCTGCAGCAAGAGAACTTTTCCGCAAAGGGAACAGTACGGTGCTTTATTATTTGAAAAAGGAGTAGGAACCGGCTATTGCTTACTCTTCGAAGCTTTGCCACAGCCTTTCATTCGGGAGCGGGGCTGTCACGCTGACTGTCTCTTTTGATACAGGATGTATGAATTCGATGTAACGTGCATGCAGTGATATGCTTCCGTCGGGGTTAGAACGTTTTGCACCGTACTTCAGGTCGCCTTTTATCGGGCAGCCGATAGAGGATAGCTGGCAGCGTATCTGGTGATGCCGTCCCGTTTTCAGTTCTATTTCAATGAGATTGTAGTTCTGTGAGGCTGCGATGTGCCTGTAGTAGAGCAGGGCGTGCTTGCTGCCCTTGACCTCTTTGGCGTAGCAGAAACTCTTGTTCATCTTTTCGTTCCGGAGAATCCAGCTGCTAAGCTCTCCTTCGCTCTGTTGAGGGCGTTCTTTGGTTATTGCCCAGTATATTTTCTTTACGTTTCCGTCGCGGAACATGTTGTTGAGGCGTTCAAGTGCCTTGCTTGTCTTTGCCAGTACTACGACTCCGCTTACGGGGCGGTCCAGACGGTGCGGAAGCCCTACAAAGACATTTCCCGGCTTTGCGTATTTCTCCTTCAGATATGCTTTCATCTTATCGCATATCGATTTGTCACCGGTCTTGTCGCCCTGTACTATTTCACCGGCAGCCTTGTTTATTATGATTATGTGGTTGTCTTCGTAGAGTACGTTCATATTTCTTGTCTGTTTTGCTCCTTGTAACCTAATGCGCCGAGTATTATCTTTTCGGTGAAACCTTCTACCAGTTTCTCGTCGTTGTTCTTGCTCATGATGCCGTTGATGAATGGCATCTCTATACCCTTAAGGCAGAAGTGCAGAAAACGGGCTGCCAGGTCGGGGCTTTTTATGTCGAAAAGACCAAGAGTCTTTCCTTCGGCAATTATATGGCGGAAGAGTGCGATTTCCTTGGCGTCGAACTTCTTGCGTATATGTTCTATGATTAGGGTGTATTCGGAGTGAAGGCAACTGTTGCGCTTTACGATGCTGCGTGTCGATTGAAGGCGTACGAATATCAGCCTGATGATTTTTTTGTCGGGCGGCAGGCTCGACATTGCGACCTTTGTGATTGCTGCGGTGATTTTCTTCACCTCCATCTCGATTGATGCCTCAAGCAATTCTTCTTTGCTCTGGAAATATGTATATACCGTGCGGCGGCTTTTTTGTGCAGCTTTGGCTATGTCGGCCATTGTAATGTTCCCGATTCCCTGCTGTGCAAAAAGTTTGCGAGCGGTCCTGATAATCAATTCCCTTGTTTCAAGTGTTGCCATGTGGTTCTTGTTTCCGCAAAATTACTCAGTTTTGCACATTCGTGCAAAACTGAGGGTGTTAAAATGATTGAAAAAGGTATGTGCTTCCCAAAAAAGTCTCCAAAATATTTGGTGGGGAGAAAAAAATGCATTACCTTTGCATCAGTTTTAAGAACCGCATCGCGGGGTGGAGCAGTGGTAGCTCGTTGGGCTCATAACCCAAAGGCCGGAGGTTCGATCCCTTCCCCCGCTACTTGAGAGGAGAACGTCAGTTCTCCTTTTTTTGTCGCATTGGCTATATATATAACAGAGAAGGAGCGCACATGCGCTCCTTCTCTGTTTGTTAGATTGTGTGGATCATTTCAATTCGTTCTTTTCCTTCATGTCTATTTCATTGCCATTGTTGTCAATGAAATGGTATTCAAGGTAGGCCAGCTTCTGATCCGGTATGACGCGTATCCCCATTCCGTATCTCATTTTCCATTTTGTCTGTAATGAGATCAATCCCTGCTTGATGAATGCGGCTACGTAGGGGTGGACGTGAAGCCTGAACTTTTTTACTCCAATCACTCTTGTGAGAGTCTCTATCTTGCTCTCAAGTGTCTCGGTGAATAGTACCGATGGCTGTATCTTGCCTTTTCCGTGGCATACAGGACAGCTCTCCTCGACCTCCATGTCCGTTGCAGGGCGTACTCTCTGACGTGTAATCTGCATAAGGCCGAATTTGCTCAATGGCAGTATGTTGTGCTTTGCCCTGTCGCGGCTCATGTTCTCGGTCATTCTCTCGTACAGTCTCTGGCGATGCTCGGCTTTGTCCATGTCGATGAAATCGACTACGATTATTCCGCCCATATCGCGCAGCCTTAACTGTCGGGCCAGCTCATCTGCGGCTCCGAGATTTACTTCCAGCGCATTCTCTTCCTGGTTGCTTGCGTTGTTGCGGGCTCTGTTGCCGCTGTTCACATCTACTACGTGCAACGCTTCGGTATGCTCTATTACCAGGTATGCTCCGCCTTTGAATGATACAATCCTTCCGAATGAGGACTTGATCTGCTTGGTTATGCCGAAGTGGTCGAATATGGGCAGTTCTCCGCGATAGAGCTTTATTATGTCGGTGCTCTCCGGTGCGATTATCGAGACATAATCCCTTATTCTCTTATATACATCAATATCGTTCACGTGAATGCTTTCGTACGACGGGTTGAAAAGGTCGCGCAAAAGAGCCAGTGTCCTGTCCGACTCTTCGTGAACTATTGTTGGTGGCTTGGTGCTCTTCTGCACCTTCCCTACGAGTGCTTCCCAGTTGCTGACAAGCGACCTGAGTTCGCTGTCGAGTTCTGCTACTTTCTTGCCCTCGGCGACTGTGCGTACGATGATTCCGAAATTCTTCGGCTTGATGCTTTGCAACAGTTGCTTAAGACGGGTGCGCTCCTCGGGGGACTTGATCTTTGATGATACCGATACCTTGTCCTCGAATGGGATAAGTATCAGGAATCGTCCTGCAAAAGAGAGTTCGCATGTAAGGCGTGGCCCTTTTGTGTTGATTGGCTCTTTTGTTACCTGTACAAGAATCTCGTCTCCTGTCTGCAGTGCTTCGGCAATGTTCCCCTCTTTCTTCTTCTCCGGCATTATTGATGCCTTGGCTATGGGGAAATTCTTCTTGCGGTCGCTGGTGACCTGCTTCAGATATTTCTGAAGGGAGTAAAATTGTGGACCTAAATCGGAATAGTGAAGGAAAGCTTCTTTCTCGGACCCGACATCTACGAAGCAGGCATTCAAACCAGGCATGATTTTCTTGACACGGCCGTGGTATATGTTGCCTACCGAGAATGTCTCGGTCTGCTCCTCTCTCTGGAATTCCACCAATTGCTTCTCTTCGGTAATGGCAATCGATATTTCCTTGGAGTGGACATCTACAATAAGTTCGCTTGTCACAATTCTTCTTTTGGTTTACAGCCCCGTTTACCATAGGGCGGGGCTTTGCCCTTTTAAAACAAAAAACAAACTTGAAGTCTTTCTAACGCTCCTTGCAAGTTTGTTTTTCGTGTTTTTACAGACTTGTTATTACTTGTTCTTATGTCTGTTCTTTCTCAATCTTTTTTTACGCTTGTGCGTTGACATTTTATGTCTTTTTTTCTTTTTTCCGCTTGGCATGGTTAAAAAATTAATTAATTGTTCACTATTGTTATTTCTTTACATCATTCATAAAAGTCTTTGCAGGCTTGAAAGCCGGAATGTCGTGTGCCGGAATGGTAATAGACTTCTCCTTGTGGATGTCACGTGCTGTCTTTTCGGCTCTGTGCTTGATTATGAAGCTACCGAATCCGCGCAAATATACCGGCTCCTGGTTTGCCAAAGATGTCTTTACAACATCCATAAATGACTCAACAGTTGTTAGAACCACTGACTTCTCAATACCTGTCTTCTTCGCAATCTCGTTTACAATCTCTGCTTTTGTCATCTTTATCTAAGATTTTGTTATAAATGTATATGTGTTAATTTTCGGACTACAAATATATAGCTTTTTTTACTACTGCCGAAATTTATGTGGCATTTTTTGGAAAAATATCATTTATTTTCTCCGTTTTGTCTAAAAAGCGGCACGTCTTGTTGTCTTGCATTGTCCGGCGTGTAACTTTTCTTTCCCTAATTTATTAGGTATAAAAATAATTGTATCAAGTTGTTGACATAGATATATTAATTTCTTAACTTTGCATCAAATATTATATTACACCAAGAATATGTCAGTAAATAAGGTTATTCTAATAGGCAATGTGGGCAAGGAGCCCGATGTGCGTCATCTTGACCGTAATGTTGTGGTAGCAAACATGGTGCTGGCGACAACTGAACGTGCATATACTCTGCAGAACGGCACTCAGGTGCCCGAACGTACGGAGTGGCACAATGTCGTGCTTTGGGGCGGTTTGGCAGAGGTTGCGGAACGGTATGTGCACAAAGGTGACAGAATATATATAGAGGGTAAAATAAGAACAAATACCTATGAGGACCAGAACGGCATACGCCGTTACAGAACAGAAATACTTGCCGAGACCATGGAAATGCTCTCTTCAAGGACTTCGGGTCCAGCACAGCCGGTAGATCCTGCACCGTCATCGGCTCCTTTCTAACTTAAAAACAGATATTTTGGAAACAGACATTCCTGCTTTGATGCAGATATTTTCCCTTGCGCTCCCCGATGACTTTATAACAGCACCGTCGTTGAGCGCTGTCGTTGCGTTGGTGATTTCAATGTTCCTGTTGCTCTTCTCTGCCTATGCTTCGGGTTCGGAAATTGCATTCTTCTCATTGTCGAAGACAGAACTTGACGAACTTGCCGACAGCAAGTCGTCAAGGGACAAACGCCTTCTTAATCTTCTTTCAGAACCTGACAGGCTGTTGGCTACGATTCTTATAGTCAACGATTTTGTCAATGTGGGCGTAGTCATGCTGCTCAACTACTTTTTTCTTGATATCCTTAATTTCGGCGGGGCTGAATGGCTTGAGTTTATCCTGATGACGGTGGTGCTTACGTTCCTGCTGTTGCTTTTCGGCGAGGTGATGCCTAAGATATATTCCAAAAGCAATCCTATGGCGTTTGCGCGTTTCTCGGCCAACGGCTTCCATCTGTTGTCGCGTTTGTTGAGCCCGTTTTCATCATTCCTTGTAAAATCGACGATATTTGCACAGCGTCTGGTATCCAAGAAGAACCACTTGCTGTCGGTTGACGAGTTGGAGCAGGCCCTGGAGCTTACAGACAAAAAGGAGATAGGCGAGCAGAAGAAGATGCTGGAGGGTATCATACGTTTCGGTGACGAGACGGTGAAGAATATCATGACATCGCGTCTCGATATGGTGATGCTCGATATGCGTACTTCATACAGCGAAGTACTCAAGTGTGCCGCCGAGAATGCCTATTCGCGTATTCCTGTGTATGGAAAGACACAGGATGATGTTCGGGGTGTTCTGTATATAAAGGACCTTATACCTCATTTGAATCGTGGCGAGACATTCCGTTGGCAATCGCTCATACGTCAGCCTTTCTTTGTTCCCGAAACAAAGAAAATCGATGACTTGCTGTGCGATTTCCAGACTGTAAAGGTCCACATGGCTTTGGTTGTGGATGAGTTCGGAGGCATTTCGGGTTTGATTACACTGGAGGATATAATCGAGGAGATTGTCGGAGAAATAAATGACGAATTCGATGAGCCTGATACTTCATACGAACAGCTTGATGAGAATGTCTATCTGTTCGATGGAAGGACTATGCTATCCGATTTTTACAAGATAACTTCCCTCGACAGTGATGACTTCGAGAGCGTTTCGGGTGAGGCTGATACTCTGGCCGGTCTGTTGCTTGAGGTCAAGGGGGAGTTCCCGGTGCTTCATGAGAATATCGAGTGTAATGGCATTGTGTTTGAGGTGGTGGAAAAGGACAAGCACCGTATAGTTAAGATAAAAGCGACACTTCCGGTAGCGGAAACCCCGGCAGAGGGTTGACGGCTTGCAGCAGACTGCTGTCATCTTCCGGCATGCAAAACTTTTTGTAACAGTCTGAATTATATTTATAAACCGGCTTCGGGAGGTGCCCGAAGCATAATTTACAATGTATGAGATTGAATAATGTCTTGCGTAGCTTCGCGACTGTGCTTATAGGCATATTGCTTATTGTCATGAAGGACAGTGCGATACATCTTCTGGTACGTATAATCGGAGTGGCATTCTTTGTTCCGGCGCTTGTGTCGGTGTTGGGTATATTCATGAATAAGAGGAACCGGCTCTCGGCAAAGGATATGATGCTCTCGGCATTGGATGTTTGTTGTATGGCTTTGGGATTGTGGCTGATAATCTCTCCGGAAATGCTTGTGGAACTGCTCGTTGTTCTGTTGGCTTTGGCACTCTTCTGCTTCTCGCTGTTCCAGCTATATAAGGTTTATGCCTTACGCAAACAAGTAAAAGGGCAGTGGAGGTATGCTGTAGTGCCTATTGCTCTTGTTGTAGTGTCTGTCATAGCATTGGCTCTTCCTGGCAGAACCGTTTCCTTTGTTATAATGATGATAGGTGTGGCAGCGGTGGTTTCAGGCCTTTCCGATATCGTGATTTCATTGGTGGCGGATAAAAACAATACGCAACTCCAGAAATAAGTGGCATGGGTCATTTAAATTACTTTCAGGGGTATAAAAAAATGCCGTTAAATAGGTGAAAATCCATAAAAAAATGGCAACTTTGCATTATGAATGAGATAAACGAACTGTTCAATGCCATAATTTCCGAGATATCGCTCCTTGAAATTGTCGTTAAAGGAGCTATTATCGGTATTGTTGCATCAGCCCCTATGGGGCCGGTCGGGGTCTTGTGTGTGCAAAGGACGCTTAACAAGGGCCGGGTATATGGCATCGTTACAGGTACGGGGGCTGCATTGAGCGATATCCTTTATGCTCTGCTCACCGGTTACGGCCTCTCGTTCCTATACGAATTCATAAGCAATCCGAGTACTCTGTTCTGGATGCAGATAATTGGTGCTGTGGTGATGTTCATCTTCGGTATCCATACTTTCCGCACTAATCCTATGCAGAATACACGTAATGTGAGCCGCAACAAGAGCAATTTGTTGCATAACGGAATAACAGGCTTCTTCATAACCTTGTCGAATCCGTTGATTCTGCTGCTCTTCATGGCTCTGTTCACTCCGTTCAATTTCATGCTGCCCGATATGCCTCTGTTTAACCAATGCGTCGGTTATCTCTCCATTTTTGGAGGTGCTATGCTGTGGTGGCTGTTTATAACATACGTGGTAAACAAGCTGAGAGTACGTTTCGATGTCCGTGGAATATGGATTATCAACCGTGTCATCGGCGTTATTGTTATGGTCTGTTCGTTGGTGGGCATTGTGCTCATAGCGACAGGCACATGGTCGTTCCATTAAAATAGGCTAGTCTTGATAGTTTCCAGAGAACTGAGGAAAAAGAATATAGCGGAGTATTTGCTATATATGTGGCAGGTTGAGGACTTGTTGCGTGCCAATGATTTGTCATTGGACAGAATCAAGAGTGTTGTAGTAGAGCCATACGGCTTGACACCGGATGTCGAGGAGGAGATGCTTCAATGGTATGGCAATCTGCTTGAGATGATGTCGCTCGAAGGGGTTAAGGAGAAAGGACATCTGCAGATAAACAGGAATGTGATAATAAATCTGACAGACTTGCATCTGCGTCTCTTGAAGTCGTCGAAGGCTCCTTTCTATTCGGCTGCATACTACAAGGCTTTGCCGTTCATAGTTGAGTTCCGCACCAAGAGCGACGGGCGTGAGAAAGGGGAGATTGAGAACTGTTTCGATGCGCTGTATATGGTGTGGCTGATGAAACTGCAGAAAAAAGAGATTAACGAGGAGACCCTGAAGGCTACGGCAGAGATTAGCCGTTTCATTTCGATGCTCTCACTCTATTTCAAAGAAGAGTCGGAGGGCAGGCTCGACCTTGATGCCGAAGAGTAATAATAGTGAAAAACATAATTCAAATGAGCAATATACAAGAGGAACTGGGACGTAGAAGAACCTTTGCGATTATTTCGCACCCCGATGCCGGAAAGACAACATTGACCGAGAAACTGCTGCTGTTCGGCGGTCAGATACAGGTTGCCGGAGCTGTAAAGTCGAACAAGATAAAGAAGACAGCAACGTCGGACTGGATGGAGATTGAGAAGCAGCGCGGTATCTCCGTTACGACATCGGTAATGGAGTTCGACTACGAAGGGTACAAGATAAATATTCTTGATACTCCGGGTCACCAGGATTTTGCCGAGGATACATTCCGTACTCTTACAGCCGTAGATAGCGTTATAATCGTTGTGGACAGCGCGAAAGGTGTGGAGACCCAGACACGCAAGCTGATGTCGGTTTGCCGCATGCGCAACACTCCGGTGATTGTATATGTGAACAAGATGGACCGCGAGGGACGCGACCCGTTCGAGCTGCTCGATGAACTTGAAGCCGAGTTGCAGATTGCAGTGCGTCCGCTCAGCTGGCCGATAGACCAGGGAGCGCGCTTCAAGGGTGTCTATAACATATATGAACAGAAACTCGACCTCTTCACTCCTAACAAGCAGCGGGTGACAGAGAAGGTGGAGATTGACATAAACAGCGACGAACTGGACAGGAACATAGGAGATGATCTTGCTTTCAAGCTCCGTTCCGACCTTGAACTCGTAGATGGCGTTTATCCCGAATTCAATGTGCAGGATTACCTTGATGCCAAGGTGGCTCCGGTATTCTTCGGCTCTGCATTGAACAACTTCGGTGTTGAAGAGCTGCTTAACTGCTTTGTGAAGATAGCTCCGGCTCCGCGTCCTGTACAGGCCGTGGAGCGTATGGTAAGCCCCGAAGAACCCAAGTTTACCGGCTTCATATTCAAGATTACTGCTAATATCGACCCGAACCACCGTTCGTGTGTGGCATTCTGCAAGATATGTTCGGGCAAGTTTGTGCGCAACACCCCTTACCGTCATATACGTTTAGGAAAGGATATGCGCTTTTCCTCTCCTACGCAGTTCATGGCTCAGCGCAAGAGTACAATCGAGGAGGCATATCCGGGCGATATAATCGGTTTGCCCGATACCGGCAACTTCAAGATAGGCGATACCTTGACCGAAGGCGAAGACCTGCATTTCAAGGGACTGCCCAGCTTCTCTCCCGAAATGTTCAAGTACATAGAGAATGCCGACCCTATGAAGACGAAACAGCTCGCAAAGGGTATCGACCAGCTCATGGGAGAGGGAGTGGCACAGCTCTTCGTTAACCAGCATAACGGCCGTAAGCTTATCGGAACCGTAGGCCAGCTGCAGTTTGAGGTTATCCAGTACCGTCTTGAGAACGAGTACAATGCAAAGTGCCGTTGGGAGCCTGTAAACCTTTACAAGGCATGCTGGATAGAGAGTGACGACGAGGCTGAACTCGAAGCATTCAAGAAGCGCAAGTACCAGTATATGGCAAAGGACATTGAAGGACGCGATGTGTTCCTCGCCGACAGCAACTATGTGCTGCAGATGGCGCAGAGTGATTTCAAGTCAATCCGTTTCCACTTTACAAGCGAATTCTAAAAGAAGAGTTGTATGGGTACAATAGCCGAAGAAGCAAAGAAGTGTGTAGAAGTTCTCCGTAAGGGTGGGGTAATACTCTATCCTACCGATACCGTATGGGGTATCGGCTGCGATGCCACAAATCCGGAGGCTGTCAAGCGTGTCTATGATATAAAACGGCGCAGTGACAGCAAGGCTATGTTGCTCCTGGTTGACAGTGCCGACCGTCTTGCACGTTATGTAGGGAATGTGCCGGCTGTTGCATGGGACCTCATCGAGCTTGCAACAAAGCCTCTTACTATAATATATGACGGTGCACGTAATCTTGCACCTAATCTTGTTGCCGAAGACGGCAGTGTAGGAATCCGTGTTACATCGGAACTCTTCTCCAAGGAGCTGTGTTACCGTTTCCAGAAGGCGATAGTATCAACATCGGCCAATGTGAGCGGTGAGCCTACTCCGAACAATTTCGGCGAGATAAGCAAGGAGATAATTGATGCAGTGGATTATGTAGTGGGCTACAAGCAACTGGAGAAAGGCACGGCAAAGTCATCCAGCATCATCAAGTTAAAGGAGAACGGAACAGTTACAATAATCAGAGAGTGATGAAAGCTACGGACGAAATGACACTTCTCGACCGCTTCATAAGCTGGAGGGAAAAACATATTTCGCAGAACCAGTTCATCCTGATTCTGAGCTTCGCAGTGGGCATTTTGTCGGCTCTTGCCGCATTTGCCCTAAAGCATCTCATACATTTCATACAGCACCTCCTTACCGGAGGCTTCGACCCGCATACGTTCAACTGGCTATATCTGGTGTATCCGGTAATCGGAATCTTCATTACCGGGCTATTTATACGCAATGTAGTGCGCGATGACATAAGCCATGGCGTGACAAAGGTGTTATATGCCATTTCGTGCCGGCAGGGAAAGATACGCAGGCATAACTCATGGTCGTCACTCATTGCCAGCGGAATAACAATCGGTTTCGGAGGTTCGGTGGGAGCTGAGTCGCCTATCGTGATGACCGGTTCTGCCATAGGCTCAAACCTCGGAAGTTTCTTCAAGATGGAGAAGAAGGTGATGATGCTTCTCATCGGCTGCGGTGCTGCCGGTGCGGTATCCGGCATCTTCAAGGCTCCTATAGCCGGTCTGGTGTTCGTGCTCGAAGTGCTTATGCTCGACCTTACAATGTCGTCGCTGTTGCCGTTGCTGATATCAAGCGTCACTGCTGCAACGCTCTCTTATCTGCTCATGGGTACAGATGCGATGTTCGAGTTCCACATGGAGAATGCCTTCGATCTTGCCCGTGTGCCTTTTGTGATAATGCTGGGTGTGACATGCGGTCTTGTATCGCTCTATTTCACACATGTCACCACTGCAATAGAACGCCAGTTCAAGAAACTGAGCAATCCCTATTATAAGCTGGCCATTGGCGGTACGATACTGAGTGTGCTCATATTCCTCTTTCCGCCGCTGTACGGCGAGGGTTACGACACCATCACTGAACTGATAAACGGAACGTCGGAGAATATAATACTCGACAACTCACTGTTCTACGGGCATGCAAGCTTCCTGTTGCTGTACATGCTTCTCATTATCCTCTTCAAGGCCTTTGCCTCTACAGTCACCAACTGCGGAGGCGGTTGCGGCGGTATCTTTGCACCTAGTCTTTTTCTGGGGTGCGTGACCGGATATCTCTTTGCAAGCGTGTGCAACATGAGCGGTTTCGGAGTGCCTGTCTCAGACAAGAACTTCGCTCTATTCGGTATGGCTGCCCTTATGTCGGGTGTCTTCCATGCACCATTGACAGGTGTTTTCCTCATAGCGGAGCTTACAGGCGGCTATGCCCTGTTCCTTCCTCTTATGATAGTGTCGGTGTGCTCATATCTTACAGTAAAGGTATTCGACAAGAACAATATATATGCAATACGTCTTGCACAGCGTGGAGAGCTTATTACTCATCATAAGGACCAGGCAGTGCTGACAATCCTCAAGGTTGCCGACGTTATCGAAAAGGACTTCATGCGTGTGAATCCCGATATGGAGCTTGGAGCGTTGACCTCGGTTGTTGCAAAGACAAGGCGCAATATATTCCCGGTAGTCGATGCTGGCAATCGTCTTGTAGGCATTCTTTATCTTGATGATATAAGGCATGTGATGTTCCGCCAGGAACTGTATCACCGTTTCAATGTGGCTTCGTTGATGCGCGAGGCTCCTGTGAGACTCAGCATCGAAGAGCCTATGGAGGCTGTTATGCGCAAGTTCGAGGAGACCGGTGCATGGAACTTGCCAGTAGAGGATGTCACGGGCGAGTATATCGGCTTTATATCGAAGTCGGCGATATTTACTGCCTACAGAAAGACATTGCTGGAGTTTACTTCCGATTAAAGAATTCATTATGGAAAAATTGAGAATAGTATATCTCGGAACACCCGATTTTGCGGTTGAGCCGTTGCGTCGTCTGCTTGAACAGCAGCGCGAGAACCCTGCCTGCGGTTATGAGGTCGTGGGCGTCGTGACAATGCCCGATAAGGTTATTGCCAAACGTGGCAACCAGTTGCTTATGAGCCCTGTGAAGCAGTATGCCGTTGCAGAGAAACTGCCGGTGCTTCAGCCCGAATCGCTGAAAGATGAGGCTTTCCAGGCCGAACTGAGGGAGTGGAGAGCCGATTTGCAGATAGTGGTTGCTTTCAGAATGCTGCCGGAGAGCGTATGGAACATGCCCCGTTTGGGTACGTTCAACCTGCATGCTTCTCTTTTGCCGCAGTATCGTGGTGCAGCACCTATAAACTGGGCTATTATAAACGGTGACAAGGAGACCGGTGTAACCACATTCTTCCTGAAGCACGAGATAGACACCGGAGATGTCATTTACCGTGATATTGTGCCAATAGAAGAGGATGACAATGCCGGCACATTGCACGACAAGCTTATGTTGCAGGGTGGCGAGACCGTTCTTCGCACTGTTGCTGCAATAGTGAACGGTGATGTCGTGTCGCATGCTCAGGATACAATGTATGTAAATGAGAGCGAACTGCGTCCGGCACCTAAGATTTTCCGCGATACATGCCGCATCTGCTGGACAAAAAGTGTAGGGCAGATATATGATTTCGTGCGTGGAATGTCACCTTATCCGGCGGCCTGGTGCGAACTTGTCGATTCTTCAGGCAAGGAGGTGGCTCTTAAGGTATATGAAGTTGCAAAGGAGCCGTGTGACCACGGAAAGGGTTGCGGAACTCTTGTTACAGACGGCAAGTCTTTTATGAAGGTGGCTGTCGAGGGCGGTTTTGTGTCACTTGTTGAGGTGCAGCTTGCCGGAAAGAAACGGATGCCTGTTGCCGACCTTTTGCGGGGCTTTTCTGTTGCAGGAGCAGAAATGAAGTGACATTTCTTCAATAAATAATATAAGGGAGTGTGTAAATTTGTTTTACATACTCCCTTTTTAGATTTATTTAACGTGCACAGAACGGCAATATTGTATTAAAAAGGTATTTTTATTTAAAAATGTTTGGATTTAAGACATTTGTTTTGTTTCTTTGCCGAACAGATTCATAAACAACCTAAAATTTATTGCCTATAGAACACTTCTACTCCAAATAAATAAGACACATAGATGGAGACATTAAAGCAGTTGGCCGATGATGCATTGGTCACACTTTATTTAGAAGGCAATAACTCAGCATTCGATATATTGTTAGAACGTCATAAGGAGAGGTTGTTCAACTATATATTTTTTATTGTACATTCAAAGGAGGTGGCAGAGGATATCTTCCAGGAGACCTTTGTCAAGGCTATTGTTACCCTTCAGCAGGGACGTTATACCAATGACGGCAAGTTTGCGGCCTGGATAACACGCATAGCCCACAATCTTGTGATTGACCAGTTCCGTAATGAGAGAAACGAGAATCTCATATCCAATGACGAAACAGAGATAGATCTTCTCAACGATGCAAAGCTCTCTGAAGGTACAATAGAGAACCGCATGGTAAACGAACAGGTATTGAAGGATGTACGCGCTCTGATAGACGAACTTCCCGATTGTCAGCGCGAGGTCGTTTTCATGCGTTACTATCAGGACCTTTCATTCAAGGATATAGCCGACATTACCGGCGTAAGCATAAATACAGCGTTGGGCCGTATGCGTTATGCAATCATAAACATGCGTCGTATAGCTGCTGAGAAGTGCATATCTCTTACATTGGAATAGACTTTTTTCATAATATTATATTCGGTATATGCCGCGTGAATATTTTTTTTCACGCGGCATATACTATTTGTCCTATTGTTGCGTTCTATATATAGAACCTCAAAAAAGAAGAGCCTATGGATAAAACATCTACTCCGGAATTTGAACTTTCAGAATCTGTTATCAAAAATGCTTTTAAATTTGATTTTTTCCCTCAGCCAAGTACCTCTTCGTTAGAGTTTATCAAGAATTTTGCAAGGAACTTCAAAGTACAGAAAAATATTGATGGCGATATCAGAGAAATGGTATTGAACTGAAAAAGATATAGGTTGCCAATGGTGCAGCCTATATCTTTTTTTACTCTAAATCAATTGTCGGACTCCTGGTCTCTTTCTATAGGTATAGTGCATGTGACCCGGCATCCATAACCCTCGGCAGATTCTAATTCTATTTTTCCACCGTGGTTTATTATTATCTGCTTGCATAGGGATAACCCTATTCCGCAACCATTCTTCTTGGTAGAGAAGAAAGGAATGAAAATCTGTTCCTTGGCAGGAGCCATTATGCCTATTCCATTGTCCTCTATCCTGATAATGGCATTTCTGCCGTTCTCTTCTTCGGTTACGCTGAATGTCAATGCCACCTCTTGCCTGTAAGTTGCACCTTCTTGGCCGTTGTTGGCTCTCGCTTTCTCCTCGCAGGCTTCAAAAGCATTCTTTATAAGGTTTATCAGAACTTGTTCAATTTGTCCTCTGTCGGCATAGATTCTTGTTTCGCATCCAGCTTCTATACGGAATATTACGTGCTGATGCGTGTATAGCTTCTGCAAATCTTCAGCCAGGCTTCTTATTGTAAAACGGTTCTTCTGTGGTGCCGAAAGATGTGTCAGTTTCCTGTAGTTCTCGATGAACGACAGCAGGCTGCTGCTGCGCCTGTTGATAATCTCAAGGCCGTGATGTATCTCTTCAATATTCTCGTCCCCTTTCTTCACGTAACTCCTGATGCTGTTGCACAATGTTGCCGACAGAGATATGATAGGGCTCATCGAGTTCATTATCTCATGTGTGAGTACTCTTACGAGTTTGTGCCACGATTCCACCTGGCTCTTCTCTATCGAATCGTGGATGTCTTTAAGGACAATTATGTTGCGGAATGAATAGCCGGTCTTTATCCGTGTACGGCTCAGCGAGTACTCGCGTCCGTTGATAGTGAGCTCCTGCCTGTTTTCTTCTACAGCCTTTGTTATCGCTTGCGGTATATGCCCATTCTCTCCTATCAGCCTGGCTGCCGTGCTGTTGTGCCATTCGGCATATCCGTTGCCGGTCACAACCATTACTGCAGTATTGGCATTTTCAATCAACAACTTATGGAAATGCAGCTCTTTCTCGGTTTCCACCGCTTTCTTCTGTGACTGCTCCCGTGAAAGCCTCTCGTATCCAAGCTGCTTCTCGAACCGGTTGTATATAGCCAATTGCCTATATACAAGAACAAGGCATAAAGTGATTGCTCCTATGCCGCTTATCGGATATGAGAACAGGAATGCAGCAATACCTGCTGCTGTTGTTGTCATTATTAGGGCTAAGTTTATAATGAACTCTTTCTTCATCTTCTTTACTTTATTGTTTGCCTAACTTGCGGTAAAGCGAGTATCTTGTTATTCCTAACAGCTCTGCAGCATGGCTTATGTTCCCGTTAGCCCTTTTCATGGCCCTTTCGATAGCGTCACGTTCAAGCTCTTCAAGATTCAATGTCTTTTCGCCCTGGGGCAGTGGTGCGTTGCTGCTGTTTTTATCCTTTTGCGGAATCATGAGACTGTAGGGCTTGATGATTGTGCTCTCTTCCATTATTACAGCTCTTTCTACAGCATGCTGGAGCTCGCGCACATTGCCGGGCCAGCCGTATCTTGCAAGCATGATCTTTGCATCACGGCTGATACCCTTTATTTTCTTGTTGTATTTTGATGCATATTTCTCCAGGAAGAATTCAGCAAGCAGAATCACATCATCGCCTCTTTCGCGCAACGGCGGAATATGTATCTCAATGGTGTTTATCCTGTACATTAGGTCTTGTCGGAATATCCCTTTCTCTACCATTGACTGCAGGTCGGCGTTGGTAGCCGAGATTATCCTCACATCAATGTTCCTCTCTTTTGTGCTTCCCACACGCGTTATCAGACGTTTTTCTATAGCTGTGAGAAGTTTTGTCTGTGCATGTATCGACAGATTGCCAATCTCATCAAGGAACAGGGTTCCGCCCGATGCAACCTCCATTCGCCCGGCTTTTGCCGAGGTTGCTCCTGTAAATGCCCCCTTTTCATAGCCGAACAGCTCACTCTCGAACAGGTGTTCGGGGACGGTGCCGAGATCTATGGTGACGAACGGGTTGCCGTTACGTTCCGACATCTGGTGTATAAGGTGTGCTACAACATCCTTTCCTGTGCCGTTTTCACCCAGAATGAGGATATTGGCATCGGTCTCTGCGAATTTTCCGATACTTGACTTGATTTTTTGCATTGCCGGCGACTCTCCTACAAGTATCGGCCCCTCTGCATTCCCATATCCTCCCAAGGCAGCAATCTTCTCTTTTAGGCTTACGACCTCAAAGCGCGAGAGCCTGAGCTCCATAGCCGATTTCAATGTGGCCAGCAGTTTGTCGTTGTCCCACGGCTTGGAGAGAAAATCGGTTGCTCCTGCCTTTATAGCCTTTACGGCTTTTTCGGTATCGGAATATGCTGTCATGAAAATTACCACAGCGTCGGGGTCAATCTTCAGAATCTGTTCCAGGCACTCGAACCCTTCACAGCCGCTCACCGCATCACGTGTGAAGTTCATGTCCAACAGAATGACGTCGGGTTCGAACATCTTCATGAAGTGGGCAACTCGGTCGGGCGAAGTTGCTACACGTACTGCCGAAGTATGCGGTTTCAGCAGAAGGTTCAAAGAGAACAGCACGTCCTCATTATCATCAACAATAAGTACTTTTCCTTTATACATCTCTTTTCCAAATGTCTATGATGACAAAGATAATCTATCCAACTGGAATTATTATATAAAAAAGTGTGCATTATCGCACATTTTTTGTGCACTTGCGCACACTGTTTTTAGCGTTTGTAAAAGTGTAATTTATTATGTTATAAAGAGTTGGTTGTTTTGGCATGCTATTTGTAATATAATAAGTGAACGCGAAACATTTCCAAAGATGAAACTTAAAGACATTATTCCTTTTCTTGTTCTGTTGCCGTCGGTAAGCTTTGCCGTTACAGATACCCTGCGTCTTACGCTCGATGAGGCGATAGAGATTGCGCAGAGCCGCTCTTCCGATGCTAAGGTTGCAAGGCACACTTTTCTGGCTGCTGAATGGAGCTACAAATTCCACAAGGCAAACTATCTCCCGACGCTAACGTTTACCTCCGGGCCGAGCCTCAACAGGGTGATAAGCAAAATTACACAGCCCGATGGTACAAGCCTCTTTGTGGAGCAGAATCAGCTGAGTACGAATGCAACACTGAGTCTTACGCAGAATGTACCGTTCACAGGAGGGCAGCTTTTTCTCAAAAGTTCACTGTTGCGGCAGGATGAGTTCGCAAACGGCAGTGTTGCATACAACTCGCAGCCGGTGGTTGTCGGTTACCAACAGACATTGTTCGGTTACAATTCTCTGAAATGGGACAAACGCATCGAACCGGTACGTTACAATGCGGCCAAGAAGAGTTATGGCGAGAGCATGGAGCTTATTGCCTCACGCACGGTATCCTGTTTTTTCAATGTGGCACAGGCGCAGAGCGTATATGAAATAGCGATGTACAACTCTGCTTCGGCCGACACATTGAGCCGATATGCCCGCGGACGTTATAATATCGGTACGATAACAGAGAACGAAATGCTTCAACTTGAACTCAACAGGATTACTGCCGAGACAAATGTACTGGATGCACGTAACCTGCTCGATGATGCCGTACAGAGCCTTCGCTCCTATCTGGCTCTCGACAATGACATCATAATAGAAGTTGAGGCTGATACCAAGACTCCTGCTTGCAAAGCCGATGCCGAGAAGGCCATCCGTCTTGCATATGAACATAACCCGGCACCGATGGAATATAAGATTGCCGCTCTTTCAAGTCACAGCAATCTTGCCCAGGCAAAGGCTGCTTCGGGATTGAAGGCCGATCTCTATATACAGTTCGGACTTTCGCAGACAGCAAGGAACCTGCACGACAGTTACCGTTCGCCTCTCGACCAGCAATATGTTAGTATAGGACTGACGCTCCCGATTCTCGATTGGGGACGCGGCAAAGGAAGAGTTAGGATTGCAGAGTCTAACGTGAATCTTGTGGAGACGCAGGTTGAACAGGCATACAAGGATTTTGAGAACAATATCATCAAGATGGTGCGCCAGTTCAATCTGCAGGCTCATCGTGTGGAGAGTGCCGAAAAAACAGCCTCTTTGGCGCAAAGGCGTTATGAGGTCGCGCGGCACCTCTATCTTCAAGGCAAGTCAACGATACTCGACCTCAATACGGCTACGCAGGAGAAAGACTATGCTCGCCGTAGCCACATAAATGCCATTGCCACCTTCTGGGAACTTTACTATGGACTGCGTAGCCTGACCGGCGGTAAAATATTTACGGAATAATAAAAGCAAACAATATTATTATGGATATACAATTAAAGAGACGCCCATGGTACATACGCCACAAGTATTACCTTCTGCTTGGAATAGCAATTGCTGCAATAACAGTAATAAACATTATTATAATGACAGGGCCCAGCACGCGCATTGTAGAGAGTGATGATATAGAGTATGCCGAGGCAAAAAACGACGATTTTCTTGAATATATTGATGTCGAAGGTGTTGTACAGCCTATACTAAACATAAAGGTAAGCAGCGGTGAAGGCGGCTATGTTTCCCGTGTCGTGGCAAGCGACGGTGCAATGCTTGAGGCCGGGGATACAATTGTAGTTCTTGAGAATCCGGAACTGTTGAGGGAGATTGATGAATTGCGCCTGATGTGGCTGAAACAGCAGAAGAACTACCGTTTGCAGCAGTATCAGATGGAACAGAAAAGCCTGACACTCCGCCAGCAGATGCTTCAGGCTGAGTATGAGATTTCCCGCCTTACGAAGAGCTATATCCTTGATAAGGAGGAGGCGAAGATGGGAATCAAGAGCAAGGCGCAACTGGAGGTAGCTGAGGATGAATATCTCTACAACATCGAACGTACACGTCTTACTCTTGAGAGTCTGCGTCACGACTCCATTATGAATATCATACAGCGTTCACTGCTCGACAATGAGCTGCATGAGAGCCGTCGCAAGTATGAGCATGCGCGCAGCCGTCTTGACAAATTGGTAGTCACAACACCGGCAAAAGGTCAGTTGGGTTATCTGGCTTCCACTCCTGGACAGCGCGTGTCGGCCGGCGAGCGTGTAGCCGAAGTCAATATACTCGATAATTTCAAGGTTCAGGCATTGCTCAGCGAATACTATATCGACCGCATAACAGCAGGATTGCCGGCTACGGTCGTGTATCAGGAGAAGAAGTTCCCGTTGAAAATATCAAAGGTAGTTCCTGAGGTCAAGGAGCGTACGTTCGAGATAGAACTGGTGTTCACCGGGGAAAAACCTGAAAATGCGCACATAGGCAAAAGTTACCGTCTCCAGATTGAGCTCGGAAAGCCCGAAAAGTGCTTGGCCATTCCTCGTGACAAGTTCTTCAATACATCGTCCGGACATTATGTCTATCGTCTGAGTGAGTCGGGAGGAAGTGCTGTACGTACCCCGATAACAATCGGCCGGCAGAATCCCAAGCAGTTTGAGGTTATCGAAGGCCTGCAGCCCGGAGACCGCATTATAATATCGGACTACAGCGAGTTCGGCGATGTCGAAAGAATCATACTAAAATAAAACAACGTAGTGATGAGGGAATTAAAAAGACAAATCAACAATAATATATGGCAATAGAACTACTTTTAATAAATTTGTAACAGATATGGAAAAAATCATCAAGACAGAAAACATCAGGAAAGTATTCCGCACCGAGGATGTAGAGACCTGGGCTTTGAATGGAGTTGACATTGAAATCAATGAGGGCGAGTTTGTCGCGATAATGGGTCCGTCGGGATGCGGAAAATCCACTCTGCTGAATATTCTCGGCCTGCTCGATAATCCCAGCGAAGGCAGTTATCTGCTCAACGGTACCGATGTCACTCTCTTTACCGAGGACAACCGCACAACACTGCGCAAAGGAGTGATAGGATTTGTATTCCAGAGCTTCAACCTGATCGATGACCTCAATGTCTATGAGAACATAGAACTTCCCCTGCTGTACATGGGTATTCCCCGCAAAGAACGCAAGCGCAGAGTGGAGGATGCAATGAGGCGCATGGATATAACCCACCGTGCAGGACACTTTCCGCAGCAGCTGTCGGGTGGACAGCAACAACGTGTGGCAATAGCGCGTGCAGTTGTGGCAACCCCTAAGATTATATTTGCCGATGAGCCTACAGGCAACCTCGATTCAAAGAACGGTATCGAGGTCATGGAGCTGCTCAAGCAACTCAACAGCGAGGGAACGACAATCGTAATGGTTACACACTCGCAACGTGATGCCTCATACGCCAAGCGTGTCATAAACCTCTTCGACGGACAGGTCACTGCCGAGATTCATCAATAACCCGCAAACAGAGTCAATTATGTTGTTACACTATATGAAAATGGCAGTGAGACAGCTGCTCAAATATAAATTCCAGACATTTGTGTCTATGCTATGTATGGGCATAGGACTTACAGTCAACGGATATATAAAGCTTGTGCTTGACGTTGAATTTGGCGGGCCGCGTGATGAGATAAGGCTGTATATTACCGATGCCTCGCAGAGTGCCGGAGAATACAGGCAACTTGAAGAAAAGAGAGTGGAGGGAATAGAAAACCTGCGTGCCGCGACGGTAAGACCTCATCAGGCAAATGCCTTCGTTGAGGGTAAACCGGAACTGCCTTATGAAGTCAATGTGTTTGGAATGACACCAGACCTCTTCAGACACTCGTTGTCGTCGAGTATGGAACGGCGCTTCAAGATAATGGCCGGGCGTGATTCAATAGGCAGGAATGAGGTGCTTGTGAGCAATGGACTCGCTAAAAGGATATACGGTAAGGACAGTGCAATAGGCAAAAGCATTACACTTGTAGCCGATGCCGGTGGCGAGAACGATTATACAGGATGCTCCTACCGCATAGCGGGTATTCTGAATACCGGTGATGACAGTGAGCAGTATGTATATGCTCCTTTGGTATATAATGCCGACGTTGTGAAAATTTTTGCAAATATTGCCGATGGATATACGGCAAAGGAGGTGCAGCATGCATTGAACAATGCCGGCCTGAAAACGTCGGATAACGGTACGCCCATCTCTTTCGCTGTAATAGAAGCTAATGTAATGCACGTTGAGGAAATCCTGGCATACATTGTCGTGACAATTTTCTCATGGCTTATATTCCTCATAGGCTTTATAACATTCATGAAATTCATGATACAGATGTTCTACACGCGGCAACGCGAGCTTGCCTTGCGCAAATGCGTAGGCTCAAAGAACAAAGGTCTTTATATGATGCTTGCCAGCGAGGTCACAGCAATGCTTGCTTGTGCGTTTGCAGTGTCATGCATAACATCCGAAGTGTCGTTCAACTATATCTCCTACATGTATTTCGGGTATCTTATTAGCTTCTCTTCGCTGATTGTCGCGCAGCTTGAGACAACGCTCATAGCATTTGCGATATCTCTTGTTGTGATACTTTTCCCTATAATGAGATTGCGCAAGGTGGATATGAAAGGTGCAATGCTCCGTCGCCGTCAGGGAAAGAAAATGAAGAACGCAATGCTTGCACTGCAGTTTGCAATATCAATAACATTCCTTGCTTTGTTGGGAGTAGTGCTTCTCATTGCCGAATATGATATAGGATGGTTGCCCGATAAACTCTCGGCCAGTGAGCAGCGGAGAATAATAAGTCTGCACACAATGAAGTATGGCTGGGATGAGATAAGGAGTGGAATTGAGAAACACCCCATGGTTGAGGAGTATGTATATTGCAATAATGAGAACAGAAGCTCCGGTTCATTCTCGTATCATACCTGTATAGTGGGTAACGATACTGTATATTCCGGAATTCTGGCACACGGTGACCCGCGTTATTTTGAGTTCTTCAATATCTCAATGGAGGGTAAGGTTGTGGCTCCCGATGAAGGCAACTATGTATATGTTGACAGAATACTCTATGAAAGATTGCGGCAGAATCCGGAGTTTGACGGTACAGTGACACTCAGTTTCAACAGTTTCGGCAAATACCAGATTGCGGGTGTTGTACAAGAGGATATATATGCCAAGGAACGTATCGCTTATGTCGATCATATCGGTGAATGTCCAATAGTAGGCTTCGTGTTCCTTGTTGACAGCTCTTATGATACATACTATTATCGCATAAAGGAAAGGTACACAACCGATGAGGCAAAGGATGCCTTTGAAACTATAATGCGTAAACATGTGCCTGAGAGCCTGGATGTGAGAGAGAATATACATACTCTCTATGAAGAACATATGGATAGGTATAAAGAGCTGTATGGTTTGGTGAAACTTATGTATATGCTGGTGTTCGTGTGTCTGTTGGTAGTTGTCCTCAGTGTCTATTCATCAATCTCGCTTGATGCCGCCACCCGGCAGAAGGATATCGCAATAAGAAAGATAAACGGTGCCCGGAGCCTTGACATCATAAGGCATTTCATTGCACCTTACCTGATAAACTACACAATCACATTTGTTGTGGTATATCCGTTCTTGGGATGGTTATTGCTGTTGCGGATGTTGAATGGTAATGGAAACAGGCTTACTTCAACAACGGAGATTATGCTTTATGGTGTTTTGATATATCTTCTCACTGTGGGGCTGTTAGTGTTGACCACATGGGGCAAGATACGTGCTATAATGAAAGTCAATCCTGCAGAAGTAGTGAGACGTGAGTAAACATGCTGTAACAAGCAACAGAATTCCTCTTTTCATCAGGTCCTGAATAACAGGCGGGCGACTGAAATCAATGTTAGTCGCCCGCCTGTTTTATGATGTCAAGTCGTTTTTTTATTTCTCGTTCTTCTCTTCAAGACCGTAGTTGTACTTCTTGTCGGCCTTCAGGAGCAACAATGAGATAATCACTGCTATTACACCGAATCCGGCGAATATTGCCATTGGAAGGGTATAGTCTGTCGTGCCGTTTGATGTACAGCTCTGGATGACGTTGCCGATGAGTACAGGAACCATTGACAAACCGATATTCTGTATGTAGAATATGATTGCGTATGCAGAGCCCAGCTGCTTCATCGGGATAATCTTGGGAACTGAAGGCCACATAGCCGATGGAACGAGCGAGAATGCGATACCTAACAATATCATTACAATCACTGCGAACCACCAGATGTTCATCACCGGCAGGGCAAACAGTACATGTACAATGGTCAGCAGCGAAGAGCCGATGAGCATTAGGGTTGCTCCCTTGCCCATCTTGTCATACATTGAACCGAACAGCGGTGTCAGCAGTATGGTGCCGAAAGGCAGGAGTCCCGGAATCATACCGGCAACGTCAGGGCTTACATTGTATTTGATAATCATGAGGTTTGTCGCAAACTTAAGGAATGGGAACACTGCTGAGTAGAACATGAGGCAAAGCAGGGTGATGAGCCAGAATCCCTTGTTGCAGAAGATGACCTTGAGGTCGCTCATCTTGAACTGCTCCTCGCTCTCTGCTGTATTCTCGGCAGTTGTTGCCGATGCATCGAGTTTCTTGTCCATTACGCAATATACAATGTATGAAAGCATGCCGATACACAATGCCGATGCTCCAATCATTACCGGTGCCGAAACAATGCCGAAGTACTGTGCGACTGGCAGTGCAAAAAAGAGTGCACATGCTGTTCCCACACGTGCGAGTGCTACCTGCAATCCCATTGCAAGCGCAAGTTCATGTCCGGTGAACCACTTTGCAATAACCTTTGTCACGGTGATGCCGGCAATCTCGCAACCCATTCCGTAGATGGCGAAGCCGAGGCATGCAACAGCAACCTGTGACGGCAACCCTGCAATCTCGCCTGTGAACGTGCTGTTTACAGCATACCATTTGATGGCTGCACCGGCGAACATGAGTGCGGTACTCATCAATCCGGTGAAGCGTACACCCATCTTGTCGAGGATGATACCGCCGAAGAATAGCATCAGCAGGAATACGTTTATATAGCCGTATGCACCAGAGAATACTCCGTAGTCGTCGCTTCCCCATCCAAGGCCGTTTATTGTAGAGTCAACCTTGACGGTCTCTTCTGTACCTGCGTTGTTGATGGTGTAGGCGTTGCCCGCAACAATCTCCTCTTCCGATGCGATTGCTGTTGTGCTCACCTTTATCAACGAGTCGGCCGACAGATAGGTGCCGTTGTCGAAATACACTAGCTTGCCCTTTGTGGTTAGGGGTGCTTCAAGAGGGCCCATTACATCGGTGAAGAAGTAGGCCATCATCATTGTGAGCGATACGATAATCAGCGCGGTCCAGCGTGCTGCCTTGGAATCGTTCAGCCTTTTCTGTAACTTTTGTGTTGTTGTCATAGTAATATTCGAATTTTGTTTCTTGTTCTTTATCGTTTTTTTCAAGCTTCTGCTTTGCTGCAAGGTGTCCGCTTACTTCAGCCACTTGTCCAGCCATGCGAAGAATGTACGCTGCCAGAGTATGCCGTTCTGTGGCTTGAGTACCCAGTGATTCTCGTCCGGGAAGAGCAGCAGCTGGGCTGGAACACCCTTCAGACGTGCTGCATTGAATGCTGCCATTGACTGTGAAGAGAGTATGCGGTAGTCGCGGTCACCGTGAATGAGCAATATCGGGGTGTCCCATTTGTCAACGAACCTATGCGGTGAGTTTGCGTATGAACGTTTCACCTCTTCGGTCTGCTCATAAGGCGCGCCGCCCAAATCCCAATTGGGGAACCAGCTCTCCTCTGTCTCGTAGTACTGCTGTTCCATGTTGAAGAATCCGTCATGGGCGATGAATGCCTTGAAACGCTTCTCATGGTGGCCGGCAAGCCACATTGCCGAATATCCGCCGAAGCTTGCACCAACGCATCCGAGTCTTTCGGTATCGACATACGGCTCTTTTGCAATGTCATCAATTGCCGCGAGCAGGTCGCTCATGCAGTTTCCGCCGTAGTTGGTGCTGATTTCCATGTTCCAATCATGTCCGAAACCGGGGAGTCCCCTGCGGTTCGGAGCAATTATGATATATCCGTTGGCAGCCATTATCTGGAAGTTCCAACGGTAGCTCCAGAACTGGCTTACGGGTGATTGCGGGCCACCTTCGCAGAAGAGCAGGGTGGGGTACTTCTTTGTGGGGTCGAAATGCGGAGGGTAGATGACCCAGGAGTGAAGCTCTTTGCCGTCAACGCTCTTGCACCATCTTGCTTCTACCTTTCCTGTTGCTATCTGGTCGAGAATATGCTTATTCTCGTTGGTAATCTGTCTTACCTCGGCACCGGCTTTTGCCTCCATTGTATATATGTCGGCCGGGGCACTCATTGAGACACGTGTCATTATAAGGCTGTCATTGCCAAGAAGAGCTACGGAGTTGTAGTCGTGGTCGCCTTCTGTCATCTTTGTCAATTCGCCCTCTGTTGTGATGTTATAGACCTGGGTTGTGCCGTGCCATGTACCTGTGAAGTAGAGGCTCTTGCTGTCGGGTGCCCAACAGTAGCTGTCAACATTGCTGTCAAATACAGCCTTCTCCTCACCGTTAGGATATTCTGTTATGTATTTGCGCTCACGGGTTTCCAGGTTCATTATGCTCAAACGGTTGAGGTCGCTTTCGTAGCCGTCATGCTCCATGCTGAGCCATGCAATCATCTTGCCGTCGGGTGAGAACTGGGGTGCGGTGTCGTATCCGTTGCTCGAACGTGCCTTGTCCAGTTTGCAGAGATTCTCGGTATTTCCGCTCTCCAGGTCGAGCAGATATATGTCTGTATCGGTGCTTATAGTGTATTCACGTCCGGTCTTCTTGTTGCATGCGTATGCAATATTCTTGCTGTCGTTGCTCCATGCCAGCTGCTCGACACCGCCGAACGGGCGATTAGGGCAGTCGTATGCAGTGCCCTCAAGTATATCCTTGCCCTCGTTGATGCTGTTGCCGTCGAACTCTGCAACAAACGGGTGCGGAGCATCGGTGAGCCACTCGTCCCAATGTTTGTACATCAGTTCGTCAACAACAAATCCCTTTGCCTCCGGGAGGTCGGGGTGAATGTCTGCGGTTGTCGGTTTCGTCTTTATGCGTTTTACTAGGATTACTCTCTTTTCGTCCGGAGAGAACAGGAAACCCTCTATGTCACTTGCATCGTTTGTGAGCTGCTTGCGTTCTGTTCCGTCCGGGTTCATCTCCCACACCTGGCTGCTTCCGCTTTCATTTGAAAGGAATGCAATCTTTGTTCCGCCCTTTATCCATGCTGCACCGGATTCGTTTGATGCAGCAGTTGTCAGAAGCATACTGTTCTTGCCGTCAGCATCCATTATGTTGAGCGTGTGATGGCTCTTGTTCTTCTCTACGCTATAGTAGCTTACGCCATAGACAATTTTCTTTGCATCGGGCGAGACTGAGGTTCCGCCTATTCTTCCCATAGCCCACAATGCTTCGGGTGTCATCAGTCCGCCCTCTATCTTTATTCCGGACTTGCCGATAAACTCTGCCGACCTGTTGTCTGCACTTTCGCAACCACCCGACAAGAGAGTGCCGGCCACACCTGCTATACCTGCTATTGTTGCCATAATCAAACTTCTTTTTTTCATATTCTTTGGTTTTGGTTTATTTTGTTTGTGTCTATTTGCATAAATATGCGCTTTTGCGCAATCTATGCATAATTGTTGCGAATTTACTCATAAATATGTTTTCTTGCAATTAAAGAGTATTAAAATATATCTTTATGTTTCATAACGGCTCTTATGGTCGGTTCCGTTTATGTGATTGTATCGGCATGATTTTATTTTTTTTGATATTATGCCATTATTTTTCTGTTATTTGTAAAAAAAACCTTGAAAAAGGTTAATAATTAAATAATTTGTACTACTTTTGCATCCGATTACTGACAGAGGTTGCCGAAACGCTATAAAGGGAGTAGGCCAGACTTTAACTTTATATATTGTTATGAAGAAATTTTTCTATGTAGCAGTTTTGGCTCTTGCTATGACATCTTGCGGTAACAAGGCAGCAGCTCCTGCTGAGGAGGCAGCAGCAACTTGTGATTCAATCGTAGCTACTGATGTTGTTCCTGCACCGGCAACAGATGTTCTTCCTGCAGCAGCTCCTTCTGAGGAGAACGGCGGCAAGGTTGCAACAGATGTTATTCCTGCTGAGCCTGCAAAGTAAATTTGACAAGTTAGAAGTTTAGTGGCCTCAAAATCTCTTTGTCTTTGGACGAGAGATTTGGCTCTATTCTTCTTTTATTGTTTTGAATGTTGTTTAAGTCCTAGGGACTACCGTATAACAAAACAGACATGCAGCAATTGCTGCATGTCTGTTTTGTTTCATGACAATCATTTTCTCTTTCTCTTTTCTCTATCTCAAAAAAAGATGCTAATTTCGCATTGATTTGGTTGTAGAACCTAACTTTATACAAATGATAGACAAATCGGTATTCAAGGATAAGAAGGCAGTTTATTACACTTTAGGCTGTAAACTTAATTTTTCGGAGACTGCTACCATTGAACGGCAGTTGCAGGAGGCTGGAATAAGGACTGCCAAACGTGGAGAGATTGCCGATATATGTGTGGTCAACAGCTGTGCCGTTACTCAGGAGGCCGAAAAGAAATGCCGTCAGGCAATACACAAGCTGGTTAGGCAGAATCCCGGTGCATTTGTCGTGGTCACGGGCTGTTATGCCCAACTGTCGGCCGAAAAGCTGTCTAAAGAGCTGGGTGTGGATGTCGTGCTTGGAATAGACAAGAAAGGCGACGTGCTTGAATACCTCGGCAATCTCGCGAAGCATGAGAACGGCGGAGAGTGGTTTGCACAGCCTGCTAAGGATGTACGCAACTTCGTGCACTCATGCTCGCGTGGCGACCGTACCAGATATTTCCTTAAGGTTCAGGACGGTTGTGATTATTTCTGCACATATTGTACTATTCCGTTTGCCAGAGGCCGCAGCCGTAATCCGCATATAGAAGAGCTGGTTGAGAAAGCGCGTATGGCTGCCGGTGAAGGTGGCAAGGAAATTGTAATAACCGGTGTGAATATCGGAGATTTCGGAAAATCCACAGGCGAAAGTTTTCTTTCTCTTGTAAAGGAACTCGACAAGGTAGAGGGCATATCACGTTACCGCATATCATCGATTGAGCCGAACCTGCTTACCGATGAAATAATAGAGTATGTAGCGTCCTCGCGTGCTTTCATGCCCCATTTTCATATACCGCTCCAGTCGGGCAGTGACGAGGTGCTCAAACTCATGCACCGCCGTTACGACACATCGCTGTTCGCTCACAAGATATCTAAGGTGCGCGAGGTGATGCCGGATGCTTTCATCGGTGTAGATGTCATAGTAGGCGCACGTGGCGAGAGCGACGAACTGTTCGAAAAGGCTTACGGCTTCATAAAGGAGCTTGAAATATCCCAACTGCATGTATTCAGCTATTCCGAACGTCCTGGCACTCAGGCCCTGAAGATTGACGGTGCGGTATCTCCTGCAGAGAAGCATCGCCGCAGCCAGTTGCTGATAGGGCTCAGCGAAGAGAAGAGGCTGGCATTCTATGAGCGTCATATAGGCCGTGAGGCAGTGGTGTTGTTCGAAAAGCCACGCCCGGGAATGCCTATGGGTGGTTTTACCGATAACTACATACGAGTGGAATGCGCCCCCAATAAAGATTTTGTAAACAGGCTTGTACGGGTACGCCTGGACGGTTTCAATGAAGAGAAGAGTGCGTTGCTTGCCGGCGGGATAATAGGTTATGCCGATTAGAATGGAAAAGATTGCTGTTGTCATATTGAATTACAACGGTTCGCGTATGTTGCGCGACTTTCTTCCTTCTGTCCTGGAATATTCGAAGGAAGCCCTTGTGGTTGTTGCCGATAATGGCTCGACCGATGACTCTCTGCAGGTCTTGCAATCGGAATTTCCTCAAGTGCGCCTGTTGCGGCTCGGTTGCAATTATGGCTTTGCCGAAGGGTATAACAAGGCACTGGAACTTGTGGATGCCGAATATTTCGTGCTGCTTAATTCCGACGTGGAGGTTACTCCCGGCTGGCTTGTCCCGTTGCTCGATTTCATGGAGTCGCATCCCGAAGCGGCAGCTTGCCAGCCGAAGATATTGTCGTACCATAACAAGTCTCTCTTCGAGTATGCCGGTGCATCGGGCGGTTTTATCGACCGTTACGGCTATCCTTTTTGCCGTGGCCGGGTGTTCGACACAGTCGAGGAGGACAAAGGCCAGTACGATGATGCGTGTCGCGTGTTCTGGGCTACCGGTGCTGCGATGATGGTACGCAGCCGGGCCTATAAGGATGCAGGCGGCCTCGACGGACGTTTCTTTGCCCACATGGAGGAGATAGACCTCTGCTGGAGGCTTCAGGCAAGAGGCGGTGCCGTGTATGCAGTGCCTCAGAGCAAGGTATATCATGTAGGCGGTGCAACTTTGGCTAAAAGCAATCCCCGCAAGACATTCCTTAATTTCCGCAACAATCTTCTGATGCTCTATAAGAATCTTCCTGCCGAAGAACTTGGCGGTGTGATGCGTGTACGCTGTATCCTTGATTATATAGCAGCTGTAAAATTCCTGCTTACTGGCTCTTGGGGCGATTTTATGGCAGTTGTGCGTGCCCGCCGTGAATACAAGCGCATGCGTGGCAGCTATTCAGAGGCAAGAAAACGTAATCTTGAGTGTCAGTCGTGCGAGGTCTCATGCATCGCTTCTTTCTCGCTATTGCGGCAATACTACATGAAGAGAAAAAGAACATATTCGCAACTCGAAAAATAAGGCTATGGAAACAGCACTGTATCTTATTCCGGTAACTTTAGGCGACACATCCCACGACAGGGTGCTGCCCGGATATAATAATGAAATAATTGCAGGCATACGTCATTTTATTGTAGAGGATGTAAGGTCGGCACGCCGTTTTCTGCGCAAGGCCGACCCCCAGTTCGATATAGACGGCTCCCAGTTCTTTGAATTGAACAAACACACCTCTCCGGAGGTTGTGTCGGGCTATCTCAAGCCTCTTTTGGCCGGCAAGCCGATGGGTGTGATTTCCGAAGCCGGATGCCCGGCAGTTGCCGACCCTGGTGCCGATGTGGTTGCAATAGCGCAGCGAAAAGGGCTGAAGGTCGTTCCGCTTGTAGGGCCTTCGAGCATAATTCTCTCTGTTATGGCTTCCGGTTTCAACGGCCAGAGCTTCGCTTTCAACGGCTACCTTCCCATAAAGCCCGATGAGCGCGCGAAGAAGCTGCGTCAGCTTGAACAGCGAATATACAACGAGGAGCAGACACAGCTCTTTATTGAGACACCATACCGCAACAGCAAGATGATTGAGGATATCATCTCTACATGCCGTCCTCAGACAAAGCTATGCATAGCGGCGAATCTTACTTGCGAAGGGGAGTATGTGCATACACGCCCGGTAAAGGAGTGGAAAGGCAAGGTTCCCGACTTGTCAAAGATTCCATGCATATTCCTTTTATATAAGTAATGTCAGAAGCGGTTTGAATTTCAAGGATATAAATTCAAGCCGTTTTCCTTTATTGTAAGTTTTTGGAAAATTAATCCTTTTTCTTGCCCTCTTCATCTTTTTATTTCATATCTTCGCATGTGAGTGAGGAGGCTATGAACCTTTAGGCTTCTTATCCATTATTTATATAGTGAACAATCCAAAAACAATAATAACATGAAAACACGTCTTGAACATGATTCATTAGGCGAGATTCAAGTCCCAGCCGATGCCTATTATGGCATTCAGACTCTTAGAGCAATGGTAAACTTCAAGGATATTAGCGGTATAACCATCAGCGATCATCCTTATTACGTAAAGGCTCTTGCTATGGTGAAGTGGGCGGCTGCCCACGCCAACGTATCGTTAGGCACTCTTGACGAGAAAATCGGCTCGGCAATCAAGAAGGCTTGTGAAGAGATTATGGAGGGTGCACTTGTTGACCAGTTCCCTGTTGACCTTATCCAGGGCGGTGCAGGAACATCGACCAACATGAACATAAACGAAGTGGTTGCCAACCGCGCATTGGAGATAATGGGCCACAATAAGGGCGAATACCAGTATTGCCACCCCAATGACCATGTGAATCTCTCGCAATCGACCAACGATGCCTATCCTACATCGTTCAAGCTCTGTTTCATCCTTCATAACGAGGACCTTGTAAGAGAACTCAAGAGACTTATAGATGCATTCCGTGCGAAGGGCAAGGAGTTCGACAAGATTATCAAGATGGGGCGTACGCAGCTGCAGGATGCTGTTCCTATGACGCTCGGCCAGGAGTTCGAGGCGTTTGCCGTTACTCTTGACGAGGAGGTAAGCCGCCTGAATGAGATGGCACGCCTTTTCCTTGAAGTCAATATGGGTGCTACTGCTATCGGTACAGGTATAAATACAGAACCGGGATATGCGCAGACATGTGTCGATGCACTCCGTGTTATTTCGGGCAAGCCGTTCGTGCTTGCAGGGAACCTTGTAGAGGCTACACCCGATGCCGGTTCATCTGTAATGTACTCATCGGCTCTGAAACGTCTTGCAGTCAAGCTTTCAAAGATATGCAACGACCTCCGCTTGCTTTCAAGCGGTCCGCGTTGCGGCCTGAATGAAATTAACTTGCCGCCAATGCAGCCCGGTTCAAGCATAATGCCAGGCAAGGTGAACCCGGTTATCCCGGAGGTTGTGAACCAAATCTGTTTCCGCGTAATCGGAAATGACCTTACCGTTACGTTCGCGGCAGAGGCCGGCCAGCTGCAGCTCAATGTCATGGAGCCGATAATCGTGCATGCGATAATATCTTCGGTACGTATGTTGCTGCGTGGCTTGACACGTCTGCGCGTGCTCTGCGTCGATGGCATTACAGCCAATGAAGGCCATTGCAAGGAGCTCGTTCTGGGCAGCATCGGTATCGTTACGGCACTCAATCCGGTATTGGGCTATGAGAACAGTGCCAAGATTGCAAAGCGTGCGCTCAAGGAGAACAGGAGCGTGTATGACCTTGTCCTTGAAGAGGGGCTTCTCTCTAAGGAGGAACTTGACGAAATGCTCCGTCCTGAGAATATGATTGCTCCGCACAAGATGCCGAACAAAAGAAAATGATATGATGATTTGTGCTGCCCGGTGACTTGCTCTCCGGGCAGCATGCTTATTTTTAGGGGTGCTATGATAAGAAGATTCCTGTATTTTATTTTGACTGCTGTTGCTGCTGTCTCATGTACCGGCAATAAGCTCTATGAGGCTCCTGCAGTTTCGTGTGACACCTCTTTTGGTGAAAGGCTGCTGAGTAAAGTGCAGTTTCCTGTAGCCGATACGGCCTTTTATGTCAAGAAAGTCAATATTCTGTATTCCGGCAACAACGTTACGGTTGATACTGTTTACGAAGGCATGGAGGTTGAAGCAGACGGTTCTTCGTTGCTTATCCGCAGCAGAATACCGGCAGTGCGGTACTGTGTAGGCGGCAAGAGTTCTGACGGTTCACTCACTATAGTGAGCGAGTTCTCTCCGCTTGTCACATTGTGCGGCTTGCGTCTGAATGCGACAGGGCGCGATGTGCTTCAGCTCTCCTCGCGTGAGGTTGTGGTGTTGCAGGCGACGGGGGAGAGTGTGCTAAGCGACCTTAAGGGCGAGGCTAAGGATGACAAGTTGGCTGCAACAGTAAAGATAATGGGCCGCTCTATGTTTATCGGACCCGGAAGCATCAATGTTTCAGGAGGCCGTAAGAGTGCCATTCTGTGTACCGACGACATCTATCTGTGCGGTGCCGGGATAAACGTCGTGTCGGCAGCAGGCAATGCCTTGAAACTTGGCAAGTCGGCATATGTCTCTTCCGGTTCAATGAAACTGTCGTCAGTGAAAGATGTTGTCAAGAGCAAGGACGGTGCATTTGTCATTAGCGGAGGAAGTGTGGATATCAGTTCTGCATCCCGCAAGGCCGATGCTCTTCAGGTAGGCAGTTTCTGCATGACAGGCGGCAATATGGATATTTCCGTTTCGGGCGAGGCTGCCGACGGTGTGAAAGCTGCCAGGATATGCTTGTCCGGCGGTAATGCCGTTATCACGACAAACGGTGATGCTCTGTTCAATGAAAAGAAACTCGACTACAGTTCAGCTTCGTGTCTCAAGGCCGATTCGTGCATATATATAACCAGTGGCAATTATGTTTTTGCCAGCAACGGAAACGGAGCAAAAGGCGTGAGCTGTGACGGGAATATAGTTGTCTCAGGCGGTAACATCAAGGCTGTTACAAGAGGCGCGGAGGCGCTTCACCCGATAGACCTCAATGCACATGCGTCATGTAAGGGTATCAAGAGCGACGGGTCATTCATTATGAACGGCGGCAATGTCGAGGTTCTTGTCCTTGGAAAAGGCGAGCGCAACGAGGGTGTGGAATCGAAGAAGGATATGGCAATCAACGGCGGGAATCTCTACATATATGCGTATGACGATGCGGTGAACTGCGGTGAACGTATGGTTGTCAATGGCGGTATGCTGTATGCCTATTCTGTAGCAAATGATGCGATAGACAGCAATGTGTCGATAGATATCAATGGCGGAACGGTAATTGCCGACGGCTCTTTCTCCCCCGAACAGGGTATTGATGTTGACGATTTTTCTAAATTCTCTATACGTGGGGGGCTTGTGATATCTATAGGCGGCGGAATGGGGCCTGTGCCGTCATTGCCTTTGAACGGCAACAGCAGTGCCGGCACAGTTGTATGGTGCGGGTTGTCGCTTAAAAGAGGCTATTTCCTTAACGTAGAGGATAGTGAGGGCAATGCGCATGTCTCCTATTCTCTTACGCGTGATATGCCGAAAGGAACAGTTCTTGTCTCTGCGCCATTCATTAAGCCGGGAGGGTGACCCAAAAGTAAGATTGGGTTGCCCTCTTGCTTATTATTAGTTCAGCTCCTACATTTCTGCAGGATGATAAAAATATAGCTATTCCTTTGATAAACATCGGAATAGCTATTGTTTGTTTGGAGAATATTTACT
>JAZNSN010000043.1:0-5763 GCA_045591315.1 Bacteroidaceae bacterium
ATTGGAGCATATTGGGAATGTTGTCGGGCGGCATGAAGGATTTATGCGTACAAAAATGATATTTTTTCGAATTTGCAGGCAAAAACGGAAAAATCACCGAAAAACAGAGACCGAGCCAAAATTACTTTTGACTCGGCCTCAATAACTTACAAACTAAATACAAATTAAATACAAAATTCTCTTTTCACTCTTTGAACAGTGCTAACGCTTACGCTTGATAGTTTTGCTGTGTTTCGTACAGAGTAACCACGCTTTAAGAGTGAAATAACCTCTTTGTATTCCTCTTTCTTGCGCTCTGTAATATTGTGTTAGTTTTGTAAATCTTCTAAATTGCTATATTTGTATGATTTGAATTCTTCTTCTGTAAAATGTTTAATATCATTATATAATTTGCCATTTATAACAATAGCCCACTTGCTATTTTTAATTTTGTGATTACCATATAATTTGTTAAAAACATCTTTCTTTAACCAGTTATTTGTTATGTTATTTTCTCTATCCTTATCTAGTTCCTCTAAATAATAAAAAGAAAAATGTTGAATTGATTGGTTGTAGTCTTCTGCGCCATCATATGTTATATAATATGATACACTAATTTGGGAATTCTGACAATTATCAGGTAGTATTAAATAATCTAAAGGAAATGAAAGTATTTCGTTGGCTGGAAAAAATGTAGTGTTATATTTAAGATGTATAGTATTGTTACTCCAATTGACAATAGAATACCCCTTTTCCTTTAAATCTCCTTCAAGGTTAATTAATGAATAATACTCTTTGCCATTAAAACATTTTTCTAAATCTTGTGTATACCATATTTTAATGTCGCAACTAAAATTATTTAAACTATTTTTTGATGAATTTACAAACAATGGTGTTGTGACTAATTGTCCCATAGGGTTGTTAAAGGAGAAACAAGGTATGTTTGCTATGTTTAAACTCCATATAGTTTTAGTTTTGGTAATATCTACATACTCACTTTTGTCTGGGTCGAAATCAATATTATCGTATATTATAGTGGTGAGTTGTTCTGGTTGATTGTCGTCATATGATTTGTATGTATAGTATGCAGCAAATATTGTGATTATTAAAGATATTGTTTGAATTGTAAAAAATCTTTTTAACCACATCTTAATTGTTGCAGTGCTTTTTAACCACCCAAGAATATTGTCAAATTTCATATTCAGATATTATAATAATTGATAATATTTACAAATATAAGAATTTATAACTGTTTAATACTAGTAATGTGAGATGAAATTTGTTATATAAAAAACTTTTATAATGAAAACACTCTTGTACTATCTGCAACAGTCGGCTTGCCGACTGAGGGGAGAGTGGTTCTGCGCGCGACAAACTGTTACTATATCTATATAGGTGTTTTTTGTAGTTAAGTGTTTGCCCCCTTTGGGGCAACTCTCATTGACCAACCTTTTGTTGCCTTTGGCAATCGCACCCCGCGTGGCACTATAACTGCTCCTCTGCCCGAGGGGGCAGTGCGAAGCCACAGCACTGCTTGCGACGACGGAACATTCATGTTCCCAAAGGAGTCCCGAAGGGCTCTGTCACGTAGTGACTGAGGGGTGGGAGGTTGCTACACGCGACTAACTGTAGTCTTTGTATTTAAGGGTTCTTTATAGTAAAGTGTTTGTCCCCTTCGGGGTCATCCCATTGAGTCCATTGTTTTTGTCTTTGACAATCGCAACCCACGCGGTGCTACTTTGCAGCTGTGCTACGTGCGACTAACTGCTACAATTTCTATATAGGCCATTTTTATGATAAAATGTTTGTCCCCTTCGGGGACATCCCATTGACCTAATCGCAGTTGCTTCGCAAGCGCCACCCACGCGGTGCCACCTTACGGCACTTCGCGTGACTTATGGCTCTGCGATTAGCTCGGAAGGAGTGACAAAAAAAAGAGCCTTTCGGCTCTTTTTTTTGTCACTCCCACTCAATTGTGGAACTTGGCTTTGGTGACATGTCGTAGCAGACGCGGTTGACATTCGGAACTTCCGCGAGTATGCGGTCGGTTATCTTCATGAGTATCGGCCATTCAATCTGCTCTATGGTTGCTGTCATGGCGTCAACGGTATTGACGGCGCGGATGATTACCGGCCAGTCGTATGAACGTGCGTTGTTGCGTACGCCTACCGACTTGAAGTCGGGGACAACGGTGAAGTACTGCCATACTTTCTTGTCGAGGCCTGCAATCTTGAATTCTTCGCGAAGGATTGCATCGGCTTCGCGCAATGCTTCGAGGCGGTCGCGTGTGATTGCACCGAGGCAACGTACTCCCAGTCCCGGTCCTGGGAACGGCTGGCGATATACCATGTCGTATGGCAAACCGAGCTCAAGGCCGCATGCGCGTACTTCGTCCTTGAACAGCTGGCGGATTGGCTCTACAAGCTCGAACTGGAGGTCTTCAGGCAGGCCGCCTACGTTGTGGTGGCTCTTGACCATCTTGGCTGTCTTTGTGCCGCTCTCGACGATGTCGGGGTATATTGTGCCCTGGCCTAGGAAGTCGATGCCGTCGAGCTTGCGTGCCTCTTCTTCGAAGACGCGGATGAACTCGCCGCCGATAATCTTGCGTTTCTCCTCAGGATCGGCAACACCTTCAAGCTTGCCGAGGAAGCGGTCTGTTGCATCTACATATACAAGGTTTGCGCAGAGCTGCTTGCTGAATACGTCAATAACAGCTTCGCTCTCGCCTTTGCGCATGAGGCCGTGGTTTACGTGAACGCATACGAGGTTGTTTCCGATAGCCTTGAGCAGGAGGGCTGCTACAACAGAGCTGTCAACACCGCCTGAAAGGGCGAGGAGCACCTTCCTGTCGCCTACCTGACGGCGTATGAGCTCTACCTGGTCGTTGACAAAGTTTGTCATGTTCCAGTTCTTCTCGGCTTTGCAGGTGTCGAGCACGAATTCCTTTACAGCTTCCTTTACAGCCTCTACATCGTTGCCAATCTCGGCAATCCTGTTTTCGCAGAGTGCCTTGTCGTGGCCTGCTGCCATAACGGGGAAGCCAGCCTCGTATATGTCGTGGTTGACGTCGATGGCAACACCGTCGATGATGTTGTTAGGCCCGCCGTTGATGATTATACCTTTTACGTTGGGGAGTGCCTTCAGCTCATCGACGGTAATGTCGTGAGGGTAAATCTCGCTATATACTCCCAGTGCGCGGATAGCTCTTGCAAGCACGGTATTCTCGTGGCTGCCGAGGTCCAGAATGACAATCATGTCCTGTTTCATATTCTTGTATTATTAAGTTGATGCGAAGTTACTTATTTTTCTCTTTTTCTACAATAGCAAGGCATGCTAATGTTTTGTAAAAAAAGGAGTGAAGCCGTATGGCCTCACTCCCGTATATGCACGCTGTTATTTCTTCTCTTTCAAGAGGTCGCGAATCTCGGTAAGGAGCTTCTCTTCTGCGCTTGGCTCCGGTGCAGGTGCCGGTGCAGGTGCAGGAGCTGCCTCTTCCTCTTTCTTTCTTTTCTCTGTAAGGCGTGTGATAACCTTGATCATGATGAAGATTGAGAATGCGATGATGAGGAAGTCGAATGTCTGCTGCAGGAAGTTTCCGTAGTTGAGTGTAACAGCTGCAGTCTCAACTGTACCGTCCTCGGCAAGAACCTCCGGCTTCATAATCCACTTGAGGTCGGTGAAGTTCACACCGCCGACCAGCAAGCCGATAGGTGGCATGATGATGTCGTTGACGATAGATGTCACAATCTTTCCGAATGCACCGCCGATGATTACACCGACAGCCATATCCACTACATTACCCTTCATAGCGAAGGCCTTGAAATCTTTAAGAAATCCCATAGTTATATTTAATTAGATTAATGATTCTGTAAAATCTGTTTGCAAAGATAAGAAGAATTACGTAAAAAATAAGAAGTTGTTAAAATTTCTTTCAAAATAATAGGCAAATGCAAAATCATGTATTAACGCGAAAAGGTATTATGATGGTATCCGTGGTTCGTAGCATTTATCAATGTTTAAATATTTTTTGCCGCCAATATGCTTTTATCATTAAAAAATGTTATGTTTGCATAATGTGCGCAACTATGGGGCAAGTGTTCGTCCGTTGTGCGCTATCATTGATAACCAAAAACAAATGACAATATGAATGTAAAGAGTTGTCTTGTTGCCGTAGTGACGTTTTTTTCTCTCTTGTCTATGCCGCAACACTCCGCTGCACAGTTCAGCAAGGGAACGGTAATACAGCTTGTGAACAAGAGTACCGGCAAGGCTGCCGCCGCAAATGTTTCAAAAGTCAGTTGTGTCGAACGTAACAGTGCCGACTATTCACAGCTATGGTATGTAGAGTCGCGTTCATACAATGCAATCCCCATTGGCTACAAGGTCAGGCTGCGCAATCTCAGTAACGGCCGCTATCTGCAGGGCAACAATAACCCCTCGTCTCTTTGGAGTACCGTGAAAAACACAGGTACATATACAGAGCAGTATAACGGCGAGGATACCAAGTTCACCACAGAATTATGGGAGGCTGAAAGAGATGGTTATTATACATTGGGCGTGGATAACAAGAAAACCGGCAACACCGATTATTACTACGATAAACTGCATTGTGATGCTTCGGGAACTTGTGTCAGTTGGATGGGCTCCGCCGATGCATCATTATGGAGTATCGAGGTAGTGTCGGGTGTCGATGTGCAGGCCCAATGGAACAAATTGGCCGAGTTTGAGAATATGGCAAACCGCAAGGATGAGTTCCAAGGCTACCTTAATACTCTCTTTACCGATAACCTTTGTACCGAGTTGCGCAGTGCTTACAAGTCGCAGAGCGCACTGGTTGCCTCGTCGGCATATCAGGCATTACCCCAGGAACTGAAGGATATGGCTCTCAAGGTGTGCAATGGCAATTGGGCCGAAACAAACAGGGACAACAGTAATGTTTCGTGGACAAGCACTGCTGCAAAGCGCTTCAGGGTACAGACTATTGAGCCGTATTCGGTAGCCGAGGAGATAAGCAATGTCGTGAAGGTTGGTGCATACTCCAATATGAACAACCCGACAGGCATCTATGCCGGTGATATGAATATGATATATGTAATGGTTAAGGGAAATATTAACCAGGGTTCAGCGCTTTATATCGCAGGACTTGGTCACAACAGCAAGGATTATCTCACATCAATTAAAGGCAGCGACCCGGTGCAGCTGAGCACAGGTCTCAATATCATTCCTTTCTACGGCGACAAGAATATGCTCTATCTGATATATGCTGTAAACAGCCAGAGCAGCAGCTATCCCTTGGCAAACTATCCCGATATCGAGGTGCATATTGAGGGCGGTTGCATAAACGGTTTGTACGACCGCTCGATGAACGATGCTGCTATATATGGCGAACTCAGCAGTAATGCCTCGAAGGTGGGTCTTGAGTATTATGATGTGCTCGGTGACAAGTTTGTCTTCCACACGAGCTGGGAGACCGTGTTCAGGAACAACAGTGCCTCTTCTATAAATCGTGCCTTAGATATATGGGATATGATAGGAAGTACACAGCATATGGTTATGGGTGTGTCATCGGCAGCCGAGACGGCAAACGACCCGCTTGGATTGCATACATATACATCTGATTTCTCATCAGTGTTCAATAACAGGCAATTGGTTCATACAATTCCCACCCTAAGTGCATATACACAGGCTCCTCACCGGATTCAGTTTGCACACGGAGAGGGGTTGCTGCAAGGTGAAGTGATGGAGAAACAGGGGTACATTTGGGGGCCTGCCCACGAACAAGGA
>JAZNSN010000044.1:0-2771 GCA_045591315.1 Bacteroidaceae bacterium
AATTCCTCTCCTTATCCGATGTTTGAACGGTTGTTTGCTGTAATTTTATCGGTGACGGATATTAAGAAAATTACTTTTGTCGGCCGTACAGCAATGGTAATTTTAAAAAAGAAACCGGCACTGTCTAAATCACAATTCAATGCCGTTGGAATTCATGAGCAAGCGAGGACTGTTTGACCGAAAGTTAACAATGCTTGCTTTCTGCAACCCGCGAGGCGCAACCGTTGCCTGCGCATCTCGCGACCTATTGCTGCAAGCATTATTGATTAAACAAGTTTAATTCCGGAGCGCATGAATTACAACGATTAGCATTGAATGGCACCATTGCGGACGAGCAATGTTTGCGACGACGGGAGCTTTAGCTCCCCAAAGGAGTGTGCTTCAGCACCCGGCCAACCGAGGGATGTCGCTTGCGACTCGCGAGCAAAAGGACGTTACGACTGATTTTGCCCTGTGCCGGGCGTTTTGGTACTTTTGAACGACAAAAGTACATGATAGAGCGACAACAAAAAGAATAAAAGATAACTGATTAAGGGTAAAACAAACCTTGGAATATGATATTTCGGTTAGGAAATAATCGTACATGTACAATATTACCCACACTGAATTTCTACTGAACCGATTTTTTTCTTTATATGGAGTAATTGATAATTATTCAATTTCAAAAATGTTACGACTTTTGGGGAATTCGTGTGTCTGTGGCGATGTAAGATGTAGGCTTGCTGTACAACCTCCAAAGTTTTATAAAAGATATTCGCTTGTAAAAGTTTGGTTAATAGATATTAAATTGGTAACTTTGCACAATTATTCGGGTAACTGGCTGTTTGGCTCTATTAAACATGCTTGTTTGCCTGCGAAAAAGGACTTTTCCGGTAGAAAAATTACAAAACAAAATAAAACAAATTATTATGAAAAAATTTTTACTTTCAATTTTTGCTGTGCTCTTTGCATTTGCAGGAGTACAGGCGGAAGAGGTGACGCTTCAACAAACGGATGTCATTAATACGGCTGCTGCGGAAATAAATTTTATCCCAGAAGGTTCACCTATTAGTTTTAATTTTAGCAATGCATATGCAAAAAGTGGTGACACTTATATTAGAGTGTATGCTGATAGTGAAATTACAATTTCAGGTGCTACGATTACCAAAGTTGTGATGAGTGCTACAAGCTCAAGTTATATAAAGACCTGGGATGCATCCTCTGGTAATTTGACTATTTCTGGTGCCGATGCAACTTGGACAGGAAATGCAGAACTATTGACTTTGACAAATACATCGAGTGCTCAAGCAAGGATAAAGACCATTACCGTTTACTATGAGGAACAAGGTGGTGTTGCACAGCCTCAGTTTAGTGTTGCAGCAGGTTCTTACTCTGCTTCGTTTGACTTGGAACTGAATGCCGATGGAAATGATATTTACTATACATTAGATGGTACAGAACCTGATGAAAATAGTACTGAATATACAGAGGCAATTCCTGTAAAAGCTTCAGTGCTTGTAAAGGCTATTGCAGTTGATAGTAATGGTGAATCAAGTTCTGTCGCAGAAGCAAATTACGAAGTGGCGTCTAATATAGTTTCTGGTAAATATGTTAAGGCAATAAATCTTACAGATTGGACTGGAAATTATCTAATTGTGTATGAGGCTGGCAGTGTTGCATTTAATGGAAATTTGGATGCGATTGATGCCACGGGAAATTATGTAAATGTCGAAATTGCTAATGATGCAATAGCTGCCACTGCTGATACTGAGTCGGCAAGTTTTGATATTCAAAAAATAGACGATGGCTACTCAGTTCGAGCAAAAAGTGGTTTGTATATAGGTCGTGATGCTACTTCTAATGGTATGGATAAATCCACATCTACTGTGTATGTAAATAGTATTGATGAAAATGGTGTAATTAGTGGTAGTGGTGGTCCTAAATTACAGTATTACTCCACTTCTGGTAGTGAGCGTTTTAGATATTATAAAACTACTCAAAAGACAGTTTCGCTTTACCGATTTGTTCGAGCTGCACATACTTTAAATGTTACGGATTGTGGTTGGGCAACATTGTTCTTGAACTACGATGCTGAGATTCCAGCAGGTGTTACTTGTTATGCCGTTTCTGCTGTTGATGGCGAGTCTGCAACACTTGATAAGGTTGAAGGTGTTATCCCAGCAAATACAGGTGTAATTGTAGAGGCAAATGAAGGCAGTTATACATTTGAGGTTGCAACAGAAGCTGCAGCTGTTTCAGAAAATAAACTTGAAGGTACAATCGTAAATAAATATATCTTTGAGGATGCTTACGTTCTTGGAGTAGTTGACGGTGTAGTTGGTCTTTACAAGGCTGAGATGAAAGGTGGCGTTTGGTTGAACAACGCCAACAAGGCATACTTGCCTGCAGTTGCTGGTTCTGCAAACATTGCTTCTTACAGCTTCCGCTTTGGCGAGGGCACAACAGGCATTGACGAGATAACAGAGAACAGAGTACAGAGTACAGATAACAGAGGACAGAGTACAGCTATCTACGACCTTACAGGCCGCCGTATAGAGGCTATTACAGCTCCTGGTATTTACATTGTAAACGGTGTAAAGAAGCTCGTTCGCTAATACGTGTAAAAAGAATTTAGACATAAGTACATAAGAACATAAGCCCTATGGCGCGAAACCTATAATAAAACAAATTTAGTGAACTGCACGCAAGCAGTTTGTGTGCAGTTTCATTAAATCTGTTTTATAAAAATGCACAGTGTGCATTGCAACGGCACCGTTGCCCGGTTTCACGAG
>JAZNSN010000045.1:0-90216 GCA_045591315.1 Bacteroidaceae bacterium
CAGGGTTGGGGTGTAAAAGGACCAAGCGGGACCAACCCGTACGCAGGCGGTAATTCAAACGTCTATGGTAACTACGACCTTGTAATGAACATTACACACACCATTACAGTACCCGATGATGCCCCTGCAGGCGAATCGCACGTAAGAATGATATACACCAACGCGTGGAATGATTGGCCCACCAATGGAACAGCCGAGCTCGACAAGGGTATTGTATATGACATTGTGGTTGAGGTTGTAGAGAAGGTTGATATCACAGCCAATGCAGGCGAGGGCGGCTCTGTTACAATCAATGGTGAGGCTACAGGCACAAAGCGCGTTGTCAAAGGCAGCGAGGTTACATTTACCGCAAACGTGAACGACGGTTACAACTTCACAGGTTGGTACAATGGCGAAACCTTGATTAGCAATGAAAACCCATATACTTTCACTGCAACAGCAAGCGGCAGTTACGAGGCAAGGTTCGAGGTTGCAGCACCTGTAACTTACACCATCAGCGTAAGCGCAGACCCAGGCACTGCAGGTACGGCATCTATTGGCACTGAAACATCTACAACAGTAACCGCAGGTGAGCAGGTAACCTTGACAGCGGTACCTAACAGTGGATATAATTTCGCAGGATGGTACAAGGATGAGACAAAGGTCAGCGACGCGACATCGTACACATTTGTTCCGACCGAAAGCGCAAATTATGTTGCACGTTTCGAGGTTGCAGCACCTATAACTTACACCATCAGCGTAAGCGCAGACCCAGGTACTGCAGGTACGGCATCTATTGGCACTGAAACATCTACAACAGTAACCGCAGGTGAGCAGGTAACCTTGACAGCGGTACCTAACAGTGGATATAATTTCGCAGGATGGTACAAGGATGAGACAAAGGTCAGCGACGCAACATCGTACACATTTGTTCCGACCGAAAGCGCGAATTACGTTGCACGTTTCGAGGAGGAGGCTGCAGTTGGCGGTGGCAATGACACAGTTCACAACATTGTAACAAACGGAACAACAGGAGAAGCAAGCGAGGCAAGCGGTACATTCTACAAAGTATGGACATCAAGCAATTCGCCAAAGATTGTACTAACATCTTCTGGCTATACAATATCCACGAACAATTACGAATTAAGGCTTAGGGCAGCGACATATACTTTAAGCCTTGACAACAGCGTTGACGAGGACTTACAGATTGTAAGCTACACTATCAATTATAGGAAAAATTCAGCAAGTTCCAGCATAACATTAAGTGCAGAAGGAGAGGATGATCAAACGCCTGGAGCAACAACTGATTTACAACAATTTGTTGTTGACAGTTTCGACCCGACAAGAAGCACGTCATTTACAGTCGCTACAGGTCAAGCCGGCCAAGCCATTTGGGTTGAAAGCATTGATGTAACAATTAGAAGTTCTGCTCCGACACACTACACCGTCAGTGTTGTTTCAGGCGAAGGCGGCAACGCCTACATTGGCGCAAGCGGTACAGAAACCGAAACAACAATCACTATTGGAAGTAATGTTACATTGAGAGCCGAGGTTACCGAAGGATATGAATTTGACGGCTGGTACGACAGCAACGGCAAATTCATCAGTGATGTGCTCATATGCACTATCACCCCCGATGACAATATGACCTACACTGCAAAGTTCTATGCACTTGTTGAGGCCAACAAGTACTATAAACTCCAGTGCCAAGGCAGCAACAAGTACTACTTGTCTTCAAACATTGATAGTGCAGACAACAACCGCCTGATGATGAACGGTAAAAACCGCATCTTCTACTATGGTACATTAATCAATGAATTCGACAACATTGACGATGACATTGAAGCAAACCAGAAGAAACTGCTTGCATACACCGAGGGTAACTTTGTAGGTATCAAGAAACGTGCTACAGGCGATTATTACGATGTAACACTCCTTGACAACCGTAATGAAATTTCACACAACGTAAAGTTCAATGCCGGAACAAACGGAAACGTCATGATTAGTGTCGAATATGTCGAATATGTCGATGAAAATGAGATATCCACCTACTTCTATCTTGACGGAAACGGTACATCTGTAAGCAGCAACACAAATTACATCAATGACAACAGCCACAATTGGAAGTGCGAAGAGGTTACATCACTTCCTGTAGCCATCAGCAGTGCACAACACGCAACGCTTTATGCTCCGGTTGCACTTGAAATCCCCGATGGCGTAAGGGCTTATGTACTAGACGCATCTAAGATTGACGGTACAAGCAAGGACATTGTACTGACCCGTTTGAGCAGCATTATACCTGCAAACACAGGTGTAATACTCAAGGGAAATAAAGGAACATACAACTTCAACATTACCGAAAGCACCGATGATGCCGAAGCCGAGGCTGAAGGCAATGCACTTGACGGAACTGTGGCACGTACTCGCGTGGTTGGAGATGCTTACATACTTGCCGTACGCGAAGGAAAAGCGGGACTTTATCCGCTTGCCGGGAACTCTTATATTAACCCAGGAGTGCAGACCGCAAGCTTCACAAACGGTAGCCACAAGGCCTATCTGCCGGTAAAAGATGACACACTTGGAGAAATACTGAAGAAAAGTACCGGTGTCCGTTTCATTTACAGCGACGAGATTGTAACAGGCATACAGGATGGCATATTGTACGACGGTGCCGAAGGTGAGAGCATCTACGACCTTCAGGGACGCAAGTTGAGTGAAATAACAGAGCCAGGAATATATATAGTAAACGGCAAAAAGACATTTATCAAGTAACAACTAAAAGAACTATATATGAAAAGGAAATACGATAAACCGACAATAGAAATTATTGGAATTATGACATCGCCGATTCTATCGGCCTCAGGAGACGATATATATGTCGGCGGAAAGGATGAAACTGTTGACGGCGGACAGCTCTCTGGCGAGCACCGCGGCGACTGGGACAACATTTGGAAAGAGATGTAACCTTTATCGATTCAGGCCCCGAATTCCGGGGCCTGAATCGTTTTATTATGGCTACAATAGCCAAAAAGTGCCGTCTGTTACATAAAAATTTGACAAATTCTTCAAATTCCACAAAAATTCTCCTATATTTGCAATTAATCACGAATATCCTGTAAATTGCTGCTTAAAGCACGGATATTACAGTGAGCAGATTGTTGTATTATGACCGAGAACGACAGAACCGCATTGGCCGCCTTTGAAGGAAAGCTCCACCGTCTGCTTCATGAATACACGCAGAAGGAGGAACTTAACCGCGAACTCTCACTCAGGATTGAAGAGAAGGAGAACTCGCTGAAGGAACTGCAACTGCGATGTACCGCTCTTGAGAAGAGCTACAACGATCTTAGACAAGCAAGGGTCATCAGCCTGAGTGATGCCGCAGTAGGCGAAACAAAGGAGAGGATAGCCAAGCTGGTGCGTGAAATCGACCGTTGCATCGAGTCGCTTAAGAAATAACGTAAAAGGGCTATGCACATGGAAGATAGAGTGTTGGGAATAAACCTTATAATAGACGGAATATCGTACCCGCTTACCGTGAAGGCAAGCGAGGAGCCATACTACAGGCAGGCTGCCCGTATGGTAAACGAAAAGCTGTCGCTATATAAAGACCTGTTCAGAGGCGAAGAAGGTGTCAGGGTAATGACTATGGCTGCCCTTGACATAGCATTCAATTCTGTCAAGAAGAGCGACGAGACAGGGTCGGCCGAAGTCATGCGGAGGATAAACGAGCTTTCGCGCCTTGTTGACACTGCCTTGAAGGCAAAGAAGTGATTGCAACACTCCTAAACCGCAGTTTCACGCATTGCACTGTTCATGCCACGCATGGACAATGTGGTGCGTTTTATTATATATAAATTTACACATTATGGATTTTACAACATTAATCATCGGATTGGCTGCCGGCCTTCTCATAGGAGCAGCAGTACAGTATCTGATAAACAGGTTCGGCCTGAAGGCTAAGCGCCAACGCATCATAGACGATGCACACAAGGAGGCTGAGGTAATAAAGAAGAACAAGCTGCTTGAAGTAAAGGAGAAGTTCCTCAACAAGAAAGCAGAGCTTGAAAAGGAGATTTCGCAGCGCAACAACAAGATTCAGCAGGCCGAGCATCACCTGAAACAGCGTGAGGTGCAGTTCAACCAGCGCAACGAGGACTTGCAGCGCCGCAAGAACGAGCTCGACACATTCAAGGAGAATCTCGATGCACAGAAAGGCGTGCTGGAACGCAAGCAGGAAGAGCTCGACAAGCTACATGCACAGGAGCGCGAGAAGCTTGAGGCTATCGGCGGCCTATCGGCCGAGGAGGCAAAGGAGCGTCTTGTGGAGTCGCTCAAGGAGGAGGCCAAGAGCGAGGCTGCATCATACATCAACGACATCATAGACGATGCCAAGATGACAGCCAACAAGGAGGCAAAGAAGATTGTGATACAGACAATACAGCGAGTCGCCACTGAAACGGCTATCGAGAACTCAGTAACCGTATTCCACATTGACAATGACGAGATGAAGGGCCGCATCATCGGACGTGAGGGCCGTAACATACGTGCTCTTGAGGCCGCTACAGGCGTGGAGATTGTTGTCGATGACACACCCGAAGCCATTGTGCTCAGCGCATTCGACCCAGTACGCAGGGAGATTGCACGCCTTGCACTGCACCAGCTCGTTGCCGACGGACGTATTCACCCGGCACGCATCGAGGAGGTTGTAGCAAAGGTCAAGAAGCAGATTGAGGAGGAGATTATCGAGACCGGAAAGCGCACTACTATCGACCTCGGAATCCACGGCATGCATCCGGAACTCATACGCATCATAGGAAAGATGAAGTACCGTTCATCATACGGACAGAACCTCTTGCAGCATGCACGTGAGACAGCAAACCTCTGTGCGGTAATGGCTGCCGAGCTCGGATTGAACCCGAAGAAGGCAAAACGTGCCGGACTGTTGCACGATATCGGCAAGGTGCCCGATGAGGAGACCGAACTGCCACACGCAGAGTACGGTATGAAGATTGCCGAGAAGTACAAGGAAAAGGCCGATATATGCAACGCTATCGGCGCTCACCACGATGAGGTAGAGATGACAAGCCTTATAGCTCCTATCGTACAGGTGTGCGACGCTATATCAGGAGCACGTCCGGGCGCACGCCGCGAGATTGTAGAGGCATATATCAAACGCTTGCACGACTTGGAGCAGCTTGCAATGTCGTACCCTGGCGTAACTAAGACCTATGCAATCCAGGCAGGACGCGAACTGCGTGTAATCGTAGGTGCTGACAAGATTGACGACAAGCAGACCGAACTGCTGTCGGGCGAGATTGCAAAGAAGATACAGGACGAGATGACTTACCCAGGACAGGTAAAGATTACCGTCATACGCGAGACACGTGCAGTAAACTACGCACGATAAACAGAAGAATAACAGCCAGGGCGGTATATGCACAATATGCCGCCCTTTTTATAACCGATGACACATATAGAAGTCTGGCTCATTGCACTGGCACTTGCCATGGACTGCTTTGCAGTATCTATAGCAAGCGGCATGCTATTCAAGAGAATAGTATGGCGGCCTATGCTTGCAATGGCACTGCTTTTCGGCCTCTTCCAAGGAGTGAATCCCCTGCTTGGCTGGTGGGCTACAGACCACTTCAGCAGCCTTATAGGAGAGATTGACCATTGGGTGGCATTTGCAATTCTCGCGTTCCTGGGCGGACGCATGGTAATCGAATCGTTCAAGGAGGAGGAACAGCGAAGATTCAATCCACGCAGCTACAAGGTCATATTCACCCTTGCCATAGCGACAAGCATCGATGCGCTCGCTGTAGGTGTGTCATTCTCATGCATGGGCTACGACAGCATCGTCCCTCTCATGTACCCGGCCGTTGTCATCGGATTTGTATCGTCCGCTTTGTCTATAGCCGGGCTGGCCATCGGACTCAGGTTCGGCAAAGGCATTGCAAAACGCTTGCGTGCCGAGATGTGTGGAGGCATAATACTTATACTTATAGGAATAAAGGTTCTCATAGAACATCTTTAAAGACACATGGGCAGAACAACATTACGCAACATATCATTCATTACGCTCGCACTGCTTGCCATACTGCTTGTGGCAACAACATTCATAGAGAAATACTACGGCACCGATGTCACCAGGGAGCATATATACCACTCTCCCCTTTTCGTTGCGCTATGGATGTTGCTTGCAGTATCGGCAATGGCATATATTGCATGCACACAGAGACGTGCGGCACTGATTATGCTGCACCTTTCGCTTGCCATAGTGTTGCTTGGGGCATTCGTCTCGTTCCTTACATCGGAACGCGGCACAATTCTATTGCCTAAAGGAGCTGTTCCGGCATCGATGTTCACGACCGATGACAACCGGTTCGAGAAACTGCCGTTCAGGATGACGCTTGCCTATGTTGACACCTGCCATAGCGATGGCGGAGCATACCAGGCCGACATTGCCGTTGAGAATGCTGAAACAAACGATACAATTAGAATCGCGCTCAACAGCCCTATAAGAGCCGAAGGATATTCGTTCTGCATAGGGAGCATTTCAAAGGAACATATCTCTCTGCTCGTATCGCACGACCCGTGGGGAGTTCCTGTAAGCTACATGGGATATGCAATGACCCTAGCATCGTTCATTGCCTTGTTCTTCGACAGGAAAAGCCATTGGAGAAGCCTGCTGAAGAGGTTTGGGAAGAAAGAAGAGATAAAGAAGAACAACTGTACCGTATTCAGGATAAGACGGAGTGCTGCCATTGTTCTCGCACTGGCAATCCTTGGTATTATCCGCTGGCATGATACCGGGTTGTTCCCTGTCACAAACGGCAAGGAGAGCATGCTCTTCTTTATTTGGATTTCATTACTTCTGGCAACAATCGCCACCTACAGAAAAGAACTTAAACCCATTGCTGCGACATTCTTCGCACTTGGCGGAATCGCTCTTTTTGCCATTCTTCCTATGTGGAATAGCGACGGAGGAGAGATTGCGCCCATTCTGCGTACACCGCTGTTGGGCATTCACGTGACAACCATAATCACAGCATACGTTCTGCTTGGCTGTACTGCCATAAATGCATCCGTCGCACTGTTCCTGGGAGTTGCAAGACACAACAGCGAGAAGATGGAAAAGATGGCTGTTACAGGACGTATTCTGCTCTACCCTGCTACGCTGCTGCTAATGACGGGCATCTTTGTAGGAGCCGTATGGGCGAACATATCATGGGGACGCTACTGGGGATGGGACCCTAAAGAGGTGTGGGCACTGATTACGTTGCTGACATGCTCCATTCTCTTCCATACACGCTCGCTCCCGTTCATGGGCAAGGCCGTGAACTTCCATATATTCTGCCTTGTGGCTTTCATAGCCATGCTGTTCACATTCTTCGGGGTGAACTATCTGTTCGGCGGGCTCCACAGCTACATGTAAGCTAAAAAATCGTAAAGAGTTGCAGATACAAGAATTTTGCGGTATCTTCGCACCCGCATATACCTGGGGCTATCTGGATTTGACAGCGGGTAGAAAAGGTATGTAAGCACGCAGTGCCTCGTTGGTTCGCACTATAATCTGAGCCCGCAAAGAATTATCTGGCAATAACAATTACGCTCTTGCTGCTTAATCGAAGTACAGTAGATTAGCTTTATCCTGGCACCAGGTGCCGGGACGAGACATCACCCGGACACTGTTGTTCCGAAGTAATCCGAAATGGTGGTGCAGGCAAATCGGGACTAACCGTTGCAGGCCTCGATGCAATGGCGACATCTTAGAGGATAAGGCGCAGGTTGGCGGTCGCGGTCTTGCCTACGCTCGAAAATCTCACCGATGACTAAGCGTGTAGAAAGCATATAGTTTCCCTGTTTGGACGAGGGTTCGACTCCCTCTAGCTCCACAATGCAACCGGCAATGCCGGTTGCATTTTATTTTACATAGCCTTAAAATAAGCAAAAAAGAGCCCCGGTGCATAAAAAAATATTCCACACTTTGGACTAAATCACCGGCTTTGTTCCTTTTATGTTTGCACATTTGTTTCTTTTGACTATTTTTGTATCGGAAAATACTTAAACAGCAATTCACAATGAACAATATCTATTTGAAGAAACTGCCGCTGCAAGGCTTTGCAACAACAAAGTCATCACTCCAGCAATTTGTACAGCATGCCTACCAGATGCAGCATACTTCAATATTCTACTGCATCAGCGGAGAAGCGCTCTTCACCATAGACGGGCATAAGTACCGTTTTACCCAAGGAGAGATAATCATCTGTCCCGAAGGGTCTAACATATTGCTGCTCGACATAACCAGTGACTTTTCGGCAAGGCTTCTGGGTCTCTCGAAACATATATGGCTGGCAGCACGCAGTTCTATGACACCGGAGGCGATACACAGTATCGAGCGCAACACATTCAAAGGAGAGAACAGTGAACTGGAAAAAGAGTTTCTGGGCAACATATTCCGCCAGATAGACATCATGGACACTGAGGTCGGCAACAACGTCGAAAACACCGAATATTGCAGACAAAATGTCATCCTTGCCGTAAACTCACTGTTGTTATACATACAGCAGATAAACAAGAAAAATACGGTACAGAACAAGGAGTATATAAGCGACAATAAGGACAAACTGTTCTATGAGTTCAGGGTGCTGCTTACACAGAAGTTCCGCGAGGAGCGTTCCGTGCAGTTCTACGCCGATACGCTGAAGGTCTCTACCAGACATCTCAACGCAATTTGCCAACGTTCCAGCGGTCAGAATGCCAAGGAAATAATCGACCACTACACGATTATTGAGCTTCAGGTGGCACTGATGTACACACACAAGAGTTTCCAGGAGCTTGTCAACGACTTCAGTTTCCCCGACCAGAGTTACTTGAACAGATACTTCAAGCGCCATACCGGATATTCCCTGTCGGAGTTCCGGGCCAACGGAGTAATGGTTGATTAAGAAACCGCATAAAAATAATGCCGTCTATTGGTTAGACGGCATTATTTTTATGCAATAAGAGAATCAAGCCTCACCCTTGAACATCGGTACAGGCATGCGGCCCCCAAGTTCAGGAACACGTATTTCACCAAACTGGTCCTCATACTTCATTACATTGTCCTGCAATGCTACAAGAAGGCGTTTCGCATGCTCCGGAGTCATAACTATACGTGATTTGACCTTTGCCTTAGCCACACCGGGCATCATGCGTACAAAATCAAATACAAACTCCGATGTAGAATGAGCTATGACAGCAAGGTTTGCGTATGTACCTTCTGCAACATCCTCATTCAACTCGATTTGCAATTGTGCTTCTTTACTCATAATACTTTATTTATTTGTTTGTTCCTGACTGAATGAAACAAGGTTAATATCGAATATCAATGTCGAATACGCAGGGATATTTGTTATATCCTCGTTTCCGTATCCTATCTTAGCCGGAATATAGACTTTCCACATATCACCGGCCACCATGTGTTGCAATGCAGTAGAGAAGCCCACTACTGTTTCCTTAACCAACAGCTCTACCGGAACATCAGTTTCAGGGTCCAGCTCGCCGTCATAATTGCTGTCAAACAGATATCCTTTCTTTTGCTTGTCAGTCGGTATGAGACGACCGCTATAATTTATAGTGACATAATCGGTAAATGCAGGCGACTCTGTTCCGTCACCGTCCTTCAACATATAGCAATAGACATAATTGTCGTTGCTCCACTTCTTGCCGGAATCAAGGTCATAGCGCAGAATCACCTTCCATTTGCCGTCGGCATTTGCATGCGCAACCTTGGCAATAGAGTCGATGTACTGGGTATTGCGCTCTTTCCAATTGCTGTATTCACCGGCCTCCGAATCGCTCTCGCTGCATGAGGCAAGCCAAAGCAAGGAGCAGGCAAGAAGAATAAATATTCTAAAATCCTTCATAATTACTTATTAAGACAATTTCTTCAAAAGTGATGTAATGCTTACATTATCCTGGATTATATTGCGGAGGTCGCTTATAGCAACACGGCGCTGTTCCATAGTATCACGCTCACGCAGAGTAACCATGCCGTCCTCAAGAGTCTGGTGGTCAACAGTAACACAATACGGAGTACCTATAGCATCCATACGGCGGTAACGCTTGCCGATAGAGTCCTTCTCTTCGTAATAACAATTGAAGTTGAACTTCAGTTCATTCATTATTTCGCGAGCCTTTTCGGGCAGGCCGTCTTTCTTCACCAGAGGAAGCACCGCGAGCTTCACCGGAGCAAGGGCTGCCGGCAAGCGGAGAACGACACGTGTCTCGCCGTTCTCAAGTTTCTCCTCGCAATAAGAGGCGCACATGATGCTCAGGAACATACGGTCAACACCGATAGAAGTCTCGATAACGAACGGAGTGTAGCTCTCGTTTGTTTCGGGGTCGAAGTACTTGATGTTCTTGCCTGAGAACTTCTCATGCTGGCCGAGGTCGAAGTTTGTACGTGAGTGGATACCCTCGACCTCCTTGAAGCCGAACGGCATGCGGAACTCGATATCGGTAGCAGCATTGGCATAGTGAGCCAGTTTCTCATGGTCGTGGAAACGGTAAGCCTCATCACCGAAGCCAAGAGCCTTGTGCCAAGCCAAGCGGGTCTCCTTCCACTTGTTGAACCACTCAAGCTCGCTGCCGGGGCGTACGAAGAACTGCATCTCCATCTGCTCGAACTCGCGCATGCGGAAGATGAACTGACGCGCAACAATCTCGTTACGGAAAGCCTTGCCAATCTGCGCGATACCGAAAGGAACACGCATACGGCCGGTCTTCTGCACGTTAAGGTAGTTCACGAAGATACCCTGCGCAGTCTCCGGACGGAGATATACCTTCATTGCACCGTCGGCGGTAGAACCCATCTCGGTAGAGAACATAAGGTTGAACTGGCGCACCTCGGTCCAGTTGCGTGTGCCGGAAATAGGGCAGACAATCTCCTCGTCGATGATTATCTGGCGGAGTTCCTCAAGGTCCATTGCATTGAGAGCCTTTGCGAAACGCTCCTGCAGAGCATCGCGCTTAGCCTTCTCGGCAAGCACCTTAGGGTTGGTCTCCATGAAGAGCTCACGGTTGAAAGAGTCGCCGAAACGCTTTGCAGCCTTTGCAGCCTCCTTCTCCATCTTCTCCTCGTACTTGGCAATCTGCTCCTCGATGAGCACGTCGGCACGATAACGTTTCTTTGAATCGCGGTTATCGATAAGAGGGTCATTGAACGCATCGACGTGACCCGAAGCCTTCCATATTGTAGGGTGCATGAAAATCGCAGAGTCTATACCCACGATATTGTCATTGAGCAGAACCATGCTCTGCCACCAGTAAGTCTTTATATTGTTCTTGAGTTCAACACCCATCTGACCGTAGTCATATACAGCACCCAAGCCATCGTATATATCGCTTGAGGGGAATACAAAACCATACTCCTTGCAATGTGCAACTACTTTCTTGAAAACATCTTCCTGAGCCATAATATATCTTTATTGTTTATATTTCAATTTATATGCAAATATTCTGCAAAGTAAAGCATTTTTTGCCTAAAAACCTTAGGAGTTGCTTAATTTTATATACTTGCGTTGCTAATATCGGTTACGTTCGCAGCCGCACTGCTTGCTATAGGCCTGCATAAAAAGGGAAAACAATTAATATATAAAAGTTTTCCAGGTAGTCCAAATATTCATTTTGAAGAAAAAAACTTTTATTCTTCGGCCGAAGCAATGCGCTCAAGAGCCTCACGTGCATAGTCATCGCCCTGTTCGGCTGCAAGCTTGTACCACTTGACAGCCTCTTCTTTCGACTGCTCAACGCCATAGCCGTTTTCGTAGCACAGTCCCATATTATGAAGCGCAGGGCAGTAGCCTTGCTCGGCGGCCTTGGCATACCAATGGAAAGCATCGTCATAGGATTGTTCTATTCCGTTGCCTAGTCTATAGCAGTTGCCCAGGTCATTCTCGCTTGCCGCATAGCCGGCTTCGGCTGCCTCGCGGAACAGTTCAACGGCTTTTTCATAGGAACATGACACGCCTTTGCCTATGTAATAGCAGCATCCGAGATTATATACCGCAACTACATAACCTTGTTCTGCGGCTTTGGTGAACCATGATGCGGCATCTTTGGGCGAACGGGTTACTCCAATGCCCTCATCGTAGAAAAAGCCGATAGTGCACTGCGCTGCCGGATGCCCTTGAACAGCTGCCTTGCTGTACCATCTGAAAGCCTCCTCGTCAGACTGCTCGACTCCATTGCCATATTCATAACATGCACCCAACATATTCTGCGCCTCCATATCATTCTTCTTCTCGTCAAGCTCCCTGGCTATCTTTATGGCCTTGGCAAAATCCTGTTCCCTGTATGCTTTATAGGCATCTTCATAAGTATCTTCCCTTACAGGCAGATAAGCATGAAACTTGTATGCCACACTGTCACGGATGTCTAGTTCCATTCTCACCGCATCGTAACCCTCCTTAAAAAGACGGAGCTGATGACGGCCGATGGAAACAGAATCGACTAAAAAAGGGGTTACACCGTAGTTTTTGCCGTCTAAAGATATTTCTGCACCTTCGGGAGTAGAAGTAATTTCAACCGATGGTATAAGATTGACCTTTTCGCATATAATCGGACTCCCTGCTGCCTTGCTGCCTGCAAGCGTGTCGGGTTCCAGACAATGCGCCGAGGCTTGCAACGATGACAAGAGGAAAGTCAATGAAATTAGAATACACTTGAAAACCATAGATTTGACAATAAAACAGCATCACTGCAAAAAGCCATGATGCATAATTCTTCATTACATCGCAAATATAGCGTTTTTGGGCTACAAAAAGAGCAAACAAATCATTCTTTATTTAAAAAAGGCTTATTTTTCACCGTTTTTGCCTATTTTTGCGTTTTAATGGGATAGTGCCAGCGCACTACATACAAGACAAACCATTCACTCATGGACAAGAACGAATTTGACGAGAACATCGAAGAGATGAATGCTGCCGGCGAGAATACCTTGCAGGAGGGCGAGGCCGTAGCCGCAGAACATAGCGAGTACCGCCACGACAGCAACGACCCGATAACGCACAAGCTTACAGGAATGTACCAGAACTGGTTCCTGGACTATGCTTCGTATGTTATTCTGGAGCGTGCCGTGCCTCACCTTTACGACGGATTGAAACCCGTGCAACGCCGCATACTTCACGCGATGCGCGAGCTTGACGACGGACGCTACAACAAGGTTGCGAACGTAGTGGGACACACCATGCAGTATCACCCTCACGGTGATGCGTCGATTGCCGGTGCATTGGTACAGATGGGACAGAAGGATTTCCTCATCGACTGCCAGGGCAACTGGGGCAACATACTCACCGGTGACTCGGCTGCCGCACCGCGATACATCGAGGCGCGCCTGTCGCACTTTGCACACGACGTGGTGTTCAACCCAAAGACAACCGAGTGGAAGCTATCGTACGACGGCCGGAACAAGGAGCCTATAACCTTGCCGGTAAAGTTCCCTCTGCTGCTTGTCCATGGCGTTGAGGGCATTGCGGTGGGCCTTTCGTCAAAGATTCTGCCACACAACTTCAACGAGGTGTGCGATGCCGCTGTAGCCTATCTGAGAAAAGAGCCGTTCCAGCTGTTGCCCGACTTCCAGACCGGCGGCAGCATAGACGTGTCGCGCTATCACGACGGCGACCGCACCGGCCGTGTACGCATACGTGCAAAGATTTCGAAATCGGACGACAACAAGACTCTTACCATTACCGAAATACCGTTCGGAAAGACAACACCGCTTGTAATAGAATCGATACTCAAGGCTGTTGACAACGGCAAGATAAAGATACGCAAGGTCGATGACAACACATCGGACAAGGTGGAGATTCTCGTGCATCTTGCGCCGGGCGTGTCGAGCGACAAGACAATAGACGCGCTATACGCATTCACCGACTGCGAGATAAGCATCACTCCGTGCTGCTGCGTAATCGACAACCACACTCCGGTGTTCCTCACCGTGAGCGAACTGTTGCGACGCTCGGTTGACAGCACAAAGGAGCTGCTGCGCCTTGAACTGCAGATACGCAAGGGTGAACTGCTTGAACAGCTACACTTCGCATCGCTGGAGAGCATCTTCATCGAGGAGCGCATATACAAGGACAAGGAGTTCGAGCAGGCACCCGACATGGACAGCGCATTGGCACACATCGACAGTCGCCTTGAACCTTACAAGAAGGATTTCATACGTGAGATAACACGCGACGACCTGCTGCGCCTCATGGAGATAAAGATGGCACGCATACTGCGCTTCAACAAGGAGAAGGCCGAGGAGCTTATCGCACGCCTGAAGAGGGATATTGCCGACATCGACAAGCAGCTCGCGCAGATGACTGCCGTTACAATAAAATGGTTCACGATGCTAAAGGAGAAGTACGGTGCACGCTATCCGCGACAGACAGAGATACGCAACTTCGACACCATCGTTGCAGCTAAGGTCGTGGAGGCAAACCAGAAACTGTACATAAACCGTGCAGAGGGCTTTATCGGAACATCGCTGAAGAAGGACGAGTTCGTGACGAACTGCTCCGATATGGACGATATCATACTCTTCTACAAGGACGGAAAGTACAAGATTGTCAAGGTGAGCGAGAAGCTTTTCGTGGGCAAGAACGTGATACATGTCGATGTGTTCAAGAAGAACGACAAGCGTACAATATACAATGCTGTATATCGTGACGGCAAGAACGGAATACACTATATCAAGCGTTTTGCCGCAACCGGCATGACACGCGACCGCGAATACGACCTTACCCAGGGTACACCGGGCTCCAAAGTGGCATACTTCACCGCCAACCCCAACGGCGAGGCCGAGGTTATAAAGGTTCTCCTGAAGCCCAACCCGCGCTTGCGCAACGCAATAATAGAGAAGGACTTCAGCACCATTGCCATTAAGGGACGCCAGTCGATGGGCAACATACTCACCAAGAACGAGGTGATGAGGATAACGCTCAAGAAGCACGGCAGTTCTACACTGGGCGGAAGACAGGTGTGGTTCGACCGCGACATACTGCGCATAAACTTCGACAACCACGGAGAGTACCTCGGCGAGTTCCACAACGACGACAAGATTCTGGCTATAAGGAGCAACGGAGAGTTTTATCTGAGCCCCGTTGACCTCAACAACCACTACGAGGACGACCTGATGATAATAGAGAAGTTCGACCCTTCAAAGGTGTGGTCGGCAGCACTCTACGATGCTTCGCAGCAGGGATTCCCGTATATAAAGAGATTCACGCTCGAAGCCAATGCACGCAGGCAGAATTGCCTTGGCGAGACCAAAGGCAACGAGCTGATATGGTTCTCCGAGACACCGTTCCCGCGCATACAGGTGATGTTCGGCGGGAACGACAACTTCCGCGAGCCGCTGGTGATTGAGGTTGACGAGTTCATCGGCGTAAAGAGCTTCAAGGCACGAGGCAAACGACTTACCACATTTGAGATTGATGAAATTATCGAGCTTGAACCGACAAAATTCCCGCCTCCTCCCGAAATTACGGAAGTGCCCGAAGGCGACATTGACGAGACAGAAAACGACGAGCCCGAACAGCTTACACTATTTAACGAAGAATGAGACTGACAGGCAAGATAATGGCGGTTATTGCAATGATTGCAATGCCCCTGACAGCAGATGCACAGATTGCTGTCACCGACAGCATCATACCCGAAAGAATCGTAGTGAAGAGCTCGCAGTACGGTATAACATCTCTGAACAACCTCGACACATACCTTTCGGGATATGATTTCAAGGGCATGGGACTCTACTACAGCCATGAGAACTTCCGCGATGCAAGAACCGGCAGCTACCGCTGGAAGTACCAGACTGTTTTCAGCGGTTCTCTCGGATATGCCGAGCTTGGCAACAACACGCAGATAGCGGGCCTTGCGACATACCAATGGAGCGGCTATCACCCGTTCACCGTAAACAGCAGGCTCAAACTGCTAGCCGGCATGCAGATTCAGCTTGAAGGAGGTGCACTCTACATTCCCAACAACGGCAATAATCCGGTTTCAATAAAGTTGCGTACAGCACTTGCCGCAACAGGAATGGCCATATACCATTTTCCTGTAAAGGGCAAGGATTGGGTAGCACGCTACCAGATAGACATTCCGCTGGCCGGAGTGATGTTCGCGCCGGAGTTCGGGCAGAGCTACTATGAGATATTCAACGAGAAGAAGAGCGACGGCACGGTTGCATTCTCCAACCCGTTCAACTGCCCATCATGGAAACACACCCTGTCGCTCGACATTCCCATACGCTACAAGAGACACAGCACTACCCTGCGCATCTCGTACGTAGCCGACTTCTACCAGAGCGAAATCAACGACATACGATGCCATATCTACCGCCATGCCTTTACATTCGGTTTCGTGAAGACCATTCTTAAGGTAAAGGAGGAGAACAAGATAAAGGCATATTCACCTTACTAACGATTCCAGGCAATGAAAAAGGCTATCATATTTTTTGCTTCTGCACTGCTTTTGACCGGATGCATAAAAGAGGACAGTTTCAGCAACTCGCCCGAAGGCAACTTCGAGGCTCTATGGAGCATTATCGATGAGAGATACTGCTTCTTTCCGCAGGCCGAAGAGGAGTTCGGGCTCAACTGGAACGCTGTCCACGACAAATACAAGCCAAAGGCCGAAGCATGCGAGAACGACGCACAGCTGTTCGATGTGCTTGGCGAAATGCTGAACGAGTTGCGCGACGGCCATGTAAACCTCTCGTCGATATACGGCACGACCCAATACCGCGACTGGCATCAGAACTACCCTATGAACTTCAGCGATTCAATACAGCGGAACTACTTAGGCAACAACTACAGAATCACAAACGGAATAAAATACACGGCATTACCCGACAGTATCGGCTATGCCTACATCGAAAGTTTCGAAGGCGGATTCAACAGTGACAACCTCACCATGATGCTGCTGAACCTCAAGGATACGAAAGCCCTTATACTGGATATCAGAGGCAACGGTGGAGGGATGCTCACAAGCGCCGAAAAACTTGCCGGCTCATTCACAAACAAGAAAGTCCACTGCGGATATATGCAGCACAAGACAGGCAAAGGACACAACGACTTCTCTTCACCCGAAAAGATTTACCTTGAGCCGAACAAAGGAGTCGTTTGGCTACGTCCGGTAGTCATTCTCACAAACAGAGGAGTATATAGCTCGGCAAACCACTTTGTAATGCTCATGCAGGAGCTGCCGCATGTAATTACAGTAGGAGACAAGACCGGCGGCGGCAGCGGCCTGCCCTTCAACAGCACACTGCCCAACGGCTGGAACGTACGATTCTCGGCATGCCCAATTCTCGACGCAAATGGCAACCATACAGAGTTCGGCATTGAACCCGACTACCGCATTGACATAACCAGCGAGGATTGGAACAATGGCCGTGACACAATGATAGAGAAGGCCAAAGAGCTTATTTTTGCCTATTACGACAAAATATCGGAACAAGAGTAGCCGAAATTCAAAAAAAAAGCACTACCTTTGCAAAGTCTTCAAAGGAAGACAAAACTAAGTTTTATCGCGCGTGTGGCGAAATTGGTAGACGCGCCAGACTTAGGATCTGGTGTTTTGCGACGTGTAGGTTCGAGTCCTATCACGCGCACGATGAGACAAAAGAGGATAATTCGAGAGAATTTTCCTCTTTTTTATTTTTGTAATTCACTGATAATCGAGCAATTATAGAGAGGGCTTCATTCTCATCAAAGGTTCGATAATTGTCTTTTTCCTTATCCCACAAAATTCCATTGGGAAAGAGCAGATTTTGCAGTTTTTGGCAAGTTTCAAGCGAACCATCACGCCACAAACTATCTAATTTACAACACATTGCAAGTATGTCATCTACCTCGCCATCAAGGTTCGATAAATTTTTTCTGCACTCTGCCAAACCTCGCTCTATGTTATCAAGTTTTTCTTGCAAATCCTTGTTTGTCATTTCTTAAATCTTCCAGAAAAGATGGGCACAAGAAACATGGGGGATAAAATATATAAATTAAATTACTAAAATATAAGAAGAAATTAATATTTACACTAACAACCTAAAACATCTTTAATAATATCGTTTAACTGAAATTTTATAGAATCAAATTTTTGGTTAAGGTCAAGAGTCCGCACCATAATACGATTACCATTAATTATGGCATCAAATTTTGGGATTACATCTTCTGTCGTTTGAGCATATAGCAACATACCTGATACATTTCCACGATGTTCTTTGTCAACATTGTTTACATATGCAAAGATCTGATACAGATTATTTGAGTGCAACCTACTCTGGCCATATTGTACTTGTGTCATCTTGCTATAATATTTCGTATCAATGACAAGTGTATGATTTTCTGCGTGTAATGTTATATCACTTTTCATTGATGGTAGCAGTTCTAAACCAATGGAATCTTCGCTATTTGATATATTCCACTTTATATAATCCGCATTAGCTTTTAAATTGGGATAATTTCGTCTGTAATAGTTTAATACAAATTTTTCGAATAATTTATTTAGATGCTCTTCTGAAAATGTTGGCATATGTAAATCACCTGTTTCAGTTGTCATAAGCATACCATCTACAATAAAATAACAGATATTCATTAGTACACGATAACTGCGATTATTGCGTTGGAATCGAAATGCATTCCATTTTATACATCTTAAATCGACCTCATCTATATCTACGAAATATGGTAAAAGTGAACGTAATTGTTTTCTGCGTTTATTGTTTACATCAAAACAGAAAATCAATAGTTGCATTGTACTTTTAAGAATACTATTATATAAATTATTTACAGATAATTCATCATACTTACAATTGAGATTCTTTTTGCATTGTATAATGTTATTAATAGTACCACTAATATCAAGATGTCCTCTTAATACAGATAACGCTTCTTGCTTTTCTACATACTCTTTATACAAACCTTGTTTTAATTGTTCTGAAATAGCACGATAGAGGATTTCTGCAAACAAGTCCATTATGTTTTCAAAATCCTCTTTGTTAACAATATCATTATAATTATTCTTCCTAAGCTCTTGAAATGCATAGGACAACATATAATAAATATTATGTATTAGTATGGTATTCTTATTCGCCATTTATTGCTTGATTCAGTTTCTCACTCCAATTCCTTACAAGAGTTCTATTATCAAACCAATATTCATCAAGTAAAGGAATTATATCAAAGTTTACGACAGCATATAACCATTTATCAGTTACATCTTGAATCTGTTTATAACAGAGATAACTATGTCCTATCTCGAAACCAATACCTAATGAATCATCGTTGCTAATATCATTGTTAAGTTCAACTATTCGAGATACAAGATTGTCATATTTGCTATTATTTAAAACCCTTTGTTTACTTTTGAATCCATCAGTATTGAATCCTGGTTTTATATCAAAGAAACTGAAACGACGACGTAATGCATAATCAATCATAGCAAGACTACGATCAGCAGTATTCATCATTCCAATAATATATAAATTATCGGGAACATAAAATTCTTCACCACTATATGCTAATGTCATCTTTTCTCCTCTATAATCTTTTTCAATCAACATTAGTAGTTCGCCAAATATCTTTGAAAGATTACCTCTATTAATTTCGTCTATAATAAAGAAATATGGTTTGTTTGAATTATTCCTTGCTTGCTCACAGAAATTAAAGAACACCCCTCTTTTTAATTCAAATCCATCCTGATTGGGTTTGTACCCCTCTATAAAATCTTCATATGAGTAACTTTGGTGAAATTGAACAAAACAGATTCTACTATCATCCTTTTCTCCTATAATAGAATATGCAAGTCTTTTTGCACTAAAAGTTTTGCCTACACCTGGAGCACCTTGCAGAATAATATTCTTTTTGTTTTCAAGTTTTGCACACAAAAAATCATAATCTTTTTCTGTCATGAAAACTTCTTTGAGAAAATCTTCTTTTCTATAATTTATAAAAATTGATTCTTTTACTAGTTTTTTATTTTCATCAAGATTAGAATATTCTTCATTTCTATATTTTGATATATTTATTTCTGAATATTCTCTTAATAACTTATTATATAAAACCTTACCAATGTCGCTTAATTTATATGCTCCTTTGATGTCAGAAGATTTTGTATAATAGTTATTTATATTTTGGGTTAAATAACTTGATATAGTCCTATCTGGTGTTAATCCACTAGTATTATAAAACCTTTTATCCAATATAATTCTGGCAATATCTGTTGCTTTTAATGGAATTTCAGAATCTCCTAATACTCGTATAATGGCATCATTCCATGTGTTATAAGGTGTTCTCATAGATATTTATTAAATCTGTTAATACAGTGTATTGCAAATATATCAATAAATCAGTTATAATAGTTAAATTGATAAATAATTTTGTTTTAACACACGATTGCACCAACTCCGCCTGTGGCAAGCATTTATGTTAAATATCTATTTTATTTCATTATCAAATTAAGAATAAGGGATAATCAATTTTGTAGTCAACGAATATAAGGATAGGGGTTACATACATAAAAACGCCCCACGAGGGGACTCCAAGGCTTAACACAAGACAAATTGGCAGACATTATAAACCTACGACATTCTTTTGGGCATACTATAAATTACGGTACACTTTTTGCTCTTAAAGCAATAGTGCCTCGGCATCCGTTTTGCTCAAAATCCAATTCATGGATACAACGGCAGTTTTCAACTTATCTTTCTGACAAACAAGATGGCGGAGTTCATTCCGTATAAAAGGAAGTAAACATGTTTAACTCTAATATTGTTGATATGGGAATCAAACCAGGTCCAAAAAGAATAGCTGTTTCTACAGGAAAACCTGACCGTCGTCAAAGAGACAACAAGCAAACTCCAGGAAATACCCCTTCTTTGAAACCTCATATACATAAGAAAGGGGATTGACTACATAAAAAAACGGATGCACATATCAGACATCCGTGGAGTTAAGTTAAATATTCTTACTTCAACCTTGCTGTAACAAGGTTATAAGTCTTTTAAATGTCACCGCTAGTTTGGCACTGCTACGGTGACTTTATTATAACGACTGCATCTCAATTTTATTATTGAGATTAGAATAATTTCTGCAAATATAAATGCTAATCTAGCACAAAAGGTAGCTATTTTAGAATTTAAGGCATCCAGAACAAATGTTTAATAAAATCGCCAAACAATAGAACAACATCATAACTTATAGATATTTAGCAACCTAAATCCATCTTTTTAACCCTATTTTTGTTGATAATATTGGTAAAGTTCATATATTTGCAAATAAATTCCATTCACTATGGCACGCATTAAATTAACTACAGATGAAATCTTGAAACTTAAAGCAGTTGTTTTATATGTAATCAAGAAATGCCAGTCTATAGATTATTTCCATCTTTTCAAGATTATTTATTTTGCAGATAGAGAACATTATGCCACTTATGGCAGACGAATCATCTGCGACACTTTTTGTGCTCTACCCAAGGGACCTGTTCCGTCTTTTTTATATGATGCCATCAAGGTTTTATTAAACGAAGATAAAACAAGCAAAGACCTCAATATCATATCAAATGCGCTTTCTGCAAACGACAGCGTTTATAAATTTATTTTAAGCGCAAAAGAAGACCCTGATATGGATGAACTTTCATTGTCAGATATAAAAGTACTCGACAAGTCCATTGAGGAAAATTTACAACTCTCAATAGATGTTTTATCAGAAAAGTCACATGATTTAGCATGGAGAGAAGCTTGGAATAAATCCCAAAATTCTCCAATGAAACCTATTTTAATGGCACAAGCTGGTGGCGCATCAGATGCTACCCTTGAGTACATTTTGGAGAACGAGCTTTTTGATAAAATTGTAGAGGCGTAAAGTATGGCGATACTAGGGGATATTATATCCAATAATTCAAAGCAAAATCTTCTTTCCAATATTCAAAGAGGGGATGTTATAAGAATAAACATGACACTTGAAGAAGGTGTTAAACCCAAAAATAATGGCGAAGAAAGTCGTAATAAATATTTTATAGTTCTTGGCAAAACCGAAGACGGGAAATTTATTGGCTTTGTTTTAATAAACTCTAATATTAATCCACACCTATCAAGTGAATTAAAAGACTTACATTACCCATTGCATTTCTCAAAATACTCATTCCTAGAAAAAAATAGATTTGTCGATTGTGGTCAACTCAAAGAAATCACATTAGAAAACTTCTCTGACAGATATAAATGCCAATCATTTGGCAAGATTGACGAGGAAGACCTTCAACATATAACACAAGCTGTAATTTCATCACCAATTGAAACGCCAAAGCACCTAAAAAAATTCGGTCTTATAGAATAACTCTTTGCACAACACCCCACGAGGGGGTGTAAGTGCAATTTGCTATTTGATACCATTACCAACCTTGTCGAAAGTCACCATACCATATCCCTCTGCTCTCAAATAATGAACGAAATCTACCACCTTTAGAAAGTCTCGTTTAAAGTTGGCTGTGCCGACAGATTATCACCATTGGCCTTGCCGTTCTTCCTTTTTTGTCTTTATCTTTGAGGTAAACCTCGAATATAGACTGCACTCGCTGTGAAATATCAAAGCAAGCTTTGCTAATCTCGCTCGTTTGTCGCTACTTTGAGGTAAACCTCGAATATAGACTGCACTCGCTGTGAAATATCAAAGCAAGCTTTGCTAATCTCGCTCGTTTGTCGCTATCTTTGCAGTAGCAAAACAGCCATATAACAATGAAAAAGGATAACAGCACTGAGATTTTCCCTATTGTGGATAAGGAGGGCAACACCATCGGCTCCGCTACACGCGGTGAATGCCACAACGGCAGCAAGCTGCTGCATCCTGTAGTGCATCTTCATCTGTTCGACAAAATGGGAAGGCTATATCTGCAGCGGAGGCCGCTTTGGAAAGAGATTCAGCCCGGCAAGTGGGACACTGCCGTAGGCGGACATGTCGATTATGGAGAGGATATTGAGACTGCCTTGATGCGCGAGGCACGCGAAGAGATTGGTATAAAGGATTTCGAGCCGCAGTTCCTGATGAGATACCTCTTTGAGAGCGAACGCGAAAAGGAACTTGTATATGTATATTCCACCGTTCACGACGGAGAGATAAAGCCAAGCGACGAGCTTGACGGCGGAAGGTTCTGGAGCATCAGAGAGATTGAGGATGCCAAAGGAGAAGAGGTGCTTACACCAAACTTTGAACTGGAGTTCGGTATGTTGATGCGACTTCCAGGATTCCCCCCTGCATCAAATGACAAAAAATACTAAAAAAGAACAATGGCTCTGCAAACTTTGATTTTATGTTTATCTTTGCAATTCGCTTCGGGAATGTAAGCAACATTCCGGTATCCCACAAGACACAAATTGCAGAATTCACATACAGAGATGAAAAACAGTAAAATAACAAGAATTGCAATTATAGCTGTTGCAGTAATTGCGGTATTAGGCATATCATTCTTTTTCGTAACAGCCAACGACAATGAAAACACCGGCAACGAAGTTGCAGAGACCGACAGCATATTGCCGACAGAGCCGATAATGAAATATGGCCTGCCAATAGAGGATTTCATAGTTACATACGACACATTGCAAAGAGGAGAGACACTCGCTGAGGTCCTTTACGGATTCGGTTTTACGGCAAAGCAGGTCTTTGAGCTCACGCAGTGCCCCGATTCCATTTTCGATGCCCGACGATTGCGCCCCGGACAGGCATGCATTCTGCTTAGCGACAAGGACAGCAGTGCGCATTACTTTATATACGAGGAAAGCCCTAAGGCATACATCACCTTTGACTTGAAAGAGAGCTATCGCGCTGCAAAAGAATTGAAGCCTGTCGAATGGCGCGAGGGGGAGGTGGCCGGCCGAGTGAACAATTCACTATGGGTGGCCATGGAAGAGAGCAATGTCTCACCGCAACTTGCAGTAATAATGTCACATATTTTCGGCTGGTCGGTTGACTTTTTCGGCATTCAGAAAGGAGACGAGTTCCGCCTTATATACAGCCGCGAGTACGTGGAAGAGACGCCTCTTAACAACTACCGGATTCTAGCAGCTTCGTTTACGACAAATGACACGACGATATATGCGATACCGTTCACTCAGGACAATGAAGAGTTGTTCTACAACTCCAATGGAAATAGCCTCGAAGGAGCTTTCCTGAAGGCTCCGCTCGACTACTACCGCATATCCTCAAAATTCTCGAACAGCAGATTTCACCCGGTTCTCAAACGCTATCGCCCGCACCATGGAGTTGACTATGCAGCCCCTGTAGGTACACCGGTTTATGCCATAGGAAGCGGAAAGGTGATAAAGAAAGCATACCAGGGCAATGGTGCCGGCTATTATGTAAAGATACGCCACAACAGCACATACGTAACTACGTACATGCACCTCTCACGCTTTGCGAAGGGACTGAAGGAAGGTGACTTCGTAAAACAGAAGCAGGTTATTGGATATGTAGGTTCTACAGGTGTTTCTACAGGCCCTCACCTCGATTTCCGCGTACATGAGAATGGCAAGCCAATAAATCCGCTGACAATAAAGTCTCAGCCTAAGAAGCCTATAAGCCAAGAAAACAAGGCGGCATTCTCTATTGTCTGTGACTCTTTAGTAACGAGATTGACTGCAATTCCTATGGCTAATGCAAACAATGAAGCCGTAAACGAAATAGAGACGACCGCTGTCATAGAATAACAATATACTATATTCATAGCAATGAGGGCTCGGCAATCGCCGAGCCCTCATTACATAATATCATTGATATATTACCACTTGATGAACTTGTGTGTACGTACACCGCTGTTGCTCTTTATCACGAGCAGATATGAGCCCTTAGGCTGCCCTGCAAGTGACACCGACGCCGAGCCGTCCGATGCGACAGCCTTGCCGACAGCAACACCGCCGAGGTTGAATACAGATACATCGGCACCCTCAGCCGCACCTGAGCACACAACAGCCTTGGTCTCCACGTTATACTCTACCTTGCAAGCATCAGCACCGACTTTACCAATGCTGGTTTCCAGACCGTTTATAGTGCTTATGCGCAATTTATGAGATACAGGAGAATAAGGACAGTAGTACTTAGACTCTGTGCCCGGTCCACAACTTCCGTTACCGATACCGCGCTGCATGTAGTCGAATGTCGCATACACTACATCATCCTTCTTCAGATCCCATGGGTGAAGTTCCGGTACTAGATACTGTGTCTGGTCATAATGTGACAAAGAGAATGATACCTCGCCCTCTGTCTCAATCTTTATTGTATTGCCGTTCTCCGGATTCCATATTGAAAGGTCTCGCATAGACATACGGTTTCCGTGTGACTGCGGGTGTGCATACATCTCGAACATATCATCGACAGTCGTTGTATAACGGCCGAAGAACGAACCGGTCTGACGGTCGATATAGTTCTCCCATGGGCCCTTTGCATAATACTCGACATTCTCATAACCTGCAGGGAAGATCATATCAAGACCTACACGGCGCAAAGCATTTGTCTTGGGGCTGTAATCGACCTTCATATCTACGACACCGCTTGCATATACTGTATATGTAATGACATACGGGCACTTGCTATGCTGGGCATTCACCGTAACGCTACAGGTTTTTCCGTCACCTGACAGTGCGCTGCTTACGGTTGCAGAATTTATCGATGCGCTATTGTCACCGAAGACATGCTCGCCATAAGGGCTCTCGTTCTCAATCCAGCGGATGTTGCTGTATATTGGGAAGTTACCCGGTTCAACCACCTGAACGCCATTGGCAATCCACTCTGTAACAAAGCCCTGTGCATTGAGTTTGAAGCTGATGTTGCCGTTGGTTACAGAAACTCCGTTGCTCTTGTTGACCGTGAGTGTCTCACTGCCTTGCGGAGCAGCGGCCAAAGATGTACGCTCCTGAATGACAAACTGCTCTGTTGCCATAGGATAACCGGCCTCGCACCATATTTCGGCATCGTTCTTGAGAAGCTCCACATTAATTGCATATTCCTTGCCGTTTTCTTGTTCTGTTTCAAAATTCAACGGAACCGATGATGTAGCACCTGGAGCTACAGATGGCATTTCAGCAGTATTCTCCTCTACAACACTGCCGTCGCAAAGGAGTGTATAACGTAGAGTGAATCTATTAAGGTCGATGAAGTTGTACTTGTTCTTCACTGAAAGGTTGCCATTGCTGTAGGTAAACTTGACATTCTGATAAACCTTTTTTACCTCTGTAAGTTTTGCTGTCCATGCACGGTCGGCTGTAATTATACCGTTGTTACAGAAATTTCCCTGGTGAGGACCAGGATAGTCGTAGCCACTGGTATAGTGCGGGAAGCCGTTCTTCTCAAGCTCACCCCTCTTTATTGCCTGCGGGTCGTAGATTGACTGATCGACCCAGTCCCAGATACATCCGCCTATACCGTACTTGCTTCCCTCGATTATATCCCAATAATCCTGCAGGTTACCTACTGCATTACCCATGGCATGCGCATACTCGCAAAGGAAGAAAGGCTCGCCGCCGATACTGTTGGCACAATGGCTCTGGGTGTAGGAGAGGTTCGGGTACATCTTTGAGTCCATATCGGTATTGTTGGCTGTATTCTCGTTTGAATAGCCCTCATAATGGATTGGACGCGAATCCAGCGCACGTGTAGCCGAATATGTCGCATCGAAATTTACGCCAGTACCCGACTCGTTGCCAAGCGACCAGAAGACCACTGACGGGTGGTTACGGTCGCGATATACCATGCGTACTGTACGGTCAACATACTGAGCCATCCATGTAGGGTCGTTAGATATACTGTTGCTCTTCTTGTCGGTCCAGCTCTTGTGACACTCCACATCAGCCTCGTCCATAACATAAAGGCCATAGTAATCGAACATCGCATACATCTTGGCTTGACGCGGATAATGGCTTGTACGTACAGTGTTTATATTGGCCTGTTTCATTAACTCTACATCCTTGAGCATTGTAGGCACATCGATTGAACGGCCATAGAGAGGATGGGTATCCTGGTTGTTGACACCTTTGAAATATACGCGCTGGCCGTTGATGAGCACGACACCGTTCTTGATTTCAATGTGACGGAAACCGAACTTTGTTGAGAACACCATCTCCTCATTGCCGGCAGCATCTTTCTGGCGCACGAGTACAGTATAAAGATTCGGGGTCTCGGCTGTCCAGGGCTGCAAATCGCTGAGACCTTCGAACTGGATATTGCTGTTTGCGACTGTCACGCCTTCGGCAAACTCCACGCTTACACTCTTTGCCGCAACAACACTTCCGTCGGGTGCTATAAGCTCGGTCTCAATAGACTTGCTTGCAGCAACACCCGTACGGTTGTCAACCTCAAGGGCAACATTCATGCTGCCGCCATTGTATGCGCTGTTGAGGGTGCTTGTAATGTAATGGTCACGAACGAATGTCTTAGGTGTGGCATAGAGATATACATCGCGATGCAAGCCGCTCATGTGGAACATATCCTGACCTTCGAGATATGAAGCATCGCTCCAACGGAATACCTGTACGCATATATTGTTCTCACCGGTGCGCACGTGAGAACTGATATCGAATTCATGGTCATTGTTGCCACCCTGAGTATAGCCCACATAGTTGCCGTTCACCCAAACGAATGCAGCACTGTATAGACCGTCGAAATGCAGGAAGACATTCTTCGCATCCCAGCCCTTAGGCAAAGTGAATGTGCGGCGATAAGAACCGACAGGATTGTCGCCTACACCCTCTACCTTATTGGCTATGTAAGGAGGATTGTTGAGGAATGCATACTCCACGTTCACATAGAGCGGAAGGTCATAACCTTTCATCTCCCAACAAGAAGGAACATCTATCTCGTCCCAAGATGAGACATCGGCATCATTGCCCCAGAATGCATCCTCACCATGACGTACAGAAGGTTCGGGAACAAGATTGAATTTCCATGTACCGTTGAGCGAGAGGTAATCGGCCTTCTCTGGGGTAAGCCATGGAAGTTCGTAGTTCACATCCTCCTTCATGGATGCTGTAGATGTATATGGAATAAAGGTTGCATGGGCTGTCTCCTTGTTCTCCTCGAACATCTGCTGGTCCTCCCAATAATTGCCTTTCGGGCCGGCAACCATGGTAAAGAAGAACCTGCTGTTGTCACCGTCCTTGCTAGTAGTGGCAATGAGCCCGCTACCGCTGACTTTTACGTAATATTTCGTATTTTTATATGTTGCTGTAAGGTAGAAGCAGCCATCACCTGCATCCTCCAGAATCAGATTCTGATTTTCGTTATTGACATCCGTAGTATAAATAAGCGGTGTCCTGTCGCCATTGATGAAGAGATCTATTGACTGATTGCAACTGTTCGAAGTCAACACCAGGCCGTACTTTCCATTAGAGACTCTCCAAGCCTGTGTTGCATCATCTGCAACATAGGATTTCATCTCTATAAGAGCCGCAAGTTCACCACTTGCCGGAGCTGTAATCACATTCTTCGTTGCGACATTGCTTATTACATAGCTCTTTCCAGCATATACCTTAGCCAAAGTAAACTGCTTGCCTGTATTGTGGAAAACGTAGAGTATATCCTCAGGAGCATACTCGGTCAACATCATCGGATATCCGTCACTTGACAACGCAAGGTACTGGTAGGGATTCGATGCATTTGCCATACGGTTATAACCGTCACCCGGAGCCACAATCTTGAAATGCTGGTTCGGGTTCGAAGGCTCATAGTTCCACTGAACAGGGTGACCGACACCGGGAGCCATATCAAGAGCCTTGCCTGATGTTGGATTCACAAAGGAGAAAACGCCATCGGTACCTGTCGGATACATTGCCCATTCTTGACCTGCACTTGAAGCATTGCCCGATGCAAAGATAATCCTTGCATCGTTGTTAACATTATCGCCATTAGAGAGAAACTTGCCATTTGCAAAGTTCTCTATACGATAGACCGTAACATTTTCCACGCTTGGCTTCAGTTCCTCGGCACTGACGGTTGTTGCCGACACACATGCGAGCAACGCAAGTGCAACAGCAAAAAGTTTTGGGATTCTTTTCATACAAAGTTATGTTTAAGTTAATTCTTTTCTGAATATTCTGTAAATATAATAATTTGTTTTATTTAAATACTATTAATAGTGAAATATATTGAAGAATGAAAGGAGGTGCAATTCTATTTTTCCCTTTTGGGATTCTTCGGGAACCATCCTTTTTCTACACGTTTCTTCTGAGCGAACACCTCACCGATGCTCCAGAATGAAGAGAATGCCACAACACCCAAAATTATCGACAGCACAAGGCTTGAAACCAGCAACGATGCCGCTGATGCGGCAATGCCAAGCAACAGGAAGAGCCACCAGCTCTTCACTCCAAGATAATACTCGGCCTTGATGACCAACGGATGAAAAAGGCCTATGACAAGAAAAGTCACTAGACCAATGACAATTCCAAAGTAATTCAGTTCCATAAACTTTTATTATATAAATCCATACAAAATTAATATCACACTATCTAAACGCAAAAAATATTTGTTGTTTTCGCTCCCTTCCTTTATTTTTGTGTCAACGATAATAAAAAACACTACATATATGAAATTTACAGGAAACACACTCAACACACTGCTCGCGGCATCGCTGATGCTCATTTCAACTGTTGTATCTGCACAAGAGGTCAAATACACGCCGACATCGGAAAACCTGCAGTCGCGACAGGAATTCGCCGACAGCAAGTTCGGAATTTTCATCCATTGGGGCATATACAGCATGTTCGCACAAGGCGAATGGTATCTGCAGAATTTTCCGATAGACAAAGCTGAGTATGCCAAGGCCGCCGATGCTTTCTACCCCCACCGTTTCGATGCCAAGGCATGGGTTGCAGCCATAAAGGATTCAGGAGCGAAGTATATATGCTTCACCAGCCGTCACCACGACAGTTTTTCTATGTGGGACACCGAACAGAGCGACTACAACATTGTAGATGCCACTCCGTTCGGGCGTGACGTGATAAAGGAACTTGCCGACGAGTGCCACAAGCAGGGAATAAGGCTGCACTTCTACTATTCGCACCTGGATTGGGCATGTGACGAGTACCCCCTCGGACGTACCGGGCAGAAGGTCATCGGGCGCAACAGAGACAACGAAAACTGGCCGGCATACTACGATTTCATGAACAAACAGTTGACTGAGCTTCTTACCAAGTACGGTAAGATAGGAGCTATCTGGTTCGACGGCAAGTGGGACCGCGACCAGGACACGATACCTTTCAACTGGCAGCTTGACGAACAGTATGCGATGATACACCGCCTGCAGCCGGCATGTCTCATCGGAAACAACCACCACGAGGCACCGTTCCCCGGCGAGGACATACAGATATTCGAACGCGACCTGCCAGGAGAGAATAAGGCCGGACTGAGCGGACAGGAGGTAAGCCGATTGCCGCTTGAGACCTGCCAGACCATGAACGGAATGTGGGGCTACAAGCTTGTTGACCAGAACTACAAGAGTACAGAAACATTGCTGAGGCTGCTTATCAGCACTTCGGGAAAAGGTGCGAACCTCTTGCTGAATGTAGGTCCTCAACCCAACGGCGAGATTCCTGCCGCAGCTCTTGAGCGCATGAAAGAGATGGGCGAATGGCTCCGTGCCAACGGCGAGACCATATATGGAACGACAGCCGGTGACATACCTGCTCAGGAGTGGGGTGTTACTACACGCAAGGGCGACCGTTTGTTCGTTCACATATTCAACCTCGACAAACAGGAGTTGCTCCTGCCATTGGGGTGCAAGGTAAAGAAGGCATTTACATTTGCCGACAAAAAAGCCATAAAAACAAAAAAGACGAAGGAGGGCGTAGTGCTGATGCTGAACGAGGTACCGAGCGGCACCGACTACATAGTAGAGCTTATTACTAAGTAATAATGAACTAACCCCTTACAGTTTTCACATTTCAGCTTTCAGTTTAATATTATGGCAATACTTGAAATATGTGCCGGGAGCGTTGAGAGCGCAATCGCAGCACGAGACGGAGGTGCCGCACGGATAGAGCTGTGCGCTGCACTTGAGATAGGCGGAACGACACCGTCGGCGGGCCTTATAGCAGAGGCGCGCAAGATAGAGGGGATTGTGCTCAATGTGATTATACGCCCTCGTGGAGGAGACTTCCTGTACAATGAGCACGAAGCCGCGTGTATGGAACAGGACATACGCACATGCAGGCAGCTGGGTGCTGACGGTGTAGTGATAGGGGCATTGACTGCTGAAGGAGATATCGACACCGCACTCTGCAAGAGGCTTATTGATGCAGCCGACGGCATGAGCATTACATTCCACCGCGCATTCGACATGTGCCGTGACCCGAAGAGAGCCCTTGAAGAACTTATAGCAATAGGTTGCGACAGGGTCTTGACATCGGGACAGGCTGCAACAGCCGAAGCCGGGTTACCATTGCTTAAGGAGCTTGTGCAGCAAGCTGCCGGCCGCATATCGATAATGCCCGGATGCGGCGTAAACAGCGGTAATGCAGCACGGATTCTGCAAGCGACAGGAGCTGTTGAGATACACGCATCGGCACGCAAGAGTGTAGGCAGTGGCATGCTGTTCCGCCATAGCGGAGTGAGCATGGGAACACCAGGTAGTGATGAATACGCACGCAAGGAGACCGATACAAATGAGGTAAAACTTATAGTAAGAAGCATATCATGAGAGAACTGAAAGAACGTATCCTTAAGGACGGATGCTGCCTTGAAGGCGGAATACTGAAAGTTGACAGTTTCATAAACCATCAGATGGATGCCGGGCTCATGATGAGAATGGCCGAAGAGTTTGTGAGACGTTTCAAAGGAACGGAAATCGACAAGGTCGTCACCGTTGAGGCAAGCGGCATTGCTCCGGCCGTAATGGTCGCATATCTGCTCGACGTTCCGGCAGTATTCGCAAAGAAGAAAGTTCCCAGCACAATGAGCGGCATTCTCAAGAGCGAGGTATTCTCGTTCACTAAAAGCCGTTCCTACAATATATGCATTAGCGACAAATACTTAACAAAAGGCGAGAAGTGCCTCTTTATTGACGACTTTCTCGCAAACGGAAATGCGGCGGCTGGAATACTCGACCTTGCATCGCAGGCCGGAGCAGAAATAACCGGAATGGGATTCCTGATAGAGAAATCGTTCCAACGCGGTGGCGAGATGCTGCGCAGCAAGGGAATACATGTAGAATCCCTTGCCATAATCGAAAGCCTCGACAACTGCGAGATAAGGTTTAATGAGCTAAATGAAAAAAACAATAAAGAGGATTAAAGGAATGACACCCCTTAATATAACCCGCCGTTCCCTGGCCAGGGAACGGCGGATTATAATACGACCAAGCCGTGCTGCATGCGACCTTTTGCTGTTGGTGCAGTCGAGCTAATCAAGCAACTTGCACTATTCGAAGGAAATACCTTGACTGCACCAAATTATCGCAACCCGCACGGCACGACAAAGCCGTGCTGCGTGCGACCTCTTGCTGTTGGTGCAGTCGAGCTAATCAAGCAACTTGCACTATTCGGCAAGTTGCTTGATTACCTTGACAAGTTGTTCACCAAGACCTATTGAGTAGCCTTGTGACACGAACACCACACGGTTGAAGGTGTCGGCAACAAGGATTAGCGGACGGTTCGGATTCACCAGTTTCATATTGGCAACAATCTCGTTATATATCTTGTCGTCGATATCAGTACCCCACACTACTGTAGAGGGAAGTTCCGGGAAGTCGTTCACAAAACGCGAAGCTTCATCCTTGTCGCGGAAAAGGAGAACTATCTTCTGCCCCCATTTCTCGAAATCCCCTTTATAAGGCATTACATCGCGCAGGAAATGGTTTGTAGGCTCGCTGCCCGGAGCAATTACAGCAATTATATAATAGCCTCTGCCAGTTGCCGACAACAATGAACGTTCGCGGTTCTCCGCTATATCGTAGAAAAGATTCTCGCTGTTGAAGTCGCCTATCACCTGCAGCCTTTCGCTGCTCTCACGCTGTACGTACTGAAGTTCCAGGTTCTCGTTCTCCTTTACAGTAAAGAAGTTAAGGTGCGCAAGCACTCCGCCGTCAGCCATACGGGTACCGCTCATCATAAAGTAGTCCCCGGCATCGAGATATGTACCGTTGCAGAAGTCCTTCTTGAGCGTAGTAGCCTCTTCGGGATAATTGAGGAGCTGCAGACGACCGTCAACGATCTTGGATATTGAGAAATGGGAATAATACTTAGGATCATCGATAAAACGTGTCGGAACATAAGATGCCTTGATTGCGCCCTGAGGTGCATTGCCGTTCTCCGAAACGCCGAAGTTAACATCAATCCACCTGTTGCCCATCATATACTGCACCTTGCCTGTCACCTCATCTATGCGTGAGGGAATCCCCAATGAACGTGCCGATGCGACAAAGAAGATATCGCGTGAGTGCGGGTCGGCAACACGGATATCCCACACGCCCTTCGGAGACATGCACAAGGCAAGAGGATTCCACTCGCCATCGACCTTGATGTTCTTGTTGCACCAATCGACCCAACGTTGGGGATCACCTGCAAAGAACTCCCTTTCAGATTGAGAGAAACAGCCTCTGAAAAACTCCTTGTATGGAGTAATCATCTCATTGCTTACACGTGGATTGAGTATGTAGCGGCGATACACGTCATCGAAGCTGCCGTTCCGCACAGTATGCTTCAAGTGGTCGCGCAGGACTTCGATTCTTACATCACGCAGGTCCTTGTCCGAGATGACAGAGAGCAGATAGAATGCCAATGCCTGCTCACTTGTCGGAGTCTCGTCAAAGAAACTCTTTATTACAGCATGATTTCCGCGTGACTTCACGAACAGTTCTGCAACATCGCCGGCCCTGTCACCGAAGCCCAGATCGAGAGCATACTGCTTTGCGGCATCACGTGTCATGAATGTTGACACATAGGCATTGCGCAATGAATCCTCATAAGCAAAACGTCGCACGTTCTCCGCTGCCTGCTCCTCGCTCACAAACGGTACTGTATTACGCTCTTTCGGAGGTGTAATATTCATTTCCAATGTCGCATTGTAGCCTTGAGACTTGTCTATTACAACTGTAACATCCTTATCCGTTCCAGCAGTAAACTTTGCAAAGCCAAACATTCCGCCTTTCGAAGCCCAGGCGACCATATCGCCATGACCTGTGGTTATTGACGTGAGGCCATGTTCGTCAGTAACCTTGCTTGCAGCGGTAAAGAATTCGGCATAATTATATATCTTGAATTCTACGGCAGCCCGAACCGGATTGCCTTCGGCATCTGTAACCCGAACAATTGTCTTTGCGACAGGAGCATAATTAGAGGTGACATTAATCTCGGTGTAGCAGGGAGTTACGCTCAGAACCTCTTCCGGACCGTCATACTTGCCGAAAGCCTTTGTGTGCATGAGCATTCCGCGTGATGCAGGAGCATTGAACCAGGCAAGGTCAAGGACCGGCTCCGGCTCACAAGCGCCAAGAAAATGCCATTTGCCGTCAATCCATGCTTCTACCCAAGCATGATTGTTGTCGGTATGGGCCCAACGCGGAGTATATACCTGACGTGCAGGGATTCCGACTGCGCGCAAGGCGGCAACGGTGAATGTAGATTCCTCACCGCAACGGCCATATGCAGTGCGGACGGTTGCAAGAGGCGCGCTTGTACGTATATCGCTGGGCGTATATGTGACTTTCTCATGACACCAATGGTTGACTTCAAGCACTGCTTCACGCATAGACAGTCCCTTTACCCGGCTTCGCAGTTCGTTATAGAAGACAGAGCGGCTTTCGTCCATATCCTCGTTGTTCACACGCACCGGCAACACAAAGTGATAGAACTCCCTTGCCGGGACCTTCTTGCCCCAAGGCATCTCTTCTCGCACCATAAGAGCACAATCGACATTCTTCAAATGGAATTCAGCCGGGTAATCAACAATGTCGGGCAACGGCATATAGGCATAAAGGAACTGCATTGCATGTTTCCTTTCGCCGCTGAGATTGTCAACAGGAGCAAAATAGCTTTCATAGCCGACTGACTTGCGGCGCATTTCGAAATCGGCTTCTGCACTATCGTTCATTTTAAGGTTCCTCTGCGCAGACGAGAGGGTTACGGACAGCACTGCTGCCATAAGAAACGTGATGTATTTTTTCATAAAAAAGTGTTTTCCAGCTGTAAATATAATCATAAAATACGTTGAACAGGCACAAAAGAGTCGAAGATTGAGGCAAAACAGCAAAAACCGTTCATTTTAAGCCTCGTAAATCATACTATAAAATATATTTTGTATATTTGCAGATTATTGACAAAACAAGGAACGTGACTGACAAGAAAGGCAAAATAATAAAGGCCAAGACTTTACTTTTTTGGCTATGGCGCAACTCTAAAGGAGCGCGCAAACAGGCAGCCGCAAACACGGCATTAGGCCTTGCCGATGTCGTGTGCCAGCTTCTTTGGGTACTGGCATGCAAGCATGCAATAGACATTGCCACAGGAGTAGCTGAAGGTTCGCTCCTGTACACTGGGACACTCATTGGAGCACTGATGCTTGCCGAAATAACGTCGAGAGCAGGAAGCCGATGGATACATTCTGTTATCGGGAACAAGGTACGCAACAGGATGAGGCTGAAGATGTTCTCACGTCTTCTGAAATGCGAATGGCTTCATTTGCAGAAACACCACACAGGCGACCTTGTAAACCGTCTCGAAGGTGATGTCAACAGCATTACAGCCTTGATTACAGAGACAATACCGGCTGCAGTTGTTGTGACAGCACAGTTGGCAGCATCTTTCTTCCTGCTTTTCGCAATGAGCCCCATGCTGGCCGTATCTGTATTGATAACACTGCCTGTATGCATTGTCGTGAGCCAGTTCTATGTGCGCAGAATGAGAAGATTGAACCGAGATGTAAGAGACAGTGACAGCCGGATACAATCGGTGCTTCAAGAGAGCCTGCAACATAAGGAACTGATAAAGACACTTGAACAGAACGAATCGACAGAGAAACAGTTGTCGGACTTGCAGAAAGAACTTCACACGCAGGTCACTGACCGCACCAAATTCTCGCTGGGAGCATTCACATTCATACAGCTAGGATTCGCAGCTGGATATCTGATTGCATTCATGTGGGGAGTAGCGAGCCTACGTGACGGAGCAATCACCTATGGAGCAATGGCTGCGTACCTCCAGCTTGTAGGCCTTATACAAAGGCCTACAATGGACCTCAGCAAGTACATTCCGGGAATTGTATCATCACTGACAGCTGCTGAAAGGCTATACGAACTTGAGGACATGCCTTTGGAGCGCGAAGGCGATTCCTTGATTCTCGAAGGAACGGCTGGAGTAAGATTCAAGGATGTATGTTTCAGGTACGACGACAAGAGCAGGAGCATACTCGACAACTTCAGTTTCGATTTCGCGCCAAACAGCAGCACTGCGATTGTCGGCGAGACAGGAGCCGGAAAGACAACTTTGATACGTCTCCTCGTGGCACTCATAAACCCTCAAAGCGGAAGCATAGAGATATACAACGGCAAAGAACAGCACATCTCATCGACTTTGACAAGAGGCAACTTCGTATATATTCCGCAAGGGAACAGCCTCATCAGTGGAACAATCAGGGACAACTTGCTTATGGGCAACCCAGAGGCAACAGAAGAGGAAATGACGAAAGCACTTCATATAGCATGCGCCGACTTTGTAATGGAGTTGCCCGAAGGCTTAGAGAGCAAGGTAACCGAACGAGGCGGAGGATTGAGCGAAGGACAGGCTCAGCGCATTGCCGTTGCACGCTCGATACTTCGTCCGGGCAGTATTCTGATACTTGACGAGATAACCTCGGCACTTGACGAAGAAACCGAGCAGGAACTGCTGCGCAGGCTTACCCAGGACCGGATAGGAAAGACACTTATATTTGTGACACACCGCCCGGCAATAATAGAATACTGCAATCATATACTGAGAATTACAAAATAACAACAGCGAGAAAGAACGGCTGTAATTTACAGCAATACAATAAAACCGGTATTTTGCCGTTTTGTAGAAGATAAAACAGACATAGACTATGATAGAATATCTTAAGGGAGAGATTGCTGAACTCACACCGGCTACAGCCATAATAGAATGTTGCGGAGTAGGTTACGAGGCGAGCATCACTTTGAGCACATACAGCGCCCTGCAAGGGAAGAAAGAGGCAAAATTATACATATACGAAGTCATAAGGGAAGATGCACATTTGCTCTACGGTTTCAGCAACAAGCAAGAAAGAGAACTGTTTCTGCAACTTATCTCCGTATCGGGAATTGGCGGTAACACAGCCCGTACAATACTTTCGGCATTTACGGTAAATGAACTCTGCGAGGCTATTGCCACCGGCAACGAAGTTGCCATAAAGAGCGTCAAAGGAATTGGCCTAAAGACAGCTCAACGCCTGATCGTTGACCTGAAAGACAAGATTTCAGGCTTAGGACTAGGCAATGGTGCCACAACTGCCGCTACAGTTGCGAACAATGATATTGCCGAAGGTGCTGTCGCAGCACTAGTCATGCTCGGATTCCCGTCTGCTGCTGCGAACAAGGCCGTACAATCAATAATCAAGAGCGAGCCTGGAGCTTCGATAGAACAGGTCATAAAGTTTGCATTAAAACTGCTTTAACACAAGACTAGGGGAAGAACTGATGAAAAGACACACACTGATACTGTTGCTGATTGCACTCTTAGCAAGTTCCGACATGCTTGCCCAGAGCAATGCGCGCATAGACTCAGTGCGTCAAGCTGTAAGGAACAGGAATAAAGCCAGGTTGGAAAAGCAGCACGGCAAGGATTCAATACCGGCACGCTACCCTATTTCCGAGGTCTCGCCCATAACCATTGACGATCTGGAGCGTCATTCTCTTGATTTGAACACCCCCCAGAATATCGTCACAGACACGATATACAACGACAAGGACACAACATACTCTTTTGTTACCCGCTTGGGTGAAAGAGGAATTCTTGGTGCCCCGATATTGCTCTCACCCAGCGAATACTCACAATGGGAACACAAACGTTCAATGCAACGCTTTTTCCGCAAGAAGAATTATGAAGAGTGGGTAAACTCCAAAGAAAAAGGCAAGTTCGACTTTACTGACATGCACTTTGACATCGGACCGGCCGAAAAGATATTCGGCCCTGGCGGCGTGAGGATAAAGACACAGGGAAATGCCGAACTGAAAATAGGATACTCAATACAGAGCATAGACAACCCCTCGTTGCCTGCAAGAAGCCGCAAGACAAAGAGTTTCGACTTTGACGAGAAATTCAACATCAATGTACGGGGAAGTGTCGGAGACAAGATGAACATGGACTTCAACTACAACACTGAAGCGACGTTCAGCTACGATGCGAAAAAGGTAAACTTGAAATATGAGGGCAAAGAGGATGAAGTCATAAAGCTTATAGAAGCCGGAAATGTCACATTTCCGACAAACTCCAGTCTCATCAAAGGAGCCTCTTCGCTCTTTGGCATAAGAGCCGATTTGCAGTTCGGCAAGCTTTTGCTGCAGACCGTTGTGTCGCAAAAAACATCAAGCACCACAGTCGTGAGTTCAAAAGGCGGTACCCAACTGAACACCTTCGAGCTGGAAATCACTAATTATGAGGAGAACAAGCACTTCTTCCTTGCCCACTATTTCCGCGACAACTATGACCGCTCAATGTCGCAATTGCCGGCAGTGCTTTCTGGAGTAAGCATTAACAGAATTGAAGTCTGGATAACAAACAAGACCAGCGACTACAACAATCCGAGAAACCTCGTAGCTTTTACCGATATAGCAGAAGGAAGCCATATCAGCAATCCGTTATGGACACAGACCGGAGCGACCGCGTACCCGTCAAACAGTTCCAACGACCTGTATTCACAGCTTAACACAATATATTCTGACATACGCGATATAGATCAGGTAAACCGCATACTAGGCAGTATAAACGGAATAAACGGCGGACTTGATTATGAAAAGATATCAAATGCAAGACTCCTTACGTCATCGGAATACACCCTTAACCGCGAACTGGGATTCATTTCACTGAGAAGCGCGCTTAGAGCAGACGAAGTACTTGCCGTTGCATATGAATATACAGTCGGAGGACAGACATACCAGGTCGGTGAGTTCTCGAACGATGTAAAGGACTCGAAGACAACTATGTTCGTTAAACTCATCAAGCCTAACGCATGTTCACCAAAGAACGGATGCTGGGACCTCATGATGAAGAATGTTTATGCATTGGGAACGAGAAGCCTGCAAAGCACTAACTTCAAGCTGGACGTATATTACGCAAGCGACAGCCTAGGTACAAATATTACATATTTGCCTGAACAGACATTGAAGAGCAAGCCTCTCATTCAGATGCTAGGTCTAGACCGCCTGGACAGCAACAACAGCAAGGAACACCCCAACGGCATATTCGACTTCATACCCGGATACACAGTCGATACGTCAACCGGAAGGATTTTCTTCCCCTCGGTGGAACCGTTCGGAAACTATCTCAAGAAGAAGATAAACAACGATGTCCTTGCCGAAAAATATATATTCCAGGAACTGTACGACTCAACAAAGACAGTTGCCAAGCAACTTGCCGAAAAGGACAAGTTCTATCTTATCGGCGAATATACCGGTTCTGCGGCAAATGTCATTGAAACCGGTTCTACAAATATTCCACGCGGCTCTGTGGTTGTTACGGCCGGCGGTGTAACACTTATCGAAAACAGCGACTATCAGGTAGATTACTCGACAGGTACCATCACCATACTCAACCAGAACATCATTGACGCAGGAACAAACGTACAGGTTTCACTAGAGAGCAACACGCTGTTCAACATGCAACGCAAGACATTCCTCGGATTGAACTGGATGTACGACTACTCTGAGGACCTGAAGTTCGGAGGAACAATCATGTCATTGACCGAAAAACCGCTTACATCAAAGGTCAACATGGGTTCTGAACCTTTGCGCAACCTCATGTGGGGATTCAATATAAGCTGGAAGAAAGAGAGCCAATGGCTTACGAACCTTATCGACCGCCTTCCTTTCATCAGCTGCACAGAACCTTCGTCCATTACATTGTCGGCTGAATTTGCAAAGTTGCAGGCCGGCACATCGGGTGATGTACAGAGCGAAGCTTCGTATATTGACGATTTTGAGAGCACGGAGAATGGAATCGACATCAAATCGGCTTCAAGCTGGATGCTGTCATCATTGCCGAGCAGTATGCCTTACAGCAATCTCACGAATGACATACGTACCGGATACGATCGGGCCCACATGAGCTGGTACACGATTGACCCGTTATTTACACGACGCAGTTCATCACTCACTCCATCGCACATAAAGAGCGACGTAGAGCAGCTGTCGAACCACTATGTACGCGAGGTATATGAACGTGAACTTTACCCCAATAAGGAATCGACCTACGGTGAGTCATCGACAATGTCCTTACTCAACGTCACATATTACCCGAACGAACGCGGTCCATACAACCTTGATACCGACATGGATTTCGATGGCAAGCTGAACAACCCGGCAAAACGTTGGGGAGGTATGACACGCCAATTGTCAACTACCGATTTCGAAGCTGCCAATATACAGTATCTTGAATTCTGGATGCTTGACCCATTCATTTACGACCAGACAAGCATGGGCGGTGACCTGTACTTTAATTTGGGTGAAGTATCCGAGGATATTCTGAAGGACGGGAAGAAGTTCTTTGAGAACGGATTGCCGGCCAGCGGAAACAATTACAAGTACGAAGAGACCGTATGGGGACGTATTCCGACAACGGCCAGCCTTGTATATGCCTTCGACAATAATTCAGGAACACGCGAACAGCAGGACATGGGATACAATGGACTCAGCAGTACCGACGAGGCGAAATTCCCTGCATACAAGGAGTATCTTGCTGCACTGAAAGGAAAAGTCCGCAAAGAGGTCTATGACAGTATCCTTGCCGACCCTGCAGGTGACAAGTACCACTATTTCCGTGGCGGAGACTATGATGCAGCACAGAAAAGCATTATTGATAGATACAAGTATTTCAACAACAGCGAAGGGAATTCGCCAAGTTCTTCTGGAGAAAGCTTCAGCAGCGCTGCAAAAACAACGCCAGATGTCGAAGATGCCAATCAGGACTTCACTATGGACGAGTACGAAAGCTACTTCCAATACCATATATCCTTACGCCCCGAAGAGATGGAAGTCGGCAAGAATTATATTACAGACAAGCGCCAGGTAACTACAAAACTGCGTAATGGCAAGACTGAGAGTGTGAACTGGTATAAGTTCCGCATACCGATAGACGAGTACGAGAAGATTGTCGGTTCAATACGCGACTTTACATCAATACGTTTCATACGTATGTTCATGACTCAGTTCAAGAAGCCTATCACCCTGCGTTTTGCAACCATGCAACTCATCAGAGGAGAGTGGAGACCATACATGCAGCCTATAGCGTCAAAGAACAACACGGCCCCGACAATATCGGGAGATTTCACCATGTCGGCAGTGAGCATTGAAGAGCATGGTGACAGAAAACCGGTAAACTATATACTTCCTCCAGGCATAACACGTATAATAGACCCCAGCCAGCCACAGTTAAGACAAGACAACGAGCAAGCCTTGTCACTGAATGTAAACAACCTCGGCAGCAAGGAGTCACGTGCTGTCTATAAGAAGAGCAACCTGGACATAAGACAGTATGAGCGCATACAGTTGTTCATACATGCCGAGGCACAAGAGGCCGATGCCACACAACTGGCAAGCAACGATGTATCGCTCTTCATCCGTTTGGGTTCGGACTACAAGAGCAACTATTATGAGTATGAAGTGCCGCTGAGCATTACGCCGCACGGCTCATACGACGGCAACAGTTCTGCCGCCGCCAGTGTGGTATGGCCGCAGGAGAACATGATTGACATACCTTTAAGCAAGCTGACAAACATAAAGGTAAAAAGAAACACACTCCGCAACAGCAATGCCGAAGGTGTTACTAACACGACAATATACAGCGAATACGATGAAGATGAGCCTAAGAACAGGATAAGCATTGTCGGAAGCCCGTCGCTTGGACAGATAAAGGTGATGATGATTGGAGTACGCAACAATACAGCACACAACAAGTCTGCTATTGTATGGGTTAACGAAATGCGCTTGCTTGGCTTTAACAACAAGAGCGGATGGGCAGCACAAGGAAATCTGAACATCAAGTTGAGCGACATAGGAACTTTCGCAGCACAAGGCAGAATCGAGACAGCAGGATTCGGCGGCATTGAAGACAAACTGGCTTCACGCCGTACAGATGACTACTACCGTTATTCATTGACAGGAACAATGGATTTCGGACGTATATTGCCGCCATCGTTCAAGGTATCGTTGCCGGTGTACTACTCGTACACCAAAGAGGTAACATCACCGCTTTACAGCCCGTTCGATTCAGACCTTTTGCTCGACGATGTCCTTGACTCATACTCTGGAGTCCAAAGAGACTCTATCAGAAACATTGCAGAGGTGCGCTCAATAATGCGCAACTTCAGCATAAGCAATGCCAAAATAAACATTTCCAGCAGTACTCCTATGCCATACGACCCGGCAAACTTCTCGTTCAGCTACTCACGTTCGACAACTGACAATAGCGGAAGTACAATATGCTGGGAAAACAAGTTGGACTGGAAAGCCTCAATCAGCTACAATTATTCAAGCCCTTTGAAAACAATCAAGCCCTTTGAAAAGATGAAGAGCAAGTCAAAGTGGGCAAAGATACTCAAGGAATGGGGATTCAACCCACTTCCACAGTCATTGTCTATCAACACCGACATGACAAGAAGCTACCATGAAATACAACGCCGCGACCTTAATGCAATGGCAAGCGGAAATGAGATTCCTATAACATTCTCACAGCAGTTCTATTGGAACAGGACACTTGCAATCAAATGGGACCCGACAACAAACCTCAGGATGAGTCTCAACACAGGAACAAATGCCGAGATAGAGGAACCGTTCCTGCCTGTCAACAAGGACAGGTTCCCGAATGAGTATGCCATTTGGAAAGATTCGGTCAAACGCAGTATAAAGGAATTCGGACGCCCGTTGAGTTACCAACAGAGCTTTAATGCTTCATACAGCCTGCCTCTTAACAAATTGCCTATATTCGAATGGCTGACAACCGATATCGACTATTCTGCCACATACAATTGGCAAAGAGGAAACAACGTCAACAGAGTCAACTTCGGAAACAACATTTCGAACAAACGCAACATAACACTTAAAGGTACGTTGAACCTTGAGAAACTATACAATCTTGTACCATATCTTGAGGAGACCAACAAGCGTTTCGCAAGCAATAAGAGCAAAAAGAAAAATGCCAAGCCTGCAAACAAAAAGAAAGTAAAGAAGCCGAAACCATTTACTAAGGAAGTAAAACTGCAGGCCGATACCACTGTAACTCTGGCACACAACCTGAAAAACAAGAAACTTGAAATAACTGCCCGCACAAAGAGGGGCGAGAAATACAAACTCAAGTACAAGATTATAGACGAGAACAATATACTTATAAAGAACCAGGACACTATAAGTATAAAGATTACTGTACTTCCTAAAATAAAAGACGACGAAAGAAGTGATTTTGCAAAGATGATGCAGTACCCGGTAAGGGCACTCATGATGATACGCAATATCTCATTCAACTATACCAATGCATATGCCATGAATCTGCCAGGTTTCATGCCTGAAACCGGTGACATCTTCGGCCAGAAGAAAGTCGATGGCAGATATGCGCCAGGATTGGATTTCGCATTCGGACTTACCGGTGACAGCTATCTGGGGAAAGCACAGCGCCGCAACTGGCTTTTGAAGAATGACAGTGTTGCAGCTCAAGCCAGCACTACCGCTGCCGAGGACTTGCAGATACGTATGACCCTTGAGCCGCTTAAAGACCTCAAGATTGATTTGAATGCAAGCTGGACACGCAATGAGAGCAAGATCATACAATTCATGCACGAAGGAATGCCGACAAGCGAATCGGGTGGTTTCTCTATGACTACAATCACGATAGGCAACTCTTTCGGTAACGGAAGCGATGCCGGAAACAATTATCAGTCGGATGTCTTTGACGACTTTGTAGGCAAGCTCGAAACATACCGTTCAAGGCTTGAGAATATTTACAAGGGAAGCAAATACCCTGTATCCAGCAATCTGGCAGGAGAAACATACAACCCGAAAAATGGAGCTGTTGACAAATACTCGGCCGACGTAATGATACCCGCATTCCTCGATGCATATACCGGAGTATCAAACAGCAAGATTTTCCCGAACATGATGAAAATGCTGCCAAACTGGAAAATCAGATATTCAGGACTTTCAAAGCTGCCGTTCTTCAGCAAGTACTTCAAGAGCGTTAATATCGAACACGGTTATAAGAGTGTATATGCAGTAGGTTCGTACAGTACCTATGCAACGTACATGGAGTACAGCAAGGGTATCGGTTTTGTGAACAATACTGCAACAGGCATGCCTACGCCAAGCAGCAGGTACAATATCGGAACAGTATCCATTAATGAAAGCTTTTCGCCTCTTATCGGTGTTGACGTTACGACTAACAATAACCTGACAATAGGTGCTAAATACATACAGACAAGAATGCTTAACCTTAGCTTGACAGCAATACAGATGGTTGAGACATACAGCAAGGAGATTGCGTTTAACATCGGATATAAGATTATAAACTTCAAGATGTTCGACTGGGGCAAGAAGGCCAATAAGAAAAAGAAGGAAAGCAAGAAAGGAAATGACATTAACATACGTGCCGATTTTTCATTCAAGAACACGTCTGCACTATGCCGCAGCATAGACAAAGGGACCACACAGGCAACTAGCGGAAACAAATCGTTCAACTATTCGCTTACAGCCGACTATGCCTATAGCAAGATGTTGACATTCAGTCTGTACTTTGACAGACAAAAGACCATACCGCTTATATCATCCAGTTCGTACCCGACCACGACAACCGACTTCGGCATAAGCATGAAGTTCTCGTTGACAAGATAGGATATATGAAAGTGAACCCGACTATATGCATAAGTCATTACACAATAAAAGCGAGACAGAGTTCTGTCTCGCTTTTGTACCTCAGTCGGGAATCGAACCCGAATCTAATCTTTAGGAGAGATTTATTCTATCCATTGAACTACTAAGGCAAACGAAATACAAATCATTTCTGCTGCGAAGATAATCAAATTATTCCCAACCGTCAAATGCTATAATGCCATTTTGACTATAAAAACACAAAAACTGTTATAGATTTTTAAAGTTTAATGCCGCAATATCAAGTATAATGATTATTACATTATATTCGCGACACAAACGACAAACAACATTTATGAGAATCACATTAACTATACTGGCCTTCATTTTCATACAGCAGGCATACACACAAGGATTCGAGACACTATGTAACGATGGGCTCAGGAGCCTGAGGAAAAAGGAGTACAGCAATGCTATAAACAACTTCGAACGAGCTGTGATGATTAGCAACAGCGAAGAGGAAAGATTATATGCTCTTGCCAACCTTGCATTCTCATACCAGGTAACTGGTGACATGGAAAATGCACTGAAGAACTACAACAAAGCCCTTTTGATAAACAATAAGGAGATTACGCTGATGCAGCAAAGAGCCGGACTCTACATGTATCTCGACAGTACGGAAAAAGCACTCTCCGACTATAATTTCATACTTGGAGAAGAACCGGGAAACAGGAGCGCTCTATTCGGCAGAGCACATATTTATACGAATACCGGCCAATACGAAAAAGCCAGGACAGACTTCCATCAGCTAATGCAGATAGACCCGAACGACAGCAATGCCCGTTTGGGATATGCCCGGCTTTATCAGAAAGAGAAACGTTACAATGAGTGTCTCATGCTCATAGGGCAGCTCATTGAGGAATCCCCGAACAGAGCCGAATACTATATTACAAGGAGTAATGTATCGAGAGAATTGGGGCAGAACGAGCTCGCATTGCTTGATGTTGACAAAGCTATTGAACTGGAACCCGACAATGCCAATTTTCATAAACTCCGCAGCATACTGCTCAAGAAACTTGGGAAAACAGAGGCCTCGGAACGGAGCATAAACAAAGCAAACAGGCTCACGAACAAGCCATAAGTACTACAAATTATCAGAGGCACCGTTCATTCGAAAAATGTTGCTTTCAATTTTTTCCTATACAAAAACAATAAAAAAAATCACGAATAATGAATTTATTTAACAAAATGGTTGTATTTTTGGGAAACATTGAAAACAATTAACCATGACAGAGAAGACATCCAAGCCCTACAACATTAAAGAGAAGCAGGAGAAGAATGCTGCTTACCGCTCATTGATAAGAGCTGAATTAGCCGATGAGCTGTATGAAAAAATTCTGAATATCATCGTTATCGACAAGCGTTACAGAGACAAGGATTTCTCAGCAAAGGAACTTGCCAAGGAGCTGAAAACAAACACGCGATACATATCGGCTGTAATAAACTCACGCTTCAACACCAATTTCTCCTGTCTTGTGAACGAGTATAGAATCAAAGAAGCACTTCACAAGATGACAGACAAGAGATTCCTTGACATGACTATAGAAGAAATCGGTACTGCTGTAGGATTTGCCAACCGTCAATCTTTCTATGCTTCATTCTACCGCATGATGGGAGAAACACCTAACAACTACAGGAAGAGACATCTTGCAATAAAATAATCCATACAGATGATTGAAGACATCCACGGGACTATCAAGGAAATAAAGAGGGAGCTCAGGCTTTCCATGAATGGCGTGACTTCAACCCTTCAACGCCGTCAAGGACTGGACTACAAGATAAACTTCGGAGTAGAAATTCCACGTTTGAAGGCTATTGCTGAAAAATACACGCAAGACAAAGAACTTGCATTGGCCTTGTGGAAGGACAACATAAGGGAATGCAAGATACTCGCAATATATCTTCTTCCCGAAGAGGAGTACCGGAATGTTGCAGAAGAGTGGATAGCAGACACCAGATACACTGAAATTGCAGATAGGCTTGCCATGCACATCCTCAACAGGATTGACTGCGCTGCAACAAAAGCCTTGAGCTGGATACATATAGAAGAGGGGTTGTTCAACTATTGCGGATACATGACACTCTCACACCTTTTCCGTAATGGCTGCACCTTAAATAACGAGGAAGAGCAACTGCTATTCAGCAATATTGCAGACCTAATAGAGTCCGAAGAGAGACTAAGCCTAAAAAAATGCGCGTTCAATACCTTGCAGCATTATCTTGAGGCCGATGCTGAAAGAGAAGGAAGGCTTAAAGCCACATTGCATGACAAAAGGAAAACAGGGTTACTCGAACTGTTATAGCGTTTACGGCAAAAGAGATACAAACAACTGCCGGCTACAACTGTGGTCGGTTTTTGTATGATTAAACATTTATTTATTCAAATTTAGATGCCAAACTATATCTTATTATAAAAAAAGAGGTAACTTTGTAGCAATAGATAAGTAATGGACAACAAGATTGCGGAAACAGCGAACCGGATTTTTACCGAATATCTCAAGGAGAACAAGTGCCGCTGCACACCGGAGCGATTTGCTATTCTGAACGCCATATATTCAATAAATGGAAGCTTCGAAATAGACGACCTGCTCAGATACCTTGAACAGAATGAGAGATTCAGGGTAAGCCGTGCAACAATATATAATACTATTGCTTTGCTGATAAATGCAAACCTTGTAACACACCACCAGTTCGGTTCTGTCTCAAAGTATGAGAAATGCTACGGAAACGCAAAAGCGCATACAATTTGCACACAATGCGGAAAAGTGACAGAAATAGGCAGCCTCGATCTGACCGGAGCCATTACGGCAAGTATTAAGAAATTTCATTTAACCCACTATTCGCTCTACCTGTACGGACTATGCAACAAGTGTAACCAGACCTTGAAAAGACGTAAGGCGCGAATGATAAAAAAAGACAAGAAATGAGACAGAACATAGACGTACTCTTGGGCCTGCAATGGGGCGACGAAGGTAAAGGAAAGGTTGTTGACGTACTGACACCCGGATATGACGTTGTAGCACGTTTCCAGGGTGGACCTAACGCCGGACACACACTTGAGTTCGACGGCAAGAAATTCGTTCTCCGTTCAATACCGTCAGGCATATTTCAGGGCGGAAAAACCAATATCATCGGAAACGGTGTGGTTCTAGACCCGGCACTCTTCAAAGGAGAGGCAGAAGATCTCATGAAAGCCGGATACGACCTTACCAAAAACCTTTTCATCTCGAAGAAAGCACACCTTATATTACCTACTCATAGAGTGCTTGACGCCGCATACGAGGCTGCCAAAGGCGATGCAAAGGTCGGAACGACAGGTAAAGGCATCGGCCCCACATACACCGACAAGATAAGCCGTAACGGCTTGCGAGTAGGTGATATACTTGAAAACTTCGAGGAGAAATACGCACAAGCGAAGGCACGTCATGAGCAGATTCTCAAGAATATGAACTACAGCTACGACATCACCGAAATGGAGAAGGCGTGGCTCGAAGGTATCGGTTTCTTGAAGAAGTTCCGTCTTATCGACAGCGAACAGTTCATCAATGACCTCATGAACGAGGGCAAGACAATCCTTTGCGAGGGAGCACAAGGAAGCCTTCTTGACATTGACTTCGGCAGCTATCCGTTTGTAACCTCATCGAACACCGTCAGTGCCGGTGCATGTACAGGCCTAGGAGTTGCACCTAACAGAATAGGCAATGTCTATGGTATCACAAAGGCATACTGTACAAGAGTCGGTTCGGGACCGTTCCCCACTGAGCTGTTCGACAAGGACGGTGCAGAGATGCGCGACCGCGGACATGAATACGGTGCAGTAACAGGCCGTGAGCGCCGTTGCGGCTGGATTGACCTTGTAGCGCTCAAATACACCATAATGATCAACGGTGTCACACACCTCATTCTAATGAAGAGCGATGTGCTTGACACGTTCCCAACGATAAAAGCATGTATCGCATACAAGAAGAACGGCGAGACACTCTACCATGCTCCATACGACCTTGAAGGAGTAGAACCTGTCTATACAGAGCTCAAGGGCTGGATGACAGACCTCACAAAACTCAAGAGCGAGGAAGAACTCCCGGAGGCATTCAAGGAGTATATCAAGTTCCTAGAGAACGAGCTCGGTGTGCCAGTAAAATATCTTTCCATAGGCCCCGACCGCGACCAGACCATTACACGCAACATCTGATTGCGCAATAACCAGATAAAAGAGATTTTATGTTCCTGACAACACAAGTGGGATATGTCGGATACGATTATACCTACATTATAATATTCATCGGTGTTGCCATTCTGAGCTATATTGTTCAGGCAAACCTGAAGAGCAAGTTTGCAAAGTTCGCAAAGATACCTGTCGTAATGACAGGACGGGAAATTGCGGAAAAGATGCTCCGCGACAACGGTATATACGACGTAAAGGTCATAAGCACGCCAGGCATGCTCACCGACCATTACAACCCGGCAAACAAAACAGTCAACCTTAGCGAAGGAGTATATAGCTCCGCAAGCATTGCCGCTGCTGCTGTTGCCGCACATGAATGCGGACACGCAATCCAGCATGCTAGGGCATATGCTCCGCTCAAGATGCGTTCGGCGCTTGTGCCTATAGTATCATTCTCTTCAAGCATCATGTCATGGGTACTTCTGATAGGCATACTGACAGTCGAGAGCTTTCCACAGTTATTGCTTGCCGGCATAATTCTATTTGCAACTACCACAGCATTCAGTTTCATCACCCTGCCGGTAGAGATTGACGCAAGCAAGAGAGCACTCGTATGGCTAGAGAGAGCCGGAGTAACAAATTCGGGCAACCACAAGTATGCGACAAGCGCACTTCGCTCGGCTGCATACACCTATGTAGTGGCAGCTTTGTCATCATTGGCAACACTGCTATACTATGTGATGATATACATGAACAGACGCGACTAACACTATAAAAATGGCAGCTAAACCATCCATACCAAAGGGTACAAGAGACTTCTCCCCTATTGAGATGTCCAAGAGAAATTATATATTCGACACAATACGTGAAGCATTCCACATATTCGGTTTCGAGCAGATAGAGACTCCTGCAATGGAGAACCTATCGACGCTAATGGGCAAATATGGCGAGGAAGGCGACAAGCTCCTATTCAAGATACAGAATTCGGGCGACTACTTCAGCGGACTTACCGACGAAGAGCTCCTTAGCCGAAATGCAGCTAAGCTCGCATCTAAGTTCTGCGAGAAAGGATTACGCTACGACCTTACCGTTCCGTTTGCGCGATACGTGGTAATGCACCGCGAGGAACTCACATTCCCGTTCAAGCGTTATCAGATACAGCCGGTATGGCGTGCCGACAGGCCACAAAAAGGGCGTTACCGTGAGTTCTACCAGTGCGATGCCGACATCATTGGAAACAATTCGCTTATAAACGAAGTTGAACTCATACAGCTCATTGATCATGTATTCGGCAAGTTGAACATCCGTGTTGCCATCAAACTCAACAACCGCAAGGTGCTTGCCGGCATAGCCGACGTAATCGGGGAACCCGACAAGATAATAGATATAACCGTCGCCATTGACAAGATAGACAAGATCGGGCTTGACGGAGTCATTGCCGAGCTGAAAAGCAAAGGCATAAGTGACACATCGGTAGAGAAACTGCTCCCGATACTCAAGGCCCAAGGCGGCAATAGCGAGAAGCTGAATATAATTGCAGAGACACTCAAAGGCAATACCATAGGCGAGAAGGGTGTTGAAGAGATACGTTTCATCCTTGATGCATTCGAGAGTCTCGAACTCAACAGCACACTTGACCTTGATCTCACCCTTGCACGCGGACTCAACTACTACACAGGAGCAATACTTGAAGTTAAGGCCCTTGATGTTGCAATAGGCAGCATTACCGGCGGAGGAAGATACGACAACCTCACCGGCGTATTCGGAATGGAAGGCGTTTCGGGCGTAGGAATATCATTCGGTGCTGACAGAATATACGATGTAATGAACCAGCTCGACCTCTACCCGAAGGAGTCGATACACACCACACAGGTAATGTTTGTGAACTTCGGAGAGAAAGAAGCCATGCACTCGCTTCGTATTATTGCAGGGCTACGCAAAGCCGGCATTTCAGCAGAACTCTTCCCAAGCAGCGACAAGATGAAAAAGCAGATGGGATACGCGAACAGCCATTCGATTCCATACGTAGCCATTATCGGTGAGCAGGAGATGAATGACGGAACAGTTGCCTTGAAGAACATGACGACAGGCGAACAGAAAACAGTGACTGCAGAAGAACTGAAGAATATACTTTCATAAAAAGTAAATAATGCAATTTCCCCTCAAGGTACGGTTACCGTAAACCTTGAGGGGAAATTGCATTCTGTCAATCTTTTCTTTGGCGATGAAACACGGAGAAACGCCCATCGACTTTCCACCGGCCATCAGTTCTCACCATCAACACATTGAAACGAGTATTTTGTGCCAACACAGTCTTGCCTAACAGGACGACATACGCCGAATCTCCGTTTATATCCTCAGACAACACCTTATAGTCGGCTTTATAGCCCTTTGTACGTTCAGCAAAATCCTTTGAATCGTACGCCATATCAAGATATGCACAGAAAGTATCGTACTCGATTCTATCGGCAAAATAGATATTCTCCTTCACAGCTGCGGCATCACCTGAAGTCAAGCCGTTGAAAAGCCGCACAGCCACTTCACCAGGCATTGCTTCCTTCTCGCACGACATAAAGGAAAACAATATAACGAATACAAGAAATATCCTTTTCATCTCTTTTATCTTTTTATTCACTGCGAAAATAGCAATTAAATCAAAAGCGACAAAGCAAAAAGAGAATCGAAGAATAAAATAAATGGAATTTATTTTGTTCCTCGCGCTCTTTGAGCTAATTTTGTATGGCATAAGATAAATGCGTCTGCCGTTCCTTGAAGGCCCGCAAAAGCGTATGAAGGACCGGCACGTTGCCGCACCGGTTGTCGCACGACATCAGTTCACCAGACCTGCCGCCCGACTCTCCCCTGCATTGTAAAGGCAACACAATGCCTGCGTGATAACACTCCACAGACAAACAATTGGAATATACAGTAACAATAAAATATCAGAACAATGGATGTTATTAAGAACCTGATTGCGCGTGCACAGCAGAACAAGCAGCGCATAGTACTCCCGGAGGGAACAGAAGAGCGTACACTCAAGGCTGCCGACAAGGCTATTGCCGACGGTATCGCAGAGTTGGTTATCTTGGGCAACAGAGAAGAGATTCTCTCACTTGCACAGAAGAACGGCCTTGCAAACATCGAAAAGGCTACAATCATCGACCCTTGCAACAACCCGGATGCAGAAAAGTATGCAAACCTTCTCTTCGAGCTCCGCAAGGCTAAGGGCATGACAATGGAAGATGCACAGAAGTTGGTATGCAACCCACTCTACCTCGGCTGTCTCATCATAAAGAACGGCGATGCCGACGGCCAGGTCGCAGGTGCTCAGAACACAACAGGAAATGTGCTCCGCCCAGCCCTTCAGATCATCAAGACAACACCGGGCATCACATGTGTGAGCGGTGCCATGATGCTTATCACAAATGCAAAGGAATATGGCGAAGATGGAGTACTCTTCGTCGCAGACGTTGCGGTTACTCCGCAACCCGATGCAAACCAGCTTTCACAGATTGCTGTATGCACAGCACAGACAGCAAAGGCAATCGGCGGCTTCGAGGAGCCACGTGTTGCTATGTTGAGCTTCTCTACAAAGGGCTCGGCAAAGCATGAGATGGTTGACAAGGTAACAGAGGCTACAAGACTTGCACATGAGCTTGACCCGGCCCTCTCACTCGACGGTGAGCTGCAGGCCGATGCAGCACTCGTTCCGTTCGTAGGGCAGAGCAAGGCTCCGGGCTCAACCGTTGCAGGAAAGGCAAACGTGCTTGTATTCCCCGACCTCGGCGCAGGAAACATCGGCTACAAGCTGGTACAGCGCCTTGGCCATGCCGAGGCTATCGGCCCGGTTCTCCAGGGTATTGCCCGCCCGGTAAATGACCTTTCACGCGGCTGCTCTGTCGAGGACGTTTACATGATGATTGCAATCACTGCCAACCAGGCTATTGCAGCAAAGAAGTAAGGAAGTATTATAACAATCAAAATTGACACGATATGAAAATTCTTGTATTGAACTGCGGCAGTTCATCAATAAAGTATCAGTTGTTTGACATTGAGACAAAGACAGTTCTCGCAAAGGGCGGCATTGAGAAGATTGGCCTTGAAGGTTCTTTCCTCAAGTTCAACCTGCCAAACGGTGAGAAAGAGACAATATTTACTGCAATACCTGAGCACACAACAGGTGTACGCCTTATCATTGATATTCTCACAAGCGAGAAATTCGGCGTTGTAAAGTCTATTGAGGAGATTGACGCTGTAGGCCACCGCATGGTACACGGCGGCGAGAAGTTCAGCCAATCAACACTGCTCACTGACGAGGTACTGGAGGTATTCGAGTCATGCAACGACCTTGCTCCTCTCCATAACCCGGCAAACCTCAAAGGTGTAAACGCTGTTAAGGAAGTAGCTCCTGAGATTCCTCAGGTTGGTGTATTCGACACATCATTCCACCAGACAATGCCCGACTACGCATACATGTACGCACTTCCATACGAACTGTATGAGAAGTACGGTGTACGTCGCTACGGTTTCCACGGAACATCGCACCGCTACATTACAAAGCGCGCATTGGAGATGCTCGGCATGCCTGCAGAAGGAAGCAAGATCATCACATGCCACATCGGTAACGGCGGTTCTATAGCAGCCGTAAAGGATGGCAAGAGCGTTGACACATCAATGGGCATGACTCCATTGGCCGGTCTCATGATGGGTACACGAAGCGGCGATGTTGACCCAGGTGCACTCCCATACATCATGGACAAGACAGGCCTTGACATCCACGGCTTGTCGGACATGCTCAACAAGAAATCGGGCGTTGCCGGCATCACAGGCGTTTCTTCGGACATGCGCGAGGTCAATGCAGCTGCGCAGGAAGGCAACAAGCGTGCAATACTCTCCAACACAATGTATTTCTACCGCATCAAGAAGTATATCGGTGCATACGCGGCTGCAATGGGCGGTGTTGACGTCATTATCTTTGCCGGCGGTGTGGGCGAGAATCAGGCCGACTGCCGTGAAGCTGTCCTTGAAGGACTTGAGTTCATCGGTGTTGAGCTTGACAAGGAGGTAAATGCCAAGATGCGTGGCGAGGAGGCAGTCCTCTCTACTCCAAACTCACGCGTAAAGGTTCTTCTCATACCGACAGATGAAGAACTCATGATTGCAAGCGATACTTACGAGATTGTAAAAGGAATGAAGTAATCATAACCTTATAATAAAACAAACGCTCCCAAACGGGAGCGTTTGTTTTATTATGCATACCATCACTTTTCAACAGCCTCCTTTTCACGGACAGCCTTTGAGCGTTCCTGGCTTACACGCAGGAAATCCAATGCACGCTTGGCCTCCTTTCCCATTTCTCTAGTCTCCTCAATAGCCCTTAGGACTTTTGAAAGCTCTAGAATCTGAGAAATTGCCAACACGTCGTCGTGACGCAAAGTATATTCAAATGTACCGTAGCCGCCTTCAAGCTTTACCTTGAAAGGACCGCTTGACGCAGCAATGAAGTCCATGATACCGCCATCTGCCCCATATTTAAAGTCAACACGTTCATTATAGACACCTGCCTCCTTGTATGAACGTGTAAGAAAAGGAACTGAACAATCTACGAAGCTATCACCCGAAGAAACCTTTACACTCTTATGGGCAATACGCTTTCCACGATACAGCGAAGTTATATATGTCTCACCGTTCTCCTTTACTGTCGCACGAAGGAAGCTGTTGAACGGATTAAGGGATATTGCTTGTGACGGCACCGAATATATTCCTGTATCCTGGTAGCGCGAATCCTTATTCAGCGTAAGAGTTTGTGCCAATGAGTCACGTTGTGCAGCAAGTGATATTAGTGACTCCTCATAGAAAACAACATCACGTTGCTTTTCATCAAGCATAACTTCCCGTCGAAGCAGTTCCGCTTCACGACGAGTCTTATAGGCCTTGGGATGTGTCAACGACAGGGAATCAATGATGAGCCTTGCCGTGTTGTAGTTTCCGGCAGCATACTCCTTTCTTGCCTCTTCGAGCAGTTCCATAGCCGGTTTCTCAACAGAGTCTTCACAAGAGACAAGAACTGCTGCCAAAAGAAGCAGCAACGGCAATTGAGAGAATATTCTTTTCATGGATTATGTGTGTGTTTATACAACTGTTATACAATGCGGATATCTGTCCTGATTACGCAAAATTACAATTATTTATTTGCCATACACTATAACTGCTGTTCTTTTTGCACAACTTGAGGCCTTTGAATAGTTTTTAACAGCATCAATTTCGCCAATAGAACGAATTTAAGTATCTTTACAGACTCCAAAATGCACAAAAACCATTTATTGCCATGTACACGCCGACAAGAGAGGAACTTTGCAAACTGCTCGACACCCCGATATTCCGAAAAATATCGGAGACTGCCGACGAGCTCGGCATGGAGTGCTATGTAGTAGGCGGTTATGTACGTGACATATTCCTTGAACGGCCATCGACCGACATAGACGTTGTAGTTGTAGGCAAGGGCATTGAAATGGCACGCGCATTCAGCAAGAAGCTGGGACGCAAGGCACACCTTGCTGTATATGCCAACTTCGGTACAGCGCAGGTAAAGTACGGCAATCATGAGATTGAATTCGTCGGAGCCCGCAAAGAGAGCTACAGCCACGACTCGCGCAACCCAATCGTTGAGGACGGAACTCTTGAGGATGACCAGAACCGTAGGGACTTCACTATAAACGCAATGGCTATTTGCCTCAACGCCAACCGTTTCGGAGAGCTTGTTGACCCGTTCGACGGAATGCTGGACCTGGAGGACCGCATTATATGCACACCTCTTGAACCAGGAATAACATTCAGTGACGACCCTCTGCGCATGATGAGGTGCATACGGTTTGCCACACAGCTCAACTTCTACATAGAAGAAGAGACCTTCGAGGCTCTATGCAAGCACAAGGAGAGGATAAGGATAATATCGCGCGAGAGAATAAATGACGAGCTCAACAAGATAATGCTTTCCCCTACCCCGTCGAAGGGATTCATCGAACTCGACCGTTGCGGCTTGCTGGAGATTATATTCCCGCAGCTTACAGCAATGCAAGGCGTTGAGACTAAGAACGGATACAGCCACAAGGAGATGTTCTACCATACTCTGGAGGTTCTTGACAATATCGCAAGAAAGACCGATAACCTTTGGTTGCGTTGGGCGGCACTGCTGCACGACATAGGCAAACCGAAGACAAAAAGGTGGGACCCATTAATGAAATGGACATTCCACAACCATAACATTGTAGGCGAGAAGATGGTGTTCAAGCTCTTCCGCGACTACAAGATGCCCCAGAACGAGAAGATGAAATATGTAGCGAAACTCGTTTCGCTGCACATGCGCCCGATAGCCATAGCAGACGATGAGGTCACGGACTCGGCCGTACGCAGGCTTCTTTTCGATGCCGGTGACGACATCGACGACCTGATGATACTCTGCGAAGCCGACATTACATCTAAGAATGAGGTACGCAAGAAACAGTTCCTCAACAACTTCCAGATTGTAAGGCAGAAGCTTAAGGATATCGAGGAGAAGGACCGCATACGCAACTTCCAGCCACCTGTTAACGGAGAGGAGATCATGAGAATATTCGACCTCGGACCGTGCGCCGAAGTAGGCAGGCTGAAAAGTGCGGTAAAGGATGCCATACTCGACGGCATAATACCGAACGAGCACGATGCCGCACTGGAATACATAATGAACAAGGCTGCAGAAATGGGGATTGCCCCTAAGCAAGCATAACAATATTTGTCAACATACAGGTATGCAATAGACACAAATCACTATTGCACGAAATGTTTTCATTAACGAAATTTGCAATAAAAAAGATGAACAAAATTATAGTATCGGCAATAGCATTTCTTGCAACGGCTGCAATGCATGCACAGGAAATATCATACGGCGTATATATGGAACGTGTAGTATCGGGCAACATCGCACTTACTGCACGCAAGATGGACATTGAGATCGCCGATGCAGGAGTGAAGAGCTCAAAGGTTTACAACGACCCTACCATAGCACTTACATATACCAACAGCGAGGATTGGGACAAGAAACTCGGACAAGGAATTGAGCTTGAACTGAGCCGAAGTTTCACATTCGGAGTGCGCCGTAGCCGTATCGACCTTGCCGAGAACGAGCGCAAGCAGAGTGTTGCGCTGTTTGAGGAGTACATGCGCAACTTCCGTGCCGATGCCACAATTGCCTATCTTGAGCACCTCCGTGCCAAAATGATTCTTGATGAGGCAAAAGAGATATACAAGGAGCTGAGCGGTGTTGCCGGCAACGACAGCATACGATTCAGGAGAGGAGACATAGCCGAAAGCGATTGGCTTGAGAGCCGTATGGCACAGGGCATGGCAAAGAACTGCATGCTCGATGCCGAGACACAGCTCACCAACAGCGCAATCAAGCTGGGATACTTCATGGGCAGCATCAACGGAGCAGAGAGCCTCCGTGGAACCGGCACGCTTGAAATGAACGAAAAGGCCTTGCCATTGGACAGCTATATCGATAAGGCCCTGGCCCACCGTGCCGACATCATCGTAGCATTGAGCCGTGCCGACATAGCATCTGCAACACAGAAGTTCAACAAGGCACTGCGCCGTCCCGACCTTAATGTAACAGTAGGCGCGACATACAACCGTGCCCGCCCCGACTTCACTACTTTGAAGGCAGGCATTGCAGTACCTCTCAAAATCTCGAATCTCAACAAAGGTGCGCGTATCATAGACGAGCTGCTTGTAAAGCAGGCAAACATAGAGATTGAAGAGGCCAGACTTCTTGTACAGGCCGATATTACACAGGCATACAATGAGTTCGGTTCGGCATTGAAACAGAGCACCACCTTCTCCAGCGACATGCTGAGCAACATGAGAAGCGTTGTCGCCGGCAAGAAGAGAGCATACGAACTGGGAGAAATATCTTTCCACGACTATCTGATTGTAGAGCGCAACGAAAGCGAAATGAGAAGGGAACATATCGAAACACTCTTCAACAAGGCTGTAGCATGGGTTGAACTGCAGCGCGCAACAGGCTTCAGCATGGAGTTCGGCACGATGCCGATAGCAGAATAGGCATTCAAGCCATTTCAAAGAATAGCGTAGCCCCTAAAACAGTTGTACATCAAGTAAACTTGTTTTAGGGGCTACGTTTGCTTTACGGCAATTATCACAGATCCTTGCTTTCTCCCTCTATGTAATGCTTGCGCTCTATTGTCTTGCCATCAAAGGCCACATATGCGAATGTAGATATCCAGTCACCCAAGAAGATGCATCGCGAGTTCTCTCCAAGAAGCATATCCTCATCTATATGACGATGCCCGAAGATGAAGCAATCCACGTCGGGATGATTCTGAAGATACTTTTTGGCAAAGATTACAGAATGTTCCTTATCGGCACCCATAAACGGCACATCCCCCTTGACCTTGTGCTCCATCATGCTATGACGTGCCCAGCTATGCCCCATCCAGAGACTCCAGCGCGGATGAATCATCGAGAACATCCGCCTAAGGAAACGGCTGCGGAATCCGGCACGCATGAAACGGTACATTCTGTCATCGGAGAACTCGTCACCGTGCGCAAGGAAGAACTCCTTACCGTATAGTTCAACGAGGCATGGCTCACGATGAATCGTCATTCCGCACTCTTTCTCGAAGTAGTTGAGACACCATTGGTCGTGATTTCCTGTAAAGAAATGTACCTCAACTCCATTGTCGGTCAATTCTGAAACCTTGCCCAGGAAACGTGTATATCCTTTGGGGACAGCATACCGGAACTCATACCAGAAGTCGAACATGTCGCCGAGCATATATACTGCAGCAGCTTCGTCCTTTATCTTGTCGAGGAACGACACTAGACGGCGTTCATGAGTACGGCTATGCTCGATAGCCCACGAACCGAGATGCGCATCGGAGAGGAAATATATCTTTTTCATAGTTCTCGTATATGGATTCAGAGAGGTTCTTGTTTCATGAAGCATTAGAGCAGGCCCAATTCCAGCTTTGCCTCTTCTGTCATAAGGTCCTGGCTCCATTCAGGCTCGAACACAAGGTTAAGATTCACGGCAGTGACACCCTCTATTGCCTCTACCTTCATGCGGACATCTTCCATCATGAAATCAGCAGCCGGACAGTTGGGAGCAGTGAGTGTCATATCAATATCGACAGAACAGTCCTCCTTGACCTCTATGCGGTATATAAGCCCCAAATCGTATATGTTAACCGGTATCTCAGGGTCATAGACCGTCTTTATCATTTCAACAATCTTCTCTTCGAGTTCAATCTTTTCCATATCATTTCATGCCTTTACAGGCGAGCCTCATCATTATAACTGTAATATTTTCTGTCGGTAAGGACTATATGGTCGAGCATTCGTATATTCATAACCTTGCATGCCTGTGAAAGGTTTTCAGTCAACTTGTCATCTTCGCGGCTCGGCTTTATGTTGCCCGACGGATGGTTATGGCACAGAGCTATGGCCGTCGCACGCTTCATCAACGCCTCGCGCATTACAAGCCTTACATCGACAACTGTAGCGGTGAGCCCTCCGCTGCCTATCAGCACATGGTCAATCACGCGGTGCATATTGTTCATCAACAGAACATAACAGCGTTCAACGGGCGCATCGCACAATATAGGATGAAAATATCCGTATATATCCTTTGACGACGTTATCCGGATAGCTTCAGTACGTTCGTCACTAGCACGCCGTTTCCACAATTCACATGCAGCCACTATCGTTATGGCTTTTGCCTCACCGATACCCCTGAAAGTGCAGAGGTCATCGACCGAAAGCCTGGACAGCTCGGCAATGCTGTCACCGCACGAGGCCAGCACCCTTTTCATCAGTGCTACGGCCGACTCCTTGTCGTTTCCGGAACCCACAAGTATTGCCAACAGTTCCGACTTGCTGAGCGAAGAGATGCCATGCATCATGGCCTTCTCACGAGGACGCTCGTCAAGAGGCCACTCCTTTATGCTTTGCCTCAACTTTTCTTCGGCCATACTTATCCTCTGTTATATATTTTGGTAAGGTTCTCTTTTGTCTCAAGAGGCTGCTTCAGAATCATCTTGTACCAGAATGCCTTCAGGAATCCCATTCCATAGCCGGTTATCTGCACTGCTGCAGCAACCACCGACAAGGAAGCAACCTTAAAGCTTCTGTTCTTGAACAGGGAATCGAAGAATATAAGAAGCATGTAGAACAAAGGGAGAAGCAACAGCCAGGGACAGAAGAAAGAGGCCGCAAGAAGCACCGCACCCATTATGAGCATCAATGCCGGTGCCGCATGCACCGCCTTCAGCGAACCGGGATGTATAAGCTGTAGCCATATGCGTGCCTGCCCGAAGTTGTTCACCTGCTTGTAGAAACGCTTCATGTCGATTCGTCTCTTGTGATAGACATACACCTCTCGTATAAGGCGTATATTGAAACCTGCATTGCGAATCCTTATGCTGAGGTCGATATCCTCACCCATCATATCCTTGAAATCGCCCACTTTCCTATAGACCTCCTTAGAAAGGCCCATATTGAATGTGCGCGGACAGAACTTCTCCATCACTGCCTTGCCACCGCGTATGCCGCCGGTTGTCCAGAACGAAGTCATGGCATGACTGACAGCCTTCTGCATATCGGAGAAAGAGCTGTCGGCAGCATCGGGACCGCCAAAACAGTCGCAATAGCCGTTCTTCATCGCCTCTTCGAGCTTTTCGAAGTATGTAGGCGGAAGAATCACATCGGAGTCGAAGAACAGCAGATAATCACCTTCGGCCCTCTCCATGCCATAGTTGCGCGTATCGCTGCGACCCGAATTATCCTTGTAGAAATAGCGGACAGTAAAAAAAGAACGATAGTGACCAAGCAAATGATCACACCGTTCTTTTGAGCCATCCTCTATAATCAGCAACTCAAATGGTTTTACCGTCTGAGCCGACAGGCTGTCGAGCAGTTCCTTTACCTCGCCGGGCCTGTTATATACCGGAACAATTATAGAGTATAACAAAATTTAGTATTTAAGGTTTATACATTAAAAAGCCGATACCCGGAATGCAATGCAAAGGACATCCTTTGAGCATCCTTGATCCTCATCTTTTTAACAGGCTAATCAAGCCTTTACACGACCTACGTATGAACCGTCGCGGGTATCAACCTCAACGAGCTCGCCCTCATTGATGAAGAGAGGAACACGAATCTCGGCACCTGTCTCCAATGTAGCAGGCTTTGTTGCGTTGGTAGCTGTATCGCCCTTGAGACCAGGCTCTGTATAAGTGATTGCAAGAACAACCTTTACAGGCATATCGGCAAAGAGAATAGTCTCTGTTGAAGCATCGGTAACAACCTCAAGTGTCATACCCTCCTTCATGTAGGCAACACCGTTTATCTGGTCGCCTGAGATGTTTACCTGCTCGTATGTCTCCTGGTTCATGAATACGTATTCGTCACCCTCCTGGTAGAGATACTGGTAAGGACGGCGCTCAACGCGTACATCCTCAAGCTTCTCACCGATGTTGAAACGACGCTCTAGAACGTAGCCGTCAACAACGTCTTTCAGCTTTGTACGCATGAAAGTGTTACCCTTGCCCGGCTTTACGTGCAGGAAGTCGATGCAGAAATACAACTTGCCATCCATGCGGATAGCTGTACCGATTTTGATGTCTTGAGCATTAATCATAATATTCTGTTTTGTGTTAATATAGTTCACCAAGAAGCACGCAATACTGTATCTTGCGCATAATCGGGTACAAAGATAACAAAAACAGAGAATATATACAACGGTTGCTTTCTTTTTATCTGTACACGCCCGCGATTCATACTAATAAGATTTTATATTTAAAATTTATTAAGAATTCAATTATTTCGAGAAACACGAATTATGACTAATTTTGTAAAATTAGAATACTATGTAAATAATTTTCAAACAAGCAAACATCATAGACATGAACAAGAAACTCAAATGGGGGCTGATAGCAACTTTGGTTGTTGCCATTGGAGCATTCGGATATTACCAGCTTACACCTAAGGAGAATGAAGAATTGTCCGCGGCCGAGAACAAGCCTAAAGGCGGAGGAAAGAAAGTTTTGAGCGTAAATGCGAAGATTCTCAAACCCCATCTGCTGACAGACGAGATTCTGGCTGTAGGCCGTCTTGTCCCCGACGAAGAGGTACAGCTCTCGTTCGAGACATCCGGAAAAATCACAGGCATATACTTCAAGGAGGGCAGCCATGTCAAGAAAGGGATGCTTCTAGCCAAAGTAAACGACCAGCAGTACCAGGCACAGCTTGTACGCCTTGAGGCTCAGTTGCCTCTTGCCGAGGAGCGTGTATATAGACAGAATGCGCTGCTGCAGCGTGACGCCGTGAGCAAGGAAGCTCTTGAAATTGTAAAGACAGAGCTTGCAACCCTGAAAGCCGATATCGACAAGATAAAGGCTCAGATAGAAATGACTGAGCTCCGTGCACCGTTCGACGGTGTCATAGGTTTGCGCCAGGTGAGCGTAGGCGCATACGCATCCCCGACAACCGTCATAGCCACACTCACATCGGTAAAGCCGATAAAAGTAGAGTTCTCGGTAGCGGAGCGATATGCCAACGAAGTGAAGAAAGGCACAAACCTCACCTTCCAGGTAAACGGCAGCATCGAGACATACCATGCTCAAGTATATGCCACAGAATCAAGCCTCGACCCGGAGACACACAACTTGCCCGTAAAAGCACTCTACCCCAATAGCAACGGCGAACTGATGCCGGGACTTTATGCCGACATACGCCTTAAGCAGAAAGAGATTGAGAACGCAATCGCAGTCCCTGCTGAAGCCATTGTTCCCGAAATGGGCAAGAGCAAGGTTTTCATATACAGGAACGGCAAGGCCGAACCCGTTGAAGTAACGACCGGCCTGCGTACCGAGGCCGAAGTACAGATTCTCAAAGGGCTGAGCGAAGGTGACACTATTCTGACATCAGGTACACTGCAGCTACGCAAGGGCTCAGTTGTCGAGATAGCATCAATGGAGTAACACTGCATAAAAGGCAAGGATATGAATATTTCAGAACTAAGTATCCGCAGGCCGGTGCTTGCAACGGTACTCACAATCATAATAATCCTTTTCGGCATGATAGGATACTACACGCTAGGAGTACGTGAGTACCCTTCGGTCGATAACCCTATAATATCGGTGAGCTGCAGCTATGCCGGAGCCAATGCCGATGTAATAGAGAACCAGATAACTGAACCGCTGGAGCAGAACATCAACGGTATTCCGGGAATACGTTCGCTGACCAGTGTGAGCCAGCAGGGAAACTGCCGCATCACAATTGAATTCGAACTGTCGGTTGACCTTGAGACTGCAGCCAACGACGTTCGCGACAAAGTATCTCGCGCACAGCGTTACCTGCCACGCGACTGCGACCCTCCTACTGTATCAAAAGCCGATGCCGACGCCATGCCTATACTCATGGTGGCCGTGCAGAGCGACAAGCGTTCGTTGCTTGAACTGAGCGAAATTGCCGACCTTACGGTAAAGGAGCAGCTGCAGACAATTCCCGACGTGAGCGGTGTACAGATATGGGGAGAGAAACGTTATTCCATGCGTATATGGCTCGATCCGGTGAGAATGGCAGCATACGGGCTTACCCCGATTGATGTCAAGAATGCTGTCACAAAAGAGAATGTCGAACTGCCGTCGGGAAGCATCGAAGGAAACACTGTAGAGCTTACACTCCGCACTATGGGACAGATGCATACCGCACAGGAGTTCGGGAACATAATACTCAAGGAGAGCAACGGAAGCGTGGTACGTGTAAACGACATAGCACGGACAGAACTGGGCCCCGCCGACATCAAGAGCTACATGAAGATGAACGGAGTACCGATGGTGGGCGTAGTAGTAGTACCGCAACCGGGAGCCAACCACATTGAGATTGCCGATGCCGTCTATGAGCGCATGGAGATGATGAAGAAGGACCTTCCTGACGATGTGCAATACTCATACGGCTTCGACAACACAAAGTTCATACGCGCATCAATAGACGAGGTGAAAAGCACGGTATATGAGGCTTTCGTGCTTGTGATAATAATCATCTTTCTCTTTCTGCGCGACTGGCGCGTAACGCTCATTCCATGTATTGTCATTCCGGTGTCGCTAATCGGCGCATTCTTCGTGATGTATGTAGCCGGTTTCTCGATAAACGTGCTCACCATGCTTGCCATCGTGCTTTCGGTAGGCCTTGTAGTAGATGACGCAATCGTGATGACAGAGAATATCTATATCCGCATCGAGCAAGGCATGAAGCCGTTCAAGGCCGGAATAGAGGGAGCAAAGGAGATTTTCTTCGCCGTAATATCCACAACAATCACTCTTATAGCCGTATTCCTTCCGATTGTATTCATGGAGGGAACCAGCGGAAGGCTATTCCGCGAGTTCAGCTTCGTTGTCGCAGGCTCGGTTATAATCTCCTCATTCACAGCCCTCACATTCACTCCGATGCTTGCGACCAAGATTCTGAAGAGGCGCAAGGAGCAGAAATGGTTCTACCGCAAGACCGAACCGTTCTTTGCCGGCATGAACATGTATTACGAGAAATCTTTGGCTGCGTTCCTTAATCACCGTTGGATTGCAATACCAGTCACACTCGTAATGTTCGTGCTCATAGGCTATCTATGGGGCGAGATTCCTGCAGAGATGGCTCCTATGGAGGACCGTTCGCAGATTACGGTAAACACCAGAGGTGCAGAGGGAGTGAGCTACGAATACATGCGCGACTACACCGAAGAGATAACAATGCTCGTCGATTCAATAGTACCCGATGCAGCTTCGGTAACATCGCGTGTATCAAGCGGAAGCGGAAACATAAGGATTACCCTAAAGGACCTTGATGAGCGCGACTATACCCAGATGGAGGTTGCCGAGAAGCTTACCAAAGCTGTGAGCACACGCACCAAGGCGCGCGCATTCGTACAGCAGCAGTCATCATTCGGCGGACGAAGAGGAAGCATGCCTGTACAATATGTAATACAGGCTACGAGCATTGAAAAGCTGCAGAAGGTTCTCCCGGAGTTCCTGCAGAAGGTACACGAGAACCCGGTGTTCAAGATGGCAGATGCCGACCTCAAGTTCAGCAGCCCAGAGATGCGCGTTAACATAAACCGCAACAAGGCCGGAACAATGGGAGCAAGCGTACGCGATCTGGCAGAGACACTCCAGTACGGACTCAGCGGACAGCGCATGGGCTACTTCTACATGAACGGCAAGCAGTATGAAATCATCGGACAGATTGACCGACAGCAGCGCAACACACCGTCGAGTGTAAAATCGATATATATACGCAGCAACAAGGGCGATATGATACAGCTCGACAACCTTGTAGAGTTCGCCGAGTCGGTCACACCGCCTAAGCTGTATCACTATAACCGATTCCTGTCGGCTACCATATCGGCCGGACTTGCCGAAGGGAAGACCATCGGAGACGGACTCAACGAGATGGACAAGATTGCCGAGGAGGTGCTTGACGATACATTCCGCACAGCACTTGCAGGTGACTCCAAAGAGTTCCGCGAGAGCTCTTCGAGCCTTATGTTTGCGTTCATTCTCGCACTGGTGCTCATATATCTCATACTCGCGGCACAATTCGAGAGCTTCAAGGACCCGTTCATCATAATGCTTACAGTGCCTCTGGCCATTGCCGGTGCGCTTATATTCATGTATTTCGGCGGAATAACCATGAACATATTCAGCCAGATTGGAATAATAATGCTCATTGGCCTTGTTGCGAAGAACGGTATCCTCATTGTGGAGTTCGCCAACCAGAAACAGGAGAACGGAGAGAGCAAGTTCGAGGCTATAAGAAATGCCTCGCTGCAGCGTTTGCGCCCGATTCTGATGACAAGCGTATCAACGATTCTGGGCCTCCTTCCGCTTACCTTCGCAACAGCCGAAGGAGCCAACCAGCGCATAGCCATGGGTACAGCAGTAGTAGGTGGAATGCTTGTATCGACAATTCTCACGATGTATATCGTACCGGCAATTTACAGCTATATATCAACCGAACGTAAAGAGAAAGAAGAATGATAAGAAAAGCAATAGTATCGGCATGCCTTATGGCTATGGCCATAATTGCCGATGCACAGACATATACGCTCCGCAAATGCCTGGAGACAGGGCTTGAGAACAACTACTCGCTACGCATAGTACGCAATGAGGAGCAGATTGCACACAACAACGCCACTCTGGCGAATGCAGGCTACCTGCCGACTGTTGACCTGAATGCAGGCTACAAGGGAACAGTGAGCAGCAGCGATTCTAAAGTGCGCTCCACCGGAGAGATACAGGAGATGCGCAATTCGCTCGACCACACCCTGAATGCAGGAATCGGTCTCAATTGGACCATATTCGACGGATTCAAGATAAGCACCAGCTACAAACAGCTGAAAGAGATGGAGCGCATGGGCGAGACTGCAACACGCATTGCCATTGAAGACTTCATGGCAGGCCTTGCAGCAGAGTACTACAACTTCCTGCACCAGAGGCTCCGACTTGCCAACTACTACTATGCTGTAAAGTTGTCAAAAGAACGCTTGCGCATCGTAGAGGAGCGTTACAATATAGGTAATTTCTCTCGTCTTGACTACCAGCAGGCCAAAGTCGATTTCAATGCCGACAGCGCAAAGTACATGAAACAGCAAGAGGTAGTCCTGACATCGCGCATCGCCCTCAACGAAATGATGGCAATAGACCAGGTATATACCCCGATAGAGACAGAAGAGAAAGATATTGAAACAAATGCTCTCCTCGACTTCACCGACCTTTGGAACTCAACTCTGGCAAGCAATGCCAACCTTCTGCTTGCCGAGCAGAACAGCCGTCTGTCGCAGCTCGACTACAAGAAGGTGATTTCGCGCAACTATCCGTATGTAAAGCTGAATGCAGGGTATGACTTCACTTATAACAAATATGACACGAACAGCTATCTCCGCCGAAGCAATTGGGGCGGCAGTGCCGGCATTACAATAGGATTCAATCTTTGGGACGGCAACCGTCGCCGTGAAAAGCGCAATGCAAGGATTGAAATCGAGAATGCCAAGCTTCAGCGCAACCAGCTTGAACTCGCGCTTAAGGCCGACCTGGGAAACCTTTGGCAGGCATACCAGAACAACCTCCAGCTGCTTGCCCTTGAGAAACACAATGTAGTCACAGCACGCGAGAACCACGAGATTGCCAAGGAGCGTTACATGCTAGGAGACCTGTCGGGCTTCGAGATGCGTGAGGCGCAGAAGAGCCTTCTCGATGCCGAAGAGAGACTCCTGTCGGTTGAATACGACACCAAGATATGCGAAATATCGCTTATGCAGCTAAGCGGAAATATCAAGGAACTGCTTAAGTAATTCGTTTCTTTATAAAGAATTCCGACAAGTTGTTAGGTATAATCAACAACATTCCGTACCTTTGCGACCGTTTTTCACAAAGTAAAGTATTTTTACCACATAAAAATGAAAAGGACACTGATTTCACTACTGCTTATGTTGCCTCTTGCCATAATGGCACAGACAAGCGGCACCATACGCGGAAAAGTCATTGACAAGGCAAACAATGAACCGTTAGGTTTTGTAACTGTAGCCCTTGTTCCGTTCGGACAGACAGCCCCTGTAGCCGGCTGCAACACCAACGACGACGGAACATTCGTCATCAACGGCGTAAAAGAGGGCAACTACGACCTGAAGTTCTCATTTGTAGGCTATCTGAGCGACAGCCGCAAGATAAGCATCACAGCCGCCGAGAACAAGCGCAATGTAGGCACAATTGTAATGAAAACCGACAGAAAAATGCTCAAGGAGATTGTTGTTACCGAACAGCGTTCACAGATGAGCTTCGAGATAGACAAGAAGGTATTTACAGTTGACCAGAGCATTGCAGCCACAGGCGGTTCGGCAAGTGAGGTGCTTGCCGATATTCCTTCGGTAGAAGTAAGCAATGAAGGTACAGTATCGTTGCGCGGAAGCGAGAGTGTTACTGTATGGATAAACGGAAAGTCAAGCGGACTAACAAGCGACAACCAGGGCGACATATTGCAGCAGATGCCGGCCGGCTCTATCGAGAAGATTGAGGTCATAACAAACCCTTCGGCAAAACACTCTCCTGAGGGCACTGCCGGCATAATCAACATCATACTCAAGCGTGACCGAAAGGCCGGATACTACGGCAGCGTACAGGCAGGAGCCGATTCTGAGGGAGGATACAATGCTGGCGGAAACATAAACTACAGCAGCGGCAAGTTTGACATATACGGTGGATTCAACTACCGCAACATGGAGTTCGAGAACGAGAGCACAACAAAAACACGATATTCCGGAGCCCGAAAGAGTTACCAGAACCAGAAGAGCACGGGAAGCCACAATCCGAACAACATATTCGGACGCGCAGGCCTTACATGGCGTTTCACCGAAAAGGACGAACTTTACACAAATCTCATGGCCATGTACGGAAAAGGCAAGCATAATAACCGGATTCTTGCCGAAAGCGGCATTATTGAGAGCAATGGCAGTTATGGCAAGCCAACTCAAGTCCGCAGACGTAACACATCGCAAGAGGGAAGCCCTCGCATGTACAACATTGAAGTCGGATATACTCACCGCTGGAGCGACAGCCATTTTCTGGATTTCTCGATAGGACGTCACCAGTGGAGACAGTTACGTGATGCCGAATACAAGCAAGAAACTGAACTATTGACAACAACACCTGCGACTACCCACAAGAGCTACCAGTTCCAGGACGGTGAGAACAAGAGCACCAACACCGAGATAAAACTCGATTATGAGTACAAGATAAACGAGAACAATCGTATCGAGGCCGGCTACAAGGCCGACTTCTCCGATGACGACAGTCCGGTAATCACATACACGGACGAGGCACATACACAATTGGACATTGGGCTTTACAACAAGTTCCGCTACAAGCAGGAGACCCATGCATTCTACGGAACATATTCAGGACGTATAGGCAAACTCGGCTTCCAGATTGGTCTGCGAGGCGAATACTGGAATGTCAAGACCCGTTCATACGGATATCACGATGAGCAGAGCGGCAAGATACCAGGATTCAGGCAGAAGGACTTCTTCAAGCTCTTCCCCAGCGCATTCTTAAGCTATGAGATAAGCCAAGGACATGAGATTCAGGTAAACTACACACGCCGCTTACGTCGTCCTTGGGGAGGACAGCTGAACGATTTCAAGAACATCAGCGACTCGACAAACATATCGTTCGGTAACCCCGACCTTACTCCTGAATACTCCAACGCATACGAGATAAACTACATAAAGAATTGGAAGAACCATACCCTTTCTCTATCGGGCTACTACCGTACTACAGAAGATGTGATTGAGCGTATAAGCTACAGCCTGGGAAGGGTTATATACACCACCAACGAAAATGTGTCACGTACGGAATCTGCCGGCCTTGAGATTGTAGGAAAGAACAGATTCTTCAAGAAGATAGACATCACTACAACAATAAACCTCTTCTATTATAAACTTGACGGTTTCAAATACACAATATACAAACAGACTATCACCGGAGAGTCGGACGAGAACTTCTCATGGAATGCCCGCATGACAGCCAGTCTCATGCTCCCGTGGGGAGTAACCATGCAAGCTACCGGACGGTATAATGCAAAACGCATTGTGGCACAGGGACACCGCGAGCCCAGCTACTCCCTCGATTTGGGTCTGCGCAAGGCATTCAACAACAACTGGAGCCTTAGCATCAATGCACGCGACATACTCGACTCACGCGGCTGGCACACAGTGACCGAGAACAGCACCTTCTACCGCGATTCCGAGAGTTCTCACGGAGGACGACGCATCGGATTCACCCTGACATACAGCTTCGGCAACATGAAAGCCAAGATGCCTAAACGCAAGCAACAGGAGATGCCAGCCAACGGCTACAGCGATATGGACGGTATGGGAGAGATGTAACAACAAGTGCAACAATACATTAAAGAGCATGCCGCGTTCTTGCCGCGGCATGCTCTTTTTATTTGTCTCTTTTTTTATGCAAAAATATTTCTTTGTTTCACAAATGTTTGCGAAATTTGACGTCAGAACGTCCCGAAGGGCAAAAGAAAAAAGTTATAAAAGACCATAACATGGCAAACACAGAAGAAAAACAGAAATTGGACCAGATTGTCGTACGCTTCTCCGGAGACTCCGGAGACGGCATGCAGCTGGCCGGAAACATCTTTTCCACAATTTCGGCAACAGTGGGAAATGACATCTGCACCTTCCCCGACTACCCCGCCGACATACGTGCTCCGCAAGGAGTGCTTACCGGAGTATCGGGATTCCAGGTACACATCGGAGCCGACAAGGTACTCACACCGGGTGACAAATGCGACATACTTGTCGCGATGAACCCTGCGGCATTGAAGACGCAGCACAAGTTCTGCAAGCCGACCGGTGCAATAATCATCGACATCGACTCGTTCACCGGAAAGGACCTTCAGAAAGCCGAGTTCAAGACCGAAGACCCTATCGCAGAATTGGGAATAACATGCGAAGTCGTTCCGTGCCCGATTACATCGCTGTGTCAGGAGACGCTCAAGGATAGCGGACTGGACAACAAGAGCATACTCCGTTGCAAGAACATGCTTGCTTTGGGACTCGTATGCTGGATATATGACCGCAACCTCACTTTGGCCGAGAACATGCTGCGTACCAAGTTCGCCAAGAAGCCCGAAATCGCCGAAGCGAACATCAAGGTTCTTCGTGCCGGTTACGACATGGGCCATAACACACATACATCCATTGCCCACACATACAGTGTAGAGAGCGATGCCGAAAAGAAGAAAGGCCGTTACATGGATATAAACGGCAACAAGGCTACGGCATACGGCCTTATGGCCGCAGCCGAAAAAGCCGGCATGAGACTCTTCCTGGGCTCATACCCCATTACACCTGCTACAGATATCCTGCATGAGCTTGCAAAGCACAAGTCAATGGGAGTTATAACCATGCAGGCAGAAGACGAGATTGCCGGATGTGCTTCGGCTGTAGGTGCCGCATACGCCGGCGCACTTGCATGCACATCGACATCAGGCCCCGGAATATGCCTCAAGAGCGAGGCCATAAACCTTGCAGTCATAACAGAGTTGCCATTGGTGATAATCGACGTACAGCGCGGAGGACCATCTACAGGACTCCCCACGAAGAGCGAGCAGACCGACCTGCTTCAGGCACTTTACGGAAGAAACGGCGAAAGTCCAATTCCTGTCATTGCAGCGACATCTCCGACAAACTGCTTCGATGCCGCATACAACGCATGCAAGATTGCCGTGGAACACATGACACCGGTCATTCTCTTGAGCGACGCATTCATCGCAAACGGCTCGGCAGCCTGGAAGTTGCCCGACATCAACGGATATCCGGCCATAGTTCCCCCTTATGTAACACCTGAGATGCAAGGAGAATGGAGCCCTTACAAGCGCAACCCGGAAAATGACGTGCGCTATTGGGCCGTACCGGGCACACCGGGATTCACACACCGTATAGGCGGACTTGAGAAGAACGCTGCGACAGGCGCCATAAGCAACGACCCTGCAAACCACCACAGCATGGTTGAGGCAAGAGCAAGGAAAGTTGCAAGAATTGCCGACTATATACCTGAATTGCATGTCGAAGGTCACGAGGATGCCGACCTTCTGATTGTAGGCTTCGGTGGCACTTACGGACATCTGTGCGAGGCAATGCAGCAGATGAACAACAATGGCAAGAAAGTTGCCCTTGCGCATTTCGAGTATATAAATCCGTTGCCGCGCAACACCGAGGAGATTCTAAGGAAGTACAAGAAAATTGTAGTTGCAGAGCAGAACATGGGCCAGTTCGCCGGATATCTGCGAAGCAAGTTCCAGGGAATTGAGCTGTTCCAGCACAACGAGGTAAAGGGCCAGCCGTTCGAAGTTGCGGCACTGGTCGATTCATTCACTAAAATCATGGAGGGGTAAGATATGAGCGAACATACAGCACAAGACTACAAGTTCGGACAGCCACGCTGGTGTCCGGGATGCGGTGACCACTCATTCCTGGGTGCATTGCACAAGGCTATGGGCGAACTGGGCGTTGCCCCGCACGACATTGCAGTGATTTCGGGTATCGGCTGTTCTTCAAGATTGCCGTACTACATGAACACATACGGTTTCCATACAATACACGGCCGTTCGGCCGCAATAGCGACAGGCGCGAAAGTTGCAAACCCCGACCTTACGATATGGCAGGTTTCGGGCGACGGGGACGGCCTTGCCATAGGAGGAAACCATTTCATACATGCGGTACGCCGTAATATTGACCTGAACATGATTCTGCTCAACAACCGCATATACGGCCTTACAAAGGGACAATATTCGCCTACTTCGGTACGCGGTTTCGTGAGCAAGTCGTCGCCTTACGGAACAGTCGAGGACCCCTTCCGACCTGCAGAGCTCTGCTTCGGAGCCAGAGGCAACTTCTTTGCCCGTTGCGTTGCCACTGACATGGCTGCAGCCGTAGGTTGCCTCAAAGCTGCAGCACAGCACAAGGGAGCATCCGTTGTCGAGGTTCTCCAGAACTGCGCCATCTTCAACAACGGCACGCACGAGAGCGTATATACCAAGGACGGACGTGCCAAGAACGCAATCTACCTTGAGCATGGAAAGCCGATGATTTTCGGTGAAAACAGGGAATTCGGACTTATGCAGGAGGGATTCGGGCTCAAGGTCGTGAAGATTGGAGAGAACGGCATTACAGAGAATGACATACTGGTACACGATGCACACTGCAAGGACACCACACTGCAGCTGAAGCTCGCCCTTATGGAAGGCCCGGACTTCCCGATTGCACTCGGTGTGATACGCGATGTCGAAGCTATGACCTACAACGACGCAGTGCATGCACAGGTCGAGGAGGTGAAGAATGCTAAGAAGTACCACTCGTTCAGCGAACTTCTCGAAACAAACGAAATCTGGGAGATCAAGTAATTTGATTTTATATAAAATTAACAAGCAGGGAAACAGAATCATTCGTTTCTCTGCTTGTTTTTCTTAGAGTATGACAGCATTCTTACGCTTACAATCTGCCAAAAAAGATTTTTTATCTGTCTTTTCGACAAAAAAACCGCTAAAAATTTCGTACAAACAAAATATTCTGTATTTTTGAAGTCGGTGCAGATTAGTAAATTATTATTAAAATAATAGAACTTAAGCAAAAACACACCAAACAGAAGAGATAATCTTAACTCAAGGGGACAATAAACCCCGAATAAAACTAACTTTATATGAAATTCAAATCGGTTGGAAAGTCGCTACTAGCGGCAACTGTTTTGGGAATCACAATTTCCTTGACGCCCACTGATGCTTGGGCAGAGACAACCGCCATGCAGCAGCAACAGCAGTATGGCACAGTTAAAGGTGTCGTAACAGCAGACAACGGCGAAGCCATGTTCGGTGCTGTCGTTTATGTTGTAGGCACAACCAACTCATCGGCCGTTGACTTTGACGGAAACTATGAGTTGCAGAACGTAAAAATGGGTTCTACCATCCGTGCAACCCTTATGGGATATACCTGCGACGATCAGGTCTGGAACGGAGGAACACTCAACTTCGTCATGAAGGAAGAGTCGGAGATGCTTGACGAGATTGTCGTAACAGCCATGGGTATCATGCGTAAGGAGAAGTCTCTTACCTATGCGACACAGCTCCTTAAGGCCGACGAGCTCATGAAGACACCCGATGCAAACCTCATAAACTCACTTGAGGGTAAGGTATCAGGTATCACAATCACACCGAGTGCCGGTGGTGCCGGCGGTGCATCAAAGATCACTCTTCGCGGAAACAAGTCTATCATGGGCGACAATGCACCGCTTATCGTTGTCGATGGTGTACCTATGACAAACAGCATCCGCGGCCAGGTGAGCGATCCTGCAGCTCTGACAAAGTACAGCAGCACAGAAGGCAGCGACCCGCTTTCAATGATTAACCCCGATGACATTGAATCAATGAACGTCCTTAAGGGTGCGAATGCAGCAGCCCTCTACGGTTCACGTGCAGCCAACGGTGTCATCATGATTACCACAAAGAAAGGTAGAGAGGGAAAGATGGAAGTAACATTCAACTCCAGCACAACATTTGACAAGCCTCTGCTTACCCCGGACCTGCAGAATCTGTACGGCGGATACTTCGCCAACAACCAGTCATTGTCAAACAACAGTTGGGGTGACCGTCTAAGTGGCAAGGGAAAACATGTATATGAATATGCAGCAGACAAGCAGTATTTCCAGGCAACAGACGAAGAGGGAAAACCGATCATGATGAAGGCACACCTCCGCAACTACGCGAATGACGACATCGACGACTTCTACGATTGGGGATTCAACACCACTAATTCGGTTTCAGTTTCCGGCGGTACAGAAAAGATACAGACATATGCCTCTTTCTCAAACACCCACTCAAAAGGTATGATTGAGACAAACCGTTACAACCGTAACACAATCGCCCTCAGACAGACATACAAGCCTTGGGAACGCCTCACAATCAACGTGAATGCGAACTACAACCAGGCAAAGACAAAGAACCGTGTCGGCGGCGGTACATTAGGCAACCCGATATATCACCTGTACACAGCGCCTCGTGATATTGACATGGGCTATTACAAGAAGAACTACTCCAAGAATGGTCATTGGTGGTCTTCAGGAGATGCTGAAGGACAAGGTACCCAGACATGGTACGAGGATATGAACGACGGTTGGTTTTTTGAACACCGTGACCATGTGCTTCTTGAAGGACCAATGCAGCAGTATGCATTCCAGGCTCCAGGAATCAACAACCCGTACTGGCTCAACAACATGAACGGAAGCGAGACCGACGAGGAGCGTTTCTCTGCATCGGTAAATGCCACATTGAATATCCTTAAGGGATTGAATTTCCAGGCACGTGTATCTATCGACCACGCTAAATACCAGAGCGAAGGCGGACGTTACGCAACTACATGGTACGAGAATGAGATGTACCGTTACGGAACATACTACCTTGACAAGAGCCGTACAGATGAAATCTACACCGACTACATGCTCTCTTATAATAAGGAGTTCGGAAAGGATTGGGCATTCTCTGCAAGTGTCGGCTATGTCGGACACACAATCAAGAGCAGCGCAACGAACACATATATTGGAGCAGCTACAGATGACATGACAAGACAAGGAGAGATTAACACCACAGGAATACCGACAAGCGTAAACATGTTCGAGCCTCAGTACGGCAAATCTGGTGCAACATCAAAAAGTGAAAGCAGTAACTGGGACCAGGCCGCACTCGTTACAGCACAGATAGGCTGGAAAGATGTCATATTCATTGACGGTTCTTACCGTAGAGACTGGTACCGTGCATTCAAGCAGTTCGAATACACCGGAACAGACGACAATTACGGCTACTACGGATTCGGTGCAAATGTCATACTCAGCGATATTCTAAAGCTCCCTAAATGGTTTACATATGCAAAGTATCGCTTGAGCTACTCTGAGGTAGGTAACTCTATTCCTAACGTCCTGTACAACTATGTAGGTACAAACAACGTTCTAGGAACAGCCGGAATAACATCCAGAAACAGTTTCCTCCCGATACCGGAAAAGACAAAGTCATTCGAGACAGGTCTTGAGATGCAGTTCCTGCGCGATTGCCTTACATTTGACATTACATATTATAATACCGCGATGCACAACTCATACCTGGAGGTTATGGGTACAAACGGAAAGCAACAGCCCGTCAACAGCGGTATCATACGTAACCAGGGTATTGAGGTTACACTCGGATATGATTGGAAGATAAACAAGGACTGGCGCTGGAAAACCTCTGTAAACTTCTCATATAACCACAACAAGATCGAGGAGACAGCAAAAGACAAGTACGGAAACAGCAAGGACATGGCAACCTCATTTGCCGAAGGCAAGATACAGTTGCTCTACAGAAAGGGTTCTTCATACGGTGACCTTTACATAACAGACTTCACACGCTATAAGGAAGACGTTTATAAATACACAAAGAAAGAGACTGTAATTATTGACCGCATTCCTACAGAAGTTGAGACTACATACTTCAGCAACAAGCCTGTAAAGGACGAGAGCGGCAAGGTGATAAGCCAGTTGGTAAACAAAGCCGGTGACATCTACATCAATAACGGCAAGCCATCACTCGGCGGTTACGTATCAGTAACAGACGGTGGTTCACTTCGCGTACGCGATGCCAACAAGAAGTTCCAGAAGTTTGCCGGCAACGTAAACAGCAAATACCAGCTTTCTTGGTCGAACACATTTACCTATAAGGACTTCTCGCTTTATTTCCTTATCAATGGCCGTATCGGCGGAAAGGTCGTTTCACTTACAGAGGGTTACCTCGACAAGATCGGTTCATCCAAGCGCACAGGCGATGCACGTGACTATGCTGAGAGGAACAAGATTTTCACAGAAGACGGACAGAGAGGAATGTACTTGAATGACGGACGCGACCTTGTTTCCATTGAAGACTATTATACATTTGTGGGTTCAAGCTATGTAGGTGACTATATCTACGACGCGACAAACTTCCGTCTGCGCGAGCTTTCACTTGGCTACACATTCCGCAACCTCTTCGGCGAGAACAAGAACCTCAGTTTGTCACTGGTTTGCCGCAATCTGTTCTTTATTTACAAGGATTCTCCGGTTGACCCGGACATATCACTCTCAACAGCCAACGGTCTAGGCGGTATCGATATATTCAACTATCCGTCGGCACGCACATTCGGAGTAAACCTCAAGGTAAATCTCTAAACGACAGACAGAACAATAGTTTATTAACAAAAAAGTACGATTATGAAAAAATATATAATGCTAGCAGGCTCACTATTCTTTGCCGCAACGGCAATGCAATCGTGTCTCGACTACGACGATCCTGGTGATGAGGCGAGTTTGAATATGATGCAGACAGAAACAACCCATTATGTAGGAAACGTTGACCATATTCCATACCTCAACCAGCCGACTGAGGAGGGCGTACAGGCAGCAATTGACACATTGCAGAACCAATACATGTATTTCGGCCAGTGCCTCAGCGGTATCTACATGATGCGAGGAGGAAAGGAAGGACAGCTTCCCGGCGACCATGCCTACCAGCGCCAGTACAGCCTTGGACCGGACCTCTATGCACAGTACTTTACAGTTCCTCACAAGGACTTCATGTACGGAACATTGACTTCGACATACAACATTTCCGCAGAGTTCAACGGCGGCCCTCTCGGTGCATACACAATGGCAAAGAACGCGTTCATGCCAATGCTCAATCACCCGCTGATAGACTCTCTTCCTGAGATTAAGGCCATAAACCTGCTATACTATTGCTTGATAGCGCAGGAGCAGGCCGACTTGTCAGGACCTTACACATACCTTGAAGACAAGAAGAATTCACAGGAACCTGAAGAGTACAATGATGTCAAGACAATCTACTACGGTATTGTAGAGAACATCGATACCATCGTTGCTTGCTTGAAGCACTTCGAGACACGCCCCGACTGGTACAAGGAGCAGATTCTGACAATTGTTGCCGAGAACTTCACAACATGCTATGGCGAAGAGTCTGGTCTTAACTCATACATAAAGTTTGCAAACTCATTGAAGCTCCGTATGGCTATGCACGTTGTCAAGGTAGAGCCAGGAACAGCACGCAGATGGGCTGAGGAAGCTGTAAGAGACGGAGTCATTGAGGACCCGTATGAACAGCACGGTGTATTCCCTGTAATCAACCAATTTACACACCCCATTGCAAACATTGCAAACGGTTGGGGCGACCTCCGCTTGTGCGCTTCATTCGAAAGCTTGCTTATGAGCCTTAACCACCCTTATTCGAAATATCTCTTCCTGCCGAACAGCAATGACATCCCTAACAGAAAGACAGGTGAAGTATTGCCTGCAGGTTCACGAATATGCGGTATTCGTGCAGGTGTCCTTGTCGGTGACGGACAGACATACGCCCTCAACAAACGTCAGGCATATTCAACTATAAGCACAGAGGTCATTGCCAGCAAGCGTTGCCCTATATATTTTATCAAATTGGCCGAAGTTTACTTCTTGCGTGCAGAAGGTGCACTCCGTGGATGGGACATGGGCGGTGATGCAGAGTACTTCTATAATCTCGGTATCGACAATGCATACATTGAAGACCCAGGCTCCGGCTCACAGTACGCAAACTACCTGGATGAATACAAGGCCTTGTCAAAACCAATCAAATACGAAAGCATTGACCCGATGGGTGACGGAGCTCCATGGCCAAGCGTGACAAAGATCGGTGTTGCATGGAACAACGGCGACGACAAGGAGACAAAGCTCGAAAAGATCATTACACAGAAGTACATTGCACTATTCCCTCTATCAACAGAGGCATGGACAGAGATGCGCCGTACAGGTTACCCGAAGATGTTCCCGGTTCTTAACGCCGATGACGGTGACGGTTCTATCAACCAGGGTGATATGATAAGAAGAATTCCTTGGGTTCCGACAGACCCGGTTGCAGCGAATATGGTTGAATACAGCGGTATTCCTGCACTTGGAGGCCCGGACGAACAGGCAACTCGCCTATGGTGGGATGTTGAAGGACCGAACTTCTAAGACATAACAACACAAAAAAGGACCTCTTGCCATGAAGAGGTCCTTTTTTGTGTGTAAGATGACTTTTTAAAAACCGTATCATCATACTGCAGATATACTGATTCAGAAAGCCGTGTTCCGGAAAGAACTATAAAATTGATAAAATTTATCCAGGAATATCCTATTTTTACCAATAAAACAACTATATTTGCTTTGATATATATTGCATAAAATGTCAGCGAAATAACATATCGCAAGCATGTAGGCTTCTTTATGCAAAAATTAACAGCAGACAAGGCATTTGACATGTATTTTATCGGCAAAAACAGAATTGAGATAAATATTTTATACTAACCATTAAAAGCAAATCTATGAAAAAGATTTACATGATGTTCTTCACTTTCCTGTGCATGGCATTCTCAGTACAGGCAGCAAAGGTGACTGATTTGTCACAGTTGAGCAATGACAAGCTCTACACGATTCGTTCGGAGCGTGCGTTCTTGTTGTATCATTCAGGTACTCTTGCCTCAAGCAACGGCATGACGGTAACAGGCATTACACGCAACCCACAGGACCCGAACCAGCAGTTCCGTATCGAGAAGAGCGGTTCATCCTACCTTCTCTACAGCGTTGGTGCAGGCAAGTACGTTATGTGTTCGTCTGCTAACACCATAACATTCAACGCAACCCGCGGTCACAACCTCACAATTTCTAATACAGGCAACGCAACATATCCTTGGAAGCTTAAGCTTGGAAATTTCTACCTCAACTCACAGGATCCCGACCAGACTGATACAGGTCTTGTTGTTAACACCTATTCAACAACTGATGCCGGCAACAGCTACACTATTGAAGAGGTAACAGACGACGAGACCGGAGGAGGAGAAGGCGGTTCTTCAGCTTCAACAGACGAAGTCTATGACTTTACAGGTTTTGGAGTAGAGGCACTGCTTGAACTTTTCTACAATGTACTCCAGGATGGCCGTAACTACCCGACAGCTGCAGAATTCGCTGCAGCCGGTATCCAGGCATCGGACATCGCTTTCATTCGTTCACACGTTCGCCGTGCAGAAATAATGAGCCGTGCCGACCGTTTGAGGACCAGCACCTTTGAGAGAAGAAACCTTTTCATGAACGTTCCGATGGATTACGGTAAGGATGGTGCAGTAGGCTACCCTGAAGCAAAGTTCAATGCCGACGTATTCTCTATGTGGCAATACACAAACCTCTTCGGTTCTTGGAACCACGGATTCTTCCAGGCTCCCGGTGCTTGGGTAGATGCAGCTCACCGCAACGGTACCAACATCATGAGCGGTATCGCATTCTTCGAGAGCTGGACAGGCGACGGTGACAAAGTGTTCAGCGCGATGATTACAAAGAAGGAGAGCGACGGCACTTACAGATATGTGAAGCCTCTTATCAACATTCTGATGTTCTTCGGTGCCGACGGTATCAACTACAACTGGGAGGACAACAGCTGGGGCAATGCAGATATAGTAGCATTCCACAAGGCCCTTTGGGCTCGTGCAAAAGAGGTTGGCTTCGACAACTACCGTAGTGCAATCTATACAGGCACATCAGAACTCACTAGCGGTTCATCTTCTATCGATGCCCTCTACGGCACAACTGCAAACGGCAGAACGCACGACCTGATGCTCAACTACCAGGCTAACGACATTGCATACAACCTCGGTTCTACATACAATGCTGTTGCTGCCGCAAACGGCGGTTATGCCGACGACCTTTATGCAGGTGTTTGGATGGCCAGCATGGACCGTCTCTGGACAAACCTTGAGGGCAACAACTGCGGTATCTGCCTTTGGGGTGAGCACGACCAGAGCCGTTTCTACAGTTTCAACGCCGGTGACGGTGTATATGACATCCAGGGCAATTACCAGAGATTGCTTGAGCGTGGTTTCTCCGGTGGTAACCGCAACCCGGCAAACTTGCCTGCACTGAGCAACAGCGGCAACAACTGGGTAGCTGCAGACGGCAAGCAGCCATTGCAGACATTTGCCGGCATGGCACACTGGATTCCTGAACGTTCAGCAATCCAGGGCAACCTCCCGTTCGGCACACACTTTACACTCGGCAACGGCGACCGCTACTTCTTCAAAGGCAAGATGGCCCACAAGAGCGGGTGGTACAACATGGGTTCACAGGATATCGTTCCTACATACCGTTGGTTGCGTTACAAGAGCAATACTACAACAGTAAGTACTGACGTTGAAGTAAACTACACACACCTTGATGCATACACTGGAGGTTCTTGTATAGAGCTTACAGGTGCTGCGACATCAACAGGTACAGACATCATCCTTTACAAGACATCACTCAAGGCCGGTGCCGGTGCATACGCAAAGGTAGCAGTAAAGACCTTGAAGAACGTACAGGCAACCAATCTCTATCTTATCGTAAAGAAGCAGGGCAGCACTGCTTGGCAGGAGTATGCAGTAGGCAATGTTTCAGGCAATACATGGGAAGAGAAGAAGTTCAGCCTCACCGGCATTGCAGAAGGCGATGTCATCGAGCGTATCGGCCTTCGTGTAAAGGGCAACAACAGCGACTACCAGCTCTATGTAGGAAAACTCGAAATCAATGATGACGTGTGGGTTGACCCGGCTGCAGTCAAGGACCTTGTTGCAGAAGTAAAGAACGAGACTAAGACATCCATGAACCTGAAGCTGCACTGGAACGTCGAGGCACAAGCCAAAACACGTGCCGATTGGGGATTGGTTTACAACGACGAGGCAAACATCAGCCACTTCGAAATCATGTACAAGGTTGGTGAGGACGGCAAAGTTGCACAGGTGGGTACAACATCACAGTGGGCAACATTCATTGGCAACATTGAATTCGAGAGCGTTAACGACGTTCCGTTCATTGGTGTACGCTCTGTTTCTACAGACCTCAAGACATACTCACCAATTGTTTGGGTTGAGGTTCCACGCGCTCCACAGGCAGACCTGCCAGAAAAAGTTGAGGAAGATTCATACGGCATAAGCCAGATCGACCCTGCTTCAAGCGGCATTGATAACGCACGTACACAGCGTTATGTTGACCTTGTTACAACTACAGGCGCAACACAGAACCTGAACTATACAGCAAGCAGCCCGGTTGCAGACGGCACACAGTATGCCGATGCACGCGACCATCTCCTTATAATCAATCAGGGACAGACAGTTACCATGACTATCAGAGGTGCAAACTATGATGACGGTCTTAAATGGTGCTACGGCGGTGGCTGGCTCGACCTTAACGGCAGCGGCGACTTCGACCACCCGCTTCCTGTAGAGAGAACTGCAGCTGAGATAGGCAAGGGCATCACAGAAGTTGATCCGGAGGGAGAACGTATCTTCTTTGTCGGAACACACGAGTCCGCAACACCGGCTATCCAGAACCCAGGTATCACATTTACATTCAACGTACCGTCAGATGCAACTCCTGGCGACAGCCGTTTGCGCATTGTATTCTCTGATGCATGGTTTGCAGGTGCATTTAACCCTACAGGCCTGACAAACAAGGGCTTTACAATTGACTTCAGCGTGAAGATTACCGGTACTAACCCAGGCCGTAAGGCAGCTGACACACGCGATCAGGGTGTTGCTGATGAACCGGACTGCCTTGAGGGCAACACATCTGTTGAGGAAGTTATCGGCGGTGAAATCTCTACTGTAGAGGCCGGCGATGGCACCATCGACTTCAGCAATGCAGACAAGGCATGGATCTACACAGCAGACGGCAAGCTCGTTGAATATGTAGAGAACCCGACATCCATTGCAGCACAGACAGGTGTTTACATTGTCAAGATGCAGAAGGGAAGCGTTATCCGCTCAGACAAAGTTCTTGTTAAATAAGAATATATCTGATACTTTTACAATCAAGGGTTGCATCAATTGATGCAACCCTTGATGTATTTCTGGGCACCCTTTTGACAATATCTCATTTTTACATACCTTTGCACAAGAACCATACCACACAACAACATGCAGAAACTCAATGCACTCCGCGGGCTATTCGCCATCTCCCCAATAATAGTGCTGCTTACAGTATATCTTTGCGGTTCAATAATAGCCGGTGATTTCTACCGAATACCCATTGCTGTAGCATTCCTTGTTGCGGCGATATATGCAATTGCCATTGCAAAGGAAGGAAGCATAAACGAAAGAATCGACACTTTTTCCAAAGGTGCTGCGAACACCCGCATTATGTACATGGTGTGGATATTCGTGCTTGCAGGAGCCTTTGCCAAGACAACCGAGGCCATGGGAGCCATAGATGCGACCGTGGCAGTGGCAAGAAGCACGATACCTGCAAACTACCTCCCGGCCGGCATATTCATTGCAAGCTGCTTCGTTTCGCTTTCAATAGGCACATCGGTAGGAACCATAGTCGCGCTCACGCCCGTTGTCACCACTCTGGCCGGGCAGATTGGATGCGACACTGCGTGGATGGTAGCCATTGTCGTGGGAGGAGCCTTCTTCGGCGACAACCTGTCATTCATTTCGGATACAACCATTGCTGCGACTCAGACACAAGGCTGCTCCATGAGAAGCAAGTTCTACTCGAACATACTTCTGGTTGCTCCGGCAGCAATCGTAGCCCTGCTGATATACGCATTCAGCGGTAACAGCATAGGAACGGCAGAAGCGCCAACAGTAACTGTTACAGAAATGCTCAAGTGCTTGCCATACATAATTGTGATAGCTGTAGCCCTTATTGGGGTGAATGTACTTGCCGTGCTTGCATTGGGCATTGTTTCGGCAGCTATATTGGGAATTGCATACGGAAGTTTCAGCTGTATTGAGCTGTGCACGCATATCGGGAACGGCATCATGTCAATGGGAGAGCTGATAATAGTCACCATGCTTGCAGGAGGAGTGCTTGAGATGGTGCGCCTGAACGGAGGAATAGATTACCTGATACAGCTCACTACAGCCAGGATAAAATCGAAGAGAGGTGCAGAGTGTGCCATTACAGGGCTGACAGCACTCGCCAATATCTGCACTGCGAACAACACCATAGCTATTCTGTCGGCCGGTGAGATATCGCGCGACATAGCTAAGGAGTTCAAGATTTCGCCCCGCCGTTCGGCAAGCCTCATGGACACGGCATCGTGCTTCGTGCAGGGCATAATCCCCTACGGAGCACAGCTGCTCATGGCTTCGGGTCTGGCACTTGTCTCACCGATAGAGATTATTCCGCACCTCTACTACCCCATGTGCGTTGGAGCAGCAATAGCAGTTTCAATAATTATAAGAAAGAGCTAAAAAAACAAAAAGGGAGGTTTTCAATTGAAAACCTCCCTTTTAAACTTTCCTGGCGCAGATTATCTACGCAAGCCAAGCTTAGCAACAATTGCACGGTAACGGTTGATGTCACGGCTCTTAAGATAGTTAAGAAGCGCACGACGCTTACCTACCAACATTGTCAAAGCTCTCTGTGTGCTATAGTCTTTACGGTTAGCCTTAAGGTGCTCCGTCAAATGGGCAATACGGTAAGAGAACAATGCAATCTGGCTCTCTGCTGAACCAGTATCAGTGTTAGACGTTCCGTATGTGCCAAAGATCTCTTTCTTTTTTTCTGAATCCAAATACATAGATTTAAGGTTTTAAATTGTTAGAAAATCATTTGGCCGACAAATGAATGCGCCATAGCGCACTATGTTGCCAACGCGGGTGCAAAGATACAACCTTTTTTCGGATTGGCAACCACATTCGCACAAAATTTTAAAAGAGCTGTAATCCGCAAGGCTGCCGGAAGACCCACTTTTGAACTATTTATAGCTTTAACAATATACTAAATGCCTTTTTATTAAAAATTTCCGCCGTTTTGTTGTAACTTTGCAGATTGAAAGATACGAAACAAGATTTACATAATTCATATGCAGAATATCCGTAACATCGCCATCATTGCACACGTTGACCACGGCAAGACTACACTTGTCGATAAGATGATGTTGGCAGGAAACCTGCTAAAAGAGCAGGACAATGACAAGCTCACCCTCGACAACAACGAGCTTGAGCGTGAGAGAGGCATTACAATTCTATCGAAGAACGTATCGATAAGATACAAGGACACCAAGATAAACATTATAGACACTCCGGGACACAGCGACTTCGGAGGAGAGGTTGAGCGCGTACTGAACATGGCCGACGGCTGTATCCTGCTTGTCGATGCATTTGAAGGCCCTATGCCGCAGACACGCTTCGTGTTGCAGAAGGCACTGCAGATAGGCTTGAAACCGATTGTTGTAGTGAACAAGGTTGACAAGCCCAACTGTCGCCCCGAAGAGGTTTACGAAATGGTCTTCGACCTCATGTTCTCCCTTGAAGCAACAGAGGAACAGCTCGACTTTCCGGTACTCTACGGCTCAGCAAAGAACAACTGGATGAGCACCGACTGGCGCAAGGAAACAACAGACCTCACAGCCCTGCTCGATGCGATACTTGAACATATCCCTGCACCGGAGAAGCTGAAAGGTACACCTCAGATGCTTATTACCTCACTCGACTATTCCCCTTACACCGGACGTATCGCTATTGGCCGCGTGCACCGCGGAACACTCAAGGAGGGCGCGAACATCACTCTTGTCAACCGCAACGGCGAGGAGAGCAAGATGAAGATTAAGGAACTGCACACCTTCGAAGGACTGGGACGCAAAAAGGCTGAAGAGGTGAGTTCGGGCGATATCTGCGCCATCGTAGGACTTGATAAATTCGAGATAGGCGACACTATCTGCGATTTCGAGAACCCCGAAGCACTGCCGCCGATTGCTATTGACGAGCCCACCATGAGCATGCTCTTTACCATAAACGACTCACCGTTCTTTGGCAAGGAGGGCAAGTTCGTGACATCGCGCCATATTCAGGACAGACTCGACAAGGAGCTCGACAAGAACCTGGCATTGCGCGTGAAGAAAGACCCCGAAGAGGACGCTTGGACAGTGTTCGGGCGCGGAGTTCTTCACCTTTCGGTGCTCATAGAGACCATGAGACGCGAAGGATACGAGCTGCAGGTAGGCCAGCCGCAGGTAATATACAAGGAGATTGACGGTGTGCGCCATGAGCCCATCGAGGAACTGACAATAAACGTGCCGACAGATTTTTCAAGCAAGATTATCGATATGGTTACACGCCGTAAGGGCGAGATGCTCTCAATGGAAGCACAGGCCGACCGAGTGAACATCGAGTTCAACATCCCGTCACGCGGAATCATCGGTTTGAGAACAAACGTGCTCACAGCATCGGCCGGCGAGGCAATCATGGCACACCGCTTCAAGGAGTACCAGCCGTTCAAGGGCGAGATTGAGCGCCGCACCAACGGCTCTATGGTAGCAATGGAGAGCGGAACAGCCTTTGCATACGCAATCGACAAGCTTCAGGAGCGCGGACGCTTCTTCATAAGCCCTCAGGAAGAGGTTTATGCAGGTCAGGTAGTCGGAGAGCACATCCACGACAACGACCTTGTGATAAACGTGACCAAGAGCAAGAAACTGACAAACATGCGTGCAAGCGGAAGCGATGACAAAGCACGTATCATCCCCCCTACAATATTCTCTCTTGAGGAAGCGCTTGAGTACATCAAGGAGGACGAATATCTGGAGGTAACGCCAAAATCGATGCGTATGCGCAAGATTATTCTTGACGAGCTGGAACGTAAACGCGCAAACAAGCAATAAATGATGAAGAGAACTCTTGCATATTTTCTTCTGGCATTGACACTTCTGTCATGTGCCAAGGAAGAGAAGAACAGTTATACTTTGAGAGGCATTGCCGGCAACGGCAAGCAAACATTGTACCTGTTCGGCACCGACAGCCGTTATGACAAGCTCAAGGCCATCAAAAGCAAAGAAAACGGAGAGTTTTCTTTCTCAATCGAAACAGACACAGTAGTACCTCTGATGCTGGAGCTTCCCGAAGGCACCCTTGTTCCTGTTTATGCAGAACCCGGAGTCGATGCCACGCTCGTAAAGGACAAGGAGATGAAAAACGGCTGGAGCATCGACGGCGGCGAGATACAGGCCTTGCACGACAGCATTTCACGCGAGCTTGATGCATGCAAGGGCAATAGCGCTTTGATAAAGAAGCTGGACGAATTCATCGAGGCATATCCGATAAACGAAGTCAACCAGGAGATAATACGCCGCTATCTGGTTGACATCAAAGAGCCTCAAGCCGAGAAAATAAGAAAGACTATTGCGTCATTAGGAGGCATTATGCAGGACAAAGCCTTCTTTGCAGGCGTAAAGGGACTCGTCGAGCACAAAAGAAGCAACATTGCCAGCAGATCATTTCCCGGTTTCTCATACACTACTGCCGAAGGCAAAAGCATATCCCAGGAAATTTTCCTTAAGAAATATACTCTTGTAACATTCTGGGCAACGTGGAACGAGAACAGCCGCAAGGCCATGCACTCCTTAAGAGAGATATATGAGAATGTTGACACAGCAGGATTCTCTATTCTGAATATAGCACTTGACCACGATACTGTAAAATGGAAGGAATGTGTGACATCAGACAGCATTGTAGGCAACAACGTATGTGACACCAGGGGCTGGAACAGCAACTTGGCCGATGAATTCATAATACCGGAACTCCCATTCTCAATGTTGGTAACACCATACCAAAGAGTAAATGAGTACGGAGTAAACATAAAGAATGCGACAGAGCGCATCGATTCACTCGTAAAGAGGCACCAGAAACGGGAGAGAGAGAAGGAACTGAAAAAGAAAAACAGAAACAGGTAACACCATGCTTGTAAAGGTTCTTGCAGCTGCAATACAAGGCATAAATGCGACACTGGTCACAATAGAGGTCAATGCTCTACGAGGAATCAAGTTCTTTCTTGTAGGCCTGCCCGACAATGCCGTAAAGGAGAGCCAGCAACGCATAAACTCAGCGCTTCACCATAACGGATTGCGTTTTCCAAGCAAGCAGATAATAGTGAACATGGCACCTGCCGACATAAAGAAAGAAGGGTCGGCATACGATTTGCCGATAGCTATGGGCATTCTCGCAGCAGACGAGGTGGTGTCAACGGCAAAGCTCGGCCGATATCTGATTATGGGAGAGCTTGGGCTTGACGGCATGCTGATGCCTATCAAAGGAGCGCTCCCGATAACCCTAAAGGCAAAGGAACTCGGATACGAAGGCATCATACTGCCTGCCGGCAATGCGGCTGAAGCTGCAGTAGTCGATGGCATAACAGTCTATAGAGCCGAAAACATGATGCAGGTAGTACGTTTCCTCAACGACGAAGAGGAGATTCCTCCGTTCCATATTGACATAGAAAACGATTTTTACTCCAGACAGAGCGAATTCGCATTCGACTTCAGCGAAGTGCGCGGACAGGAGAACGTAAAGCGTGCCTTTGAGGTAGCGGCAGCAGGCGGACACAACCTTATTATGGTAGGCCCCCCAGGAAGCGGCAAGTCGATGATGGCAAAACGGTTGCCAAGCATCTTGCCCCCTCTGACCCTCGAAGAGAGCCTTGAAACGACAAAGATACATTCTGTAAGCGGCATGATGCCCGACGGAGTTTCGCTCATCACACAAAGGCCGTTCCGCAGCCCGCACCACACAATATCATCAGTGGCCCTATGCGGTGGCGGAAGCAACCCTAAGCCAGGCGAGATATCGCTTGCGCACAACGGAGTGCTGTTCCTTGACGAGCTTCCGGAGTTCAGCCGCGATGTGCTTGAGGTGATGAGGCAGCCGCTCGAAGACCGCAAGATATGCGTTGCACGTGCCAACTACAAGGTTGAATACCCCGCCGGAGTGATGTTCGTGGCAAGCATGAACCCCTGCCCGTGCGGATACTACAATCACCCGACAAAGGAATGCACCTGCAGCCCCGGACAGGTCCAGCGTTATCTGAACAAGATAAGCGGCCCCCTGCTCGACCGCATCGACCTGCAGATTGAGATTGTACCTGTACCGTTCGAAAAGATTTCGGACATTGCACCGGGCGAGCCCAGTGCAGCAATACGTGAGCGTGTAATTGCAGCACGCAAGATACAGGAGAATCGTTTCAAGAACGAAAAGGGGATATACTGCAATGCACAGATGACACCAAAACTCATTGCAAAGTATGCAGTGCTTGACGACACCAGCCTCGCGATGTTAAAGACAGCCATGACCAGGTTCGACCTATCGGCACGCGCCTACGACCGCATACTCAAGGTCGCACGCACCATTGCCGACCTCGACAAGAGCGAGGACATACAGTTCCAACACATAGCCGAAGCCATCGGCTACCGCAACCTTGACAGAGGGAACTGGGGCACATAGATTTTGATGGAAAAAGAAGTGACAAAATAATAGAAAGTTGGCATATAATGAAAGTTTCCCATCAATATATGCCAACAATAAATGCTATATTCTACTATTATTAGCTAAATCAGAAGTTTTCATCATTACGCCTACTAAAAAGCAGGCTGCAGCGATATACTTCAAAGACTCAACGGCTTCTAGTAGGTTTCCAAACTTTGCAAATCAACGGACAAAAATCTTCTTTCCATTTGATATATATATACCCGGAATTGATATTGAATGCACCTTTCGTCCAGTCAAGTCGTATATTTCATTGTCAGATTCTTCGTTCTGTATTTTATTAATGGCTGTAACACCATTGCCTTCAATATTAAAGCGCCATCCGGAACTTGTCGCCATCTCTTCCAATCCTGCAACAGGAAGATAGGCCTTATGGCTATTATTTAAAAATACTTTGTTATCCAACAAGTTCCTTTCTGCCTTATACAGACCGACATGACCATCCTGTTCAGAAAGCACATATGCCTCTAAATCTACATATGTTCTTGCAACAGAGCCTTCAAGTAGATTTGTAATATACAATGATGATGATTCTGTTATTGCAAAATTATAGATTTTCTCTTCCCCAACAGCTTCTTCCGCATATAATATAACACCCATTGACGCAGGTATTACATTGTCCGTAATTGCTGTAAGGGTAATCCAGTTCCCCTCAAAATTTTCTTTTTCAACATAATATGCCGTTACACCTACAGGTACCTCTAAAGCAACAGGTGCATAAATTGTAGCCCAACCGGTTTTTCCAATCTTCACCGGCAACTCGGTTATCTCCTCAACACTCCATTTATATCCGGCATCATTAGGATAACCGCTATCCTGAGTGCCGCTGTCAGCTTCGTCAGCATTACCATAAATATATCTTATGCCATTACCGTATTCATTCATACCACCTAGAGATATATAATAGGCACCATCTGAAGAAATCACTTCTGTTACAACAGGAGATGCTGCCACATCGCTT
>JAZNSN010000046.1:0-2851 GCA_045591315.1 Bacteroidaceae bacterium
TGTAATGTTCATTACAAGGTCGTAGTTACCATAGACGTTTGAATTACCGCCTGCGTACGGGTTGGTCCCGCTTGGTCCTTTTACACCCCAACCCTGTACACGTTCGGCCTGGAAGGTGAAATCCTGGTCAAAGTCGGTGAAAAGCGATGCGTGGCAATAACGCATATCCTCGCGTGTTACGCTGCTGCTTCCGGCTCCCAAAGAATAGGCTACAAGGTTCATTGTGAATGATTCGCCTTTTGCTAATTGTACCTTACCGGGAACAACCACAAGACTTTGTCCGGGGTGCGCATTTGCCGAATAATCGATGTTTGTGTCACCGCCTGTAGTTGTGATTGAAGTAAGGTAGTTGTCGGTGTATGTGTTACCGGTCGGGGTGGGGTACTCGGTTGTTGTTGCTTCTTTCTCAAAGTTTGCAACAAAGTCCGAAGCCTCGGTGATTGTTGCATTGTGTGTGGCATTTGTGCTTACTTCTATACCACCCTTTGTCCAGTTGACAAATCTGTAACCATCGTTTGCAACGGCATAGAGAGTCACCCCTGTTCCGCTTGCTACAGTAGCCGATGTTGTTGCCTGGCCTGTTCCCACAGCAAAAGTCGCTGTACCGCCTGCAGCCGGGTTGGCTGTTGTTGTTACTGCGAATGTAGTTGGATTTGCAGCCTGGAAGTTCGCAACATAACTGGCGCTCGCATTTGCTGTAAACGAGTAGGTTGCACTGGTGCTTACAGTGGTTGTACCGCTTGTCCAGTTTACGAACTCGTAGCCACTGTTAGGTGTTGCTGTGAGTGTAACGGTTGCACCTTCGTTATATGTTCCGCCACCTGTAACGTTACCTGCTGTTCCAGGATTTGCTGTTGCAGTGATGGTGTATTGTGTTGGAGTGGGGATTGCACCGCCCTCAATAACCTCGAAGTTTGCAGTGTAGGTTGTTGCAGCCTGTACAATGGCTGTGCAAGTGGCCTCGGTGCTTATCACTTGTTCTTCAGTTCCTGAACCGGTAGTCCATTTAACAAAACGATAACCTGCTGTTGGTGTGGCAGTAAGTGTTACCTCTTCGCCCAATGGAGCTTGGGTTACTGCATTGCCGTCGATAGTGACGGTTGCGCTACCGCCAGCAGTCGCTGTTGCAGAAACTGCAACGTTGAGGTCGGTTGCGTTCAGGTCTTTGTATGCATACAAGGTAATACTCTCTTTTGCAACGAAAGTATATGGGTTGTCGTTAGAAATAATTTTGCTGTTGTCGTTTGCTAAAGCCCAGTATGAGAATTTTTTCGTGTCACTATTGTTTACATACTGAATAGATATCGTTGTACCTGCATTTACAGTTTTTGATGTAGCTGTGGCTCCGTCTATCATTGTGTAACCGGCACCTGGTTGCTTTAGTGTTATTGTCACCTCGGTATTTGCAAAGTTTGCGGTGTATGTCTTGTCGCTCTGGATTGATATTTCAAGAGGATTCTTTGTGCTCACTTCGGAGCCGTTTACAGTCCAACCGGTGAAATAATATCCGTCGTTTGGAGTTGCTTGCAAAGTGGCTGTGGTGTTCTGCTGTCCGCTGTATGTAGAACTGCCGTTTACGGTTGCTGTTCCACCGGCAGTCGCTTCGGCTGTTATGGTGTAGTAGGGTGCTACGGCAAATGTTGCGGTCAATTCTTTGTTGCCTGTTGCTACAAATGTGTATTCTGCTGTAGTGATTTCTTCAGTACCATCTGTCCAGTTGCTGAATATATAACCGTTCTCGGGGAGTGCAGTTACCGTTACGCTGCTGTTCTTTGCTACAGATGTACTGTTGGTGGCCGTGCCGTTGATTTTGACAGTACCGCCGGCGTTGCTTGTGATGTTTATGCTCACCTCCTCGGTAGTGGAGATTTCAAGGAAATTTGCAACATAGTCGGCAGCTTCGGTTACATTAATAGCGAACGATTTAGCTGTGCTTACGACTTCGACTCCTTTTGTCCAGTTTGAGAATGTATAACCGGTGTTTGCAGTGGCTGCGAGTGTCACTGTCGCACCTTGGAGGTATTCACCGGTGGCACTGCTTGCTGCCGCGCTGCCGTTGATTGATACCATTCCTGCATTTTCGGGTGAAACCGATGCGTTTACTGCATATTTTGTCTTGTTAGGGGTGAAATTGAATATAGCATAGTGGTCGGCACCGTCCTGCCAAGAGTAGTTGTCGCCTTGTGATGGTGTTATGGCATCCAACTTGAACCAGCCGTTGCCGTTGCCGTTCCAACCGAAATTGAAATGGAAGTAATCGTTTTGGGTGTAACCGTCAAGAACAAACATATGACGTGTGTCACCTGTTCCTGCATTGTCCGAAGCATAAGGAATTGGGCAACCGTTGTCTATGCTCTCCTTGATTTTCTCTTCCCAGGAATCCATGGTGAAGTTTGCCTGATACGATGCATAAACAAGGTTGTAGTTGAAATATTTATTTGGCTTGTCAGTGTTATTTGGGTCAGATACAGATGTTTGACTGCTGCCGTAAGAAACCATAAAAGCGTGTCCAAGGTGTGACATCAGTTTCGCAACCTCGTTAATCTGCTCTGTGCTCCAATTGCCGTCATAGACCAATGGCATCTTGCTGTAGTCGTATGTTCTGTCTGTAATCTCCACGTAGGTGGGAGCTTGGCAGTTGTATAGTGTTCCTGTTCCAACCTGTGGCCACTCGTGATAGCGCATAATGATAGCGTATGCCGTAGGCACACAACCGGTAAGGGCATTAGTAGAGCCATTGTACGAGGTAAAGCATTGGGTATTGAAAGGATAGTCCTGTCCCCAGGATGCTGTTTCCAAGTAAACCTTATTGCCCATTGTCGTGGCATTGTAGTTGGTCTTCTGCATTGCG
>JAZNSN010000047.1:0-5246 GCA_045591315.1 Bacteroidaceae bacterium
CTTAACCCAGTTACGGACAAGGAAGGAAAGTGGAGTGTCAAGTTGCCCGCAGACCGCACTATACATATACAGTTGTGGGATGACAATAAAATAGAGGGTGTTGTGTGGGGAGCACTTAATCTTTTTTGCCGCCCCGGAACAAGAGCCGAAATCCTGCTCGATGACATAAATGACAGATGTATATTCAGCGGTGAGAACGCTGCTGCCCATAACGCACAAGTTGAACATCCTTTAAAGATAGCCAACTTCCACGGCCGTATGTTCGGAATGGAGATACATGAAGCTGCCCAATATATACGCAATATATACAAGAACAACATGTATAATATTGATACGCTTTATGCTTCGCATCCCGACCTGCCCGACAGCTATGTAGAGTCCCTACGTCAGATGGCACGTTATGGTTATGCTTTTGATATGACACAGAATATTAAAGGGCACATATTTGAGTCTATGGGTACTATTCTTGAACAGGGTGGCAATACGTTGCCCGACGAATTAGTTGCAATGTTTCGTGAAGTTGAAACAGAAGAACTGCTGTACCCAAAGACACCTCTTCCAACCGATGCACTTGGTTATTTCTGTGATGTGATGGCTTTAGAGTATTATATACAGCTTGGTTTTATAAGTGAACTTCCGAATGAAGTGACAGATAGCAAATTACACTCTTTTTCTACAATGTGTTCTGTCGCTGATGCAATTAATGCATCAGATGAAATAAGGCAAATAATGAAAGCTGCTTCTTTCCTGACAGTATGCGGGCAGGAAATTACTCCTGAAAGAGAACGGAAATTGCAGGAAGAATTGAATTCAAAGACATATTCTATGTTGCTGGGATATATCGACAGCAAAAAGGTTAATTTTGAAAGTGCCTCGGAGGAGGAGATTACAGCACTTGCAGAAATGCCGATGGACAGTATCGTCAATGGCAGGGATATATTCCAGAAACTGATAGCTCCTTATCGTGGACGTGTCATATATGTAGATATATGGGGTACTTGGTGTGGCCCATGTCTCCAGGAAATGCAGTTCTTGCCTCAGCTGCACGAAGAGCTGAAGAACTTGCCGGTGACTTATATGTATCTTGCCAACAATTCCCCCGAAGAGTTGTGGGGTAAGGCTGCAAGGCGTTTTGGGCTTGAAGGTACAGACTGTGTGAACCTTCGTCTGCCCGATGCCCAGCAGAGTGCTGTAGAGGAATACCTCGGCGTACAGGGATTCCCAACCTTCCTGCTTGTTGCTCCCGACGGTACTGTTTACAGCAACAAAGCACCACGTCCCAGCTTCCCAACAAGTGTCCGTGAAGCAATACAGGAAATGTTGAAATAATAGATAACTGATTATAAGAAGTTTAAATCTGACAAACAATGAGAAAGAGATTATTGACATTGCTGTTTGCGCTTATCAGCCTATGCGCCGGAGCGCAGGAAATCAAGGGTATCAAGGCTTCATTTGACGATTATTTGTCGTTGCTGCAAGAGGCCGGTTATAATGTTTTTGTCTATGATGTTTCATCATTGAAAGAGAAGGCTTCACATGTTGAATTCATCGTGAAGGAATATGTGAATGGTAATTTGGTGGATAGCGGTAATTCGCATTCATCTGCATTTAAGTTGATTTTTAAGATAAGTGAATTCAGTGAAGAGGAGCAGAAAGAGATAAAGGCAATGGGGATTGCCGATAACGAGGAGAATGATATCTTCCGCCTTGCAACACTATTGAAGATAGGCTTTACTCCTGTCATTGGAGATACTATTCAAAATGTGCTATTTGAGGTTGCAGGAAAGGAACTGATGGGAGGTTCCGGCAAATGGCTGAAGTTACACGACAGCCGTGTAGATAAATCACATCGCAAACTTGATTATAGTACAAGACCTTTCAAAGTCGAAGGTTTTGAAAAAAGCAAGTTCATTCCGCTTGTTCTCTATGCAGCTCCGTGGTGGGATAAGAATTATGAAATATACCGTTTCTGTGGCGAAACGGAAATACCGTCGGATATGAACAGTGATATTTTAAGACACTCGCCACACTATTTTATCATTGGCGTAGAATTCAGATAACAGAACATATAAATCTTGTTTCAACATTTATCGACAGGAAAGGCAGAACTGTTGGCTGATATTGTTATAATTGCAAAAATTTTAATCGGATTCAAAGTAACCGACAATATGAAAAAGATGTTTTTAATTATTGCAGCAACCTTCTTTGTTGTGTTCAGTGCAAATGCACAATACTTTCAGGTCGATACTGCAAGACTGAATACAGCATACAGAGAACTTGTTGATAATCCTGATTCAGATGAGAAGCAGGAAGCATTCTTCTATGCTTTTCCTGACAATTGGAAAGAGTTTATAACAACCTACGGCTTTTGTTCAAAGGATGGCTATGACCTTACTATGTATAGTGCAGCCTATGAGCATATTGCAGCGTTGGGCAGTAAAATCTCTTTAATCAATGACACTGCCTATTGCCGTAAATTGGTGAATATTGCAGTGGGCGGTGTGTACGGAGCTGACGCTCCAAACTATTTCAAAACTGCTCTGCACCGCACTATGCGAGAAAAGGAGGGTGGAATGCTTTATTGTATCTCCCGGCTACGCAAAGGGCATCAAATGCAGTTCTGGCAGTTCTATTGGTCGAGCAATGGCAAGAGCGATGAACTTGAAAAGGAGTTTGCCCACCTGTACGAGTCGAATGCAGGCAAATATCCCGATATGATGAAGACGATGGAAATTGCTTTCCATTATTTCTATAACGGTGTGAATATCGATGGCGGGTATTTGAAGGGCAGTGGAGTCTGTTATGATAATAATGGGCAATATCTGTTTCCTGTGTTGGAAACGCAGGCGGAGTTTCCGGGTGGCAACAAGGTTTTAAAAGAGTGGATAAAAAACAATCTGCAATATCCTATAGAATGTGTGGAAAACAAAATTGAGGGGAGAGCCTTTGTGCGTTTCGTTGTAAAGAAAGATGGTTCGATAGATAACGTGAAAATTTTAAAAAGCAGCAGAAACAGCGAACTTGACCAAGAGGCTCTACGTCTTATGAATGACGAGGATATGCCCCAATGGATTCCGGCTACACAATTCAGCGAGGAAGAAGGCAAATATATCAAAGTTGATTGCATGTCTGTATTGCCGATAGTATTTAAGCTCAATAATGTACCGACTTGCACAAATCCTGAGAGAGAGGATAAAAAAAGAAGATAGTTTGGACTTTTGAAATATTAGATATAGAACGGTTTCCAAACCTGACAAATAATGAAAACTTGAGCCGGGAGAGACATCTTTCTTTCTCCACGATTTCGGCACAGTATTGCCATAATCTCGCGGAAAAGTATTATCTTCGCGAGAAATTCATATATTAAGGAATAATATAAACTATATAATATATTTATGGCAACAGTTGACGACAAGAAGATTATCTTTTCGATGGTGGGCTTGAGCAAGACCATCAAGCAGACAAACAAACAGGTGTTGAAGAATATCTACCTATCGTTCTTCTACGGTGCAAAGATTGGTATTGTAGGTATGAACGGTGCAGGTAAATCAACCCTTATGAAGATTATCGCCGGCCTTGACAATGACTTCCAGGGCAATGTGGTGTGGTCTCCGGGATATTCTGTAGGATATTTGCCGCAGGACCCGCAGCTTCAGGACGGAAAGACCGTGATGGACTGCGTAAAGGAAGGCGTACAGGCTACAGTAGATGCTCTTGCGGAATATGAGGAGATTAATCAGAAGTTCGGCCTTCCCGAATATTACGAGGACGAGGATAAGATGAACCAGCTCTTTGCACGTCAGGCAGAACTCCAGGACATCATCGATGCTACCGATGCATGGAACCTCGACAGCAAGCTCGAACGCGCGATGGCAGCACTCCGTTGCCCGGCTCCCGACGAACTTGTCGATCATCTGTCGGGTGGTGAACGCCGCCGTGTAGCTCTCTGCCGCCTTCTGTTGCAGAAGCCCGACGTGCTTCTCCTCGACGAGCCTACCAACCACCTCGATGCAGAGAGCATCGACTGGCTGGAGCAGCACCTGAACCAGTACGAGGGTACAGTAATCGCCGTTACACACGACCGTTACTTCCTCGATGACGTTGCAGGCTGGATTCTTGAACTCGACCGCGGTGAGGGTATCCCCTGGCAAGGCAACTACTCTTCATGGCTCGACCAGAAGACAAAACGCATGGAGCAGGAGGAGAAGAGCGCGAGCAAGCGCCGCAAGACCCTTGAACGCGAGCTTGAATGGGTGCGCATGTCGCCTAAGGCGCGCCAGGCAAAAGGAAAGGCCCGTCTTAATTCATACGAGCGCATGCTTAACGAAGACCAGAAAGAGCGCGAAGAGAAACTCGAAATCTTTATCCCCAATGGCCCGCGTCTCGGAAACAAGGTCATCATTGCCGACAACATCGGAAAATCATTCGGCAGCAAGCACCTCTTCAGCAACCTTAACTTCATGCTTCCGCCTAACGGCATTGTAGGCGTGATTGGCCCTAACGGTGCCGGAAAGACGACTCTATTCCGCATGATTATGGGTCTTGAGACAGCCGATGAGGGCACATTCGAGGTAGGCGAGACTGTAAAGATTGCATACGTTGACCAGAACCACAAGGACATCGTTGCCGACAAGACTGTTTATGAAGTGATGAGCCAGGGCAACGAACTCATGCGCTTAGGCGGAAAAGAGATAAATGTACGCGCGTATCTTTCACGCTTCAACTTCTCCGGCGCCGACCAGGAGAAAAAATGCGGTGTGCTCTCCGGCGGTGAGCGTAACCGTTTGCACCTTGCCATGGCACTCAAAGAGGGCGGTAACGTGCTTCTCCTTGACGAGCCGACAAACGATATCGACGTAAACACCTTGCGTGCGTTAGAGGAAGGTCTTGAGAACTTTGCCGGCTGTGCCGTTGTCATCAGCCACGACCGTTGGTTCCTCGACCGTATCTGTACACACATCATCGCATTCGAGGGCGATGGCAACGTATTCAGCTTCGAAGGCTCATACTCCGATTACGAAGAGAACAAGATGCGCCGTCTTGGCATTGAGGAGCCGAAGAAGGTGAGGTATCGTAAATTAATGGAAGACTAATACTTTATTGTCTAAAAGGTCACTGACTGCGTTACGCTTGTTTCTGCAGTTGGTCATTTAGGTTCACTAAACTCCCGACTGCAGAAACTTCGCAGGCCTTGTCATTGAACCTTTTATACAACAAAGATGATGCTGGTATTGACTGCGTTACGC
>JAZNSN010000048.1:0-24466 GCA_045591315.1 Bacteroidaceae bacterium
CTTGTTGGCACCGTGAGAAGTACCGATTGAGATAGCCAAGCTGTCGCAACCTGTCTTTGTAACGAAGTCAACAACCTCCTCAGGACGTGTATATGTGTGGTGCTCTGCAACTACGTCATCCTCAACACCTGCGAGAATACCCAGCTCACCCTCAACAGTAACGTCATACTGGTGTGCATACTCAACAACCTTCTTTGTAAGAGCCACGTTCTCCTCATAAGGGAGGTGAGAACCGTCAATCATCACTGATGAGAAGCCCATGTCGATACATGACTTGCACAACTCGAAAGAGTTTCCGTGGTCGAGGTGAAGAACGATCTCAGGATTTGTGCAACCGAGCTCCTTTGCATACTCGACAGCACCCTCAGCCATGTAACGGAGAAGTGTCTGGTTAGCATACTTGCGGGCACCGCTTGATACCTGAAGGATAACAGGTGACTTTGTCTCTACTGCAGCCATAACGATAGCCTGCAACTGCTCCATATTGTTGAAGTTGAAAGCAGGGATAGCATAGCCACCTTTCATTGCTCTTGCAAACATATCACGTGTGTTCACAAGACCGAGTTCTTTAAAATTTACCATAGTTATTATACTTTAAAAGTAATTAAATGAATATCCGAACATTTACCTTACGGTAATTCTCTGCAAATTTAATAAATTCTTTCATTATACATATCCAATAACAGAAAAATTATGCATTTGCAGATATAAAGATTTATTCACAATTACAACTGCACTTTTTTTCAAAATAAAGAGTATCTTTGCTCTGATATCTTTTACTTGAACCCAAACACAAAAGAAGATGTATATCATAGGCATTGCAGGCGGTACAGGTTCGGGAAAGACCACCGTCGTCAAGGAGATTGTAAATTCGTTGCCCGAAGGGTCTGTCGTAGTCATTCCACAGGATTCATACTACAAGGACAGCAGCCATGTCCCTGTAGAGGAGAGGCAGTTCATCAACTTCGACCATCCCGATGCGTTCGATTGGGAACTGCTTGTAAAGCAAATCGGCATGCTGAGGGAGGGAAAGGCAATTGACCAGCCGACATATTCGTACATCACCTGTACCAGACAGCCCGAAGTCGTACACATTGAGCCAAAGGAAGTGATAATAATCGAAGGTATAATGGCCCTTGTAAATCCCGAACTGCGCGAGCTCATGGACCTGAAGATTTTTGTAGATGCCGATGCCGATGACCGTCTCATAAGGCTTATACGCCGTGACGTAATTGAACGCGGCCGCACCCCTGAGACTGTCATTTCCCGCTACGAGCGCATTGTCAAGGAGATGCACTGGGAGTTCATAGAACCCACAAAAAAATTTGCAGACATAATCATGCCGCAAGGCGGACATAACACCAAAGCCATACAAGCGCTGCAGATGTCCATAAGATTCTTCTTGAACTGACATGAAAGGGATAAAATACATATACCCCTTAACCCTGCTGGCCACATTCGCCATATTCACATTCATGGGCGACATCCTGTTCAATTATAAGGCAACAGGCATTTCCGTCACGACAGCAAATCCCCAATACACATACCTGTCACCATATGTAGAGCTGTCGCATTACGACAAGCACTTCAGGGAAGCCGCAGATACTCTTGGCTACGACTGGACTCTCATTGCCGCCATAGCCTATACAGAATCACGTTTCGACAGTACAGCTGTTTCCGAAGTCGGAGCTTGCGGTGTAATGCAGATGATGCCAAAGACACTAAGAGGATTCGGTGTACCCGATTCCCTGCATATGGACAACCGTACAAACATAATGACTGCAGCCAAACTGCTTGAGACCCTCGAATGGCAGTACCGGCACATCGGCAACAAAGAAGAGCGTATAAAATTCGTTCTGGCATCATACAATGCAGGATTCGGACATATACTTGACGCTATGAGACTGGCCCACAAGCATGGCAAGGACAAACACACATGGAACGAGAATGTAGATTCATTTCTCGTTTACAAGAGCAAGCCTGAATTTTTCAATGACACATTATGCCGCAACGGAGAGTTCAAGGACTGGAAACAGACTTTGGCGTTTGTAAACAAGGTACACAAGACCTGGAGAAGATTCGAAAAGAAACAACAGAATTACAAAGACTCCATCGACTCCGTTATTGCTCAAGACACACTTAAGCTAATCATGCAATTATAAAAACAAGCATGGCAACAATTTTGCTGCCATGCTTGTTTTTAATATAATAAATGCTATTATTTGCTCAACTGCTCATGCATTGCTGCCGCAGCACGACGTCCGTCACCCATAGCCAAGATAACAGTAGCACCGCCACGCACAATGTCGCCACCGGCATAAATGAACGGAATAGAGGACTGCATGTTCTCATTAACCGCAATCGTATTCTTTCGTCCGAGCTCAAGGCCCTCAACAGATGTAGGCACAAGAGGATTTGGAGCAACACCGACAGAAACTACAGCCATATCGATATCAATAGTCTCTATTGCACCCTCAATAGGCACCGGTGAACGACGGCCAGAAGCATCGGGCTCGCCAAGTTCCATCTTTTGAAGAACTATCTGCTTTACACAGCCTCTCTCATCGGCAATGTACTCGATAGGATTATGAAGAGTAAGGAACTCAACACCCTCCTCCTTCGCATGCTTTACCTCTTCGAGACGTGCAGGCATTTCAGCCTCAGAGCGGCGATATATAATCATTGCACGTTCTGCCCCCAAACGCAATGCTGTACGCACAGAGTCCATAGCGGTATTGCCTCCGCCAATAACAGCCACACGCTTTCCTATGTGCATTGGAGTATCGGTTTCCGGGTTAGAAGCATCCATAAGGTTTACACGTGTCAGATACTCGTTCGATGACAATATGTTTATCGAATTCTCTCCTGGGATATTCATGAAGTTAGGCAAGCCGGCACCCGATGCCACAAAGACACCCTGATAACCATCATCCTGCAACTGGGCAATGGATATTGTCTTTCCGACAACACAATCTTTAATGAACTCCACACCCATTGCACGCAAGTTCTCGATTTCGTGCTCCACAATAGAGTTAGGCAAGCGGAATTCAGGAATACCGTATTTCAGCACACCTCCAATTTCATGCAATGCTTCAAAGACAGTAACACTGTAACCCAGCTTTGCCATATCACCGGCAAACGACAAACCGGCTGGACCAGAACCGACGACAGCAACTTTCTTGCCGTTAGAAACAGCTACATTCGGAGCCGGCATTTCACCGCTCTCACGTGCATAATCGGCTGCGAAACGTTCAAGAGCACCGATAGCGACAGCCTTATGCCCCATCTTCAAATGAATACATTGGCTTTCGCACTGCTTCTCCTGAGGACATACGCGACCGCAAACAGCCGGCAATGAGCTAGTCATCTTAAGCACCTGTGCCGCCTTAACGAATTCACCGCGCTCAATATTCTTTATGAATGAAGGTATTTTTATATTTACAGGACAGCCTTCCATACATGCAGGCTTAGGACAGTCAAGACAACGCTGTGCCTCGACTAAAGCCATTTCCTTTGTAAAACCGGTATTTACCTCCTCGCGCAGCTTTGTCGCACGATAAAAGGGCTCAAGTTCCGGCATCGGGCAACGCTCGATTGCTGTACGCTCCTTTGGCTTCATCTTATTGCGAAGCTCCACACGCCACGCGGCATCACGGTTTGTCAAATCGTCACATTCGCTTGCACACTCATCGTTCTTGCTTAATTTCTCAATTTCATGAGCTTCTTCGGCCTTGAATGAGCCAAGACGCTGCATCATACCGTCAAAATCGACCTGATGACCGTCGAATTCAGGACCATCGACACAAACGAATTTCGTTTTTCCGCCAACTGTAACGCGACAAGCACCACACATGCCTGTTCCATCAACCATTATGGTGTTAAGGGAAACAACTGTAGGAATCTCGTACTGCTTTGTCAGCTTGCAGACGAACTTCATCATTATAGCAGGACCGATAGCAACGCAATGGTCAACTTTCTCACGTTTGATTACACGCTCGATGCCCTCTGTAACAAGACCTTTGTCACCGTATGAGCCGTCATCGGTCATTATGATTACCTCATCGGAAACCTCACGGACCTCCTTCTCAAGGATTATCAGGTCCTTAGAACGGCCTGCAAGTACCGAAATCACACGGTTACCGGCTTTCTTCAAGGCTGCTGCAATAGGCAACATAGGCGCAACCCCTACACCGCCGCCGGCACACACTACTGTACCGAACTTCTCTATGTGTGTAGCCTGACCAAGCGGACCTACAACATCGGTGATACAATCACCTTCATTAAGGTCGCATATACGGCTTGAGCTTAAGCCCACCTTTTGTATAACAAGCGTTATGAGTCCTTTATCCGGGTCGGCATGCGCAATGGTGAGAGGAATACGCTCACCCTTCTCGCCTACTCTGAGAATCACAAAGTTTCCGGCTCTATATGCCTTTGCAATAAGCGGAGCCTCAACACGCAGACGGAATACCTTTTCCGAGAACTGCTCTTTTGATACTATCTTGTACATAAATAAGTGTTTTGTCTGTTTTAAGTATATGATGCCACAGATACCTCTACCATAATACTTATAATTAAATCAGAAAGTGCAAATGCAAGGCCTGCGAAGCTTTTGGAAACATGAGTTCAGCAATTCTAAAGACTGTTTACAAAAAACGAGCATTACGCAGCAGATGCCTTTTTCTGTTAATTTATAATGTCAAAACCGCAATACGGCACCAAAGCAGCCGGAATACGGATACCCTCCGGAGTTTGATTATTCTCAAGAAGGGCAGCTACTATACGCGGGAGCGCAAGAGCTGAGCCGTTGAGTGTGTGGCAGAGTTCTGTCTTCTTGTCGGCATTGCGGTAACGGCACTTCAAGCGGTTAGCCTGATAACTGTCAAAGTTCGAAACAGAAGAAACCTCAAGCCAACGCTGCTGAGCCTCCGAATATACCTCGAAGTCGAAGCATAGAGCTGCAGTAAAACTCATGTCGCCACCGCAAAGACGAAGGATACGGTAAGGAAGTTCAAGTTTCTTGAGCAAGCCTTCTACATGCTCAAGCATCTCCTTGTGAGATTCCTTGCTATGCTCAGGTGTATCGATACGTACAATCTCAACCTTTGAGAACTCATGCAAACGGTTAAGGCCACGCACGTCCTTGCCGTATGAACCGGCCTCGCGACGGAAGCACTGTGTATATGCGCAGTTCTTGACAGGAAGTTGCTTTTCGTCAAGGATTACATCGCGGTAGATATTTGTAACAGGAACCTCTGCTGTCGGTATAAGATATAGGTCATCGAGATCGCAGTGGTACATTTGCCCCTCCTTATCGGGCAACTGTCCTGTACCGTAACCCGAAGCAGCATTGACAACTGTAGGAGGCATTATCTCTACATAACCAGCCTTACGTGCCTCATCGAGGAAAAAGTTTATAAGTGCGCGCTGAAGCTGGGCACCCTTACCCTTATATACGGGGAAGCCGGCACCTGTTATCTTTACGCCAAGGTCAAAGTCAATAAGGTCGTACTTCTTTGCCAGTTCCCAATGAGGAAGCGCATTCGCGGGAAGCACAGTTTCTGTACCACCGGTTTTCTCAACAACGTTGTCTTCAGCCACCGCACCTTCTGGCACTTCGTCATAAGGTATGTTCGGTATGGTATAAAGCAACTGCTGGAGCTCGTCGGCAGCACCGTCCATTTTTTCCTGCAGATCCTTTGCCTTCTCTTTGAGAACTGCAACTTCGGCCTTGACGGCGTTCGCCTCATCAACAGCCTTCTCTTTCATAAGCTGACCGACCTTTGCTGCAAGCTGCTTATTCTGTGCAAGCACGTTATCAAGTTCCTGCTGGGCAGCACGACGAGCCTTGTCGAGTTCCAGGACTTTGTCAATTGTCTCCTTGGCATTCTTGAAATGCTTCTTCTCCAAGCCTTTCAAAACCTTTTCGGTCTCCTGGCTTATAACTTTAAGTGTTAGCATAATATTTGGTTTTTTAGTATTTTAAATGTAAAATGCATTCCTCTGTTGACGTTAAGAAACAGAGTGTTGCTGCATCGGGGTACATAGATTACAAAAGTACAATTATTTTTAGTATCTGCCACGTAAAAGTAAAAAAAAGAGAATTTTATAAAGCATAAAAAACGGAATGGCATGCCATTCCGTTTTTTATGCTCGAACAAACCAGTTCTATCAGTTCTTCTCTGCAATAGGAGTAACAGAAACGTAGCTCTTGTCATTCTTGCCACGCTTGAATGTTACAACACCGTCAACCAATGCATAAAGAGTGTGGTCGCTACCCATACCGATGTTTGCACCGGGGTTGTGTACTGTACCACGCTGACGTACGATGATATTACCGGCTTTGCATACCTGGCCACCCCAGATCTTAACACCTAGTCTCTGACTAGCTGACTCACGGCCGTTCTTTGAACTACCAACACCTTTCTTATGTGCCATAATACTTAAACTTTAAAAATTAACCGATAATTTCCTTTACAACTAACTCTGTGAACTGCTGACGATGACCGTTCAGCTTACGGTAGCCTTTACGACGACGCTTGTGGAACACGAGCACCTTGTCACCCTTAACCAATGTAGGGTCAATAGTACGTGTTGTAACGATGTTCTGACCGTCCTTAGACTTACGAACAATCTTCTGCTCACGAACATTGCCGATATAGCAAACTACCTTGGCACCTTCTACAGTAGGAGCACCTACAGTTACAGTACCTTCATTATCCAACAGCAACACGCGATCGAACTCTACGGTTGTGTCATTCTGAGCACCTTTGATGTGGTGCACGAACAGCTTCTTGCCAGCCTCAGCCTTGAACTGCTGTCCATTAATCTCAACAATTGCGTACATTTATTTTTCGCTTTTATTGTGAATTCCGCGAGGTGCGTTCTCTTCGTGAGCACGTCTTCTCCAACCCCTACGGACTAAATCGGGTGCAAAGATAAGAAAGTTTTTCCATTCAGAGAAACTTTTCCCCAAAATATTTTCCTATCCTTATTATATATAATATTACTTATGCGAAAGGAATCTCTCGGCCTCCATCGCCGCACGACAACCGCTCGCTGCTGCATTTATAGCCTGACGGTAGTGAGGGTCGGCCACATCACCTGCCACAAACACACCTGGCACAAGGGTTTTTACACCGCTGGCATCCGATGGCACGAAATAGCCGGTCTCATCTGTCTTAAGATACTTCTTGAAGATATCGGAGTTAGGCTTATGGCCTATTGCAAGGAAAAATCCGTCAATAGCAAGGTCGTAATGCTTTTCATCGGCCTCACCCTTTCTTGACACGAGATGTATGCCTTCCACTCCATCCTCTCCGAACAGACCTTCGGTATTATGTTCGAAAAGAACCTCTATCTTCGGATTGTTAAGAGTACGGTCCTGCATAGCCTTTGATGCACGCAGGAATGGTTTGCGCACAATAAGATAGACCTTGGCAGCCAATGATGCGAGGTAATTCGCCTCTTCACAAGCCGTGTCACCACCGCCTACAACAGCTACAATCTTCTTGCGGTAGAAGAAGCCGTCACATGTAGCACATGCACTCACACCCATACCCTGATACTTGATTTCATCGGAAAGACCGAGATATTTGGCAGCAGCACCTGTAGCAACGATAACCGTATCGGCCTCTACCACATTGCCGTCGTCAAGAGTAACCTTATACGGAGCTGTTTCAAAATCCACCTCAACAACACTGCCTGAGCGCACATCCGCACCGACATTTATTGCCTGCTGGCGCATATTCTCCATAAGTTCCGGACCAGTTATCCCTTGAGGAAAACCTGGGAAATTCTCAATTACAGTAGTCTGGGTCAACTGACCGCCAGGCTGCATACCTTCAATAAGCACCGGTGACAGGTTGGCACGTGAAGCATAAATCGCCGCAGTGTAACCGGCAGGGCCTGAGCCGATAACCAAACACTTTGTTCTATTCATATCAATATATTTAATTTATAATTTAAATTCTATTATCTCATATCTACAACCTCTACACCTGGAAAGTTCTCAACAGGGCAGATGTATGAAGATTCCGCAAACTTGCACTTTGCTGCATAGTTCGACAGACAGACCTCCACCCGCCCGGCATTTGTCATATATATGCTCATTCCTTCAAGACGGTGGCTATTACCATCGAACCTAAGCACAACCTTATTTATTTCCGCTTCTCCAGAACCGTTCGACAGCGCCACAACTACCTTGCCGTTCTCACTTTTCATAACCGGAGAAGAAATCTTGCGAAATCTCTCCATCATATTCAGCGGAGAAAGATTCTGAGCCTCCTCAGATGTAGCGGATGTTATGTATATCTCATTCACGTCACGCATATAACTCCACTGCGTCTTGCCGTCACACCACACTTTCATATTATCCATAAGCAAGGAATAGCAATTGCCGTCAATGCGTATGATTCCAGTATCTTCCTGCAGGAGCCTTCCGCCCTCATCATACACAGCATATCCATAATCCATGTGTACTGCAGCGTCGGACTTAAGCTTAGCCACCGCTTTCTCAATAAAGGCTGCAGCATCACCTTGCGCCACAACAGCAAGGGGAAATATCAGTAAAAGAACAAGAATCGCCTTTCTCATAAGCCCCAATTACATCAATGACTTTAACCGGAACTCCAGGTCAGCCTCATCGGAGCAGAGAACCTGACGCGGCTTACTGCCTTCCTGTTCGCCGACAATGCCGGTCTGGCACAACTGATCCATTATACGACCCGCACGATTGAAGCCAACATTGAACTTTCGCTGAATAAGCGATGTGGAACCATGCTGAGCAAGCACAACAGCACGCGCAGCATCAACAAAAAGAGGATCAAGCTTATCGGAGGTGATATCACCTCTCATGCTTCCGCTACCGTCACCGCCAAGATCAGCACTCTCATCGGGTTCTGGCAATATATATGCAGTCTGATACCCCTGCTGCCTTGCAATATGAGAGCACACCCTCTCAACCTCCTTGGTCTCAACAAGGGCACACTGTACACGAACCGGGTCATTTCCGGCAAGAAAGAGCATATCACCCCTACCCTGCAGTTGGTTCGCTCCAGAACGGTCAAGTATAGTACGCGAATCTATAACCGATATTACCCTGAACGCCATTCGTGCCGGAAAGTTCGCTTTAATTGTACCGGTAATAATATTTGTCGTTGGACGCTGAGTCGCAATAATCATATGTATACCCACCGCACGAGCTTTCTGCGCGATACGCGCAATAGGCTGCTCCACCTCGCGCCCCGCCGTCATCATAAGATCACCGTACTCATCTATTATAACTACGATATACGGCATGAAACGATGCCCCTTGGTAGGCAGCAGCTCTTTATTGAGGTACTTCGTATTATACTCCTTGACCGAACGCACCGAAGCCATCTGCAACAGGCGATAACGGTTATCCATCTCCACGCAAAGCGACTTGAGAGTACGCACCACCTTGGTCACGTCGGTTATAATGGGTTCATCCTCGCCATCGAGCTTCGCAAGGAAGTGCTTCTCGAGCACTCCATAAAGACTGAGCTCAACCATCTTTGGATCAACCATAACGAACTTGAGGTATGCCGGATGCATCTTGTACAACAAAGATGTTATTATCGCATTCAAGCCTACCGACTTACCCATACCGGTTGCACCGGCAACAAGCAAGTGAGGCATCTTTGCCATATCCACCATATACACCTCATTTGATATGGTCTTTCCGAGAGCAAGTGGCAGAGCCATGTCGGTCTCCTTGTACTTGCGACTATTGAGCAATGAAGCCATAGGCACTATCTGCTTATGCGCATTAGGCACCTCAATACCAATAGTACCCTTTCCGGGTATCGGAGCCACGATGCGGATACACAATGCAGCCAAACTCATTGCAATGTCATCTTCGAGATTTCTTATCTTCGAAATTCTGATTCCCGGCGCGGGAGTTATCTCATAGAGCGTAATAGTTGGCCCCACAGTAGCCTTGATAGAACTAATCTCAATACCGAAATTCTTCAACACCTCTACAATCTTGTTCGCATTGGCAGCCTGCTCATTCTTGTCAATGGCCTGTACCGACTGCTCATATTCATCGAGGAGGTCTATTGTTGGCGGCTTATAGTAGCTCAACTCATCCTTCGGGTTGATAGGACGCAACATATCACCGCCCATATCATCGTCTCCACCAGCCTGCTGAACCTCCATAGAAATGCCACCTTCACCGGCAACAATTCCTTGAGACACTTTATCAAACTCTTTTGCCAAATCATCATCCGACATTCCATCGTCATCTTTGTCTTCATCAGATACAGACTCCTCTGGTTCACCATCAACATTTATCTCCAACTCAACACTATCCTCTTCATCGTCATTGTCATCAGTTTCTTCAAAATACTCATCATCGTCATCATCCTGTTCCAGGTCTTCCTCATCTTCGGGAACATCCTCTGTTATGACCATATTCTTGACACGTCTCGCTTCTGTCTCAGGGTCAACATCATCTTTCATTGCCATAAGATTCCTCAACCACGGTATTGTCTTTCGTGACACATAAACCATAAAGAACAGCAATGCAACCAACAGCAGCAATACAATCCCGACCACACCGAGATAATCAACGAGAATCATGCTCAGGAAATCACCATGCGCACCGCCTGGTGAGACATAGCTGGAGCCAAGGCGTTCTCCAAAAGCAAAAGAGAAGAGCACTGAAAGCCACACCATGCCGTAAAAGAGCATAAACAGCCATCGCCACAATCTGAACGTACATATACGCATAAGCTTAAGCGCAACAAGAACCACCATCGGCAACAGCAGCAACGACGCCCAACCGAAACATCCGTTTATGAAATAGTTGGCAACAACCGCACCCCCTTTACCTGAGGTATTGGCAGCAACCGCTTCTTGACCGGCAATTCCCGACACGGTTTCAAGAACCGTATAGTCATCGCCTCCCGACGAGAAAAACGAAATGAAAGAACTGCAAAGGAATACTGCCATTGCAATAAACAGCAACCCGACGACAAACCGCGTATTAGGGTTTCTCAGAAACTCTGCGGCCACACTACATTTTTCCTTCAACGAGGCAAAGAATCCTCTCTTCCCGTTCTTATTGTTTACCTTAACTCCTTTTTTTACCATAATAGATTTTCAAATGCAGCATGAGCGGCAAAACATATCTAATGTATTAGAACTCACGCGCACGCAAACACAAATGCGAAGATACAAAAAAAATGAATACCATTGCCATATAGCTCCGCTATTTTTTGTAACTTCGCGACAAATTAAAAACCAAAACCCCGATAACGTGAATAACGAAAGAGAAGATATAGTTTTTTTGCGCGACACCGTCGAGTTCGTAACCGTAGCTGCAGAGTTCTGCGCCTACATGGAACATGCCAGCGAGCATAACCGCAAGGAGTTCGTTGACACACTGCTCAAACTGTTGCCGTTGCTATACCTGAAAGCCCAAATGCTCCCTAACGAAGAGAGCATAAGCGACGACAATCTTGAAGAGTTTGTAACAGAGGACAGCTATGAAGTGTTGAGAATTACGATATCGGAACTGCTTGCCGAAAAGGACAGCTATCTGGACGTGTTCGTCGCCGACATGAAGTACAGCGACACCCCTATCACGAAAAGCATATCAGAAGACCTTGCCGACATATACCAGGATATCAAGAATTTTGTAAGCCTATTCAAGCTTGGCATAAACGAGACCATGCACGACGCCATTGTCGAATGCAACGAACATTTCAAGCAGTACTGGGGGCAGACATTAGTAAACACACTCCGCGCACTGCACGATATAATATACAAGACCACGCTCGAAGAGGAAGAAGAGGATATTGATGAGTAAATTCTGTTCACATATAGAAAAATCGGCCATCAGCACCATGCCGACAGTTGCATTCGAAGGACGAATAATAACCATAGACACCATAGATGCAACCGAAAAGGCCGTCAAGGCATTATGGAACGAAAAGATTGTAGGAATAGATACCGAGACACGTCCGTCTTTCCGCAAAGGGGTACACTACACCGTATCCCTGCTTCAGATTGCAACTGCAGACACATGCTTCCTTATACGCCTGAACAGAGTCGGAATGCCTGAACCTCTCATCAAGCTGCTTGAAAGAAAAGAAATTACAAAGGTTGGACTTTCGTTGCACGACGACTACCAGGCATTGAGCAAAAGACACAAGTTCAACGCCGGAGGATTCTTCGACCTGCAGAAACATGTAGGCAACTACGGGATTGAAGAGATGAGCTTGCAGAAGATATTCGCAATTGTCTTCGGGAAACGCATATCCAAAAGCCAACAGCTCACGAACTGGGAGAACGATGTTCTCACCGACAAGCAGAAGCTCTACGCGGCCACAGACGCATGGGCATGCCTTGAAATATACAACAGATTGGAACAAACGAAACAAAAATAGGTATGGAAAAAGCCGTTATACTAAAAAGAGGCAAAGAAGAGTCGCTACGTCGCTTTCACCCCTGGATTTTTTCAGGAGCAATACAGCGCATAGAAGGCAAGCCCGAAGAGGGAGACATTGTCACCGTATATACGAACGACCGCGAGTTCATCGCACGTGGACACGTACAGGTAGGAAGCATTGCAGTGCGCGTTCTCACATTCAACGACGAGACAATAGACCAGGAATTCTGGGACAAACGCATATCTACAGCATTCGACTTGCGCGAGAGGACCGGCATATCGTCACGCGAGGACAACAGCACCTACCGTCTCGTACACGGAGAGGGCGACAACCTGCCTGGCCTCATAATAGACATATACGGCGACACCGCAGTAATGCAGGCCCATAGCGTAGGAATGCATGTCAACCGCATGGACATTGCTGAGGCAGTAAAGAAAGCAATGGGCGACAAGATAAAGAATATATACTACAAGTCGGACACAACCCTGCCCTACAAGGCCGATATCAACAAGGATAACGGCTATATTATGGGCGGCAACGCGGAAAGCATTTCAACAGAGTACGGCCTGAAGTTCCATATCGACTGGCTCCGCGGACAGAAGACCGGATTCTTCGTTGACCAGCGCGAGAACCGTTCATTGCTTGAAAAATATGCCAAAGGGCGCAAGTTGCTCAACATGTTCTGCTACACAGGAGGCTTCTCTATATACGCTCTCCGAGGCGGCGCAGAGATTGTACACTCTGTTGACAGTTCATCAAAGGCAATAGACCTCACAAATGCAAATGCAGAACTCAATTTTCCCGGCGACACACGCCACACAGCATACGCCGAAGACGCGTTCGATTTCCTCGACCGCATGGGAAACAACTACAACCTGATTATCCTCGACCCGCCGGCTTTTGCAAAGCACCGCGACAGCCTTCGCAACGCGCTCATAGGATACCGCCGTCTTAATGCAAAAGCCATAGAGAAAATTCAGCCGGGCGGAATACTATTCACATTCTCATGCTCACAGGTTGTGAGCAAGGAAAACTTCCGCACTGCAGTATTCACTGCAGCGGCAATAGCGAAACGGAATGTACGAATCCTGCACCAGCTGACACAGCCGGCCGACCACCCGGTAAGCATATATCACCCAGAAGGAGAGTACCTCAAAGGCTTAGTGCTGTACGTGGAGTAAACGGCTAAAGAACAGCAAGCATTTATTATCCTTTTGGCCCGAAGGAGAATACCTCAAAGGCCTGGTATTGTACGTCGATAAAAAATATCGCGCAACGCGATATTTTTTATCGACGAGTTTTTTGCAAATGATCGCGCGAAGGGCAGACAAAGATTGCCTCAATCGGGTTACGAATAAAAAAGAGTCAATAACAAATATCAACACGTTTTAGTGAAAAGTCCACAGAATTCCGCATCGAACGGCTTAGTTCGCATGTAAATATCTGTTTAACTTCTCTGTTATTCGTAAACAACGCTTTATCATGGTTTTATAGCATAGTCAATTCTTTCCCGTTTGCAGACATCTATAAATCTAGCTTTCAAGAAATTTCCATTTCCACTGTTGGACTTATAATAAATTTATATAACTTTGTATTCGCATATCACTTGCAGAAGCCCGACATGGGTTATGTGGGTGGGTGTAAATTTTATTGAAAAGCGTTTACTAACGCTCTTTCTTGGCTTTTCGGAACTTCGCAACTTCTAAATCAATGTCAAGAATGAAGCAATGGTAGATGTCTTATGGTGTGTTTATACATGCCGATCACATTAAGGTTGTTGATATTTACATCATTGACAACAATTAGTGTATTGGTTTGTTATATACATACAGCGTGAGGCTTCTGCGTTGCTCGTTCTACATTGGTGGGCAATGCGAAGGCCTCGAAAAGCGGGATGAGTAACTGGTACAGGTTCTCACGCTTTTTCGTTCATAAACATCAAGAAACAGTCCGCCGAATCAGGGAACTTATAGGCAAGAACAAGTATCATTGATTTATTTACTATAAGTTTAACTGATTATGAGAAAAAGAACATTTTTAATTATTGCTGCCATGTTGCTTTGTGTGAGCAACATAATGGCACAAGTAGCCTCAGGCGTCTGTGGCGACAACATCACCTGGGAATTGACCAATGATGGCGAGCTTGTCATCGAGGGTACAGGCGAGATGTATAATTACTCTAACAATTCCGCAGCACCGTGGAACAGTTATAGAGGCTCGATAAAGAGCATAAATATAAAAGACGGTGTGACGGGCATTGGAAGTTGGGCTTTTGCCGGTTGTTCTGCTCTTGCTGATGTTTCCATATCAGAAAGTATAACAATCATTAGCAATAACGCTTTCAGGGGATGCAGCATATTGGAGGGAATTACTCTTCCGACAGGCTTGACACAATTAGGCGCTGAGGTATTCTACGAATGTAGAAACTTAAAAACGGCGACACTGCCCGAAGGATTGTCATCAATAGAGACCAGCACTTTCTATCACTGCGGAAACCTACAATCTGTTGTTATCCCGAAGAGTGTAACATCATTGGGATGGGGAGTCTTCTTCGGTTGCGAAAAATTGACTTCTGTCACCTGCAATGCAACAACTCCCCCTTCATGTAGTGATACCAGCTTCTTTGCATTCAACATTGCGGCATGTACTTTGTATGTCCCTGATGAATCTGTGTCTGCATATCAGCAGGCCAATTATTGGAAAGATTTCACAAAACCTCTCGCATCAGGCACATGCGGCGACGACCTCACATGGAGATTGACTTATGGCGACGAGTTGGTAATCGAGGGAACAGGCGAGATGACCAGTGCTCCTTGGTTTGAAATTGAAAAATACAGATTTGCCATCAAAAAAGCCACAATAAAGGAGGGAGTAACCTCTATTGCAAAAGAGGCTTTTCATTATTGCACCTCTCTTGCTTCTATCAGTATTCCCGAGAGCGTGATTTCAATAGGAGATCATGCGTTCCGTTATTGCGTTAGCCTCACTTCTGTTGTTGTTCCTGAGGGTGTGACCTCCATCGGGAAAGAGCTTTTTCAGAATTGTAACAACCTGACAGAAGTTAATATTCCTGAGGGGGTTATTTCAATTGGACAGTCCGCATTCGAGGGTTGCAAAATCTCCACAATCACTATCCCGGAGAATGTTTCTTCAATTGACGCTTATGCATTTTACGAATGTAGTAACCTTACCTCAATAACTAGCAATGCAGCTACACCGCCAACACTTGGGAACGGTGTTTTCAATGGTGTAAGCAGCAGTATTCCGGTTTATGTGCCGGCAGTATCTGTTGATGCGTATAAGGAAGCCGATGGTTGGAGCGCGTTCTCAAACATCCAGCCAATAATCATTGCTTCAGGTACTTGCGGCGATAATCTCACTTGGAAGTATCTTGATGGCAATGAGTTGGTTATTGAGGGCACAGGCGAGATGTACAATTATTCTAGCAATCCCGCAGCACCGTGGAGCAGTTATAGTGGCTCGATAAAGAGCGTAAATATAGAAGACGGCGTGACAAGCATAGGTAGTTGGGCTTTCGCTCAATGTTCGGCCCTTACCGATGTTTCTATATCAGAAAGTGTAACAACCATTGGCGGTGATGCATTCAGGGAGTGCAGCATATTGGAGGAAATTAATCTTCCGACAGGCTTGACACAGCTGGGAACAGGCGTATTCCTCTATTGTGATGCATTGAGAACAATCACAGTACCCGAAGGTGTGACAAAGATTGGAAGCGACACGTTTGAGTTTTGCCCCAACCTTTCTTCTATAACTTTCCCCAGTGGCCTCACAGAGATTGGTCCTTGGGCTTTAAAGGGAGCTTATAACCTTGCTTCTATCACATGCAAGGCAACGACTCCGCCGTCACTCGGAAGTGAAGTTTTCAGTGGCGTAAACAACAGTATTCCTGTTTATGTGCCGGCATCATCTGTTGAGGCATATAAGGCAGCCAATGGATGGAGCGCGTTCACAAACATCCAGCCAATAACCATTGCTTCGGGTACCTGCGGTGAAGGCCTTACTTGGCAAATAATTGATAGCGGTGAATTGATTATCGAAGGTACAGGCGAAATGACCAGTGCACCATGGAGCGAATATAAGGAACAGATATACAAGATTACCATCAAGGAAGGTGTGACCTCTATTTGCGATGGCGCATTCAAGGATTGCAACAAAGTAGTGACAATGACAATCCCAAAAGGAGTGACAAGACTTGGCTGGGACGTGTTCTTCGGGTGCACCGGTGAGCTTTATCTCAACTCCTTGCCTAATGATGACATGATGTACGATTTGTTTTATGGTAGCAAATTAACCAGAATAGTCGTAGGTGAAGGAATATCAGTAATAGGACGTTATATTTTCGCCGACCTTTACAACGTTACAGAGATTGTCCTCCCAGAGAGTCTTACAACAATTGAAGATATGGCTTTCATGTATTGCCAGAACCTTACAACTATTACCATTCCGGCAAATGTTACTTCAATTGGCACTTATGCATTCGATGGTTGCACAGGCTTGACCTCTATTATATGCAAGGGTACCGTGCCTCCTGTATGCGGTGGCAACCTTTTCTACAACAATAAGCCAGAAATGACTCTATTTGTGCCCATTACAGCAACCTCAAACTATAAGTCGGCCACACAATGGAAGGATTTTGACTACATCGTAGGTACTGCAAAGTGTGGCGAGGAGCTTACTTGCGAGCTGTGGCCCGATGGCAAGTTGCTGATTGAAGGCGAGGGCAATATCACCTCTGCCCCTTGGAGTACTTGCGTAGAACTTGTGAAGGAACTCGTCATCGAAGAGGGAGTTACAGGCATAGCCGATGAGGCCTTCAACAACTTTGAAAACCTGCTTTCTATCACATCTCACGCAGAGGTTCCACCCTTATGCAATGCCGGCGCATTCGCAAATGTGGACAAGACAACTCCTGTATATGTACCCGCAGATAAACTGGAGCTCTACAGCGAAGCAGAAGGATGGAGCGAGTTCATCAACCTCACCTCAAATGATTCACGTATTCTTTTGGATAACTTTGCTAAGTATTCAAACGTTGCTGATGAAGACTTTGATGAGATTACCTATAAGCGTACATTCAACAATACCGAATGGCAGGCTCTGTACGTACCTTTCGAAATACCAGTAACAGAGGAGTTCCTCGCTGAGTTTGAGGTAGCCGACCTTAACGACATACGCCAGTATGACCGCGATGATGACGGCGTTGCCGATGAAACAGTTGTGGAAGCCTTCAAGATTACCGACGGCATACTCGAAGCCAACTACTCATACCTCATCCGTGCAAAGGAGACCGGAGAGAAGAATATCATTGTGACCGATGCCACACTCTACGCAACAAAGGAGAACTGCATCGACTGCTCATCGGTACACGAGAGATATACATTTACCCCTACCTACAGCACAATTGCAGCTTCCTCACTCACCGGACGCTACGCTTTGAGTAGCGGTGTATGGCAGCCAATTGCCGACGATGCTTCACTCGGAGCATTCCGCTTCTATCTAAGCATAGAGAGCCGCGACGGCAACATGCAAGCAGCACAGAATATCAGAATGCTTGTAATTGGCAAGGACACTGGCGATGAACCAACTACAGGCATTGACAATATCTCAGATGCAGAAAATCTGGATTCTGAAATGATTTACGACATGCAAGGTCGCCGCGTAACAAAGCCCAACAAGGGTATATATATAATAAATGGCAAAAAAGTATTTATTAAATAGAAAAACGATTATGAAACTGAAATATAACAAACCCATTGTTGAAATCGTAGAACTCAAAACAATGACTACGATAATGACCGGGTCTGTGACAACAGGAGTTGGCAATACCCCCTCGCGCCCTGACGCCAACACCGATAGAGGCAATTGGGGCGACCTCTGGAACAAGAATTGACATCAACATGGGTGAACATCCCTTGACGAAACAATCCGAAGCCTACCTTGCAAAGGTCGGCTTCGGTAATTCTTGCAACCTCCCCAAGAGGAAATACCTCAAAGGATTGGTATTATACGTTGAGTGATACAGTTCCATTAAGCCGTTCCATTAAGTTCCATTGAACCTTGGAGTAATTTAAAGATTTTTACACAAACATTTTGCCACACCAAAATTATTCACTACCTTTGCGACTCGGAAGCCAAAATACAATTTTGTAAAGGCAATAATAATTTAAAATCAACAATAATGAAAAAAGACATTCATCCCGCAGCTTATCGTCCGGTTGTATTTAAGGACATGTCAAATGGCGACTGCTTCCTTTCGCAGTCAACATGCAACACAAAGGAGACCATCGAATTCGAAGGTGAAACCTATCCATTGGTAAAGCTTGAAATCTCTAACACTTCTCACCCATTCTACACAGGTAAGGCAAAGCTCGTCGATACCGCAGGTCGTGTGGACAAGTTCATGAGCCGTTACAGCAAGACTCTCAAGAAGTAACAGAGCTAAAGAATAATATAAAAGAAGGTGTATTCAAATACACCTTTTTTTATGCCAGTCAGCAAGCCGGTACCCACAAAACAAACCACTACAATCCAACGGTAAAAAAATGAGAAAACTGATTTTTGCATTACTCTCCCCACTGCTCATAGCTGCATGCGGAGGAGGCGACAGCGAAGGAAGCGGAAACGAGAACGCCAACACAAGCATGGCGAAGTATGCAACACGCATAGAAATTCCGGCGCTATGCGACGAAGACATATTTCTGACACACACAACAACTGTCAACGGGAAGGAGAACATTACATACAGCATTTCGCACAATGCAAAAAGGAGACACTGCCGCTGGACCGCATTCACATTCAACCCCAGCAACAGGGTAATCAGATGGAATCGTGACGACTGGGGAAGAGACCCCTTCCAGCCCGACCCGGACATGCCCGGCAACTACGTAATGACAAGCAGCATGATTAACGGGAACGGATTCCAACGCGGACACATAGTCGCATCATACGACAGAGTATATTCAAAGGAGGCCAACGAACAGACATTCTATTTCAGCAACATATCACCCATGTACGAGGGATTCAACCTCGGAGCATGGAACGACTGCGAAAGATACGTCCAGGAGTGGGGACGCAGCAGCGGTTTCTGCGACACATTATACATCGTAAAAGGCGCAACTATAAGAGAAGGCGAATACCGCAAGGTCGGCTCCTGTCCAACAGTGCCCAACTACTATTTCATGGCACTTTTATGCCTCAAGAGCAATAACTACAAATCAATCGGACTGCTCTTCAAGCACGAGAACGGCAACAGCAAGACTCAGGTATGCTCAATCGATTATCTGGAAAGATTTACAGGAATAGACTTCTTCTGCAACATACCCGACAATGTCGAAAATGCTGTCGAAAGCAACTACAACCCCAACAAATGGTCTAGACTCAGCAACTACAAGGACCTGAAAAAGTAGATTAGAATGGGAAGAAAGAAATTTTCCGAACGAGAGATAACAATAATACGCAAGCTTCTCGGCAGAAAGATGGCTGGAAATCGCGCACAGCAGAAGATAGTCAGGCATACGCTACGCACCGTCTTTGAATTCAACATTTCCGACTTCAACATACAAGGAAAGGCATTCGGACCTGCCGACATCGACGAATGCGTACGCAGGGGACGCATACAGGTGCTTGATGAGACTACAATAGAAGCTATGAAGATACGCCATGCTGAAAAAAGGTTGCATGACGAGGCATTAAGTCAGGCCGAAGCCATAGCCGAAGGAGAAGCAGTTGACTGGCAGAAGGTTCTCGAAGAATGGAACGAATACTATGCCAACAATCCAGAATAGCAAGCCTGAAGCAAAAGCACTTGTAAATAATTTAAAAAACGAAGATTATATATTTGTATATTTGAGGTAAACTCGAATATCATAGCGGCTCGGAATAAAAAATAAGTGAACTTATTTTATTCTCCGCTCGCCTTTCGCTATATTTGCAGAATAAATAACTTCTATATCAGAATTAACATAAACAGAGATGGCTGTTACACACAAAAGGCAAAATGCCAACACAAACATATACACACCGGGTGAGATTCTGTACATTTGCATATCACATTGGCATTGGTTTGCAATATCCATGCTCATAATGCTGGGTTATGCCGCTTACAAGATAGCAACTACCCAACCGGTATATTCAAGATATTGCGAAGTGCTGATAAAATCGGGACGGAAAGGCGTGGCGTTGGACGAACAGATGGAAAGTTTTGCCAACATGGGCGTAATCCACAATACATCCAACGCATACAATGAGATATACACATTCAGGGCTACTGAAACCATTGTCGAAACCGTACGCCGTTTGAAACTTTATGTCGAATACAGCTCAGACGGACCTTTCTACCCTATTACATTATACGGCGAGAACCTGCCTGTTCAAGTAAGTTTCGGCAACATAGAACTCAACGAGACAGCGTCGATGGACATTGACATCACTACAGACAAGAAATTCAAACTGTACAACTTCAAGGGAGCAAAAGTTTCACCTGAGGACAAGACTGTGTTCAACGGAAGTTTCGAAGAAGATTCAATTGTATTTGCAAGCACTCCGCTCGGAGACATCATACTTGAATACAACAAACGATGCCCGATTGAAGAGACGGCAACCATTCACGCAAATCATATCGGGCTTGGGAGTGCAGTAGGAAAATTTGCCGGACGCATATCATACAATCTGCTTGACGAGAACGGAGAGATTATCACAATTTCGGCAAGCGACAACAGCACTGAACGCGCCGATGATATCTTGAACATGCTCGTAACAATCTACAACGAAAACTGGATAAAGGACAAGAACAAGGCTGCAGAGGGCACCGAGAAGTTCATCAACGAGCGCCTTGAGGTAATAACAGCAGAACTCGACAAGGTAGAAAGGGACATTTCGACGTTCAAGAGCGACAACCAATTGCCTGACCTTGAAGCTGCTGCTGCCATAAACATGGCAAAAGAGAGCGACGTATCAAGGAGAATAGATAATGTAAGAAGCCAGCTCGATATGGGAGAAAGCATTCTTGAAAATGTAAAGTCGAGAGCAGACAAGAGTTCCCTTCTGCCCATAAACTCAGGCATCAACAGCGCAAACATAAACTCTCAGATTGCATCATACAACACTCTTATGATAGAGAGGAACAACCTTGTTGCAAAAAGTAATGAGCGGACCCCTGCCGTACGCGACATGGACCTCACGCTATCATCGATGAGAATATCTATAATATCATCCATTGAAACATATCTGAGAGGATTGAGAGCTCAGATATCATCCCTGTCAAGAGAAAAAAGAGGAGTACAGGACGAGATTGCAAAGAACCCCGAACAGACAACATTCCTCGCCAGTGCGGAACGCGAACAGAGTATCAAGGAAAAGATATATCTTTTCTTGCTTCAGAAACGCGAAGAGAACCAATTGTCACAGACTTTCACAGCAGACAAGACACGAATAATCACACCGCCTTCCGGCAGCCTCGATCCGACAGCCCCAAAGAAGCAGCAGATACTTATGTCATCACTTCTGATAGGTCTCCTGCTGCCTTCGGCAGTACTTGTCCTTAAAGAGGTATCCAACACCAGAATAAGGGGAAGAAAAGACCTGGAAAACATTACAGCACCTATTATAGGTGAGATACCGCATGTTGGCAACCCGGCAAGGAAATTACCTAAATTCGGCAAGCAGAGCCGTAAAGACGAAAAGTTGCTGACTGTTGTCGAAGACGGAAGCCGCAACATAATAAACGAAGCATTCCGTGTATTGAGAACAAACATAGAGTTCATGACAAGAGAGCGCAAGAACAGCACTATTATCTTTACCTCATTCAACCCCGGCAGCGGAAAGACATTCTGTATCCTCAATACAGCAATCAGTCTTGCCATAAAGAAAGAAAAGGTGCTTGTAATTGACGGAGATATGCGCCGTGCATCCCTCTCAAAGCATATCAATTCTCCGGCCATAGGTCTGAGCAACTATCTTGCCAAAGAGATAAACACGCCCGAAGAGGCAATGACCACAGACAGCAAGTACGACAACCTGCATATAATCCCCGTCGGCACCATTCCGCCGAACCCGACAGAACTGCTTGAATCGGGCCGTTTTGAAGAACTCATAAACGATGTCAAGGGGAAATACAGATATATATTAATCGACTGTCCGCCTATTGACATCATTGCCGACACGCACATTATTGAAAAATATGCCGACAACACATTCTTCCTTGTCAGAGCCGGTCTTATGGAACGCTCCATGACTAGTGAAATAGAGGAGAACTACAAAAGCGGAAAGCTGCACAACTTCTCAATCATCCTCAACGGTGTTGAGACAAAAGGCAGCAGATACGGCTACCGATATGGATACAGATACGGATATCATTACGGCAGCTACGCCTATGGCGAAGAGGGCAAGAAAAGAAAGAAAGTATGATAAGACAATGCAGGCACGCCTCACGGCGTGCCTGCATCACAATCACACTATCAAACAGGCCTTACGGCCTTTTATCTGTACTGCCCGACGAAATCAAGAATTGCCCCCTCGATTAGAGCATGTCCTTTTTCATTCGGATGTATCCCATCTTCACATATATAATCGGAGAAGTCTTTCTTTTCCAGAAACACCGACGTTATGTCAATGACAGGGACCCTCTTCTGTGCTCCTAAACGGAAAATTTCCATATTGTACCTCTCATGCCAACGATCTATAGTGAGCACGCTTCCTCCTAACCAACGCAACACATTGCCGCTGTTTATTCCACGGGTTACATGGTTGAAGAAACGGTTTGGCTCCAGCACCGGCAACGAAAGCAATACAGGGTTAGAGCCCAACGACTTGACATTATCTATTAAAGCAGAATAGTCCGATACGAATTGCGGTATCGGTGTATTAGGCAGGTGCTCTTCGTCGGGTGATTCCGCAATCGCTTTCCAGTTGTAATCGCAATCGTTGCCGCCATATTCGAACAGCACGAAATCGGCTTTTCTTATCTTATCCACATAACGCCTGAGAAGCTTTATGCCATGCGACACCACACCGCCGAATCTTGCAAAGTTTTCGACCTCAATATCAAGTTGCCTGCGGCAACGCGCTGCAAACCCCATATTGCTTATCTTATATTTCAGACCGCCTGCAGGCGAGTTCTCTTCATCGACAACGATTCCTTTCATCACGGAATCGCCGAATGCACATACGTTCCTCAGTTCAAAATTCATCTTGCATATTATTTTCGGTGCAAAATTATTATTAGAACAAGTAGTGGAACAAAAAGAGGGAAATTGCACCGCCAAACTTGGCAAAAATTCCATATTTGGGGTGAAATCCGGGAATACTTGCGCCAAATCAAGGCTCAATAGCAAAAAGGTGTGGATTGAGGTGGTGTCTCAAACAACTTTTCGTTCAAACAGCAGGGAGAGGACAACTCGCTATTCACGAAAAACATTATCACGTATATGCACCGCTCAAACAAATCCTCTCCTTATCCTCTGTTTGAACGGTTGTTTGCTGTAATTTGACTTTGTCTAGTCTGCTTGCGTTCGTGGTGCAATTACAAACGAGTTTGTATTGCACTCACTTACCCGCAGCCTTTATCGGTGACGGATATTAAGAAAATTACTTTTGTCGGCCGTACAGCAATGGCAATTCTAAAAAGAGAAACCGGCACTGTCTAAATCACAATTCAATGCCGTTGGAATTCATGAACAAGCGAGGATATGCCTGCAGTGCGGCAGCGTTATCTTTTTATTATAACGCTGGACCGCACAAGTTCCGGAGCGCATGAATTACAACGACCAGCATTGAATGGCAAGTAACGGCCAACCGAGGGATGTCGCTTGCGACTCGCGAGCAAAAGGACGTTACGACTGATTTTGCCCTGTGCCGGGCGTTTGGTCCTTTGCGCGACAAAGGACATGATAGAGCGACAACAAAAAGAATAAAAGGCAACTGATTAAGGGTAAAAGTAACCTTGGAATAATATTTCTAATCATACAAGTGCAATATTGTCAGTACGGTTTTTTACAGACTTGAGAATAGGTTGCACACGCTATTTCTAC
>JAZNSN010000049.1:0-25668 GCA_045591315.1 Bacteroidaceae bacterium
TTTTGTTGGCATGACGAATTTCAAGGGTAATTATGTTACCAAAGACGATGTGAAAATTGCAAAAAATTACTTGTCAGAAATAGAACTCCAACGACTTAATCTTCTCGTTTCTGGATTTCTCGACTTTGCTGAATTTCAAGCCTTGGAAATGAATCCAATGACAATGAAAGATTGGATAGAGGCTCTTGATGGTCAAATCATCGCCCACAAACGAAAGGTGCTTATTGGCAAAGGCAATGTTTCGCATCAACAAGCCATTGCCAAAGCAGAAAAGGAGTTTGAGATATACCGCAAGCGAGAAATGGATTTACTCGAAAGTGATTTTGATAGAGAAGTAAAGAAACTTAAAGAGAAGTAGAATTTTACTCAACCTATCATATAATATATAAAAACCGCACTTTTTCTATATTTTATGATAGGTTATGATGTCGTGAAACCTTCTTGTACCTCTTGATTTGATTATTTCTCTTTCGAGAATGAATATGGCGCGTCTTCGTCTGCTGTGCCGCGTGAGAGGTTGGGCTGTGGGGTCATGAACATCTTTATTCTTGTTCCCTCGGTCAGTCGCTTGTGTGTTATGTAATTGTGCCCGTATTCCTTGCCGTCAAGCAACATTCGTCCGATATAAATGTTGCTGCCGCTGTTCTCTTCTGCTTCAATCACTATCTGTTTCCCGCTTTCAAGGTGTATGACTGCATTCCTGAACAGCGGTGCGCCAAGCACATATTCGTCGCTTGCGGGGCACACGGGGTAGAACCCTAATGCCGAGAATACATACCATGCCGATGTCTGCCCGTTGTCTTCGTCGCCGCAATATCCGTCGGGGGTGGGGCTGTACATGCGTTGCATTACCTGACGTAGCCAATATTGTGCTTTCCATGGCTCTCCGGCGTAGTTGTATAGGTAAATCATGTGCTGTATCGGCTGGTTGCCATGTGCGTAGTTGCCCATGTTCATTACTGTCATCTCCCTAATCTCATGAATGGGGAATCCGTAGTAGCTGTCGTCATATACCGGCGGTACGGTAAATACAGAGTCGAGCATCTCCACGAAGTTTTTCTTGCCGCCCATGAGCTCTATGAGCCCTTGTATGTCGTGGAATACCGACCATGTGTAGTGCCAGCTGTTTCCTTCGGTGAAGTTTCCTCCCCATTTGAGCGGCGAAAAGTTCTTTTCAAATGTGCCGTCGGTATTCCGTCCGCACATCAGCCTATGGTCGCTGCGGAACAGGTTGCGGTAGTTGAGCGCGCGCTTCTCCAGCATGGCAATCTCGTTCTGCGGCCTCTCCAAAGCCTTTGCCACTTGCAGAATACACCAGTCGTTGTAGGAGTATTCAAGTGTGCGTGCTGCACTCTCGTTTATACCGGCATCGCAAGGCACGTATCCCATACGGTTATACAGTTCATGCCCAATGCGCCCGGTTGACGATACCTTCGGGTGTACGTCATTCGCGCCATGCAGCAAACCTTCATAGAGCAAACGGGTGTCGGAAGTGCGTATGCCCTTGACAAATGCGTCGGCAAGCACCGATGCGGAGTTGTTGCCTACCATGCACTCTCTGTGTCCTGGGCTTGCCCATTCAGGGAAGAAGCCGCTTTCGCGGAATGTGTTCAAGAGGCCTTCCTGAATCTCTGCATTCACCGATGGATATACAAGGTTGAGCAGCGGGAACAGGCAGCGGAAGGTGTCCCAGAAACCGGTGTCTGTATATATGTAGCCGGGGAGCACCTTGCCGTTGTAGGGGCTGTAGTGAACAGTGTTGCCCTCTTCGGTGATTTCATATAATTTGCGTGGGAAAAGCAGGGCACGGTATAGGCATGAATAGAAGGTGCGCAGTTCGTCTATCTCTCCATCTGCATCAATGCGCCCAAGCACGCTGTTCCACCTTGCGCGTCCTTGCTCTACAAGGCTGTCGAATGTGTCGTCTCCAAGCTCCTTGAGGTTTGTCATGGCCTGTTCTGTGCTTATGAACGACGATGCTACGCGGGCATGTACCTTTTCGCCTTTTGATGTCTTGAATCCAATCACTGCGCCTGTGCGGTATCCTGTCTGCTGCAATGCATTCTCTTTGAGCGACGGAAGCGAATCGGTGTCGCCAACGAAGGTTGCAATCTCTTCAAAAGGCTTGTCGAACTCTATCACGAAGTAGTTGCGGAAGTTGTCGGGCACACCTCCGCTATTACGTGTGGTGTAGCCTGTTATCATCTTCTTTGCAGGGATAACCTCAATGTGTGAACCATGGTCGTAGGCATCGACAACTACGTGCGAGTCTCCTTGCGGAAAGGTAAAACGGAACATCGCTGCACGCTCGGTCGGGGTCAGTTCTGTAACGATGTCGTAGCTGGCAAGGTAAACCTTATAGTAATGCGGCAGTGCTGTCTCCCCCTTGTGTGAGAACCAGCTGGCCCGCTTTGCCTCGTCCATTTCGGGCTCTCCTGTCACCGGCATTATGGAAAACTGCCCGTAGTCGTTTATCCATGGGCTCGGCTGATGTGTCTGCTCGAAGCCGTAGATTCTGTTCTTTGTATAGGTATATTGCCACCCGTCGCCAATCTTGGCGGTGCGTGGTGTCCAGAAGTTCATGCCCCATGGCATGGCGATAGCCGGGTAGGTGTTTCCGGCAGAGAGTTCGAATGTAGATTGCGTCCCCATAAGAGGGTTGACGTACTGTACCTTGTCGGCATTGCATTCATTTGCCGGCCGGGCAATTGCCGGCAGTGAAAAACAAATAAAGGATATTATGAAAATCAGCTTTTTCATGCGTAAGGAGTCTCATGTTTCCCAAAAGTATGCAATTTAAAAGAAACTGCATGCATTGAACGTGGAATTTCTGCAATCCTTACAGAATGGCCTATTCATATATTATCTCCATTCTGTCGCTGACGGGGAACTCCTCTTTCCAGCTGTCCCATGACGAGTACACGATTTCAAGCCCTTTGTAAAAGGGCGATACTTTCAATCTCTCTATGAGTTCCCATGCCGGCTCTCCGTATTCGCTTGATGCTCCGCTGAGCAAGAGCCTGTGCGTTATGTAGTCGAGGCTGTAATATCCACCGCCTATGCAGCTTTCGTCTGCTTTGAGCAGTTCGCAGTGTCTTTTTACATTGCCAAGACGCAGGGTACCTTCTTTGGTTATTATGAACTTGGGCTGTGTGTTGTTCATGGTGGGGTATTTGGATAGTTAATTAAGCCATGAGCCTAAAATTGCGCTCATGGCTTATGTGTTTTTGCAACCCACGAGGCACTAATTTTATCAGTGCTTCTCGCGACCTGTTGCTGCCGGCGTTATCGATGTTTGGGCGTGTTTCATTTTGCACATTGACAACGCCGTCTTGTCGCAACCCGCGAGGCACTAATTTCATCAGTGCTTCTCGCGACCTGTTACTGCCGGCGTTATCGATGTTTGAACTGCGCTATCATGTGTAGCGCAGTTACTGCACATTGACAACACTTTCTATTAGCAACCCACGCGGCACCACTGTCGCGGTGTTTCGCGTGACTTATTGCTGAAAGTGTTGTCTGAGTGCCATCATCTGCAAAGCAGTGATGGACATTGACAATGTGTGCTTGTCGCACTCCAAGCTGTGTGACTTCGCCACACGACGCTTGACTATTTGCTGCACACATTGCCGAAGTGCTGTGACATCATTTGCAATGCTGTCACAGCACATTCATCGCCTTTGTTGCCGAGGCGGCCGCCGCTACGCTCCTGGGCCTGTTGCAGGTTGTTGGTTGTTATAAGGCCGAAGATTACCGGAGTGTCATACTCTACATTGAGCCTTGATAGGCCGGCTGTGACTCCTTCGCATATATAGTCGAAGTGCGGCGTGTCGCCTCTGATTACACATCCTATGGCTATTACAGCATCGTATTTGCCGCTCTTGACCATCTGCGATGCTCCGAAGATGAGTTCGAAGCTGCCCGGTACGCTGGCGAGCGTTATGTCGCTTTCCTCAACACCGTTGTCGAGCAGTGTCTTTACAGCTCCGTCTCGCAACGCGTATGTTATTCCGTCATTCCATTCGGCATAAACAATGCCTACCTTGCGTCCTTTGCCGTTCGCTACCTTTGTGGGGTCGTAGCTTGAGAGGTTCTTCAGTTCTGTTGCCATGATAATATCTTAAAAAAGGCTGCCGCATTTTCATGGACAGCCTTCTGTTCTGATGTTGTTGTTCGTTTACTTTACAGAGTTGATCATCTTGTCAGCGTCCATAGAGAGGTGAGACTCAGGGTACTCGTTCTTGATTCTCTCATAGAGCTTGCGTGCCTCATCGTTCTTGCCTATCTTTTCATAGATAGCAGCTGCGTCTCTCCAGCACTCAGGTGTAACTGCTACGTTCTTAGCCTCGTCTGCTGCATCGAGAAGAAGGTCGATAGCCTCGTTCCAGTTCTCCTTGTTTGCATGGCAGTTGGCAAGGGCTGCCTTTACCTTTGGAGCGATAACCTGGTCCTCGCCGCTGTACTCCTCAAGGTACTTGATAGCATTGTCGATGTCGCCTAGCTGTATGTAGCACAAGCCTGCGTATGCTTTAGCGATGTTGGCTGCCGGTGTGCCGCTGTGGTCCTCGATTACCTTGATGAAACCTGCATTTACACCGTCGCCGTTGAGTGCCTGCTCGTACTCACCGTCGAGGAAGAGGTGCTCTGCGTGGAAGATTGCCTTGTCGGCCTCGGCGTTCTTCGGTTCTACAACGTAGTTGTTATATGCCATGAAACCGCCTACAATGAGGATTATTGCCAGGATTGTACCGGTGATGACATTCTTGTACTTGAGGACAAATGCCTCTGACTTGCCAAGCATCTCGTCTGCGAGGATTGGAGTCTCTGTCTGTTTTTTGCTCATAGTTATATTGTTTTTATTATTTGCTTTCTGCTTTGCCGAATAGTCAAGGCCTGTATGCGCCTGATGACAATTCTGCACTTTAGTCTGCAAAATTAATCAAAAAACTCTTATCTGAAAAATTATAGCGTTTTTTTTGCTTTCAAGTGGAATTATCTTCCTTGTTTATTAGTTATATCTGCGGTAAACCGCGAATATAGCCTTTGCTTCAAGCAGCACTCCTTTGGGAAACTAAAGTTTCCGTCGTCGCAAACAACGCTCACTCGCGTCGTCGCTGTAAAAAATATCTAAGCAAGCTTGATATTTCTCGCTCGTTTGTTGCTATATTTGCAAAGCAAATCCTTTAATGTGGTTTGCCGGTAAACTCAATCGCATAATGAAGATAGAAAGCATCTCTTTGTTGAACTACAGGAATCTGGCCGACGTGAACATCTCTTTCTCGCCGGGCATAAACTGCTTTATCGGCAGCAATGGCATGGGCAAGACAAACCTGCTCGATGCCGTTTATTACCTGTCGTTCTGCAAGAGTGCCGTTACCGTGGTCGATGGCTCCAACATAATGCACGATGAACCGTTCTTTATGCTTCAGGGCCGTTATATGAGTGATAGCGGCATGAACGATGAGGTTTCTTGCGGCATGAAACGCGGCGACAAGAAGCAGTTCAAGAAGAACGGCAAGGCATACGAACGCCTTTCCGACCACATTGGAACAATTCCGCTTGTAATGATTTCTCCTGCCGATAACGAGCTTATAGCAGGAGGAAGCGAGGAGCGACGCCGTTTCATGGATGTTGTAATATCGCAGTACGACAAGGAGTATCTGAATGCACTTATCAGGTACAACAGAGCGTTGCAACAGCGTAATGTCATGCTTCGGGCTGAATATGAGCCCGATTCCGAAATGATGTCGCTCATAGAGGATATGATGGTTGTTGAGGCCAATACGATACATGAAGGCCGCAAGCGTTTCATAGAGGAGCTTGTTCCGGTGTTCAACCGCTTCCATGAGGCTATAACCGGCGGCGGGGAGAATGTGGGGCTGCGTTACCGCTCGCACATGAACGATGACACTCTCGGCGAGCTGCTGCTGGCGTCCCGTGCCGATGACAGGCATCTGGGATATACATCGAAAGGCGTGCACCGAGATGAGCTTGTGATGCATCTGAACGGTTACCCGATAAAGAAAGAGGGGTCGCAGGGACAGAACAAGAGCTATCTTGTGTCGCTCAAGCTGGCTCAGTTCGATTTTCTCAATCGCAAGGGCGGCGAGACTCCGCTCTTGTTGCTTGACGACATATTCGACAAGCTCGACAGCAAGCGTGTGGAGCAGATTGTAGGCCTGGTGGCCGGCGAGAGCTTCGGGCAGATATTCATAACCGATGTCAACCGTGAGCATATAGACGGTATCCTGGAAAAGATAGATAAACAGTACCGTCTCTTCGAAGTGCAGAGGGGCAGTGTCGAACTTTTGAAGGAGAATAACGCATGAAGAGGGGCGAGACGAAATCAATAGCCGACCTTGTACGCGAGATGTGCCGCGAAGAGGGTTTGGAGACGCCGCTGAACGAGTATCGTTTGATACAGGCCTGGTCGCAGGTGCTGGGGCCGGCTGTGCAGTCATATACAAAGGAGCTGAACATACACAACCAGGTGCTGTACGTGAAGGTGACATCATCGGTGTTGCGGCATGAGCTTTTCATGAACCGCAAGTCGCTTGTGCATAGGCTGAATAACCATGTGAAGGCACAGGTGATAACGGACATTATATTCCGGTAGGGTGCGAACTAATCGTTTTTCTTTATGGTTTTAAAGGAATAAAAGGTAAATTTGCACTCATGTAACCCTAAATGGACAAAACAGAATGAAATAAAATAATATTATGCAGAATTCACATGTTAAGACAAGGCTCATTATCCTGAGCTTCCTGCAGTTTGCAGTATGGGGTGCATACCTCACTTCTATGGGACGTTATCTTGGCAGCGTAGGCATGGGCAGCAACATAGGCTGGTTCTACTCCGTGCAGGGTATTGTCTCGATATTCATGCCGGCATTGATGGGTATCGTTGCCGACCGTTGGGTACCGGCTCAGCGAGTGCTTGCTTTCTGTCATGCAGTGGCTGCCATATTCATGAGCATTACCGGCTACATAGGAATGACAAAGGGCGCGGATGTGGCATTCAATGACCTCTTCTGGACATACACCGTTTCGGTGGCATTCTATATGCCTACTCTGGCACTCTCCAATTCGGTGTCATATACGGCACTTAACAAGGCCGGGCTTGATACGGTAAAGGCTTTTCCGCCAATCCGCGTGTTCGGTACGGTGGGCTTCATCGTGTCGATGCTGCTGGTTGACTTTACCGGCTTCCAGAATGATTTCAATCAGTTCTTCACATCGGCTGCATGGGGTGCTGCAATTGCTTTGTACTCACTTACATTGCCTTCGTGTCCAGTAGATAAGGGCGGCGAGAAAAAGTCGCTTGCATCGGCTCTCGGCCTTGATGCCTTCAAGCTCTTCAACCAGCGCAGAATGGCGATGTTCTTCATCTTCTCGATGCTGCTCGGTGCTGCATTGCAGGTGTCGAACGGTTATGCCAATACGTTCATCAACGGTTTCGGTGCTATAGAGGAATATGCCGGTACATTTGCAGTTGAGCATACGAACATGCTTATATCATTGTCGCAGCTTTCAGAGACTCTATGTATCCTGCTGATACCTTTCTTCCTCAAGAGATTCGGCATCAAGAAGGTGATGCTCATCGCAATGCTGGGCTGGATGTTCCGTTTCGGCTTCTTTGCTGTGGGCGACCCCGGTATGCCCGGTGTGCTCCTTTTTGTGATGTCAATGATTGTATATGGCGTTGCTTTCGACTTCTTTAATATCTCAGGTTCGCTGTTTGTCGATAACGAGGTTCCTGAAAACCTTCGTTCAAGTGCGCAGGGACTTTTCATGCTCATGACAAACGGATTGGGAGCGTCAATAGGCGTAATTGCGGCACAGGAGGTGGTGAATCACTTTACAGCCAACAATAATTTTGCCGGCTGGCCTACTGCATGGTATATCTTTGCCGGCTATGCCCTTGTGATAGCTGTTCTTTTCGCAGTTGTATTCAAAGAGAAAAAAGCCTGATATGGTAGAGCTCGTTGTCTCCGATATGATGTCCAAAGTGACCGACCGCCGTGCGCATGTGCTCATGCTGCAGGAGAAGGAGGGGCTGCGCAAGATTATCGTGGCACTCGGCTTCATCGAGGCACAGGCGATTGCGTTTGCACTCAGAAAGGTTGCGACAGACCGTCCGCTGACACACGACCTCTTCGGCCTTATTACGGCGGAATTCGGGATAGAGCTGCAGCATGTATTGATAAACAAGATTGAGGACGGCACGTTCCATTCGCAGTTGTGCTACAGGCAAGGCAACGATGTCAGGGTTGTCGATGCCCGTACAAGTGATGCAATAGCGATTGCCTTGCGCGTTTCGGCACCTATTTACATAGAAGAGGGGCTGTTGAACCGAATGTGCATACACGATGAACGTAACGGTGCGATATCGATTCCTATAACAGCTGCCGATGAAGAGACGCTTAAGGTGGCTATGGATAATGCCGTAAAGGCAGAGAACTATGAGCTGGCAATGAAACTGAAGGAGGAGATAGATTCAAGGCATCAGCCTCAGGCTGCCAATGACGGGAACACGGACGAAAATATAGAATAATGGCACTTTTTTATGTACCTGATATAGCAGAGCGTTGGGAACTCTCAGAAGAGGAGGCTGCCCACGCTCTGCGTGTATTGCGCCTCTCTGCAGGTGCAGAACTGGATATAACCGATGGCAAAGGCATGCTTTACAAGGCACGTATATCATCCGTTGCCGGGAAACACTGCTACGTGGAGGCTGTCGAGGCTCTTCCTATGCCAAAGAACTGGAAGGGCAGCATACATATAGCCATTGCACCGACAAAGAACATGGACCGCATCGAGTGGCTTGCCGAAAAGGCTACTGAAATAGGCCTTGACGAGATTGCTTTCCTCAATTGCCGCTTCTCGGAGCGTAAGGTGGTGAAGTGCGACCGTGTGGAACGCATTGTCGTTTCAGCAATGAAGCAGTCTTTGAAATATACGAAGCCTCTGGTTACGGAGATGACCGACTTCAAGAAGTTTGTTGCGACGGAGCGTCCCGGTGCCAAGTACATAGCGCATTGCTACGATAGCGAAAGGGTACTTCTTAAGGATGTTCTTGTGCCGGGCGAAGAGGCTACCGTGCTCATAGGTCCAGAGGGTGATTTCAGCCCCGAAGAGGTGGAAATGGCCATAAAGGCCGGCTATGTTCCTGTAAGTCTCGGCAGCTCACGCCTGAGAACAGAAACTGCAGGCCTTGCTGCATGTCATACATATATTCTCAAGAACGAAATCTGATGCCACGCTATTTCATATATTTCTCCTACGATGGTGCTGCATACCATGGCTGGCAGGTACAGCCCAATGCAATAACGGTACAGCAGGTGCTCGAAGAGGCCCTTTGCAAGCTTATGCGGCAGCCGGTGCCTCTGGTTGGTGCCGGGCGTACCGATGCCGGAGTGAATGCGGAGTGTATGGTGGCTCATGGCGATTTTCCATGCGAGGTGGATGCCGGGCAGCTTGTATATAAGTTGAACAGAATATTGCCTCCCGACATAGCTGTCGGCAGTGTGCGTCGTGTAAAGGATGATGCACATGCCCGTTTCGATGCATTGTCGCGCCGTTATTGCTATAGAGTGGTGACCGCCAAATCGCCTTTTGCGAGGCGATATGCATGCAGGGTTATGCCCGAAACCGATTTCGGAGCGATGAACCGGGCTGCTGAACTCCTGTACGAATATACCGATTTCACAAGCTTCAGCAAGCTGCATACCGATGTCAAGACAAACAACTGCAAGGTTACCCATGCTGCATGGCGCAGGGTAGGGGAGCATGAATGGGTCTTTGAGATAGAAGCCGACCGTTTCTTGCGTAACATGGTGCGTGCTATAGTGGGCACGTTGCTGCTTGTTGGGCGCGGAAAGATGACGCTCGATGGTTTCAGGGCTGTTATAGAGAACAAGGCGCGCGGAGAGGCCGGAGACTCGGCTATGGGCGAGGCTCTCTTCCTGGTTGGAGTTGAATATCCCGATGAGCTGTTCCTATGATGTGGGCTTTGTTGGCATTCGTGTCGGCAGCCCTGTTGGGTTGCTATGACTTCTTCAAGAAGGTATCGCTTAAGGAGAACTCTGTCATTGCTGTCCTTTTCCTTAATACGCTCTTCTCGACAATGCTTTTTGCTCCTTTCATTCTGCTATCGCGCTTGGGAGTGATAACTGAAGGGCCTTTGTATGTGCCGTCTGCCGATGCCGATGTTCATCTGCTGCTGGTTGTCAAAGCTGTCATAGTGCTCTCCTCATGGCTTTGCGGATATATCGGAATAAAGCATTTGCCTATTACTATTGTCTCGCCGATACAATCGACAAGGCCTGTGCTTGTGCTTCTTGGCGCGCTTTTCATCTTCGGAGAGTCGTTGAACCTCTATCAATGGACAGGTGTTATCATTGCTATTCTGTCCGTGTTCCTTCTTGGGCGGAGCAGCAAGCGCGAGGGCATTGACTTCGTGAATAATCGGTGGGTTGTATTTGTGGCTCTTGCAGCAGTGTTCGGAGCTTTGAGTGCTTTGTACGACAAGTTTCTTATGCGTTCTCTTGAACCGATACTTGTGCAGTCGTGGTTCAATCTCTACCAATGCATGCTGATGGGTTGCATAGCTGTTGCGATGAATGCTTTTTCATCGGTCCAGCGTGGCCGCAAGTTCTCGTGGCGTTGGTCAATCCCGATGATTTCGCTGTTCTTGGGAATGGCCGATTTCTGCTATTTCTCGTCGCTGGCTCAGGAGGGTGCGCTCATAGCCGTGGTCTCTATGATACGGCGCGGAAGCGTTGTGGTGTCGTTCGCTTTCGGGGCATTTCTTCTGCATGAGAAGAACCTCAAGAGCAAAGCTGTTGACCTGCTATTGATATTAATTGGATTATTCTTCCTATATTTGGGCTCGAAATGAAAAAGTATATACACATATTGTTGTTTTTGATGCTCGGTGCGCCATCGTTTGTGAACGGGCAGAGCTTCAGGGAGATGTTTCTGGAAACTCCCGATTCGGTGATGCCTTTGCTGACAAGGCTCGACCGTTACGACTTCATTGAATACATGAAGGCCGGAATGAGGGCAAGAGCTACAAACAGGCTCGACGGCGAGAGCGTCCTCAAGGAGCTGACTGCCAACTATCTCTTTCTGCAAACAACGCCTTCATCGTCGATGCAGATGAAGATGTTGCCTTTCGGCAATGACTCGATAATGTGTGTCGTGAACAGCGTAAGGGCAGAGGCTGAGGATAGCCGCATTGCATTCTTCAATCGCGAGTGGAAAAGGCTCGATGCGCAGAAGATGTTCGCTCCTCCGGTCATAAGGGATTTCTTTGTTCCCTCCGATACGGTTGACCGCTATGTTGACAAGTGCGACATTTATCTTGTCTCTTTAAGGCTTAATCCCGATGACAACACTATGGTGGCCGAATATACAATGCCTGGTTATATGAGCAAGGAGGATGCTGCGGCTGTCGGCCCGTTGCTCAGAAAGCTTGTGTATCGCTGGAACGGCAAGGGCTTCGTTATCGAGTGATTTTTACCGAATCGATAAAGGTTTCTGTTATATTTCCCTTGTTGTGTTTCCTGAAGAGCGTACGTGTGTCCTCAAGGAACTGCCTTAGCCTTGACTCGGCATGCGGATTGTTCTCTATTATTGTCGTTGCTGCCGGAAGTATCGTAAAATCGCGTCTTCCATTATGCTCTTTGGGCTTAATCCATGTGAGCATGTATTGCAATGATGCAATCCTGGTATAGTTCAGAATCTTTCTTAACCGCATGTGCAGTGTGATGCCGCCATCGGTCTTGCGTATCTGCATGTTGGATACCAGATTGCCTAATGAGTATGCCACAGCGTGCTTGTCGGGTGTCTCTGGGTCTTTCCTTATTTCTATTGGCTGTACCACATGAGGGTGATGCCCGATGATATGGTCAACCCCTTGTTCCAATAGCCAGTCGGCAAGTTCCTTTACCTTCTTGGGCGGAAGGCTTACGTATTCGTCTCCCCAATGCATGCATGCTATTATGGCGTCGGCATTCATGGTTTTTGCCTTTTCAATATCCTTGGACATAATCTCCTTGTCTATGATATTTACTGCCAATGGCGCAGGGACGCTCCTGCCGTTTGTGCCGTATGTGTAGTTCAGGAATACGATCTTTACTCCTTTCTTCTCAATCATCAACGGATATAGACTGTCGCGCTCTTCCATATTGCGGTATATTCCGCAGTATGCCGTTTTGAGCGTGTCCAGAAGATCCAGCGTGTGGAGTACTGTGCTTTTCCCTCGGTCGAGTATATGATTGTTGGCAAGCATGACAAGATTGAATCCGGCATCGGTGATTGCATGCAGGAAACTGTCGGGGGCACAGAATGAGGGATAGCCTCCGTAGTTGCGTTCTCCTATAGGGGTTTCCAGGTTGACAATGGATATGTCGGCCCGCTTGACTGCAGGGGCGAGGTATTTGTAGTATGATGAATAGCTGTATTTGCCGTCACTGCCTTTTGCTTGTGTTAGCTGGTTCTTATGTTGCATTGCGTCTCCTGCAAAGAACAGATCGATCTGCTGCATAGGAATATTGCTGTATTGTGCATCGGATTCGAATGATACGGTGCAGTACAGCAATATCGTTATGAGCAATCGGCAAATAGGGGTCATCTGTATATTTCGCCTTTGCCGGCAAGAAGTGTGTTTTTCATCAGGGATACAATGGTCATCGGGCCTACACCGCCCGGAACGGGGGTGATGAATGAGCATTTGGGAGCTACGTTCTCAAAATCCACATCACCGCAAAGACGGAATCCCGATTTGCGTGTAGTGTCCGGTACGCGTGTTGTGCCGACGTCTATCACAACTGCTCCTTCCTTTACCATGTCAGCTTTAAGGAAGTGCGGCTGTCCCAATGCGGCAATTATGATATCGGCCTGACGGCACTCCTCGGCAATGTTCTCTGTGTGGCTGTGGCATACGGTTACCGTAGCATCGCCCGGAGTCTGCTTCTGCATCATCAGGTTGGCCATGGGCTTGCCGACAATATTGCTTCGTCCAAGGACTACGCATTTCTTGCCTTTGGTCTCTATGTTGTAACGGGCAAGGAGCTCCATGATGCCGTTCGGGGTTGCCGAGAGGAAACATGGCAGTCCTATGGAAAGACGTCCGACATTTACAGGGTGGAATCCATCGACGTCCTTACGGTAGTCGATAGCCTCTGTCACTTTCTGCTCGTCAATATGCTTCGGGAGAGGAAGCTGCACTATGAAGCCGTCCACGTCGGGGTCGTTGTTCAACTCATCGACTTTCTTGAGGAGTTCCTCTTCTGTTATATCGGCTTCGTAACGCAGGAGTGTCGAGGTGAAGCCGCATTCTTCGCATGCTTTTACCTTGTTGGCAACATAGGTTTCGCTGCCTCCGTCGTGCCCTACAAGTATGGCTGCGAGGTGAGGACGCTTGCCGCCATTGGCGATGATGCTTTCGACTTCTGTCGCAATCTCCTTCTTTATGGCTGTTGCTACAGCCTTGCCGTCAATAAGTTGCATAGGTTTATGTTTTATGGTTAGCCGGTCTTTATGCTTTAACGCTTGAACTTAGGCATCATTCCGCCCATCATGTTGCCGAACTTGCCGCCTGCAACGGTCTTCATGGTCTTGCGAATCTGTTCGAACTGCTTCATGAGACGGTTTACTTCCTGCATTGTGGTTCCGCTTCCCCTTGCAATTCTCTCCTTGCGCGAGTTGTTGATGATATCGGGGTTTGCACGCTCCTTCGGTGTCATTGAACGTATGATTGCTTCTACGCCCTTGAATGCATTGTCGTCGATGTCAAGGTCCTTTACAGCCTTTCCTACTCCGGGAATCATTGCCATGAGGTCCTTTATGTTACCCATCTTCTTTATCTGCTCTATCTGTGTGAGGAAGTCGTTGAAATCGAACTGGTTGCGGGCAAGCTTGCGCTGTAGCTTCCTGGCCTCCTCCTCGTCGAACTGCTCCTGTGCACGCTCTACAAGAGATACCACGTCGCCCATGCCGAGAATACGGTCGGCCATACGGTTGGGGTGGAACTGGTCGATGGCTTCCATCTTTTCGCCTGTACCGATGAACTTGATGGGCTTGGTAACGACTGTGCGTATAGACAACGCTGCACCGCCACGTGTGTCACCGTCGAGCTTAGGGAGGATTACGCCGGTGAAATCAAGTCGGTCGTTGAACTCCTTGGCCGTGTTCACTGCGTCCTGTCCGGTCATTGAATCTACTACGAAGAGGGTTTCGGTAGGTTTTACGGCTTCCTTGATTGCTGCAATCTCCTGCATCATCGCCTCGTCAACGGCCAAACGGCCGGCGGTATCGATAATAACGAGGTTGTAGCTCTTTGCCTTGGCCTCCTTTATGGCATTGAGGGCTATCTGTACCGGGTCCTTGCTGTCCGGCTCGCTATATACGGGAACGCCGATTGTTTCGCCCAATACCTTCAGCTGGTCAATGGCTGCCGGGCGATATACGTCGCAGGCTACCAGCAACGGGTTGCGGTTCTTTTTCTTCTTGAGGTAGTTTGCCAGCTTTGAAGAGAATGTTGTCTTACCGCTACCTTGGAGACCCGACATGAGAATCACTGCCGGATGTCCTTCGTAATTGATTTCTGATGTCTCGCCGCCCATGAGTTCTGTGAGCTCGTCATGGACAATCTTTACCATGAGCTGGCTGGGGTGAATGGAGGTCAGCACATTCTGGCCGATGGCCTTGTTCTTAACAGTGTCGGTAAATGTCTTTGCGACTTTGTAGTTTACGTCGGCATCAAGCAGTGCTTTGCGTACATCCTTAAGTGTCTCTGCTACGTTCACTTCTGTGATACGGCCTTCACCCTTAAGTATCTTGAATGAGCGTTCAAGGCGCTCGCTTAGGTTTTCAAACATGTCGATTGTATTATATTGTTATTTTTCTATGCTTACTATTCCTCCGGTTGAGGTGTCGAAAATCACTTTTGTTCCGGTGTTCTTGTTGAACAGGACCTTTGACAATATCTCGGTTGTTCCAAGCTGTGCAAGGGATATCTCTTTCCTGTATAGTGTCCTTGTAGGTGTGTATATCTCAAATTCGGCTTTTCCCGGTATGTTGTAGCAGATACCGTCCTTTTTCAACGGTTTCTTCTTTGCCAGTTCTTCGGGAGTGGGGAGCTTGACACTCTTCAAGTCCTTGAGACTGTAGTAAATAGGTGAACCGGCGAGGTTGTTACTGTCAACGATACCTAATTTGCGTGAGAAACGGAAAAGAACAGCTTTGGCAGTGTCGCACTCTGCCTTAGGCTCCAGAATGTGCGTTGTTTTGTGATACACTGTGTCTATACGGCCTGTGAACATCTCGGTTAGTACCTTCTCCTGCTTGTTCAGTTCGTCAAGAATCAGCTGCATGGACAATCCGTCCTTAGGCATGTTCTCGGATAAACCGCGTGTTATGGCAAGCTTGCTCTCTCTTATTGTGTATATCTCCTTTGCTGTCAATTCGGCCAGTTTTGCTGTCGAAGTGGCCTGAAGCATCTCTTCTGTCATGTATTGGCTCGCATTTGCTGATTCCGGCGCTTCGTTCCTTGGCTGCTCGGCATTCTTCTCCTTTTTCTCTGAATGTACGTTTATGCTTTCGATTATGCCGTTCTCGTCAATAGAGATGTTGCTTGCCGTACTTCCATTGGCAAGCTTTACGGTAAACATCTTGTCTGGGTTCGGCTTGCCGCTGAATCCGATGGTTATCTCATTCATCTCCCAAAAGGTTTCGGACTTTGATATCGCGTTGTTTATACGCAGGAACCTTTCGGCGTAACGGTTGAACTCGCCAGGAGTCTTTGTTATGCATACGGTGCCGACCGTTACTTCGATTCTTGTGTCGGGAAGATAGTATGTCGTGCCTTCATTGGCTCCTGTGAAGAATGCATTCACTTCTGTCTGTGCAAGGCTTGGCAGAGCAAGCAGTGATATTAGAACAAAAAAGATATTTTTCATGATGCGTCTATATGTATGCATAATATGCAATTTGCCGCGAAGATAGTAAATTGTTTTTAAATGGTGCCCAAAATATTCATTAACTTCTATTAATAAGGTGCTATAGCATGTTATTTTCTGTCTGCAAGGCAAAAAAAAGCTTGTGATTGCTCTTTTTTCGGAACTTTGTTCTATTTTTGTGACGAATATCCCGCAATGTGGTGTCTAATTAAAATCTATTGTTATGTCACATATAAAGATTCATGACAAGGAATTTGTCAAGACTATATCCCACGAGGAGATTGTTGCAGAAGTAAAAAGGGTTGCTGCCAATATAAACAAGGATTATGCCGGCAAACGCCCTCTGCTGTTGGGCGTGCTGAACGGAAGTTTTATGTTCGCTGCAGAACTTATGCGTAACCTGGAGATTGAATGTGAAATCTCGTTTGTCAAGCTATCTTCTTATCAGGGAACGAATTCAACCGGCGTAATCAAGGAGGTGCTGGGCTTGTCTGAGTCAATTACAGGGCGTGATGTCATTATCATTGAGGATATCGTTGATACAGGCCTGACAATGCAGAACATGCTTGAGACTCTCGGCACGCGGGAGCCTGCGTCGATAGAGATTGCGTCTCTCTTCGTAAAACCGGCGCGTCTTCAGGTACCGGTGAATGTGAAGTACAGCGTGTTTACTATCCCGGATAGGTTTATTGTGGGTTATGGACTTGATTATGACGGATTGGGACGCAACCTTCCCGATGTTTACGATGTTGTAGAATAAACTTTGTACAATGCTTAATATAGTTATTTTCGGTGCACCTGGAAGCGGTAAGGGCACTCAGAGTGAAAGAATTGTCGAGAAATACGGGCTCGACCATATTTCTACAGGTGATGTATTGCGTGCAGAGATTGCTGCAGGCTCGGAATTGGGCAAGCTGGCACAGTCGCTCATCGATAACGGACAGTTGATTCCCGATGAGCTTATGGTGAGCATTCTTGCGGCCAAGCTTGATACTCTGGCTGGCGGAAAGGGTGTTATATTTGACGGTTTCCCAAGGACAATTGCCCAGGCGGAGTCTCTTAAGAAAATTCTTAGGGAGCGCGGTCAGGACGTGACAGCGATGATAGAGCTCGATGTGCCGGAGGATGAACTGATGGACCGCTTGCTCAAGCGCGGTCAGGCATCGGGCCGTGCCGATGACAACGAAGAGACTATCAAGAAGCGTCTGGTGGTCTATCGTGAGCAGACGTCTCCTCTCAAGGAGTGGTATAAGAATGACGGCAAGCATTGTTATATCAATGGTTTGGGCGAATTGGACCGTATATTTGCCGATATTGTTGCGGCTATAGATTCTAAAATCTGATATACGGAATATTGTATATGAAGTTGCCGCTATGCAAGCGGCAACTTCTGTTGTTTATTGTTGTTCTATTGTTTAGATGATTGTTGTGATATGGCGGAATCGAATTTTATTGATTATGTAAAGATAGTGTGCCGTTCGGGTAGGGGCGGTAGAGGTATGGCGCATTTGCATCGTGCCAAATATATACCGAACGGCGGTCCCGATGGCGGTGACGGCGGAAAGGGTGGAGATATAATCCTTAGGGGAAACAGAAACTACTGGACTCTGCTTCACCTCAAGTATCAGCGTCATATCTTTGCCGGGAACGGCCAGAACGGCGGTATCAATAAAAGCACCGGTGCTGACGGGGAAAGCAAGATAGTCGATGTGCCGTGCGGCACGGTGGCATATAATGCCGAAACAGGTGAGTTTCTGTGCGACGTGATGGAGGACGGGCAGCTTGTGACTTTGCTCAAGGGCGGTCGCGGGGGTCTCGGAAATGTGCATTTCGCAACGCCTACACGTCAGGCTCCGCGTTTTGCTCAGCCGGGCGAGCCGATGCAGGAACTCACTGTAACCCTTGAGCTAAAACTTTTGGCCGATGTGGGTCTTGTGGGTTTTCCGAATGCCGGAAAATCGACATTGCTCTCGTCGGTGTCAGCAGCAAAACCGAAGATTGCGAACTATCCTTTCACGACTCTTGAACCGAATCTTGGCATTGTTTCCTATCGTGACGGAAAATCGTTCGTTATGGCCGATATTCCGGGTATAATAGAGGGTGCAAGCCAGGGTAAGGGACTTGGCCTTCGTTTCTTGCGCCACATAGAACGTAACTCTTTGCTTCTCTTTATGGTGCCTGCCGATGCGGATGATATAAAAAAAGAGTACGAAGTCCTGCTTAACGAACTTGCAACCTTCAATCCCGAAATGCTTGACAAACAGCGTGTGCTTGCTGTTACAAAGTGTGACCTTATAGATGAGGAACTGAAGGATATGCTCTCGGAGAATTTGCCCGAAGATGTTCCTTGCGTGTTTATTTCTGCTCCTACCGGTGAAGGTATCCAGGATTTGAAGGATGTTCTGTGGACTGCATTGAATAGCGAAGAGAATCGTCTGGCTGCAGTCAAGCGCGAAGAACTCGTGCATCGCAACTATGACAGGAAGATGCTGGCTGATGACTTTGCCGATTGGGAGCCCGATTATGAGGATGAACCTATAGAGAATGATGAAGAAGATTTAGGTTACGAGGAGTTTGACTTTGACGAAGAGTGACTATATATATAATAAGGTATAGCAGCCGAGTAATATCGCGGCTGCTATTTTTTTATGTTCCTGTAGCCCTGCTGACGCTCCCATTTTTTTTCAGTATTTTCTGTTCTTTTTCGTAAAGGTCGTGTTATTCCTATGATTTTTAATGTTTTTTAACATTGAAAAATGCTTTTTGAACCGCGTTTCTTCGTGGTTTTTGCACAAAAAGTGGTTTTTGTCACATGGTTTCTGCTAAAAATAACCCAAACCCTTTTTTATTAGAAAAATAATTTTTACCTTTGCAGTCCAAAATGGACTATAGCGTTCACTCGTGAAGAAATATTTAAAAACAATATATAATAATTAAAATTTAAACAAAATGCCTACAATTCAGCAATTAGTAAGAAAAGGCAGAGAGGTGATTGTAGAGAAGAGCAAGTCGCCCGCACTCGACAACTGTCCGCAGCGTCGTGGTGTGTGTGTACGTGTTTACACTACAACTCCAAAGAAACCTAACTCTGCTATGAGAAAGGTTGCTCGTGTGCGTTTGACCAACCAGAAGGAGGTAAACTCTTACATCCCAGGTGAGGGCCACAACTTGCAGGAGCACTCAATCGTTTTGGTTCGTGGTGGTCGTGTTAAGGACCTTCCGGGTGTACGCTACCACATCGTTCGCGGTACTCTTGATACAGCAGGTGTTGCTAACCGTACACAGCGTCGTTCAAAGTACGGTGCAAAACGTCCTAAGGCTAAGAAGTAATTCAATGTCAAGGCAAGTTTAAGCAGAGTGGTCCGGGCTTGTAAAACTGCGGACAAGACTCTCTAAAAGATTTTTTTAACAAGTTTTGGTTTGTTGGAAGTTATAAAGGTTGAGTAAATGCCTCGGTGGAGGCGTTGAAGAATTTGCAATAACGCAGCCAAACAAAACATTAATTTTCGTAAGAGAAAATGAGAAAAGCAAAACCAAAAAAGCGTCTGGTTCTTCCAGACCCAGTTTTCGGCGACCAGATGGTTTCTAAATTCGTTAACCACCTGATGTATGACGGAAAGAAGAATATTTCGTACACTATTTTCTATGGCGCTCTTGAGCTCGTTGGCAATAAGATGAAGAGCGAGGAAAAGACTCCACTTGAGATTTGGAAGCAGGCATTGGAGAACATCACTCCTAAGGTAGAGGTTAAGTCTCGCCGTATCGGTGGTGCAACATTCCAGGTTCCTACTGAAATTCGCGCAGACCGCAAGGAGTCAATCTCTATGAAGAACATGATTCTGTTCGCTCGCAAGCGTGGCGGCAAGTCAATGTCAGAGAAGCTCTGCAATGAGATTATGGATGCATACAACAACCAGGGTGGTGCTTACAAGCGTAAGGAGGACATGCACCGCATGGCTGAGGCTAACCGCGCATTCGCACATTTCCGTTTCTAATTAGATAATAGTCAATACGAAGATGGCAAACGAACTAAAATTTACCCGTAACATCGGTATTAGTGCTCACATTGATGCTGGTAAGACTACTACATCAGAGCGTATATTGTTCTACACCGGTCTTTCACACAAGATTGGTGAGGTACACGATGGTGCTGCTACCATGGACTGGATGGAGCAGGAGCAGGAGCGTGGTATCACTATCACATCAGCTGCTACTACAACATTCTGGAACTGGAACGGTACTCAGTACAAGTTCAACTTGATTGACACTCCGGGACACGTGGACTTTACCGCTGAGGTAGAGCGTTCACTCCGTGTGCTTGACGGTGCTATCGCAGCATTCTGTGCAGTGGGTGGCGTTGAGCCTCAGTCAGAGACCGTATGGCGTCAGGCTGACAAGTACAATGTTCCGCGTATCGCCTATGTAAACAAGATGGACCGTTCAGGTGCAGACTACTTCTCTGTAATGCGTCAGATGAAGGAGGTTCTCGGTGCAAATCCGTGCCCTGTGACAATTCCTATCGGTTCGGAGGAGAAGTTCCTTGGCGTTGTCAACCTCATTACTATGAAGGCCCTCGTTTACAGGGACGGTGCTTTGGATTATACAGTAGAGGAAATCCCTGCAGAGCTCGTTGACGAGGCAAATCAGTGGAGAGAGCACCTTCTTGAGAAGGCTGCTGACTTCGATGAGGAGCTGATGATGAAGGTTCTTGAGGATCCCGATTCAATAACAGAGGAGGAGATCATTGCAGCTATACGTAAGGGTACACTTGCATTGGAGATTACTCCGATGACTTGCGGTTCTTCATTCAAGAATAAGGGCGTACAGCCATTGCTCGACTTTGTATGTGCATTCTTGCCTTCACCACTTGATACTCCTGCAATTGAGGGTATGAATCCTAAGACAGACGAGATGGAGTCACGTACTCCTTCTGAGGATGACAAGACATCGGCACTTGTCTTTAAGATTGCCACAAACCCGTTCGTCGGTCGCTTGATCTATGTTCGCGTTTATTCAGGTAAGCTTGAGTCAGGTTCATATATCTACGATACCCGTTCAGGCCGCAAGGAGCGTATCTCTCGTATGTTCCAGATGCACTCAAACAAGCAGAATCCTATAGAGGTTCTCGGTGCAGGTGATATCGGTGCTGTAATCGGTATGAAGGACGTACGTACAGGTGATACATTGTGCGCAGAGGATGCTCCAATCATCCTTGAATCAATGACATTCCCCGATCCTGTGATTTCTATCGCTGTTGAGCCTAAGACTCAGAAGGACCTCGACAAGTTGGCTAACGGTCTTGCTAAGCTCGCAGAAGAGGATCCTACATTTACAGTAAGAACTGATGAGCAGTCAGGTCAGACAATCATCTCCGGTATGGGTGAGCTTCACCTTGAGATCATTATCGACCGTCTGAAGCGTGAGTTCAACGTAGAGTGTAACCAGGGTCGTCCTCAGGTTAGCTACAAGGAGGCAATTACAGGTACTGTTCAGGTTGACGAGACCTACAAGAAGCAGACCGGCGGTAAGGGTAAGTACGCGAAGATTGTTGTTTCTGTAGGTCCTGCGGATGAGGACTTCAAGGAGGGCAACCTTCAGTTCGTTAACGAGGTTAAGGGCGGTAACGTTCCTAAGGAGTTCATTCCTTCAGTACAGAAGGGCTTCCAGACAGCAATCAAGGCTGGTGTCCTCGCAGGTTACCCAATGGAGTCTTTGAAGGTTGTTCTTCTCGACGGTGGTTTCCACCCGGTTGACTCTGACCAGCTCTCGTTCGAGGTTTGTGCTATCCAGGCATATAAGAACGCTTGCCAAAAGGCAAATCCGGTTCTTCTTGAGCCTATCATGAGACTTGAGGTTGTAACTCCAGAGGAGAGCATGGGTGATGTTATCGCCGACCTTAACAAGCGCCGTGGCCAGGTAGAGGGCTTTGAGACAAGCCGTACAGGTGCACGTATCGTTAAGGCTATGGTTCCTCTGTCTGAAATGTTCGGTTACGTAACTTCATTGCGTACCATCACTTCAGGTCGTGCTACATCTTCAATGACATACGATCACCATGATCAGGTAAGTGCTTCATTGACAAAGCAGATACTTGAAGAACTTCAGAAGTAATAAATAAAGCCTGCCGGTTAGCGAATGACTCTTAACCGGCAGGCAATTATGAATTTATAAACAATAAAAGACAATGAGTCAGAAAATTAGAATCAAACTTAAATCTTACGATCACAATTTGGTTGACAAGTCAGCTGAGAAGATTGTAAAGACTGTGAAGGCCACAGGCGCAATCGTTAGCGGTCCTATTCCATTGCCTACACACAAGCGTATTTTTACAGTTAACCGCTCTACCTTCGTTAACAAGAAGAGCCGTGAGCAGTTCCAGCTTTCCTCTTTCAAGAGACTTATCGATATCTACAGCTCTACAGCAAAGACAGTCGATGCTCTCATGAAGCTTGAGCTTCCTTCAGGTGTTGAGGTCGAGATTAAAGTGTAATTTTAATGTATTCTATCAATTTTTTAAATTAAACTGAAATGCCAGGATTATTAGGAAAAAAAATCGGAATGATGTCCGTTTTCAGTGCCGATGGCAAGAATGTTCCATGCACTGTTATCGAAGCAGGTCCTTGCGCAGTTACACAGGTGAAGACAATCGAGAACGACGGCTATGAGGCTGTTCAGATCGGTTTCCAGGATCAGAAAGAGAGCCGTGTCAACGCTCCTCTTGCAGGTCACTTCAAGAAAGCTGGTGTAGCTCCCAAGCGCCACTTGGCCGAGTTCAAGGGTTATGAGACAGAGCTCAAGTTGGGCGATGTGCTCACAGTAGATCTCTTTGCAGATACTGTTTACGTTAGCGTGACAGGCACTTCAAAGGGTAAGGGTTTCCAGGGTGTCGTTAAAAGACACAATTTCGGTGGTGTAGGTCAGGCTACTCACGGTCAGCACAACAGAGCTCGCAAGCCGGGTTCAATCGGTGCTTGTTCTTATCCTGCAAAGGTATTCAAAGGCCTCCGCATGGGTGGACAGATGGGTAATGCACGTGTAACTACACACAACCTCCAAGTGTTAAAGGTTATTCCTGAGCACAACCTGTTGGTTATCAAGGGTTCGGTTCCAGGTTACAATGGTTCAATCGTAATAATTGAAAAGTAATGGAAGTCAGCGTATTAAATATTAAGGGTGAAAACACCGGTAGAAAGGTTACGTTAGACGAGTCTATCTTCGGAATCGAGCCTAACGAGCATGTTGTTTACATGGCTGTTAGACAGTATCTTGCTGCACAGCGTCAGGGAACACATAAGTCAAAGGAGAGAAGCGAGATCTCAGGTTCAACACGCAAGCTCGGTCGCCAGAAAGGCGGTGGCGGTGCACGTCGTGGTGACATCAACTCACCGGTATTGGTAGGTGGTGCACGAGTTTTCGGTCCTACTCCACGTGATTACAGCTTCAAGCTGAACAAGAAGGTTAAGCAGCTCGCTCGCAAGTCGGCTCTTTCACAGAAGGCTATCGACGGTGCAGTTGTAGTAGTAGAGGATTTCAACTTTGAGACCCCAAGTACAAAGGCTTTTGTAGAGGTGTTAAATAATCTTAAAGTTTCTGAAAAGAAGCAGTTGTTTGTTTTGCCGTCTAGCAATAAAGCAGTATTTTTGTCATCCAGAAATCTGAAGGGGACTCAGATGGCTATTGCTTCGGACATTAATACCTATGGTATAATGAATGCCGAGGTTTTGGTTGTGACTGAAAGTTCTCTCGAAGTTATTAGTAACATACTTAATAAAAACTAAGGAGGCATAACAATGGGAGTATTGATTAAACCTATAGTCACTGAGAAGATGACTAAAATTACTGACCAGTTTAACCGCTTTGGTTTTCTTGTTCGTCCCGAGGCTAACAAGTTGGTAATTAAGAAAGAGATTGAGGCGTTGTACAATGTAACTGTAGTTGATGTAAATACAATGAACTACTCTGGCAAGAACAAGAGCCGTTACACTAAGGCAGGCTTTGTGAAAGGCCGTACAAACGCTGTAAAGAAGGCTATCGTCACACTTAAGGAGGGCGATACTATTGATTTTTATAGTAACATTTAATAGAAATGGCAGTACGTAAATTTAAGCCTACAACACCAGGCCAAAGACATAAGGTTATTGGTACCTTCGAAGAGATCACTGCTACGGTACCAGAGAAATCGCTTGTAACCGGCAAGCGTTCAACAGGTGGACGCAACAACGACGGTAAGATGACAATGCGCTACAGAGGTGGCGGTCACAAGCGTAAATTCAGATTTATTGATTTCAAGCGTAACAAGGACGGTATCCCCGCAACTGTAAAGACTATCGAGTACGATCCTAACCGTTCGGCTCGTATCGCTTTGCTTTGTTATGCTGATGGTGAAAAGAGTTATATAATTGCTCCTAATGGTTTGGAGGTCGGCGCAGTTCTGATGTCAGGTGCAGACGCAGCTCCGGAGGTTGGTAACACTCTTCCTTTGAGAAACATTCCTATCGGTACTGTAGTTCACAACATCGAGCTTCGTCCTGGTCAGGGCGCAATGCTTGTTCGCTCTGCCGGCAACTTCGCGCAGATCGTTTCTCGTGACGAGAACTACTGCGTAATCAAGTTGCCTTCAGGTGAGGTTCGCCGTATCCTCGGTACTTGCCGTGCTACAGTAGGTACTGTCGGCAACTCAGACCACGCACTTGAGTGCTCAGGTAAGGCTGGTCGCTCACGCTGGTTGGGTCGTCGTCCACACAACCGTGGTGTTGTTATGAACCCTGTCGATCACCCGATGGGTGGTGGTGAAGGTCGTGCTTCCGGTGGTCATCCACGTTCACGTAAGGGCTTGTACTCTAAGGGTCTCAAGACACGTGCTCCAAAGAAGCAGTCTTCTAAGTACATCATTGAGAGAAGAAAGAAGTAATAATAAGGAAATTTTTGAAATAATATGAGTCGTTCATTAAAAAAAGGTCCATATATCAATGTAAAATTGGAGAGCAAAGTGCTTGCCATGAACGAGAGCGGTAAGAAATCGGTCATCAAGTCTTGGGCTCGTGCTTCTATGATTTCTCCCGATTTTGTGGGACACACTATAGCTGTTCATAACGGTAATAAATTTATCCCTGTTTACGTAACTGAAAACATGGTAGGTCACAAGTTGGGCGAGTTCGCTCCTACCCGTACTTTCCGTGGTCACTCAGGTAACCGTAAAAAATAAACAGGTAATTAAAAACTGAATTAAATAAGATAATATAATGGGAGCAAGAAAAAAAATAGCTGCTGACAAGAGAAAAGAGGCACGTAAGAGCCTTTACTTCGCCAGTGCAAAGGATATCCCTTCATCTCCTCGCAAGATGCGTCTCGTAGCCGATATGGTACGTGGTATGGAGGTTGGCCGTGCACTCGGTGTCTTGAAGTTCTCGACAAAGGCTGCTTCAAACAACGTTGAGAAACTGTTGCGTTCGGCTATCGCGAACTGGGAGCAGAAGAATGAGCGCAAGGCTGAGGCCGGCGAGCTTTACATCTCACAGATCTTTGTAGATGAGGCACGCACTCTTTACCGTATGCGTCCTGCACCTCAGGGTCGCGGATACAGAATCCGTAAGCGTTCCAACCACGTTACTATCTACGTGGACACTAAAGTAAATAATGACAATAAAAAAGTAGAAAGCAATGGGACAGAAGGTTAATCCAATTAGTAATCGACTAGGTATCAT
>JAZNSN010000050.1:0-26555 GCA_045591315.1 Bacteroidaceae bacterium
ACAACCAAACGAAGGATGTTGGTTTACCAACTCCTAAGCAGAAGGGTGTTTCGACTGATTTTGTTCTGTGGCGGAACCTTTGCTTCTTTCAGTTATGAAAGAAGAGAATAGAACGACAAGAAATGGAATACAAGACAGTCGCGTGAAGGTTGAGAATTATTTATAAAAGACTTCCCCCCCTAGAGTTTGCAGGTGACCCCTATTTGAGCCTTAAGATCCCGCACAAGTTCAATGAAAAAGGAAACAGCCTCTGCCTTTCAAGAATAATTGAATAAAGCAGAGACTGTCTATTGTCGGGGTGACAGGATTCGAACCTGCGACCCCCTGGTCCCAAACCAGATGCGCTACCAACTGCGCTACACCCCGAATAACGGATTACTAACAGCTGACGCTGCAGCTACTTACAAGTGTCAAGCCCGTCAATCAATGACACCTCTCAAAATTCGTCGGGGTGACAGGATTCGAACCTGCGACCCCCTGGTCCCAAACCAGATGCGCTACCAACTGCGCTACACCCCGAATAACGGATTACTGCAACTGACGCTGCGGCTATTCACAAAGTGCCAAGCCCGTCAATCATCGGCACTCTCTTAAGTTGTCGGGGTGACAGGATTCGAACCTGCGACCCCCTGGTCCCAAACCAGATGCGCTACCAACTGCGCTACACCCCGAAAACTTATATTCCTACTTTATAATCTCCAACTGTTTGAAGATAGGTACCATTATCTCCATTGCCCTGTCTATCTGCTCCTTTGTATGGGTAGCCATAAGAGAGAAGCGAATGAGAGTATCCTGCGGAGAACATGCAGGCGGAACAACCGGATTGACAAAGACACCGGCATCCCACAACAATTTTGTCACAAGGAATGTCTTGTCTGTATTGCGGATGTAGATTGGTATGATAGGTGTTGATGTATTGCCTATCTCGAATCCTATCTCGCGGAAACTCTTCAACGTATAGTTGGTCATATTCCACAAATTCTCAAGTCTTTCAGGTTCTTCCTGAATGATATGCAAAGCCTCAAGCGCAGCCGCAGTAGCAGCAGGAGTATTGCTTGCGCTGAACATATACGAACGTGAGTTGTGGCGTATATAGTTTATCACCTCTTTGTCACCCGCAACGAAACCGCCAATAGTCGCCAACGACTTGCTGAATGTGCCCATAAGCAAATCAACATCATCCGTTACTCCAAAATGGTCGGCAGTACCACGGCCCTGGCGACCTAAAACGCCCAATCCGTGAGCTTCGTCAACGAATATGCTTGCATTGTACTTATTCTTCAGGCGTACAATTTCAGGCAGATTGGCAATATCGCCCTCCATACTGAAAACACCGTCAACGACAATCATCTTTATTGTAGCCGGATCACATGCCTGCAATTCCCGCTCCAGGCCTTCCATATCGTTATGCCTGAACTTACGTACAGTAGAGAACGACAAGCGACGGCCATCTACAATCGAGGCATGGTCAAGCTCATCGCAGATAATGGTATCCTTACGGCCAGTAACACAAGAAAGTACACCCAGATTCACCTGGAAACCTGTTGAATATACCAAAGCCTCGTCCTTTCCAACAAATTGAGCAAGTTCGTTTTCCAGTTGCAAGTGAATATCCAAGGTTCCGTTAAGGAAACGCGAACCGGCACATCCTGTACCGTACTTGCGAGTTGCAGCTATTGCAGCTTCCTTAATTCTCGGATGATTGGTTAAGCCCATATATGAGTTAGAGCCGAACATCAGGACTTTCTTTCCGCTCATCAGCACTTCCGTATCCTGCTCGCTCTCTATGCAACGGAAATATGGATATACTCCCATTGCCATAAACCTTTGTGGCAAGTCATATTTGGCGTATTTCTCTTTCAACAAACCCATAGTCCTTTAGTTTTATTGCTATTGCGGAATTATCCGCGCTTTGGAATGCAAAGGTACGTCATTTTTTTCGACTCTACAATCATTTGCAACATTTTTTATCAAACAAAAGCATCACAAAGCAAGTTTTACTCACTTGTGATGCTTTTGTCTTTATATATCAGACTTTTTTACTTATGATTGCCTTCACTTGTGTATCCGTAGCCTACATATCGGCTTGCATAACCGCTATACCCATAGCTCTTTTTCTTTGCGACATCATCACAATTGACCACAATCGATACATTTTCGAGTTTGCCCTCATTGACAAGACCGTTGAAGAATGCAAGGTCGTACTTGCCTGTATACCCGAGTCGTACAACATATACAGCAACGTCTGCAACACGGCTTATAATCAAGGAATCTGACACAAGACCCACCGGAGCAGTATCAAGTATAATGTAATCGTACTTAGACGAGAGATATTCCATTGCCCTCTCAACATTTACGCCCGAAAGCAACTCTGCCGGGTTCGGCGGAACAATACCGGCTGGAAGTATATCGAATCCATCAGCAATATCGGTATGAAGTATCAGCCTGTCAAGCATTGCTACATCCTTTTCGTCTGCCGCAAGATAGCTTGTCAAGCCTTCGGCCTTAGGGTCGAACTTGAACATTTCGGCCAATCGGGGACGACGTATATCCATTCCGACCAGAAGAACCTTCTTGCCCATCAAGGCTGTAGAGACAGCCAGATTGCTCGCTATGAAAGTCTTTCCTTCGCCGGACGTCGTTGAAGTAAACATTATTATCTTGCTTGACGACTTCCTCATGACAAACTGCAGGTTTGTACGGAGCGCGCGGAACGACTCCGCCATAACATCGTTGCTGTTTTTCTCCACGACAATAGGATTCTCACGCCCGTTGACACTCTTCTTCATAGGAATTGTTCCGACATGAGGCACTGATATGATTTTCTGCACCTCTTCTACGGCAACAAGCTTTGTACGCAACAACTCCTTTATATATATATATGCAGAGGGCAACAGCAAGGCTATAAAGAGCGCAACCAGCAATATCATCTTGCTGTTAGGAGCGACCTGCCCCGCAACCATCGGAGCATCGATACACCTCAAGTTGTCTGCAGTAACAGCCAGGCTTAGGTCGTTCTCCTCATACTTCTGGAGAAGCATCACGTACAGCCCCGACTTGACCTCGCACTCGCGCTGGATTGTAAGCAGTTCACGCTGCATGTCGGGAGAACTTGCAAAACGCGTAGTATAGTTCGCAACGTATGTCGCGATTGCATCACGTTGCACCTTCAGAGAACGGTCCAAAGCCTCCAATGCCGCACGCAAATCCTTCTGCATCGCCTCGACCTTCGCGGTAGAGCTCTTTAATGCAGGATTGGACTCCGTAGCTGACAAAAGCAAATTATTGCGCTTGACGACTTCGCTATTATAGCCATTTATAAGGGCAACAAGAGATGCATCAATAGTTATTCCAAACGTTGTAGGAATAACTTTCTTGTCGTTCTCAGGATTGTTTACAAAATCGTTCAGATATTTCGAGGACTTGATCATCAAGTCTATCTCTTCGAGCTGTTTGACATACTGGTTCTTATTCTGGACAACCAGAGGGTCATCAATCTTCGTATCTACAAGCTTGTTCTTCTTTTTATACGTCGCAAGTTCCTTCTCTTTCTCCTTAAGCTCAAGATTTATCATCTCGATGCGCTTAAGCAGAAATTCCTTTGTCTTGAATGCAACCTGACGCTTATCTTCATTTGTCACATGGTTATACCCCTCTATCACCGCATTGAGAAAATCAACGCCATTGCCAGGAACTGCAGTTGTAACAGTCAACAGCGCCACAGAAGATGTCTTTGATATCGGTGCGATACCGAGACCGCCCAAATACATGCGCGCTGCACTCTCAAGAGGCAATATAGTAACCGAGAGTTCACCTTCCGGCTCCTCTATGGCGACATTTTTCTCCAATACAACATCACCGGCTACAGTGTTCAGGACAAACGGATATGTATCTATCTCAACCGGCGATGCCTCAACATCGACACCCTCCTGTTCGTTGACATAACTATATGAAACAGCAGCCTTACCGCCCTCTTCAAAAAGAAGTTTCAAAGTTATCGGGGCCCGAAGAGCAGACAAGGAATCCTTGTATGACACAAAAACCGGACTGCCCGCCTTATATATCGGTCTGTCATTTATGCCAGGAATAGAATAAGAGACATAAAGGCCAGAATTAAGAACCGCCCTACGCACCACCGACATAGAGTTTATAACCTCTATCTCATTCTCCACGTTGGTGTTCTGCGCTTGAAAACCGAAATCGGCAAGCATATCAGTTTGCGAGGTAAAAGAACCCTTCTCTTTATCTTGCAGCAAGACCTTTGTATCAACTCTGTATTTTGGCACTGCAAAATAGAGATAGACAAAAGCTCCTATCATGCATACAACAAAAGAAAGAGCAAACAATTTCCAGTAGGCAAGAAAGTATGAGAAAATTTTATTAAGGTTCAAGCCCTCTTCTTCCATTGCCGTAGCCTTGTTTTCATTATCCTGCATATAGTTAATTCTTTAATATATTATACAATAAAGATGTCAAAGAAATAAGAATAGATGTAGCCGAGAACCACAGCGAGGTAGATGAACCGATATCAGAGTTCTTGGCTTTAGACTTGTTCGGAGTCACATAAAGCACATCGTTCTGGCATAGATAATAGTAAGGAGAATTCAACAACGAAGCATCATTCAAGTTAAGCTCTATGATTTCCTTCTTGCCGTCGGCATTCTCGCGGATAAGCTTGACATTCTCGCGCATACCGTATATAGTAAGGTCACGCGCAAGGGCAAGAGCCTGAAATACATTCACTTTACCGTTCTTCACTGTATATGAGCCCGGAGCTGTAACTTCACCGAGAACAGAAACCTTAAAGTCGGCAAAACGTACAGTCACGACCGGAGTTGCCTTGAAAGCCCCTTTCACTTTGTCGAGAATAATCTTTTCAGCCTCGGCAGTTGTCAATCCTGCCAACTTGACAACTCCAACATTAGGAATCACCACGTTTCCTTCTGCATCGACAAGATATTCTTGCAAAGTAGGCTGCGAGGTCAAAGAATTACGGTTCGACATATCTGACGGAACTATAAGGTTATAGGACATGGAAGTTGTCGGTTCATCCGGGCTTAGCACCACGATATCCAAAAGGTCATGAGGCTGGATTTTTGGTTCAAAAGACACATCAACCTGCTCCATTTTCGCAAAATCCTGACTATTCTGCAAATACGGCACCTTCTTATAAGAAGTACACGATACCACACAGGCAAGTAACACCAACAGCAGTACAGGACTACTGTTCCTAAACAGATTCTTTATCATAGTTCCCAAATTTATTCAATAATTATCATCAGATACGCACACAAAACAGGCATGTAGCCTAATATTCTGCAAATATAATACAGAATCAGCAAAAAAAACAGATTTTACACAAAAAATAGGTATTCAAGTTTAGACAAGAATCCGTTTTTATGTAAGTTTGCAGAACAGAACTGAAAACGACATGAGACTAAAGAGAATTCTAAAATGGAGCGCAGCCCTTATCGTCACAGCAGTCGCAATATCGGCAGCAATAACAGGATACGGGTACTATCTTGTAAAGCTACAGAAAGTGCAGCTAGAAGAAACGGAATACATCTACATCACCAACGAGGACAACTCTGCTACCGTAATGCAGAAGATAAGCAAGATTGACAGCAGCATATCAACAAAAGGCTTCAAGCTCCTTGCAGACCACAACAGCTTTGACAAACGCAAGCGTAGCGGAAAATTCGCTATAAAAGACGGCGACTGCATGCATAGTATATACAGACGCATAGTAAGCAACGAACAAACTCCGGTAAAACTCGTCGTGCCATCTACAAGAAGCCTGCATCAAATGGTTGGTGCCATAAGCAAACAGCTTATGCTCGATTCTCTGGAGCTGTTGGACTTTACACGGCATCCCATATACATATCCAGAATAGGATATACGACCGAGACATTTCCATCTTTATTCATTCCGAACACATACGAGGTTTACTGGGATATAAAACCGGAAAAGCTCATGACAAGATTCATGAACGAAAGACGCAAGTTCTGGAACGAAGAACGTCTTGCGAAGGCAAAGAAGCTGAATATGACACCAGAGGAAGTTGCGACACTAGCATCCATTGTCGATGAGGAGACAAACGACAACGAAGAAAAGCCTATTGTTGCCGGACTGTATATAAACCGGCTTAAACGCGGCATTCCGCTGCAGGCCGACCCTACAGTCAAGTTCGCTTTGGGCGACCCTGCCCGACGCCGCATACTGAACAAGGACCTTGAAGTAGAATCACCATACAATACATACAAGAACACCGGACTGCCTCCAGGCCCGATAAGAATCGCCACCTTGCAGGCACTTGAAAGCGTTCTCAACTACAAGAAGCACGACTACTTATACATGTGTGCAAAGGAAGATTTCTCCGGCACACACAACTTCGCGAAGACACTCAGCGAACACAACGCCAATGCCAAAAGATATCAGCAGGCACTCAATAAAAGAAATATAAAGAAATAAGAAATATAGAAGAAGAAGAAGAAGAAGAAGAAGAAAGCATCGGAGAGGTTTGCAGCGAAACGTCACGCGGAGCACAGGCGAACAATATTTATACATCAGCAGGGCTTGCATTAATGCAAGCCCTGCTGATGTATAAATAAAAAAGTTTTGCTGCACAGAGTAGAACGACGAAACTCCGAGAATACAAGATTTGAGGGCTCCTGTCCTTTGTAATCCACCGGCTCTCTAAAGCTACCCGAAGGCGTGGCCCGCCATTGGACAAATGAAGCGGTCTCGGTTTCGATAAATAATTGATGAGTTTCCCAGTCAACCGATACAGCAAAACCGTACACAAACTTAAGAAGCTTTTTTCACGTAAACAAGCTATTCTGCTATTTTTTCTTCTTTTTTTAGAAATAGACCTGCAACATAACACTAATTCACAAAAAAGCACCGCCTGGCAGGCGGTGCTTCAGCTTATCCAAAGCAAGATATTACTTCTTAACCTTGTCCACGATAGCCTTGAAAGCAGCCGGATTGTTCATAGCTAGGTCAGCGAGAACCTTACGGTTAATCTCGATACCAGCCTTGTGAAGAGCACCCATGAGCTGAGAGTATGACATACCCTCAAGACGAGCTGCTGCGTTGATACGCTGAATCCAAAGTGCACGGAACTCGCGCTTCTTGTTACGACGGTCGCGGAATGCATATGTCAAACCCTTTTCCCAAGTATTCTTGGCAACGGTCCATACGTTCTTTCTTGCACCAAAGTAACCTCTGGTCAAACCTAAAATTTTCTTTCTTCTTGCTCTTGAAGCAACGTGATTTACTGATCTTGGCATAGTTTTAAATTCTTTTGAATGTTAGCGTCGCAAAAGCGAACTTTCATGCTAATACACTCGGTTAATAATACAATACTTAACGCAATGACAACAATTCCTTAACACTCTTGACATTAGCAGAGTCGAGAGTTGTGAAGTGTACAAGGTTTCTCTTCTGCTTCTTTGTCTTCTTAGTCAGGATGTGACTGTGATAAGCATGCTTTCTCTTGATTTTACCTGTTCCGGTAAGAGCGAATCTTTTTTTGGCACCGGAGTTAGTCTTAACTTTTGGCATTTTAAAATAAAATTATTAGTTAACAATTATCGGTAGCGTACTATCCAACACTACCCACTTTTAATCTTCCTTTGGCTGCTCGGCAGGCTTTGCCGGTTTCTCCTTCTTCACCGGGGCAGCTTTCTTTGCCGAAATCATAATCGTCATTCGCTTTCCTTCGAGCACCGGCATCATATCTACCTTACCGTACTCCTCAAGGTCCTTTGCAAAACGCAGAAGAAGGATTTCACCCTGCTCCTTGAAAAGGATTGAACGTCCTTTAAAGAAAACGTATGCCTTTACCTTGTCTCCGTCCTGAAGAAAGCTGATGGCATGCTTGAGCTTGAAATTGTAGTCATGCTCGTCGGTCTGAGGGCCGAAGCGGATCTCCTTGACGTCTATTTTCACCTGCTTTGCCTTCTGCTCTTTCTGACGTTTCTTCATCTGGTAGAGGAACTTAGAATATTCTATAAGACGGCAAACGGGCGGATTGGCTGTCGGTGAAATCTCCACAAGGTCCAATTCCTTTTCTTCGGCCAAAGCCAGGGCTTTATATGTAGGCATTACTACAGACTCTATATCATCACCTACTATACGTACCTCAGCGGCACGAATCTGTTCGTTAACACGATACTGGTTCTTCAGGTTGTCGTTCTTCATCAAATATTATATAAGTTCCTTTCTAAATTTATCGATTTCACATGCCATACACGCAAATACGGGTACAACTCTTCAAAATCGGATGCAAATTTATCACTTATTTATCATATAACGAAGAGGTTTAAGCATTTTTTTGTCCTCCGGAATAAAAAAAAGCAGAAAAAAAGAGAATGATTGCATAAAAAAAGGAATGCTGCAGAACTGTCATGTTCCATAGCATTCCTTATATAATTTACACTAAACTTATTCTGCCGGAGCAACCTCCTTGCGAATAGTACGCGTACGTATCTCTTCACATATGGCCGAAACGAACTCTGCAACAGGCTTCACGCCCTCGTCACCGGCAAAACGGCTACGCACAGCAACCGTACGGTTCTCCTCCTCCTGCTGACCGAGGACAAGCATGTAAGGAACGCGGTTATTGCGCGCCTCGCGTATCTTGTAACCGATTTTCTCCGAACGGTTGTCAACGTGTACAAGAACACCGTTCTTGCGGAGCTCGGCAGCCACCTCGTTGGCATAGTCGCCATACTTCTCCGAAATAGGCAGAATACGCACCTGCTCAGGAGCAAGCCATGTAGGGAACTTGCCTTCGTACTTTTCAATGAGCCATGCAAGCGTACGCTCATAGCAGCCCATACTGGTACGGTGAATGATATAAGGACGTACCTTCTCGCCGTTCTGGTCAACATAGTACATATCGAACTGCGCTGCAAGAAGAGCATCCCACTGAACGGTAATCATCGTATCTTCCTTGCCATATACGTTCTTTGCATTGATATCCACCTTAGGGCCATAGAATGCCGCACCGCCAGTCTCCTCTACAAAAGGTATCTCAAGCTCTGTAAGCATCTGACGGATATGCTGCTGGGTCTCTTCCCAAACTTCCGCATCACCGATATACTTCTTGCGGTTTTCTGGGTCCCACTTTGCAAGAACGTATGTAACATCGTTCTGCAAACCGAGTGTCTCCATTACATGCTTTGCAAGAGCAAGACACTTCTTGAACTCCTCAACCATCTGGTCGGGACGTACGATGAGGTGACCCTCGCTGATTGTAAATTGGCGCACACGTGTCAAGCCATGCATCTCTCCGGAATCCTCGTTACGGAACAGGGTCGAAGTCTCGCTGTAGCGCAACGGAAGGTCGCGGTATGAGTGATGAGTTGCCTTATATACATAATACTGGAACGGGCAAGTCATAGGACGCAAGGCAAACACCTCCTTGTCGGTCTCCTCGTTTCCAAGAACGAACATGCCGTCCTTGTAGTGATCCCAGTGACCGGAAATCTTGTAAAGGTCGCTCTTTGCCATAAGAGGAGTCTTTGTTCGGATATAGCCCCATTCGTTGTCTTCCAGGTCCTCTATCCAACGTTGCAAGGTCTGTATAATCTTCGCTCCCTTTGGCATAAGCAACGGCAATCCCTGTCCAATGACATCGACTGTCGTGAACAGTTCCATCTCACGTCCGATCTTGTTATGGTCGATATTCCTGATATGCTCAAGGTGTGCAAGATATGCCTCGCAATCTTCTTTCGTAAAGAACGCTGTACCGTAGATACGCGCCAAAGAGGCATTGTTCTTGTCACCGCGCCAATAGGCGGTTGATGTAGAAAGGAGCTTGAAGCCCTTTATCAGACGCGTATTGAGCAAGTGAGGCCCCATGCAGAGGTCGGCAAAATCATCTTGTGAATAGATTGTTATACGGTCACCCTCCGGAATGGCCTCAATAAGCTCAAGCTTATAAGGCTCGTTCTTGGCCTTCATCATTGCTATAGCCTCATCACGTGTAACGACCTGACGCTCAATACGCGGACTCGACTTGATTATCTTCTTCATTTCTTTCTCGATAGCATCGAGATTCTCCTTTGTGAAAGGTGCACACTCGAAATCGTAGAAGAAACCAGTCTCAGTTGCAGGACCGATAGTAAGCTTTGCTTCGGGGAAAAGATGCTTTACAGCCTCAGCCATGATATGTGTTGCAGTATGGCGCAAGATATGCAATGCCTCTTTGGATTCAATACCAACCAGCTCGACACAAGCACCGTCGGCCGGAACATCACGGAGATCAACAACTGCATCGCCATCCCTTACAGCCACGTAGCTGCTAAGAAGCTTCGGATCGACCGAAGAGAGGATTTCGATATACGACTTCCCCTCTGCCGCGAACTCGCGGACATCACCATTGAACGAAATCTTAATCATATAGTTGAATTTTAATTATACTCTGTTTGTCATCAGACACTTTTAATGTGCGAAGATAGTGAAAAACGAGGAAGTATCAAAGCCTGGATACGCTTTTTAAGATATATAACAGCACCTATATCCTCAATGCAGGCGACACATCCCTATTTCTTTCCGGAATACTTGAAACGCTTTATTACATTGTAGGCTTGGAACAACCCCAATTCTCCGGCCTTGCTCAAATCGGATATACCGTCTTCACTGCTCCCTGTATAAAGACGTGCAAGCCCACGGTTGAAATACGCCTCCGCAAAACGGTCGTTCAGCTCAATGGCCTTGGTATAGTCAACTACGGCAGACTTGAAGTCATTCAGTTTTGCTGCAACATTGCCTCTATTGAAATAGGCATATGCAAAATCAGGCATAAGTTCAACAACCTTGTCCAGATCGTCTCTTACAAGACGATAATCCAGATCGGGCAGACCGCCTGCCTGCTTGGGAATTATCTCATCAACAGTATTAGCCTCATTAAGCCCTGCAGCATCAAGTTGGCGGGCGCGTATGAAAGAACGGACAAAAAAGAGGTTCCAAGAGGCCGAATCCAAAGAGAGGGCATGATTCATATCGTTCATAGCAGCTTCAAGGTCTTGCACCAGATAATGGTTAATAGCCCTAAGCATCAAAGCAACACTGCCCGAAGAGGCATCATCGATATTCTTTGAGATATCATCTATGTTCTTGAAATGATGCTTCACTTCAAGCTCAGCCAAAGCACGCTCGTTATTCGTGAGAATCAGTCCTTGCATGTTGCCAAGCATGCCGTTAAGTTCCTCTAAAGGCTTATAATAATGAGAAACACCCTCCAGTTCCCGTTCATTCTTGTAATATGTCAGGACGAACATCGGCTCTATCTCAACAAGAACATTCCTGTGCTGTACCTTGCCTCGGTATTCTGTTGTATATTTTTTCGAATAGGCATCGTCGGCAACCACCATCTTGTTATAGTTACGTATATTCTCGTCGGAACGGTTACGGGTCTTGTCATTTTCAGCAGAGTATTCTTCCTTCAAAGCATCCACTCCCCTATTATATATGTCAACCTGACGTTTCAGCAACCAACGCTCATCGGCTTCCGCCCCTTTCTTGTCACCGTACTTGCGTCGGGCCGAAGCACGGCAATGATAGGCTTGCTCGAAGTTCGGATAGTCATCTATCACCCTGCTATAGTCGTCAACAGCGCCTTTGTAGTCTCCCACGTTCTCACGCAGCAGCGCACGGTTGAAACGTGCCATCGTATTATCAGGGTCAATGTCAAGCACCTTGTCAAAATCCTCAATAGCGCGGTTGTCATCGCCCACGTTCATGCGCAAAAGACCTCGGTTATAATGAGCAATAAAGCTTGTCGGCTCAACATTTATTGCCATGTCATAATCCTCCAACGCTCCTCGCAGATTATTACGGTGATAACGCACCAGAGCACGATTCACATAGCTTCCGCTTCTTGCCGGCATCAGGTCTATGGCTTTGTCAAGGTCCTTTTCCGCAGCCTCGTAGTCACGCATATTATAGTACATTATGGCACGGGCATCATATACATCTGGAGAATATTTATCAAAAAGAACTGCCTGCTCTGCCATCTTCATGGCATGGAGAGTGTCTTTCAAGTTCAGCGAGACCTGCATACGCAGCAGATAGGCATTGGAGTTACGCGGTGCGAACAGGAGCAAGGAATCAAGCACTTGGGATGCTTTCTCCCAATCACCGGAATGCATTGAGACCAACGCGAGATTCTGCCACACATTGCTGTTCTGGGGATCGTACTTTATCGCCATTCGGAAATCTTTCTCCGCAATAGCAAAACTGTCCATATTGGCACGGCATAAGCCACGTAGCTGATAACAGCGTGAGATATACGGATTCTTTGCTATCGCAATATCCATATCGGCCTCGGCACCCACATAATCATCGAGATTGAATTTTGCAAGGCCACGATAAAAGTACGGTTCATGAAGAAAGGGCTTGGCATCTATGACCTGATTGAAGTATTGGATAGAGAGCACATAATCCTCGAAATAGAGCGCGTTGCGCCCTATTTCCATTACCCTTGCCGTGTTCAGCTGAGCCTGACATACAAAAGCCGCAAGCAAGAAAAAAGATGAGATTATGGTTCTACGGATACTCATCGAATTATTCTCTTTGTCTTATAAGCACAGCTCACCTTTCCTTTTGCCATATTGAGCAACTTGCCCTTATTCATCTGACGACGGAGCATAGAAAGGCGATCGGCAAAAACCTTTCCTTCAAGATGATCGAATTCATGCTGCATAACCCGTGCCAGATATCCATCGACCCACTCGTCATGCTCAACAAAATTCTCATCAAAATATTTCACATGAATGCGCGACGGACGCGTTACCTTCTCATGAATTCCCGGCAGGCTCAAGCAACCCTCTTCCATGGAATCGGTCTCGTCGGAGGTCTCTATTATATGCGCGTTGATATACACTTTGCGGAACTCCTTGAATTCAGGGAAGTCCTCGGACAGGACATCTAGGTCAACGACCACAAGACGTATTGCAAGACCTATCTGCGGAGCTGCAAGCCCGATACCCTCTGCCTGATGCATTGTATCGAACATATTCTCTATAAGAGTCTTCAGCTCAGGGTATTCAGGAGTTATATCCTCGGCAACTTTTCGAAGTACGGGCTGCCCGTAAAGGTAAATTGGAAGTATCATAGTCTTATGTTTTATTTTATCTTTGCATTCTTCTGCTCTCCATATAGGATTGCAGTATTATCGTAGCACTTATCTCATCGACAAGTTCTTTGTTACGGCGCGCCATCTTGCCTATACCAGAAGCCAATATGGCCTGATGGGCAAGCACAGACGTGAACCTTTCGTCGTGATACTCTACCGGAATCTCTGGCAAGAGTTTTCTAAGACGGTTCACAAAAGGTGCTATGCGGCACATATTCTCCGAGAGTTCGTTGTTCATCTGCTTAGGCATGCCGACAATTATACGTTCTACCGGTTCACGTTTCACATAATCGAGTATATAATCGACAAGAGAAGGCGTGGCAACTGTAGTGAGTCCGTTGGCTATTATCTGAAGTTCGTCAGTAACAGCCAGACCTGTACGTTTTTTCCCGTAATCAATTGCAAGCAATCGTGCCATGAACAAATATCTCCGTTTATATTGCAAAGATACTTATTTTACACCAAAGGACTCCTCAAAGAAACTAAAAAAAACTGAATAAACAGAAAAAACGGACCGATAGCACATGTATCGGTCCGCATCCTGCCAATTATCTTTAATTATCTCTTCTTTGCACAATAGAATCCGTATGCCGACACGATTGCAAAACATATCAAAGGCAATATGAACGAAGCGTTTACAGCCGGCAACCACATCACGGTTCCAAGGTCTATGACAGCACCCTGAAGCGGAGGCATCAAAGCACCGCCTACAATCGCCATCACCAGGAACGCCGCACCTAGAGATGTATCCTCCTCTTCTACATTCTCAAGGGCAATGCCGTATATTGTCGGGAACATGAGTGACATGAAGAAACTTATTGCGACAAGGCAATAGAGGCCGGCCATGCCAACTATAAAGATTGTGCCGGCAGTTGCGAGGACCGCTCCTATACCGAATACAGCAAGCAATACACTCGAATTGATATACCTCATGAGGAAAGTCGTTATGAAGCGGCTGCAAAGAAACATTGCCATTGCACAGATATTATAGTTCTGAGCCGTAGCCTTGTCTATACCAAGATTGTCGGCATACTGTATGATAAAAGTCCATACCATTATCTGCGCTGCCACATAGAACACCTGCGCCACTACTCCATAACGATATGATTGGTTATGCCATAGCCGGGAAAGTGTAAGCTTTGTACCAGCACGTTTTTCAGCATTCTGCATATTCGGAATCCTGACAAGAGCTATTACAAGCATGATAACAACTACAACTATTCCTATCACTACATAGGGTTCGCGAATCAAGTCAAGATCATGCAGCATTATTTCGGCTTTCTCAGAAGCTGATAGCCCGTGGAAAAGAACATCGCCTGCGGCATCACGCTTATCAGACCACAACTGAGGCAATACAAAAAACGATGCAATCGCCATTCCCGACAATGAGCCCATCGGGTTGAACGCCTGGGCCAGATTAAGACGTTGGGTAGATGTCTCCTTTGAACCAAGCGATAAGATCAATGGATTCGCCGTAGTTTCCAGGAATGCAAGACCGAATGTCAGTATATACAACGACACACAAAAAAACGAGAAAGCCTGATAATGTGCTGCCGGGATAAACAGGAATGCGCCTACGGCATACAAGCCCAAGCCTAACAGGATTCCGCTCTTATAGCTGTAGCGGCGAATGAACAGAGCAGCAGGAACAGCCATTGTCGCATAGCCACCGTAGAAAGCGAACTGAACCAGGGCTGCTTCAGATGCCGGGAGTTCCATAAGTGTCTGGAAAGCTGCGACCATAGGGTTCGTTATATCATTGGCAAACCCCCACAGAGCAAATAAGGATGTTATTAAGATAAACGAGAGAAGATACTTCTTCTCTACCAGTTTCGGTTTATTTGAACAATTCTCTTTCATTCCATTATTTGTCATAAAGATGAAACATCCTCTCCATCATACGCCATTTCTCATTGGACGAACTGCCGGGAGCCGCCTTTTGGAATTCCGACATATAATCTTCCCACTCCTGTTGCCTCGGCAATGTGGAGAGACGCGCCATCGCGCTATCCCAGTCGAAATCAACTGGAGCCTCTACAATCATGAACAAACGGGTATCGAGTATATAAATCTCCATTTCCAGGATTCCAACCTCCCGTATTCCCCACAGAATCTCGCTCCAAGCCTCGCCTTCGCTATGACGGCGACGGTACTCCGCGATCAATTCAGGATTGTCCTTGAGGTCCAGTGTCTGGCAATATCTTTTTACTGGGCCATCATGCTCTCGTTGCCTGTAACCTTCTGTCTTTTTTTTCATTAGAATTTCCGCAAAACGGGCAACAGTGTTACCCAAATCCATTTATATTCAAAAACAGCAGCGTGATTTATACACACCGCTGTTATTGTCTCATATCAGCTCAATGATTGCCTATCAGTTGTTGTACAAAAGCCAGGCCTTCTGAAAATCGCTGTTCTGAGGATGATCGGCCTTGAACTGCGCACGCGCTTCTGCTGCAGCCTCTTTCGTATCAAAAGAAGCACAGACAACACGATACATACCGGTATCCGGATTCTGTACTACAATTGCACCATATCCCTCATCAACGAGAGTTGAACGCAGGTTATCGGCATTGCTTTTTGAAGAGAAACTGCCACATACGACACTGAAAGCCTTCAATGACCCTTCGGTTCCAGTAGAAAGGACAACCTTCTCTGTACGGTATGAATCGTCAACCTTTACAGTCTCTTTAGGAGTCGAAGAGGCAACCGGCGCTATTTCTACAGACTCGCTCTGCTGGCTCTGACCTTCGGCCAGCTCTGCCTGACGCGCCTGATCATATGCTGTCTTGTACGCACTCTCCTTTGTTGTCTTACATGATGTAAATGCTGCGATAGAACACAATGCTATTGCAAAAACGAAAAATTTCCTCATAATATTAGTTATATTTTAGATAGTTATCAAAAAACTTCTGCAAAATTAAGAATATTGCATCAGAACGTCAATTTTTAGACGCTATTTTTCTCTAAAAATGGCAAAAAATAGAATAGATTGCAGATTTACACTATATTTGTATGTTAATAATTTCAAAATTAATGAGAACAAGAGAGATATTATTGTGTATTATCATATACACAACTGCTATTTTGCAAACATCAAATGCCCAGGAAAAGACAGACGGGCCAGTATTCGCCGAATATTTTACAGGGAACAGCATGCGTTATGATTTCCACCACGCAGGGAACAGCGAAAACGAGTACTACTATTTTGACAAGGTCGTACGTGAGGGCAAATGGGCCGGTTCAGAAGTGTCGCTGATAAACCCGTTCGATTATGGCGAACAGATGTTCAGGATTATTGACAGTGCAACAGGCACTTTAATATACAAGAACAACTACTGCACTCTGTTCAATGAGTGGCAAACTACGCCAGAAGCCAACCATACACCCCGTTCGTTCCCGGAAAGCGTAATTTTCCCGGAACCGAAGTCCTGCTTCACCATTGAGTTTTTCGCACGTAACAAGAACAGCAAGGAGTGGGAAAAGAAACATTCTCAAGTCATAAATGCAAATGACTACAACATCAGGCCATTTGCCAACAAGCATGAGAGCATCGACATACACATTGGCGGCACTGTCGCTAACAGCCTCGACATTGTACTTCTGCCCGACGGCTTCACCACGACAGAGAAAGAAAAGTTCATAGAATCGTGCCGTATGTGGAGCGATGCCCTATTCTCCTACTCTCCGTTCACTGAGAACAAACAACGTATAAACATACGTGCCGTGTGGGCTCCGTCCGAAGAGAGCGGCATCAGCATACCGGGCAATCGCGAATGGAAGAAGACACTTCTCGACACACGGTTCTACACATTCGGCAGCGAGCGTTACCAAATGACCGAGGAGTTCCAGAAAGTACGTGACATTGCCGCAAATGCTCCATACGAGACAATATTCATTCTCACCAACACCGACAAATATGGAGGAGGCGGAATATATAATTTCTACGGCCTCGGTTCGGCAGGCAAGACAGGACGTACCGGTGAGGTATATGTACATGAATTCGGACACTCTCTTATGGGGCTTGGTGACGAATATGTAGAGATAGGCAATACCGTAAGTGCACTCTATCCGGAGGGAAAAGAGCCATGGGAAGCAAATCTGACACGCTTTGTCAACTTCAACGGCAAATGGGAAAACAGAATCGAAGAAGGCACTCCGATACCTACCGTTGCAACTCCTGGCAGTACTGAAAAGGATTGGAAGATAGGTGCATATGAAGGCGGCGGTTATCTTGAGAGAGGAATATATCGGGGATGGCCAGAATGTATGATGAAAACTCTTACCGACTTCTGTCCTGTATGCCAGGATGCAATAAGCCGATATCTTGACTATCTATGCAAATAACCGGCAACATAAAAGGACTGCATTGCAGTCCTTTTATGTTTTACGAATTAATCGGCATATATTATCACTGTCACTCTTCCAAACGGGTCTTTGTATGAAACAGGATAGCCTTTTTCGTCAAAAGTCCAATCACCGTCCTCATAGCTTTTCGTCTCTTCATTATACACTGATTTTGGCAGATTCGGACTGGTTGTACCCAACATTCCGAAAGCTGCTAGCTGATATGCCGCGTAATAAGGAGAGGCATTCGCATAAATTTTCTCTTCCACTCCCCAATAACCGAAGTAAGCCGACAAATCCATATTGATATTATTCCTGAAAGTAGCAGAATATTTGTAATAAGAATAACAATCTTCTTTCACTTCTCCTTCCTTACTCAATCTATAACCTAAGACGTTCCCGTTAGTACGGTTAAGTTCATACACAAATTCTCCGTCGCAATTTGACTCGACAAGAGTCTTCCCGTTATATGTAAAATCTGATGATACTCCAATTTCGACAGACCTGAATGTCTTAAGGAAACCTGATGAGTTGAAAATTCCATGATCCTTGCCTTCATTACTTATGTTCATCATCATATTCTCTGGGAAATTCCATGATATAGCATATTCTACCTCCAATTCGTTTCCTTTATAGTAATAGCAAGCATTTGAAATTCTATTACAGAGATAATACTTACCTTCTCTTTTGATATGGTCTTGAATATTCGAGTTTATCTTCCTTATGCGCCCTTTGGCATCGTATGTAAACTTGTGTTCCCATGAGTACTTACGTCCGTTTACAGTACGGGTTGTCTTCAAGGCAGACACCTTGCGACCTGCAAGAGGCTTATATACAGATTCCGCGGTATCCGGGTTGTAACTGTCGTCGTCACCATCGCTGCAAGCAATGAATGTTGCACACAAAGACAACATCAGAATAGTTAGAATGTTCTTCATCTCATTTTATTTTGTTGGTTTATTTTCAGCCGCGAATATAGTTCTTTTAATTGAGAAAGACCAAAAAAAGAATCTTAATTAATACTCCTCACATTTTATTAAAAGAAAGATTGGCAATGCAATTTCAAAGTACCGAAAGAAACATACACTTGTGAATCTTTGTTCTATAAGAAAAACATCATGGCATTCATAGATTATTACAAGGTATTGGGTGTTGACAGAAGTGCATCTCAGGACGATATAAGAAAGGCTTTCCGTAAGCTTGCAAAAAGATATCACCCCGACATCAACAAGGATTCTCCAGATGCAAAGGAACGTTTCCAAGAAATAAACGAGGCGAATGAGGTTCTTGGCGACCCGGAGAAGAGAAAGAAGTATGATGAGTATGGCGAAAATTGGCGACATGCCGATGAGTACGAATCACAACGAAGAAGACAAAATGAAACCGGATATACAAGCGGATTCGGATTTGAGGGATTCGGCGATTTCAGCGGAAACGGCAGAAACAGCAGCGGCTTCAGTGACTTCTTTGAGGAACTGTTCGGGAATAGCATGTTCGGCAGGAATAAAAAAAGACGTGGTAATGATCTTCAGACAACAATAAGCCTCACATTACGTGAGGCTGCAACAACCCATAAGCGCACATTGTCTATAAACGGAGAGAATATACGCATTACAGTGCCGGCAGGAATTGCTGACGGACAAAAAATACGGTTAAAGGGACGTGGAGGAAACAGCAGTGAAGGTGCTGAGCGCGGTGACCTTTACATTATATTCCACATTGAACCAGATGCACTTTTCGTACGTACCGGCAATGAACTCCACACAACAGTTACAGCCGACATATACACACTTATCCTTGGAGGTGAAATCGTGATACCTACGCTGGACGGAAATGCCAGGATTACTGTAAAAGCAGGCACACAGCCCGACAGCAGACTACGCCTAAAAGGAAAGGGATTCCCTCTTTATAAACAGGAAGGTAAATTCGGTGACCTTATAATAACACTCAAGCTTAAGCTTCCTGTATTGAACGACAGACAAAAAGGACTGCTAATGGAAATGAGAGATGCCGGCAACTGATGACAATATACCCTTAGTTGTTCATTACTATATAACTGTTCAAAAACATCGCATACAGCAACCATACTACATAGGGAATATTCATAAGGGCTGCAGCTCTGCTCTGCTTATAACAGCCGACAACGTATAATACAACACATACAAATAGAAGTACTAGCACTACGAGCCCTACAACAGGAGACTTCATCCAGAAGAAAGTGAAGCTCCACGCAAGATTAATTATCAGCTGGACAACAAACAGAATTGTCAGCAACCAAGAATAAAGAGTACGCATACTCCATACCAGACCTGCCGAGATACCCATAAGCAGGTAAAGAACACCCCAAACAAGGGAAAATATATACCCAGGAGGCGTTAATGATGACTTGTGCAAACCTGGATACCATGTTTCCATAGAGGAGCCCTGCAATAACCTTGACAGATATCCTACAACAAAAGAGAGAACAACAAACTCCAGTATTGGAATAACTTTCTTCATAAAATGTCATATTAAACAATAAAAGTGACCGTTAAGTCACTTTTATAACATCATATAAAGAATTTTGTTCACACTATCAATTCCATAACAGTCTCCATCCCTCGATGAATATCATAACCATCAATGCAATACTGTATATAAGTTTAATGCCTGTTGTGAATATGAACGCCAAGAAGTTGATACACGCTACTTTCAAAGCCTTGCCAGGAGGAGTCTCCATAATCAGTTCTCCGATGAATGCACCAAGAAACGGGCCTACGATTACACCTATGATATTAAAGAACAGACCTATTATAAGACCAATCGTTGCTCCCCACATGGCTGCCGTGCTTCCGCCGGCACGCTTCGTGAACCAAAGCGGCGCTATATAATCGATTATCGTTATGACTGTAGCCAACACTCCAGCAATGGCCAAAGTAGTTGCACTCAATTCGTCATTATCGCAAAATGCTAGTGCAAGAAGTCCCAGATAGCTGACTGGAGGACCTGGAAGGGCCGGAACAAGCGCACCGATTACACCGATAATGGCTGATATGTAAGCAAAAAGAATCAATATATAATCCATAATGTCATTAAAGCAAATCCAATACATTACTCGTTAGCGGTACACAATCCACTCTCTTTATCCTCTTTCTGTTTGCTGATGACATTGTTCATCTGGGAGTCGGAATAGTAAGGGACCTTCCCCGCCGGAACATACTTGCTCGAAGAAGAAAGATGCGTATCCTGGTCATCAAAGAAAATATGTGCTCCAAAAGCCTTTAGCAATTCATCTTTGCGCAAACCGCCGAGGAAGTATGCTTCATCGACATACACTCCCCATTTACGTAAGGTCTTTATTACTCTGAAATGAGATGGAAGGCTACGTGATGTTACGATAGCCAGACGTAATGGAGACAATTCTATTGATGTCGGCAAGCACTCCTGTATCTGAGACAGTTTCTTTAGCAGATTGGCAAATGGTCCCTCTTTCAATGGCACATCGGCATTCTCTTTCTCGTACTTGTAGAAAGCATCAAACCCTTCACGCTTGAAACGGCATTCCGATTCATCGGAGAATATTACCGCATCAGCATCAAAAGCAATCTTCACACGGCTGTCCTCCGGGTCAAAATCAGTAGGCGGTGCATATATCAATGCCGATGCACAGATTCCGGAATCCATCACACGCTGGACATCACCTTCATCCTTTGAAAGGAAAAGGTCTATTGAAAAGGCCTTCAGATATTTCGACAACGATTCACCTCCCGACAATGCGACACGTGTTATGTCAAGACCGTACATATCGAGCGACTTAAGCATGCGCATACCGGTTTCAGGGCTATTCCTCGACATTACCACAACCTCGACTATCGGACGGTTTGCCTGCTTGTTCAGTTCAAGCAGACTCTTAACAAGATAAAATGCCGTACCGCGCTCCAGAGGTTCATCTTCATGTTCCTCCTGATACTTTCGGTATTTAGCTACACCGTATTTCTCGAATATCTCATTTTCAGCCTCAAGGTCAAAAAGCGCACGGGAAGACACTCCGATAACCAAACGTCCGTCCAAATTCTCCATTGTCTTTACAAAATAAACTTTACAAGCACAAAAATAATCTATTCAGGCACATTAATCAACAAAAAAGATAAAATATTATTCTTTCGCAAATACAATACAAGAAGAACCGCAAAAAATAATTATATTAGCTGAATATTATGAAGAGAAGATGATAAAAGATATTGTATTCGACTTCGGTGGCGTACTTACAACCATTAATACACAGCAGGCACTTCAGAGATTCAGGCATTTAGGCGTCAATAATCCAGAAGAATATATAAACTCCTATTGCCAGAAAGGTGCATTCTATGAGCTGGAAAACGGAGATATTGATGCTGAAGAATTTTGCAACAGACTGAGTGTCATATGTGACAGGGAAATTACATTCACTCAAGCAAAGCACGCGTGGCTTGGTTTTCTTGCAGATGTACATACATATCTTCTTGAGTATCTGCAGACGTTACGTAGCAGATACAGACTGTCCGTACTCAGCAACACAAACCCGTTCATACAGAGCTGGGCGATGACAAGCGAATTCACACCATGCGGCAAATCTCTTTCCGACTACTTTGACAATCTATTTTTCAGCTACCGACTGCATTGTTCAAAACCAGACGTCAATATATACCGGAAGATGCTCGAAAATGGGGAAATTAATGCATCTGAGACATTGTTCGTCGATGACAGTGCCAAAAATATCGAAGCTGCGGAAAGAGTCGGAATAAAGACACTGCTCGTATCCAACGGAGAAGATTGGCGCACAAGATTAGAAGAAAAGCTTGCAGCAGAACACGCTCTATAAAAAGCCAGGCTATTTTCCTGAAGTCTTTCCCATTAAGGCCAGACCTGTCAAGACTAGTACAGCACCTGAAATTGCGATCCAAGTGACACGCTCTCCCAACACCAAAGCAGAAGAGACTATTGCTATTACGGGATTAAGATACAGTAAATTTGTGGCACGCACTGTCCCTATTTTTTCAAGACATCTGTTCCAGCCTAAAAAACACAGCATCGAAGCCACACAACCGAGAAAAAGCAAATTACCCCACACTTCGGCACTGCCGTTCAGGAGAATCCCGACATTTACTCCCAAACAACAAGATAGGGGCAGAATCGTTATAATACCGTACGCAAAGACCTTTCTGGTAATAAGCATGTTGCTATACCTACCCTGCAAAACCTTAATAACAAGAGAATATAATACCCAGCACAGACAAGCTGCAAATGCCAATATATCTCCAAGCGGTGAAAGTCTTAGTATGAAATTACCATTAAAAACAACAAGTACCATTCCAGCCACTGCTACTAGAGAGCCTGCAATGCCGGACTTCCCTAACCTCTCGCCCGAATAGAAGCAACCTACGGTCAAAGCAGTAACCAGAGGTGTTAAACACACGATAAGCGCTACATTGGAACAGTATCCGTATGCAAGTGCATAATTCTCGGTCACAAAATAGAGAGATCCTCCGGTAAAACCAAGAGTCGCTGCAAGAAGTTCATCCGTCCAGCTGTCAAGGAACAGTTTCCTGCCAGAAAAAGGCAATATCAGAATGTATGCAAGAATAAAGCGGAAAAGGAATATCTCGTCAGGGCGGAGACCGGCATTCAACAGTACCTTAGTCTGCACAAAAGTGCACCCCCATACCAGAACAATGGCAAATGCAATGACATATACCATTCCTTTTGAATTCCACAAGTTCCCTTTCATAATCATCTGTAAAGCACAGAGCCTACAGCTTTTACTTATTAAGCTTAAGCCCTACGACTGCAGAAATCTCTCTGGCACGCTTCAAGGCATCGTGAATATTATTGCAGACATTCTCCTTACCGACAAGATCGACTATACCCGCCTTCATAAGCGACTTTTCAACATTATCGTGTACGCCGGAAAGAATAACAACCCTACCCTCTTTTGTTGAGGCATTGATAAAGATTTCAAGATTATGTAAACCTGTAGCATCGATGAATGTCACCCTACGCATACGTATTACACGTATAGGCATTGCATCTGAATCGCGCGTAAGCTCGTCGAACTTATTGGCTATACCGAAGAAGAAAGGACCTTCAATCTCGAACACCTCGGTCTTCTCTGGAATTGAGAGAACTTCATCCTTTTCTCCGTCATGATGAACCTCCATTTCGTCACGTACGACAGATATATGCGCACTCTCCATTGCACGTTTCATGAAGAGGACGATAGCCATCACTAGACCAACTTCAATAGCGAGTGTAAGATCGAAGAATACAGTCAACAGCAATGTGACAAAAAGCACGCTTGTACCAGACATTGAACTTTTACACATTGAAAGTATTGTTCTCCAACCGCTCATGTTGTATGAAACCATCACAAGCACTCCTGCAAGACACGGCATCGGTATCAGCTTGACAAGGTCGCCAAGGAAAAGCAGAACAAGCAACAGCACCAGAGTATGCACTATACCAGCAACAGGTGTCTTTCCTCCATTGTTTATGTTGGCCATAGTACGTGCAATCGCGCCTGTTGCAGGAATACCGCCAAAGAACGGAACAACAATATTTGCAACACCCTGGCCAATGAGTTCTGTATTGGAGTTATGGCGGTCGCCTATAACACCATCAGCAACCATCGCTGAAAGCAAAGACTCGATTGCGCCCAACATTGCTATTGTGAAGGCTACAGGGGCTAGATTCTGTATTGTAGAGAAAAGCGTAGTGCCTTCATTTATTTCGGGGAACACGAAGGGAGGAATACCCGAAGGCAATGTATAGAGATCTCCTATAGTCATTATCGATGCAACACCGGCGTACTCACGCAGTATGAATGCAGCAACTGTCATCACAATAATGGCAAGAAGCGAGCCCGGAATTTTCTTGGAGAATTTTGGGGTCATGGCAATCAGCACTACACTCAACACACCCATAGCGGCACTCCACACATCAATTCTGGACAAATTGCTGAAATAACAAATCCACTTGTCGATAAAGTTGGCAGGAACATCGGATATTCCCATTCCAAACAGATCGTTTATCTGTGTGGAAAATATCGTTATCGCAATACCTCCTGTAAAACCGATGATTATAGGATATGGCATGAATTTGATTACAGTACCCAAACGGCAAAGACCCATAATTACCAGTATTATACCAGCCATAATGGTCGCTATGGCAAGACCTCCAAGACCATATTGCTGTATTACACCATATATTATTATGATGAATGCACCTGTAGGACCGCCAATCTGCACTTTAGAGCCTCCGAGAACAGAAATGAGGAAACCTGCAAGAATTGCAGTCACAAGACCCTCAGCAGGCCCCACCCCACTTGCAATACCAAAAGCAATTGCAAGAGGTATAGCAACTATTCCGACAATTATTCCAGCCATAACATCAGCTGTAAACTTCTCGCGTGAATAGCTCTTCATCGCATCAATGAACTTCGGGTGAAAATCAATCAGTTTTTTTGCATTCATAGCCATATTACTTTAAACCATTTTTCCTTACCCAAAGGCATCCATTCGGTAAGGCGGCGCAAAGTTACAAAAAAAATCCTTTTTAACTTATTTTATGGAATATATATTTATCAGGCAGAGGCTATAAGACAAAGAATGGCGCCCTTTAAAAAAAGTGCACCATTCTTTATTATATACATACCACATCAAACACCCTCCAATATCTGTCTGGCGGCATTCTTTGTATCCACCTTGGTTATCACACGTTCTATTACTCCATTGCCGTCTATCACAAAAGTCGTTCGTATAATACCCATATAGCTACGTCCGGCCATTCTCTTCTCTCCCCATGCGCCAAAAGCCTCTATTGTCTTTCTATCCACATCAGCTATAAGAGGGAAATTAAGGCTCTGCTTCTCCTTGAAACGCACATGTGAAGCAGCACTATCGGCACTGATACCGATGACAGCATAACCAGCCCCCGCCAATTCATCCATTCCGTCACGCAAAGAGCAAGCCTCTGCCGTACAGCCTGGTGTGCTGTCCTTCGGATAGAAATATACAACCAACTTGCGACACTTGTAGTCACTTACCCTTACCTCTCTTCCACACTCGTCTATTCCCAGAAAATCAGGAACCATGTCACCAACATTCAACATATATCATCTATTTTTCAAAAGTTCAACTTTCAATATCCTAACATCGTCAAACGGACGGTTGTTCTTGTCACATGGTACATTCTGTATGCTGTCAACAACTTCAAGACCGTTCACAACTTCACCGAAAACTGTATAAAGACCATCAAGATGAGGAGTACCTCCTATAGTCGTATATGTATTATATTGTTCTGGAGTTATAGTTATATTACGTTTCATTCTCTCCTCATAGTTCTTTTTATACCGTTCAAGGCTTTCATGAGTAAAGACCTGGCCCCAAACAATATAAAATTGACTTGCCGAAGATCGCTTCTCTGGATTCACATCATCATATTCGCGTGCCGCAGCTAATACCCCTCTGCGATGAAAATATTTCTCAGGCATGAACTCCGGTTCAATAGTATATCCTAAATCCCCCTCACCAAGCAATTCACCCGGTTTTGCATTCTTTGATAATGGGTCACCGCCTTGTATCATAAAATCCTTTATTACCCTATGAAAGAGCAAAGAATCAAATTGGTGTTCCTTTACCAGCTTGAGGAAATTATCACGATGCTTAGGTGTCTCATTATACAACTTTAGCTCAATGATACCACACGTCGTATGCATTCTCAATATATGTTCCCTATTTGACGAGCATGCTAGAAAAATCAATGACAAAAACAGAAGAGAAATTGTATTTTTCATTTTTTAGAATTCAGTTATCTATATGCAAAGATAAGATTTTTATCCAACTCCCCCAACTTTTGCAGGTGAGCCGAATGAGGGGGATTAACGGCAAGGCTCGATTGCATTAAACAAAAAAAGACGAGTCCTTTTGGAACTCGTCTTTTCATAAAAAGTGGCGATGGCAGTGCGATACCGCAGCACTGCTTGCGACGACGGGAGCTTTAGCTCCCCAAAGGAGTGCCTTTAGGCTACTACTCTCCCACAAGGCTGCA
>JAZNSN010000051.1:0-8373 GCA_045591315.1 Bacteroidaceae bacterium
AAATAACAAAAAGGGGCTCACCTGCAAAAGTTGTCCTCTCCCCGCTGTTTGAACGAAAAGTTGTTTGAGACACCATTGCGAATGAGCAATGTTTGCGACGACGGAACATTTATGTTCCCAAAGGAGTGTGCTTCAGCACCCGGCCGGCCGAAGAATGTTGCCTGCAACTTGTGAGCAGAAGGCTGTTGTGACTAATTTTTACGCGTGACGGGCGTTTTTTGATTACTTTTTCACGAGAGAAAAAGTAATGATATCAAGTTCTTCATTCGGTAACAACCTACAGTTTAAGGTTGAGAACTGCATAAGAATATAATGACGAGAGATAGCGAGATTTGAAAACCTTAGTTTTATAAACTTTTTCTCAACCCACACCTTTTTGCTACTGAGCTAACAAAAGCGGAGCGTGTTCGCTCCGCTTTTGTTGGTGTTGTATTGTGGTATCAATTGTTCTCAGGACGGAGCTTGCGGACTACTGCACCTGCCTGCCACATCTCGGTCTCACGCATTTCGCGTAATTCCTCTTCTAGCTTCTGACGGTAGTCGGGCTGTGAATTGGTGTCGATACTGCGCTGAGCTTCATTGCCGCATGCAACTTCCGCATAAAGTTCCTTGAACACCGGCAAGGTAGCATCACGGAATTTCTTCCACCAGTCAAGTGCACCACGCTGGGCGGTTGTTGAGCAGTTTGCGTACATCCAGTCCATTCCGTTCTCTGAGATAAGCGGCATAAGGCTCTGTGAAAGTTCTTCTACTGTCTCATTGAATGCCTCAGAAGGAGTGTGTCCGTTCTGGCGGAGAGTCTCATACTGTGCTGCAAAGATACCCTGTATGGCTCCCATGAGTGTTCCGCGCTCTCCTGTTAGGTCGGAATAAACTTCGCGCTTGAACGTTGTCTCAAAAAGATAACCAGAACCAACGCCAATGCCGAGTGCTATAACGCGGTCCCAAGCCTTGCCTGTTGCGTCCTGGAAAATAGCATAGCTTGAGTTCAAGCCACGGCCTTGCAGGAACATGCGGCGCAATGAGGTGCCTGAGCCTTTAGGAGCAACCAGAATCACGTCAACATCAGCAGGAGGAACAATTCCTGTACGCTCCTTGTATGTGATTCCGAAACCGTGTGAGAAGTAAAGTGCCTTGCCTGCTGTCAAGTGCTTCTTTACGGTAGGCCATACGGAAATCTGTCCTGCGTCGGACAAAAGGTACTCTATAATGGTTGCCTTCTGGCATGCTTCCTCAATCTCAAAAAGATTTTCACCAGGAACCCAACCGTCTTCAACGGCCTTATCCCAGCTTTTTGAGTTCTTGCGCTGGCCTACAATGACATTGAAGCCATTGTCGCGCAGGTTAAGTGATTGTCCAGGTCCTTGAACACCATATCCGATTACTGCGATTGTCTCATCTTTCAAGGTTTCCAATGCTTTTGCCAAAGGATACTCTTCGCGTGTTACGACGTTCTCGATAACGCCGCCAAAATTCATCTGTGCCATGTTGTTATAATTAATTTATATTTTCTGTATCGGTAATTGTTATAACATCCCGGTCTTGATTGCTGTTCATCAAAAAACCTCTCTCCATAAGAGAAAGGCAGACTTGTCAAGCGTGATGTGTAAATACCTTTTCCGTTATCGGTTCATGATGATTGGGGAATGTTGCAATCATGTTTGCATGAACGGTTGTCGATTATATTGCGAAAGTAATGGTAAATTTGTTAAAAACAAAGTGATGGCGTGTTTTTTCTGTAATAATGTTGCCGGTTTTTTGTGTTGGCAGAATTTTTTTTAGCAAAAATGGTATTCCGGTGACTAAAATTTAAACATTTTGGTATTTTCGAATATCAAAGCTCCTGCTTTCCATTTATTTTCTTTCAACTGTATCGACATACGGTATCGCTTGCACGAAATTCCAAAAGCTCACTCCATTTATACATTCTTTGAAAAAAAATATATAAATTTACCGACTGAAACCAATCGGTTCATGAAAACCTTAAAAATAGTAGTAATGATGAGAAAGAATATTTCCTTGTTTGCATTCCTGTTGTTGTTTGCTGTTTCTGCAATGGCACAGGGAAAGAGGTATGAAGTCTATAGTGTAGGTTTCTATAACTTGGAGAATCTGTTTGATACAATCCACGACAAAGGCAAGAACGATTATGAATTTCTGCCTGACGGTACAAACAAATGGGGTACACTAAAATATACGAACAAGCAGAAGAATATGGCAACGGTTCTTAACGAGATGGGTACGGATCTCTTGCCGGTAGGAATGGCGGCAGTCGGAGTATCTGAAATTGAGAACAGCCGTGTTCTTGAAGACCTTGTAAAGAATGAGGTGCTTGCTCCACGCGGATGGGATTATATTCATATAGAAGGTCCCGACAAGCGCGGTGTCGATTGTGCATTGTTGTATAATCCTAAACTTTTCAAGCCTGTAAACTCAAAGCTTGCTCCTTATACAACAGAGGACAATGATACCACGTACAAGACCCGTGGCTTCCTTATCGTAAGCGGAAATATGGGCGGTGAGCTTGTTCACATTATCGTTAATCACTGGCCATCGCGTTATGCTAAGTCTCCGGCGCGTGAGAGGGCCGGTACTCTCGTTCGTCAGCTTAAGGACTCCATTATGGCCGAAATGCCGGATACAAAGGTTCTTATAATGGGTGACATGAATGATGACCCTGATAACAAGAGTATGGCCGACTGTCTGGGTGCTCTCCGTGAAAAATCAGAGATAAAGGCCGGTAGTGACCTCTATAATCCCTGGTGGAATATCCTTCGCAAGAAGGGTGCCGGCACGCTCAAGTACAAAGGCAAATGGAATCTTTTCGACCAGATAGTGCTTAGCGGTAATCTTATAGGTGCTGACCGTTCGACTTTGAAACTCTACAAGACCGAGATTTTCTCGCGTAACTATCTTTTCCAGCAGGAGGGCCGTTATAAAGGCAATACCAAACGTACTCACGCCGGTGGTGTGTGGCTTAATGGGTATAGTGACCACTTGCCGGTGATTGTATATTTGATAAAGGAGGCAAAATGACCGGTAAGTTTAATGCAGAACGTGCTTGGAGTTAAAGACTGCAAACATATATGCAAAAGTTCCTCTTGATATCGAACAAGAGGAACTTTTGCATATATGTAATATGTGATTATATATTCAATCTGCTTTCTACCATTTCCCAATCGACTATGTCCCATAGCTTGTGTACATGTTCGGCACGGCGGTTTTGGTAGTCTAGGTAATAGGCATGTTCCCATACGTCAATTCCGTATAAAGGAGTCATTCTGTAGCGTAGAGGCGTGTCGCCATTGCTGCAGCTGACTATGTTTAGCTTTCCGCTCTCCTCCTGTGCCAGCCACACCCAGCCGCTTCCGAAAAGTGCAGCAGCCGCTTCTTCCATTTTCTTCTTGAAAGTGTCGAAGTTCCCGAAATCGAAGCGTATGAAATTCTTCAGGTTACTTCCGGGTCTGTTGCTTCCGGGAGGGTAGGGGGTGAATTGTTCGAAGTAGAGTGAATGGTTCAGTACCTGTCCGGCATTGTTCAACAGAGGACCGGGCGGTGCATTCTCTATTATTTCACGCAGGCTCATCCCCTCGAATTCGGTGTTCATTACATTCTTGTTCAAGTTATCTACATAAGCCTGCAGATGCTTGCCGTAATGGTGCTCCATTGTGGCCTGACTTATGGTCGGGGCTAATGCTCCGGCAGGGTAGATAAGTACCGGCATTTGGAAACCGGTCTGTGCGGTTCTTATATATGTACTCATATTATGTAAATTAGGTATAGCTTGTTAACAAGGTTTCGCTTGCGTTGTTCGTGAATTTGGCGGATTTTGCATATATTCGCAGAATGTTTGGAACAGGCCTTGCCTGTCGTTTTATGATGATAAATTACGAAGAAGAACTTAATGGGGCGCAGCTCGATGCAGTGCGCTATCTTGACGGTCCTTCGCTGGTTATTGCCGGTGCTGGGTCGGGCAAGACACGTGTGCTTACATACAAGATTGCATATCTTCTGGAGAATGGTTTTGAGCCATGGTCGATATTGGCACTGACATTTACCAACAAGGCTGCCGGCGAGATGAAGGAGCGTATTGCTGCGCGTGTTGGCGGCAGGGCTGCATCGATGCTATGGATGGGAACGTTCCACTCTGTCTTTTCAAAGATACTGCGTCGGGAGTCGCATCATATTGGCTATAATCCACAGTTTACGATATACGACCAGAGTGATTCACGAAGTCTTGTGAAGAGCATAATCAAGGAGATGCAGCTCGATGACAAGGTGTATAAGCCCAATGCAGTTGCAGAGCGTATATCTGCAGCAAAGAGCAATCTTATATCTCCATCGGATTACGAGAACGACAGCGGTCTGCGAGGTGATGATGTGCGTGCGAGAATCCCCTCGGTCTATGAGATATACAAGCGGTATGCCGAAAGGTGCAGACTTGCAAATGCTATGGATTTCGACGACCTGCTCGTCAAAACCTACCGTCTTTTTAAGGAGCATCCTGAGGTGTGCCGGCAGTATGTGGAACGTTTCCGTTATGTGCTTGTTGATGAGTATCAGGACACGAACTACGTGCAGGGCTGTATAGTATGGCAATTGACTCAGGAACGCAAGGCAATATGCGTTGTAGGTGACGATGCACAGAGCATATACTCTTTCCGTGGAGCGAACATCGGCAATATCCTAGGCTTTACCGAACGTTACAGCGGAGCAAGAATCTTCAAGCTTGAGCAGAACTACCGTTCTACAAAGATGATTGTCAATGCTGCAAACAGCCTGATATCAAGGAATCAGGAACAGATAAGGAAAACGGTCTTTTCCGACCGTGGCGAGGGCGAGCCGCTTGCTCTGTATTCGGCCTATTCCGATTTTGAGGAGGGCGAGATTGTTGCAAACAAGATAGCCGACCTGCGCCGGCGCGAGGGGCTGCAGTACAGCGACTTTGCGATATTGTACCGCACTAATGCACAGTCGCGCATCTTTGAGGAGGCTTTCCGCAAGCGTTCGTTCCCGTACCGTATATTCGGCGGTCTCTCGTTCTATCAGCGCAAGGAGATAAAGGATGTGATTGCCTATTTCCGTCTTATATGCAACAAGGACGACGAAGAGGCATTCAAGAGAATAATAAATTATCCGGCACGCGGTATCGGTGACAAGACGGTGCTCAAGGTCAGGGATATGGCTATGGCTCATGGCGTGAGCCTTTGGAAGGTGCTTGAGAATCCGTTGGAATATGGCCTGGATGTGAATAAAGGAACTATGGCAAAGCTGCTGGGCTTTGCTTCCATGATAGAGAACTTCGCAACTATTGCAGCCGACAGGAATGCAATGGAAGTGGCAAGAGCTGTACTAAGGGATAGCGGAATACGCGATGACGTGTATCGTGACAATAGTGTCGAAGGCAAAGCGCGTCAGGAGAACATCGAGGAATTGCTGAACGGAATACAGGACTTCGTAGATGTCCGCAGGGAAGAGGGCAATGCAAATGACAAGCTTGTCGATTTCCTCTCCGAGGTATCGCTTATGTCCGATCTTGACAATGATGACGACACAGACGGTGAACGCATAACGCTCATGACAATACATTCGGCAAAAGGGCTTGAGTTCCGTACGGTATTCATTGTGGGACTTGAAGAGGACCTTTTCCCGAACCAGTGTGCCCACTCTTCATTGCGTGAACTGGAAGAGGAACGCCGTCTGTTCTATGTAGCGATAACACGTGCAAAGGACCATTGCGTGCTTTCGTTTGCCAAAAGCCGTTACAAATACGGTCAATTCAACTTCTGCGAGCCGAGCCGTTTCATTAAGGAGATAGACAAACGTTATATAGCAATGCAGGGCGGTGTGCAGCAGCGTTCTCAAGCTGCTCTTCGAGGCGGAACGCTTTTCGGCAGGACAAACAGTGCACCTTCGCAGTGGCAGTCGGGTGATTCCCGCCCGTCGTGGGAGCGTGCAGCTGCAAGGCAGGGAGTCTCTTCAGGAACTGTTCAACGTGATGAGCAGCATACGCTTCAGGGCAAGCGTGTGATAAATGCCTCGGCGTTCATGGAGAAGCCGGCAAACCTGCGGCGTGTGTCGGATGTGGAGCGTGACATATATGCTCCAAAGAGCAATCATCAGACATTGGCTGTCGGGATGATAGTGCAGCACGACCGCTTCGGAGTGGGTGAGGTTCAAGCAACCGAAGGTGTAGGCGAGAATGCAAAGGCTACCATAAGGTTTCAGAATGCCGGTGTAAAGACACTGCTGCTTAAATTTGCAAAACTTAAAGTTATAGGATAATGGATAAGGAAATGATAAATAGAGTGCCGTCGCCATGTTATGTCATGGAGGAGACGCTGTTGCGTAGGAATCTTGGGCTGATAAGCCGTGTAGCACGCGAGGCTGGTGTTGAGATAATTCTGGCTTTCAAGGCTTTTGCACTATGGAAGAGTTTTCCGATATTCCGTGAGTATATAAATTCTGTAACAGCAAGTTCAATTCATGAAGCACGTCTGGCATTCGAGGAATTCGGAAGCAGGGCGCACGCCTTCTCTCCTGCATATACCGAAGATGAGTTCGGTGAGATGATGCGTTGCAGCAGCCATATATCATTCAATTCGCTTACTCAATACGAGCGTTTCTATCCGCTTGCAAGGAGTGCCGGGCATGACATCTCGTGCGGAATACGTATCAATCCGGAATACTCCGAGATAGAGACTGAACTCTATAATCCTTGTGCTCCGGGAAGCCGTTTCGGTGTTACAGCCGATCTTCTGCCCGAAGAGTTGCCGGCGGGAATCGAGGGCTTCCATTGCCATTGTCATTGCGAGTCCAGTTCTTATGCGCTTGAGAACACGCTTGTACATATTGAAGGGAAATTCGGCAAGTGGCTTCATAAGATTAAGTGGCTTAACCTTGGCGGTGGTCATCTGATGACTCGCAAGGATTATGATACAGAGCATCTTATATCACTGTTGAGGGGGCTTCGTGAACGTTATCCCAACCTGAAAGTGATTCTTGAACCGGGTTCTGCCTTTGCATGGCAGACTGGTTCCCTTGTCTCTGAGGTCGTGGATATAGTCGAGAGCCGTGGCATACGTACTGCGATTCTGAATGTGAGCTTTACATGTCACATGCCCGATTGTCTTGAGATGCCGTATCAGCCGGTAGTATCCGGCGCAGAATCGCTTGATGCCGATGCAGTAAAGGGTGCTCCTTTTGAAGAGAATATATACCGCTTGGGTGGAAACAGCTGTCTGAGCGGCGACTACATGGGAAGCTGGAAGTTTTCGCAACCGTTGAAGGTGGGCGATAGGGTGGTCTTTGAGGATATGATACACTATACAACCGTAAAGACCAATATGTTCAACGGAATATCGCATCCGAGCATTGCTCTTCTTCATGAAAACGGGGAGCTAGAGATGTACAAGGTGTTCAAGTACGAGGATTACAGAGACAGAATGTGCTGATATTGACAATATATCCATGTTATGAGTACTCTTGAAAGGGCGATAGAAATAGCAAGAGAAGCGCATAAGGGACAGTTGGACAAGGCCGGATGTGAGTATATCGGGCATGCCTTGCGTGTAATGGCTGCCGGTAGAAGTCCCGAAGAGAAAATAGCCGGTGTACTTCACGATGTAGTAGAGGATAGTGACTGGACTTTTGAGCAGCTTGAAACCGAAGGTTTCTCAAGCAGTGTCATCGAGGCTCTGCGTTGTGTGACAAAACTCTCCGAAGATGAACCTTATGAAAAGTTTATTGCACGTGTAAAGACCAATCCTTTGGCCGTGGCTGTCAAGATTAACGATTTGTCCGATAATATGGATATACGTCGTTTGCCTTATATATCGGATAAAGATATTAAGCGTCTAAAGAAGTATCTCAAAGCTTATAAGCAGCTGACAGGAGAACCCCGATACTCCGTATATGCTTGTCAGCAGGAATTCCCGAATGCATATACTCCATGGACCGGTGACGATGATGCCGAGCTGGCCGCATTGTGGGGTAGTGCTGCCTCTCTGGAAGAGATGTCGCGGCATTTCAAACGCAAGAAAGGTGCAATATTGTCAAGAATAAAGAAACTGGGGCTTGGGTGTGATGAATAATGCTTGACGGTTAAGACTTTAATGCACTAACATTCTTATCTAACTCATTAGCTCCAAATCCTCGTTGTAAGGCAGGTCGCATGCCTGGCTTTCGTGTTAATATGGATTAAACAAAAAAGACAGCTGTTCGCTGTCTTGACTAAAGAGCGGAAAACGAGGCTCGAACTCGCGACCCCAACCTTGGCAAGGTTGTGCTCTACCAACTGAGCTATTTCCGCATAATTTCAATTTGCTCTTAAGTTTTGCTCATTCTTGCCAAGGTTGAATACCTTATTCTTTT
>JAZNSN010000052.1:0-2232 GCA_045591315.1 Bacteroidaceae bacterium
TGGAGCATATTGGGAATGTTGTCGGGCGGCATGAAGGATTTATGCGTACAAAAATGATATTTTTTCGAATTTGCAGGCAAAAACGGAAAAATCACCGAAAAACAGAGACCGAGCCAAAATTACTTTTGACTCGGCCTCATTTTGCTATTCACTGTACAAACGCCCTTGCCAAGCACCACGCTCACGCATGCGGCGTTTTATCTTATCCACCAGCTCGTGGTTCTTCAGCCCCCAATCGGGAGCTATAAGCAGCTCCTTCGGCGACTGCGAAGCAAACCTCTCAAGCACGATATCGGGGCGAAGCCTCTCTACATAGTCGATTACTGTCTCTATGTAGTCGTCGAGCGCAAAGAGTGTGAAATCGGCAGGGTTTTCGGCATACTCCTGCGCCATTCGTGTACCGCGGATAAGCTGCAGCTGATGCAGTTTAAGCGTCGTCAACGGCAAGCGCGAAAGTTCTGTTGCCTGCAACATGAGCCGTTGCCTGTTCTCGCCCGGCAAGCCAAGGATTATATGCGCTCCCACCGGAATACCGCGCGATGCGGTGCGCTCCACCGCTTCGGCTGCACACTTGTAGTCGTGTCCTCTGTTTATACGCAGCAATGTATTGTCATCGGTGCTCTCTATGCCGTACTCTACAAGGACAAACGTACGCTCCTGCAAGGAGACAAGGTAGTCGAGCAGTACATCTGGCATGCAGTCGGGACGCGTGCCTATCACTATCCCCACACAGCCATCCACTTCAAGAGCATCTTCATACCTTTGCTTGAGGATATCCAGAGAGGCATAGGTATTGGTGTATGCCTGGAAATAGGCAAGATAACGCATAGAAGGATACTTGTGCGAGAAGAACGATATGCCCTCCTTCATCTGCTCCTTGACAGGAAGATGACGATGGCAATACGCAGGATTGAATGTCTGGTTATTGCAATAGGTACAGCCGCCCCGCCCCGCCTTGCCGTCGCGGTTGGGACATGTGAAACCGCCGTCAAGGGTTATCTTCTGCACCTTGCACCCGAAAACGGAATGCAGATACGCGCTGAACTCGTTATAGTAAAAGATATCTTTGCCCATGAGATTGAATATGGGCAAAGATATAACAAACGGACGAAAGTTGCACCAAAGAGCAGCACAACATTCGTGCAGTTATTTCGAACGCGATTTCCTGAACTCGCTCGGTGTCATTCCTGCAAGCCTTCTGTAGTAACGGCTGAAGTAGGACTGGCTAGGGAAATTATACTCATCGGAGAGCTCCTGAATACTTTTCGAGGTATATGAAAGCTCATATTTCAGACGTGCAACCACAGCCGAATCGATTATCTCCTTGGCCGAGTGGTTCGACACCTCATTGCATATTTCGTTGAGATAACCGCTGCTGATACCCATTTCATTGGCATAGAAAAGCACCTCACGCGAAACGGAATGGGACGTTATCAGCTCTTTTATAAAATTGCGGAAGAGTTCTCTTTTACGTGAGATATATACACTCTTTTCGTTGCTGCCTGCATGATTCTTCTGGTTGTAGTTCTTCTGTATTATATACAGGGAAGCAACCATTTTGATGGCAACTGTCTCAAACTGTTCATAATCGAGGATACTGCCGGCATTCTTAAGCATGGCAAACATGCTTCTGGTCAGCGACAGGCTCTTATCGTCATAGTATTGCACCGGATTACGCCTGATGAAATCGGCCTGCGAGAAATTAATCTCCTGCATTATAGGCGCGAACGTACTTGTCGGCAATATCAGTACCGAACAGTTGAACGTTTCAGTAAAGCCGGTTATAGTAATGATATCGAACGGAAAGATTGTCAGCATGCCGTCTTTCCTCAGCTTGTATTGGGTATAGTCCAGTTCCAAATCGCATTCACCCTCCTCGCATAGAATGATGAAATGGCAGTTGCACTTCGTCGGCACTATATTATGAGGGCGTTCCTTTATCTCAACAAGCATCACGCGGTCTGTATCGAAGCTCAAGACTTTATCCATATATTATATTTTGATTTTGAAACAAATATAGATGTTTTGTTTTCAATAGCCCAAATATAACCGCGAAATAGGACAACAATAGTACTGATATGTACAACTAAAAACAATGAGGGTGACCCAAAAGTAAGATTGGGTTGCCCTCTTGCTTATTATTAGTTCAGCTCCTACATTTCTGCAGGATGATAAAAATATAGCTATTCCTTTGATAAACATCGGAATAGCTATTGTTTGTTTGGAGAATAT
>JAZNSN010000053.1:0-2088 GCA_045591315.1 Bacteroidaceae bacterium
TACCAACAACAAGTAAGACATCAACAATGGCTCCACCGTTTTCTTTAAAATCACCGAACTTGCCGTCGGCGTCACCGGCCGGGTCAATATTACACCAGTCTTGCTTGATACGCATACGGTAAACACCCTCCTTGCCAGGAACAGTGAATGCTGGCAAAGAGGGAGTACTTCTATTGCCACCGCTTATTGAACTTCCGACACTGTTCCACCCTTCAGCATCGGTTTCAGCATCATTATTAAAGAAGCTATAGGCAACTAGGTCGTATGAAGGTTTCCAGTTGCTGCCATCTTCAATTGCAGCTTCGAAGCCATCTTCATCATAATCAACATACACAAAATGATGCCTCCAAGTACCATCCGCAACAACAGCAAGTTCTACAGTTTCATTCGGTTCTGCGACAAAAGCAACAGGATTCTCTGCCGTTGTAAGATTTACATAATCCATTGACATTTCCTCTGTTGTCAATGAATATTCTGATACTCCCCTTGTTGGACTTACAAGTCCGATTTTCCTAAGATTACGGTCGTTACGATTCTTTGTACCCGTATTTCTTGGTTCATAAACATCATAAACCTCGGCATCCCATTCTATTTTTGAGAAATCAAGTAGGTACTCCTCTCCCTTTTCAGTCTCAAAAGACACAATATTATCTCCATTGTATTTAAGTTCTGGCAGACTCTCCGTCTGCACAAAGATTTCCGCATCCTTAATTCCGGGATAAGCCAAAGTAAGTGGCATTCCGCTATGTGACACAACACGCACCATTGTAGGTCTGCCATCGTTCCACTCCATATCTACCTCAAAATTACCAATAGCCTTTAATCCTTCTATTGAACCTTCCGCCCACTCTCTTGGCAATGCAGGCAGCAGAACTATAGAGTCCGGACGGCTCTGCAAAAGCATCTCTGCGATACCGGCAGTTGCACCGAAATTACCTTCTATCTGGAATACGCTGGTCGCGTGAGCATCTAACATATTGTCATACAATCCTCCACTCCAATCATAGTTAAGATTTGATGTACGGTGTGCAAACCCTCTCAATGTATTATAGACACGTTTCTTGTCACGTGCTCTTGCCCATAACGATATACGCCAAGCCCTTGCCCAACCAGTCGCGACATCACCGCGGTCATCAAGCGATGCTATTGCAGCATCATATATATTCTCATCAATACCCTTGTCAATACCAAAGCCAGGATAGAGCGCCATAAGATGGGAAGTATGACGGTGGCACTGCCATACATTCTGTTCATCATCTGCAAAATAGTTCTCTCCGGCACCGATATTGGGCGTATTCTCCTGGTACTTCCATTCACGCAGCATACCTTTACTGTCAATTCTCAAGCCCTTGTCAAGCCTATGCAACTTATCCCGCAATGTTGCCACAAAAGTTTCATCACACAACGCTGCATCAAAGCCAAGTACCTCAATAGCCTGCAATGTCTGTTCGAAAAGCATAGTAACGAGTTGCTGTGAGTGCGCGGTAGCGTTCTGTACAAATCCCTGCTCAGGCGAATACTCATTAGGGCACTCCAATGAACCATCACCGTTCTGTGCTGACACAAGTCTCTCGAACCAGAATTCACAAGCGCTTTTCATTAGCGGCATAGCATGCTTCCTAAGAAATGTAGTATCACAGGTATACGTAAAATGTTGCCATAAATGAGTACAGTACCATGCATTGGCAACAGAATACTTACCTATCTTATAACTGCTGGAGCCTCCGAATATATTTCCGGCTGTGTTTACGACCCATCCTTTATTAACACCAAGATCGCGGGCATTTTTCTGCCATCGTCCGTTTTCACGTAATGCCTCATTCTTTATATAGTTAAGAAATGGCAAATGACATTCACTCAAATTGGTTGGTTCAACAGGCCAATAGTTCATCTGCACATTAATGTTTGAATGTATGTCCGAAGCCCACACTGCATCACTCTGCGCATTGCCGTCCTTATTCCATATACCCTGCAAGTTGGAAGGCACAGGGATTCCACGTGAGGATGCAATGGTCAAATATCGTCCATATTGGAACATCAGCATATCGACCATTTTTGTAGAAGCTGCATCGCTCTTCTGCAACAGTT
>JAZNSN010000054.1:0-38234 GCA_045591315.1 Bacteroidaceae bacterium
TATTGGACGAGTACATAATGCGGCATTATTAGGAGCTACTTCCATCATCTGGGCTAGCCCAGATGATGGAAGTTATCACCCGAAATGTCCAATAAGAACCTTTTAATAGATTTTCATCACCCATTTTGTCCAGGTAACCTAAAATGACTTTTGAGTCATCCTCATCCCCTCCAACAAAAAAAGAGAGCAGCCTGGCTACTCTCTTCAATATCATTAAACCTTGCGGTTGTCTCTTACTTCTTCAAAGCCTCGTCAGCCTTGCTCTGCACCAACATCTCCTCTGCGAACATGTAAGCGCCAGTCTTGGGTGATTTAACCAACTTAACAACCTTTACGAATTTCTCCCTATCACCAGTCTGGAGGGTTGCCACTGCTTTCTTAGCCATCTCTTATTACTTAATTTCTTTGTGAACAGTTACTCTTTTCAAATATGGGTTGTATTTCTTCAACTCCAAACGCTCTGTTGTGTTCTTGCGGTTCTTTGTTGTGACATAACGTGACATGCCTGGAACACCGCTGCCCTTCTGTTCTGTGCACTCAAGTATCACCTGAACACGGTTACCTTTTACCTTCTTAGCCATAATTACTCCTCCTTTAATTAATCGAGTACTTTAATTTCCTCCCAAGCAACGTGGCCGTTCTTAACTGCACTCTTGAGAGCAGCATCAAGACCTACTCGGTTGATAATTTTTAACCCCGCTGCACTCACGCGCAACTGAATCCAACAATCTTCTTCTACATAGAAGAACTTCTTAGTAAACAAGTTCACGTTGAAAAGACGCTTTGTTCTTCTCTTTGAGTGTGAAACATTGTTACCCACCATAGCTTTCTTACCGGTGATTTGACAAATCTTAGACATCTCTATATATTTTTTTGTTTATTCTTTTGATACCTACTCAAAACAGAGTGCAAAGATATAGGATTTCGAATAATCTTGCAAACAAAACCCCAATTATTTTTCGTTTTTGCTAAAAAGTGTTACGACAAAGCATTTCATTCATAAGGCGCAACACTTCGGCCACTGTTTGCCTTACATTATTTGCCCGCCCTTTATCTTCCAGCGACAGCAATTTCACAGCAACACGGTCACGTACCTTTGCGGCAATCCATACTGTTCCAACAGGCTTATCCGGTGTTCCTCCGCCAGGTCCGGCCACTCCTGTAGTTGCTACAGCACATTCGGCATAAAGCAGTTGTGACACACCCTGCACCATCTGTTCGGCCACCTCACGGCTGACAGCACCATACTTATCGAGCGAAGAAGACGACACGCCCAACACATTACGCTTGACATCGTTATGATATGCCACCACTCCGCCACGCATCACATCGGAGCAACCTACGACAGAAGTAACCGCCTGGGAGACAGCACCTCCGGTGCAGCTCTCTGCTGCAGCAAAAGTGAAACCGTTTTCCCTCAGAGCCTCAACAAGCATACCGGCTTGCAGCCTTATATCAACTTCAACAGAGAGCATAGGTTATATATTATAATATGGTACGCGAGAAAGCCGGCTGGTCCATAGCACAGAAATCACCATCAAGAAACTTATAGTAACCCACAATACCAATCATCGCCGCATTATCTGTAGTAAACCCGAACTTGGGTATGTAAATCTCCCAGCCATAACGTTTGGCATAATCGTGATACGCCTGACGCAATGCAGTGTTAGCCGAGACACCGCCCGACAATGCAACCCGTTTTATACCTAAAGCCTTCGCCGCCTTGTAGAGTTTATCCATAAGGATTGTAACAACAGTAGCTTCAAAAGATGCCGCAAGGTCTTCCATGTGAGACTGGACATAGTTTTCGTCTTCCTCGACAAACTTGCGCAGTGTATAAAGGAACGAAGTCTTGAGCCCGCTGAAGCTATAGTCGAATCCCGGTATATGCGGCTTACTGAATGCATACGCCTTAGGATTACCCTTCCGCGCTAACCTGTCAATAATCGGACCGCCGGGATATCCCAACCCCATAACCTTGGCACATTTGTCCATAGCCTCACCGGCAGCATCGTCTATTGTCTGGCCTATGATTTCCATATCCTTGTAACTGTTGACCTTGACAATCTGCGAATTGCCGCCAGACACCATAAGACACAAGAACGGGAATTCAGGAGAATTGACTTCAGCCCCCTCTTCCTTTATGAAGTGTGCCATTATATGTCCTTGCAGATGATTGACCTCTACCATAGGGATTCCCAACGATGCCGCGAGGCCCTTTGCAAAAGAGACACCTACAAGCAATGACCCCATCAAGCCTGGACCACGCGTAAAGGCTATTGCATTGAGCTGCTCCTTTGTTATGCCGGCCTTTTTGAGCGCAGCGTCCACCACAGGAACGATATTCTGTTCATGTGCCCTTGATGCAAGTTCCGGCACAACACCGCCGTACTGTTCATGAACCGCCTGACTGGCCGTAACATTGGAAAGCACCACATCGTTGCACATCACAGCAGCCGATGTATCGTCACATGAAGACTCTATAGCTAATATACAAACCTTATCCATTCTATAAAAACCACGCTCAAGGAGCAATACAGAAGCATCGCAGCCCGGAGCAAATATTTCGCTACGCGAAGATACAATATTATTTCTTTTTCACTAACTTTACAAACCAAAACTTTTGAACCTGGACAATGCGTATCGAAATCTATACACGTAGCGGAGAATTGCCTGAACTGATTGAAGGTTCGGCAATACATTCAGCGCACATGTTCAAAGTCCTAGAGAAGAGCAATGGATGCAAGCCATATATGCTTGTTGCATACGACGAGAATAACAACGAAACCGGACACCTGCTTATTGCAAAGAGAAGGGACATACGCATCATTCCGCCTGTACTCAGTTTCTGGTACTCGATACTCGGTGAAGGAGTATATAGCAATGAATGCAGCGATCGGGAGAAAGTCTTTTCCCTATTTATTGAAAAGGTATTCGACATGTTCGACTTCCACCACACCTTTATAGAAGTACAGAACATCGAAGACTCACGATTCGCATACAGCACATTCAGCAAACATAATTTTGTACCGATACGCGACCAGCGCATGTACATATCCCTGCACAGCAAGTCACCGCAGGAAAGACTGACACGCTCTTACCGTGCTCATATACGCAGAGCCGAGAGCAATGGAGTCACATACAGGCAGGCGGCAACAGAGGAAGAGATAAGAGAAGGAGTGCAGCTCCTCAAGAACTATTATATGAGCAAGACAAGACGCCGGCTTCCTGGTACAAAAGCACTGATGTCCATGCTATACAATAGCGACGGCACATTATCAGACAAGGCAAGGCTGTTCATTGTATGCTACAGAGGAAAGACAATTGGAAGTTCCATTTGCTTATACGACAAGGAACGCGCAAACCTGTCATACAGTTGCGGTCTGAGAAAAAGATACCCCATGCAGTTCCCCGGAATAATGGCAATATGGGCAGCCCTGACTGACGCATACCAGAAAGGATATGCCCACTTTGAATTCCTTGAGGCCAGAGCATTGTCACGCCTGCACAGAAATTTCATCAGCACACTGCTCAACTATGGAGGGAAGCAGGTAGGCACCCTACGCTGGTACCACTTCAAATGGAACTGGATAAATAAAATTCTACGTTCAATATACGTTTAGGGGAAAAAGCGCGTTATAAATTTATATATACACATTCCGTTCCTGCAGCAGCAGACGAACACGATAAAAGCGAATAGATGAAAAACAGATTCTTTCTAACAACTATAGTTATTATGATGGCAACTTGCGTCATGGCTCAGAGAGTTACCATCAAAGGACGTGTTACCGACGAAAACCACAAACCGATTGAGATTGCCAACATAAGCGTAGTTGGCGGGCTCGCCGGCACAACTGCCGACCTGAGAGGAAACTATACCCTCACATGCGAGAGCAAGGACAGTCTGGTGATTGCATACTCGATGATTGGCTACCAGACACGCAAACGCACATTCAAGAATCCCAAGGACACACTCATTGTCAATGTCATGCTGCCATCAGTCGATTTTGCGCTCCAGGCAGTAGAGATTGTTGACAAGGAACGCCAGATGGGCGGAACACAGAAAATCGAGATTCCGGAGCAGATGCGCCTTCAGCCCTCGGCAAGCGGGAACAGCGTTGAGGATATCATAAAGTCGCAGGCCGGAGTCAGTTCTCACAACGAACTAAGCTCGCAATACAACGTACGTGGCGGAAACTTTGACGAAAACAGTGTATATGTAAACGGAATAGAGGTTTACCGTCCGTTGCTCATCAGAGCCGGACAGCAGGAAGGATTGAGCTTCCTCAACCCCGATATGGTAGGAGCCATCTCATTCTCAACAGGAGGATTCGAAGCCAAGTACGGCGACAAGATGTCATCGGTACTCGATATCACATACCGCAAACCACGCGAATTTGAAAGCACCATTTCGGCAAGCATGCTCGGCGGAAGCATATATGCAGGCTGGGGAAACAGCAAGATAAGCATATCGAACTCAATACGATACAAGAGCAATCAGTACCTTTTGGGAACGCTCGACACAAAAGGCGAATATGAGCCGAAGTTCCTGGATTACCAGGCATTCATTGACTGGCGCATAACCGACAAACTCAATCTAAGCGTCATTGCAAACATTGCCAACAACGAATACAAATTCACTCCGACCGACAGAACAACCACTTTCGGAACACTTGAGGACGCAAAAGAATTCAAGGTCTATTTCGGAGGCTGGGAAACCGACCTGTTCCGCACTGCGTTCGGAGCAGCATCCTTGAACTTTACCCCGAACGAATATCACCAGTTCACTCTGCAGACATCTATGTTCAAGACAAAAGAAGAGGAGACATACGACATTCTGGGCGAATATTGGCTGAACGAAATAACAACAAGCGAGAACATGGGCGTAGGAGGCTATAGAGAGCATGCCCGCAACTACCTCGACGCCGATATAAAGACGGTTTCTTTTATAGGCAAGCACTATCTGAAAGCGCACGACATACGTTGGGGCATTGAGTGGAAAAATGAGAATTTCGACGACAACCGCCGCGAATGGGAACTGCGGGACTCCGTAGGGTACAACATACCGAACGGGAACACCTTGCGCCCGGTCTATAATCTGGTATCAAAGACACAAGGAAGCAGCAATCACTTCAGCATATACGCACAGGACACATACAAGTTCTCATGCAATTGGGGCGTCGTGTCGCTCAATGCAGGAGTGCGAGTGTCGCGATGGGACTGGAACAAAGAGACCATCGTGTCGCCCCGCGCAAGCATCGGTCTCATTCCTAGCTTCAACAAGGACCTCACGTTCCGTCTTGCAGCCGGAGTGTACTACCAGACGCCATTCTACAAGGAGATGCGTGACACCACCGTTATTGACGGCATTGCAACCGTTGTATTGAACAAGAATATAAAGTCACAACGCTCGATGCAACTGGTACTCGGATGCGACTATCACTTTGAAATGCTTGGCCGTCCATTCAAGTTTACAGCCGAAGCATATTACAAGAAACTCGACAATCTCATTCCTTACAACATAGACAACGTACGCATAGTCTATTACGGAGAAAACTGTGCAAAAGGATATGCAGCAGGAATAGACATGAAACTGTTCGGTGAATTCGTTCCCGGAACCGATTCCTGGATAACCCTCTCGATAATGGAGACAAAAGAGAAAATCAAAGGCGGAGAATGGATTCCACGCCCTACAAGCAGCCGCTATAACGCCTCGCTCTACTTCACCGACTATTTTCCAGGGACCGACAAATGGAAGATGAGCCTGCAAGCCACATATGCCGATGGCCTTCCTTTCGGACCGCCACATACCGGACGTGAAAAACAGGCATTCAGAGCTCCTGCATATAAACGCGTAGATATTGGCATGTCATACAGATTGCTTGACAACGAAGACAGAAGCATCAAGAGCGGACTTCGCAAATATTTCAAGAACATATGGCTTGGCATAGACGCCTTCAACCTTCTTGATATAAGCAACGTCAACTCATACTATTGGGTAAGCGATGTAAGCAACAACAACTACGCTGTGCCAAACTACCTTACTGGCCGACAGATTAATGCAAGAATACTCGTAGAACTGTAAACAACCGCAAATACACCAAAGATATTCGCCCTACCTGCACGCAGGTGGGGCTTTTTCATCACCGAACCACAAGACACCGACATCATTACAACAAAGACGCAACGGATAGGCGTTTAAATTTTTCTACACAAAGGTTTCTGCCTTAACATTTTGACAACAAAACAACACATAGCCTCCAATATTCTAACATTTTGTCCTAAAAACAGCGTTTTTACTAACAAAATTACCCCCCCCCGAAAATAAATATCACATTTTGACAGAAATGATACATAAATTACTTGCACATAAAAACAGATAGTTATAACTTTGCAATCCCTTTCTACATAAGGACTTTTTTTATAGACAAAAAGGAATTATTTCCCTTTTAGAACCACCTAAAAATTATGAAAAAACTATACATGTTGCTAATCATGGCAGCCGTTTGCCTATTATCACAAGTGGCGGTTGCACAGGTCACAGTCTCAACCACCAACGCAAACAACACTACAGAGAAGAACAACGCCACATGGTATGTCATAAGAAACGTGGAAACCGGCAAGTTCCTCAAATACGTAGGCAGCAAGTTCAATATGACATTGACCGAAGGAACAATCTCGGATGATGGAAAGACCACGGCCGGACTCGACTCCGACAACATGTTCTATTTTACAGGCTTGAACGGTTCAAAAGATGCAACTGCCCCATTGTACATAAAGAACTACTCGAGCGGGACTTCACTTGTGTGTGCCGGGCCCGACAAATGGAATGAGACAGGCGAGACATTTTATATAAAAGAGCAAGGAGACGAGAAATACTACATCTCCCATTCGGGCAACGCCGCCGCGTCCGACGCCTTACACTACAACCCCACCACAGCCAAAGTCGACTACTTTCTTGGTAGCAACGACAACTCTTTGTGGGAATTTATTCAGATAAAGGACTTCGCTACCATAATGGGGCTGACCCAACTTATTGATGATGCCTGGAATGCAGTTGACGCCACAGAGGGTTGGGGTAACGGTTTCTGGTCGGGCATAACAGGCGGTTACTACAAAGAAAACCTTAAAAACGGCACTGGTGGATTAGCGGGACTTCTTTATTGGGGCACTTCTATCAATGAAAGGAATCACGGAAGCCTCTCACAGACGGTCAACGACATTACCGAGGCAAACAACATATTAAACAAATATAAAGAAGGTTACCAGGCTATCATAAACTTTGCCGAGATACAGAACTACCGCGACCAGTCGAGATACCTTTCGACAAACTCAACCTCACTCACCGTAAATGGTGTACAGACAACACATACCAATGTCTGGAAACTGGTCAATGTAGAGGGCGAGTTCTTCTCGATATACAATGAGGCATCCAACGCATACGTGGCTGCGCCGAAAAGTGCCGACGGAAGCAACGTTGGAATGGTCACCGATATAAATAAGGCCGGCGTATGGGAAGTTGCCATCATTGAATCGAAAACCGAAGGCAGCGGTGAGAACACGACACTCGTCTCGGCTACAGTATATTTCCGCTCCGTCGATTTACCCGATGCTTATCTATGCCTCACCCAAGAGGACAAAAAAGTCGTAAAGGCAGTCTCGGGCAATAGCGACGAAGGCACAAAATGGATAATAACCCCTGTTGTTGACGTTGAAATCAAAGATGATTTCTATGCACTTGCTGCAAACATGGCATGGCAATATCCCTACTATCTGCAGGAGAACGAAGGCCTCGTACAGGATGCCTGTATATATTATACAAGCAATGCCCCTGCTGCCGACGGCACAACAACCTGCGAACTTATCGATGGTTCATATACTACAAGCTATACGACAACTGAAAATTCAATAAGCGAACCACATTATCTGCAAGCTGACATGGATGGGAATTCCGTCACACAATTCTATTTCTACATTAAAGCAAACCTGCAGAGAGCTGATGGCCGTCCTATAGATATTTCTGTTTATGGTAGCAATGACGGAAACACGTTCAACAAGATAACCGACGTAAAGACAATGATGACCGATGAGATGTTCTATTTCTCGGACCTTATAGAGTGTACGGCATACAAGCATTTGCGCTTTGAGGTAAACAGCGTGAATGTAGGTGACAAGGCATTTACTATTTCGGAATTCTACGTTTTGCCCTACAACAAAGATGTCGAGTTATGCGTGACCGCTATTAAGGGCTTCTATGGCACAGCTCTGTATGCCGATGAGATAAAAAGTTATGCATCGAAACTTGTTGCTCTTGAGGCAAAATATTATCTCGACAACAACACTACCGCGAATGGTAAGGTTGCCAAACAGGGCGAGACACCCGAAGTCGGGCAATACCGCTATGACAAGTACGTTGCACTGGAAGAGTCGTATATTTCGTTCAAGGAGTTGGAAGACACTAATGACGACGCTGCAAAATACGAAAGAGGCCTTCTCCTTGCTGATGCACTCTATGCGTTCAAGGACTCAAAATGCAGCCCTATGTTCATCATATCATCGGCCTGGGAGGATGGGTATTCGGCGGACCTTGCAATTGAATGCGACGAACATACAGCAGATTTTGCAACAGCTGAAGCCAACTATTGGGATATGCGCCAGTGGTTCGTAAATTACAGCCTGCAAACTACTGTAATGGAACCGATGAATGCTGCCGAGATTAAAAGCACTATAGGAAAAGTACTTCTTATGGATGCACAGCATGCAAGTGCCGAATCGGTTACTGATTGGGAAACATTATACGAAAGTGCCGTTGAAGCATATGCTGTGCGACTGTACAATGCGCCTGACTATTTGGCAATAAACGAGTACGAAGAGTTGAGCATCGTAAATGTGCGCCCAACCACAGAAAGTAACCAAAACGCAGCCTGGTACTTCACCTATGTAGGAACATCAGCACAGGTCTATGACCTTGATGCCGACAACAGCGAACATATGGCATTCGTGGAGTCCCTCGCAAATTTTGGAGAGGTATATAAACAGGCATACGAATACTATAACAACTACGACCCTACAAAAACCATTTTGGGTAAATACCATTACGAGGAAGCAAACAGCCTTACAAAGAACGGTTTTGACGGACTGTTTGAGGAGGCCACCAAGGTGTTTGAGAAAGGACCTGCCAAAATGGCTGAGGAATACCTTGCCGGCACATCGACCGAGCTTGATGACTTGATAACCAGCCTTAGCGCTCACTTCCCCAACTTCCACCTCAATGACCCGCCAACCGGTTACTACTACCGCTTGCGCGGACGCCTGTCGCGTAACTACATCACTTCGACTATCGACGGCGGTACGATTGTCATGGGTACCATGACAGACGGAAACGGCGATATCATTGATGATGTAGCAGCAAAGTCAATACTATATGCAAAGGCCGGTGAACACGATGGTGATGCAAACATACTGATGTTCAGCACAGGACGTTATCTGGAGCATGACGGAACCGGATTCCAGAATGCCAACTATCCTTGTCTGGAATACAGCCTTGACGACAAGTACCCACACGAGAATGACGGATATTATTCACAGAGCGTATTCATACACACATCCAAGACAGATGCAGACGGTTACTATGCCCTTGCGTTCAACAACACGCACTATCTGTGCGACAATGTCACAAACGCTACGGGTGTTGCAAACCCGACTTTCAGCAACAAGCACGACTGGGCTATTGAGGTTGTAACAGAGTTGCCGCTGGAAATCTCAGCAGCAAACGTAACATCACTTTGCGTGCCGGTTGAATTGGAAATCCCTGAAGGAATTACAGCCTACATACTGACCGGAAGGGAGGTTGCCGACGGCAACCATTTGAGGGTCACCGACTACGAGGCATTTGCCGATGGCACACCAGTCTATAACCTTATGCCTATCGGATGCGGCATAATACCTGCAGGCCTGCCGGTAATTATCAAAGGTATTGCCGGTGTACACTACTTCCCCATCAACTATAATGCTGATGATGAGAAAGAGTCAGATGGCACCTTAAAGAGCGATGAGCTGAAGGAAGAAATTGCAAAACTGAGGAACAGCAACTGGCTCGACGGTACACACGATGCAAGATTCATCAGCGAAGCAGATGGATATACACACCAGATTCTTTCCAAAAAGAATGGCGAGGTAGGAATGTATAAGGTTACAATGAAGAGTGCTGCAGAACGCGGCATCACCTATATTTCTACAGAGAAAAAACTGTTCATCAACCAATCGCACCGCGCATGGCTGTGCTACCCGACTGCCGCAATTTCCGCAAGCGGTTATTCGTTTGCCATAGGAGGAACCGGACACGACACGACAGGCATTGACGAAGTGATAGGTGAAAGCGGAAAGGCAAAAGGTGTTTACGACCTGCAAGGCCGCAAGATAGACAACCCGACAAAGGGTATATATATAATTGACGGCAAAAAAATATTAATAAAGTAAAGACATTTAACCCGATTATAACAACAAAGAATCAAAAGAGAAACCAAGATATGACAAGGACTAAGAAAGACTATTTTTCACCAGAGATTCACGAATATGATGTTCTGCCGTCATATATAATATGCACAAGCGGAATTATTGCCGGAGGAAGCGATGACGATTATGTTGATGAAGAGGAGGCCTTGAGCAACAGACATCGCAATGATTGGGAGAACATATGGGCCAATATGTAATAAATGACTAAGGAGCGTTCTTTTAAACGCTCCTTAGTCATTTATAATATGTACACATTTCAAGCACTGAAGTGCCATGACGGCACATTACTTCTTGCAATCGGTTTTTACTCCCGGCTTGAACTCCCTCTTGCCTCCTTTGTCACCTGGCTTGCCCTTACGGGGTACAAACTTCTTGTCACCGCCCTTCTTGAAGCCTTGCTTTTCGCCGAACACTACTTGAAGCTGCTTTGCATTCAGCACCTTGGAAAGCTTGCCATAGTACTTCTTCTCAACATCAAGAGCCTTCTGTCTTGCATCCATGCGTGCCTCGATATTTCCTTTTATCTCGGCATCGCTCAATTCCTTGCCACGAGTTATCTTAGGACGGCATGCCGTCATCTCCGTAAGATACTCCTTATACAAAGCCGCAAACTCAGCACTCTTCTTGTCATCGAGCATCAACTTCTGCTGCATTCTCTTTACGCGGAACTCTATACGTTGTTCCGGAGTAGGTTTGTCACATTTCTTCTTTTCCTGCGCAGTTGCAAAAGATGCCATTGCAACAAAAAGCGCGACGAACAGGATTCTTGTCTTCATACTTCTAATTTTATGGTTTGTCAAAATCGGTTTCTGCTTGTTTGACTGCCATATTGCAAGAAGGTTTAACAGACAACACACTTTAACAAAACAAGGATGGCATTCGCCACCCTTGTCGTATAACCCATAAGTTTGTTCTGAACAATCTTATTTGAAAGCATCCAGATTATGCTGCTCATAAAGATTCTTGCCTTCGGCCGTATATAGAATGTCAATACGCTCCTGATAGAACTTCTCGACCTTTCCGCGCACAACCTTCATGGTACTGTTCATCATACCGTTCTGCTCTGTGAAAGCCTCAGGCAGAATAGCGAAGCAGCTCGGCAACCATCGTTCTGGGAACATGCCTGCATGCTCGCCGCCCTTCTTGAACATATCGACATCGGCCTTTACAAGGTCGCACGCAGCCTTGCGGCCCTCCTCGGTAGAGAGGTCAAGGCCCTTAGCCTCAAGCGAACGCTTGATGATATCCTTGTTAGGAACAAGAAGCGCGATAGTGTATGGAGACTGGTTGTTATAAAGGATAACCTGGTCTATTGTAGGACAAAGGCTTACGAATGCCTCCTCGATACCCTCCGGACTGTACTTCTCACCGTCGCTTGAAATAAGAAGGCTCTTGAAGCGACCCTTTACATAGAGCAGACCTTCTTCGGACATGTAGCCGAGGTCACCGGTGTACAGATAACCGTCACGAACGGTCTCTGCTGTAGAAACAGGGTTCTTCCAGTAACCGGCCATGACATTCTCGCCCTTCACAACGATTTCACCCAGCTCACCTGTAGGCAGTTCCTTGCCGTCGGCATCGCATATTTTTAGTTCGATTGGCTTCACAAGCTTTCCGCTTGAACCGAAACGGTAGAGTTCTGGACCGTTGGAAGAGATTACCGGTGTAGCCTCAGAAAGGCCGTATCCCTGATACATCGGCATGCCTACACCGAGATAGAAGTTCTGCAACTCCTTATCGAGAAGAGCACCGCCGCCCACGAAGAAACGCAACTCACCACCGAAGTTCGCACGTACCTTTGAGAAGATAAGCTTGTCGAAGAGAGCGACCAACGGCTTGAGGAAGATGCGCATTCCCTTTGAGTCGAGACTGCTCTCGCCATAGTATTTCTGGCGCACTGCCATACCCCAGTTAAAGAGAGTCTCTGTAAACTTACCCTTTGCATGTATTGCGCCCTCGATATTCTTCTTGAATGTCTTAGCCAAAGAAGGAACCGAGAGAATGAAGTGAGGACGCACCTCTTTTATATTGAGCGGAATATTCTTCAGAGTCTCAAGACCTGTACGGCCCACTTGCACTGTCGCTGCGGTTGCACCCTTCGACATCATTATATAGAAACCGACAACATGAGCAAAACAGTGGTCAAGCGGAAGGATTATAAGCGTACGCCATGTCTCGTCGATATGCACAAGCGTGAGCGCCTGCTCCACATTCGCAGTATAGTTGCGGTGAGTAAGCACAACGCCCTTAGGGTCGGCTGTAGTACCGCTTGTATATGTAATTGTTGCTATATCGTCGTTCACAAGAGAGCGGCCTACAGAAAGAAACTCCTCCATAGAATGTGAAGCAAGGAATTCGTCACCCATCTTAAAGACTTCATCAACATGTATCTCGCCCTCCTGCAACTCCCCGGCGTTGCCGAAGACAATAACCTTCTTCACTTCGGTGAGCTTGTCCTTGATTGCGCGTATCTTTCTCAACTGATAGTTCGATACCAGAATATACTTCACATCGCCATGCACAAGACGGAACAGGAGGTCATTGCTCTCTTCGAGCTTTATTGAAAGAGGAACGTTCACCGCACCTGCATAGAACATAGCCAACTCACCTATGACCCACATGTTGCAGCCCTCGCTGAGGAGAGCCATATTGTCGCCTTTCTTTATACCGAGAGCCTGATAGCCGGCGCCAAGACGATAAACCAAATCTTTGACTTGAGTGTAAGTTGTAGGCTTGTAACCCTCCTTCTTGTCAGTCTTCTCAAGAAGGAATGTATTGTTCGGATACAACTTTACCGATTCTTCAAAAAGATCTACTAATGTCTTTTTCATAAGATATTGTTTTAGTACAGACTTGATGTCTGTTGTTTTATAGCGCGAAGATACTAAAAAGATGCAACATTACAGCATTCGGAGGTGAGTTTGTTTTACAAATACACAACATTTTGAACAAAATGAACAAAAATCATAAATCAAAGACACATTGAACCGTATCATGACAATACCCGGACAACACCGTTTTTAAAGAGCAGCGAAAGGACGCAAAAAAAAAGGCAAAAAACAAGGCAAATCGGTTTATTTGGCTATCTTTGCGCTAACGCGCGAAAATAGGCTGCACTCGCTGCAAAATATTGAAACAAGTTTCATATCTTGCTCGTTGGCACTATCATTGCGATAAAGCGCGAAAATATAATGTAAACCTAAAGGTTTTTATTTATAAATTTGTATTAAATCGTTGGAAACATGAAAATTTCAAAGATTGAGCATCTAGGCATAGCAGTAAAGAGCATCGAAGAGTCATTGCCGTACTATGAACAAGTATTGGGCTTCGAGTGCTATAACATAGAGACTGTAGAGGACCAGAAGGTACGCACTGCGTTCCTCAAGGTAGGAGAGACAAAAATCGAGCTTCTTGAAGCTACATCGCCCGACAGCACAATAGCAAAGTTCATCGAGAACCGTGGCGAGGGGATACACCACATCGCATACAAGGTCGAAGATGGAGTAGCCAATGCACTTGCCGAGTGCGAAGAGAAAGAGGTACGAACTATCGACAAAGCTCCACGTGCCGGTGCCGAAGGGTTGAAGATTGCATTCCTTCACCCAAAAGCAACAAAGGGCGTGCTTACAGAGCTTTGCGAGGAATAATTCGGGAGACAACATAAAACAGATATTATGAGCAAGCAATTTGAAAAAATCAAAGAGCTGGTTGCCCTTCGTGCAAAGGCACGTCTGGGCGGCGGAGAAAAAGCCATCGAGAAACAGCACGAACGCGGCAAATACACTGCACGCGAACGCATAGACATGCTGCTCGACAAAGGCAGTTTCGAAGAGATGGACATGTTCGTTACACACAGATGCACAAACTTCGGACAGGAGAAGAAACAGTTCCTGGGTGACGGTGTTGTTGTCGGCTGCGGAACAATCGAAGGACGCTTGGTCTATGTGTTCGCACAGGACTTCACTGTAACAGGAGGTTCATTGAGCGAGACCATGGCGCAGAAGATATGCAAGGTCATGGACATGGCAATGAAGGTTGGTGCACCGGTAATCGGAATCAACGACAGCGGCGGTGCACGTATCCAGGAAGGCATCAATGCCCTTGCCGGATATGCAGAGATATTCCAGCGCAACATCATGGCATCGGGCGTAGTTCCGCAGATTTCGGGTATTTTCGGCCCATGCGCCGGCGGTGCCGTATATTCACCGGCACTCACCGACTTCACCATAATGATGGAAGGCACAGCATACATGTTCCTCACCGGCCCTAAGGTTGTAAAGACCGTATTGGGCGAAGTTGTCACACAGGAGGAGTTGGGAGGTGCAAGCGTTCATGCGAGCAAGTCGGGTGTAACACACTTCACGGCGCAGACCGAAGAAGAGGGCCTTGCTCTGATACGCAAGCTCATGAGCTACATTCCGCAGAACAACATGGAGAGCGTTCCCGATGTTCCGTGCAACGACCCTATCAACCGCACAAGCGACATTCTCAACACCATAATTCCCGATAACCCGAACCAGGCATACGACATGTACCGTGTCATTGCCGAAGTTGTAGATAACGGCGAGTTCCTGGAGGTGCACCGCGACTATGCACAGAACATAATCGTAGGCTTCGCAAGAATGAACGGTAAATCGGTAGGCATTGTAGCCAACCAGCCATGCAAGTATGCAGGCGTGCTCGATTGCAACTCTTCACGCAAGGGTGCACGTTTCGTAAGATTCTGCGATGCCTTCAACATTCCGCTTGTGACACTTGTGGATGTGCCTGGATTCTTGCCGGGAACAGCACAGGAGTACAACGCAGTCATACTTCACGGCGCAAAGCTTCTTTACGCATTCGGCGAGGCTACTGTACCAAAGGTAACTGTAACACTGCGCAAGTCATACGGCGGTTCACACATCGTCATGGCCTGCAAGCAGTTGCGTGCCGACCTCAACTACGCTTGGCCTAGTGCTGAGATTGCAGTCATGGGTGCGGCCGGAGCAGCCGAGGTGCTTTATGCAAAGGAGGCAAAGGAGACCGAAGACCCGAAGGCTTTCATCGCCGAGAAAGAGGCCGAGTACAACCGTCTCTTTGCAAATCCCTACCAGGCTGCAAAATATGGCTACATCGACGATGTGATTGAGCCGCGCAACACAAGATTCCGCATTATCCGTGCTCTTGCACAGCTTGAAAGCAAGCGTCAGGAACTGCCGAAGAAGAAACATGGTAATATTCCACTCTAAAAAATGCATTATGGAAGATAACAAGAAAATTGACGGTGCTACAGTTGCTGCCATATCAATGGCATTGGCAGCATACATGGGCGACAACGTACACGACAACGAAAGCGGCGTGCTTACTATAACATACGTGAACAGACATTGGAACAACCTTAATAAATAAGAGAAAGCCATGAAAGAGTACAAATATACAATAGAGGGCAACAAGTACGAGGTTGCTGTAAATGAGGTGAACGACACAACAGCAAGGGTTACTGTAAACGGAACCGAATATACCGTAGAGTGGGAAAAGCCGGTTGAAGAGAAGCCGGTTGTAAAGGTACAGCCCGTCGCTGCAAAGCCGGTTACGACAGCAGCTCCGGCAGCTGCACCAGCGGGAGCTCCTGTAAGCGGCAATGCCATAAAGACACCATTGCCCGGCGTAATCATTGACGTGAAGGTAAAGGTAGGCGATACCGTAAAGAAAGGCGATACCGTAGTAGTGCTTGAAGCCATGAAAATGGAGAACAACATCAATCCCGACCGTGACGGCAAGGTTGTTGCAATACAGGTAGCCAAAGGCGACACTGTTGCCGACGGCGCAGCACTGGTAGTGCTGGAGTAACAATATGACAGATAAAAAAATCAGGAGACTTTGAGGTCTCCTGATTTTTTTATCTGTCATATCCGATTGTGCCTGTCCGGTATAATAACTTTCGGTTTGAAGACCGCGGCCTCCTCCGGAGTCATGGACGCATAGGCCATTATTATAGCCACATCGCCCGGCTGGAACTTATGTGCCGCTGCGCCGTTGAGGCAGATTACACCTGAACCGCGTTCACCTTTTATTATATATGTAACAATACGTTCACCGTTACTGTTGTTCACCACATGCACCTGTTCGCCTTCAAGCATGCCGGCAGCCTCCATAAGAGCCTCATCAATTGTTATGCTGCCCATATAATGAAGGTTAGCCTCTGTAACCGTAGCACAATGAATCTTCGATTTGAGCATTTGCAACAACATTGTCAATCCTCCTTGTATTTAATGTTATCAATCAGACGTATCTTTCCGCAGAAGAGAGCAATGCACCCCACAACATAGCTGCTGTCGCCCCACTCCTTTATCTCCTGCAATGAATTGCCATCGACAATCTGGAAATACTCCAGATCGAGACCGGCTGTATTGTCGATACACTCCTCCACAAAAGCCTTTGTTTCGGCAATGGAATGCGCCTTTGCATAATCAAGGCTTTTGAAAAGAGCGCTTGATACAGCCAGTGCACGTTCACGCTCCTCAGCCGAAAGAAGCGTATTTCGGCTGCTCATAGCGAGCCCGTCTTTCTCACGCACTATCGCACAACCGACAATCTCTACAGGGAGGGCAAGCTGACGCACCATCTCACGTATTATTGCCAACTGCTGGAAATCCTTCTCTCCGAAATACGCCTTGTCGGGTTCTACCGCATAGAAAAGCTTGCTCACAATCTGTGCGACACCGTTGAAATGACCGGGACGGCATGCTCCCTCCATAACCGTATCGAGCGGTTCGAAAGAGAACTGCCGCGTATCCTCACTGGGATACATTTCCTCTACAGAAGGTGCAAAAGCAATAGAAGCCCCCACCCTTTCGAGAAGCTCGCAATCGGCTTCCAATGTACGGGGATAGTTCTTCAAGTCGTTCTTGTCATTGAACTGTGTAGGATTGACAAAAACGCTTACCACTACAACATCGTTTTCCTTTACGGCACGCTCAACCAATGATGCATGGCCAGCATGCAGAGCACCCATTGTCGGCACAAGAGCAATGCTCTTTCCCTCACTTCTGTATGAATCAAGCAACACCTTGAGTTCCTTGACTGTACTTACAACCTTCATCTCGCAAACTTGATTTCTATCTTAAAACGCAGTACCCTTCAGGGAGTGCAAAGAGTGTACAGAACAGACCGCACGATACCTCTTTGCATTTTCGAGGTGCAAAGTAACAAACATTTGTCCATAAAAAGAAAAAATATTTGAATTTATTTTGTCAGAAAAAGACAATGCTACAATTGAGAAGATAGCATTCTGTCTTCGTTCAAGGCTATTTTTCAGTTAAAAACTGCAAAGCGATAACTTTTTGTTATAAAAACCTTTAAAATTGGAACTCCATTTGCCAGATTGGCATTTTTTTTGTAATTTTGCGAGGCACGGACTACATTCGTGTTTTTAGAAGAGATGAAAGCAGAAAAGATTTTATTTATTACTCAAGAAATTACACCATTTGTTCCCGAATCACAAATAGCGACAGCAAGCCACAGCTTGCTTCAGGCTATTCAAGACAAAGTTAAGGAGATAAGGATTTTCACTCCGCTTTGGGGAACTATCAACACACGCCGCAACAATCTACATGAGGTGATACGCCTTTCGGGAATGAACCTCATAATCGACGATACCGACCACCCGCTTATAATCAAGGTCGCATCGCTCCAGTCGGCACGCATGCAGGTCTATTTCATCGAGAACGACGACTACTTCCATAACCGTCTGATGACCAAGGACGAGAACGGTGTAGAGTACAGCGACAATGATGAACGCACAATATTCTTCAACCTTGGTGTAATTGAGGCAGTAAAGAAGCAGCGTTGGTGTCCCGAAATAATCCACTGTAACGGTTGGATGTCGGCTTTGGTCCCAATGTATATAAGGAACGCTTATAAGGACGAGCCTTCGTTCCGCGATTCTAAAATAATAGTTTCATTGTTCGACGACGAATTCGAAGGAAGCCTAGCCGAAGGATTCAAGTCCAAATTGCTCTGCAAGGAGATGCATGAGGATGCAATAGCAGAAATAGGAACTCCTGCGACACACAATGAACTGATAAAGCTTGCGATAAGGAATAGCGACGGAATAATCGTCAACGGTGACAACATACCTGCTGAATTCATCGAGTACGCACAAGCATTGGGCAAGGCAATTCTTCCTAAACAGACCCCGGAAGAATTCCCTGAAGCATGCTATGCTTTCTACAACACTATACTTGGTGAACAGTAACGCAAGCCCCCTTCATCATTCGGAGGAGAACGCAAAGTTGCAGTAAACAACGGTTGAAAATCAGAAACTTATGAAGAGATTCTCTTATATCATAATGGCAGCATTGGCCATTTTAACTTTCTCGCAGTGTGATGACAATACCGACACAGTCGGCAACAGCATCATTCCTGACCGTGATGTTATCACAGCAAGAACAGACACATTCTATGCAAAGTCGGCAACAATAATGGTAAATGACTCCATTCTTGCCAACACCAGTGATGTGTATCTGGGAAAATACACTGACGGTACTGACAATTCAACGTTAAGTTCCAGTTTCATAACACAGTTCGGCTGTACCGAGAATTTCGAGTTCCCAGAAGAAGGCGTAATTGGAGATTCCGCGACATTCACCACCCTTCGCCTGTATATCGACAAATATTATGGAGACTCGCTTAATGCCATGCGCTGCGAGGTATATGCCCTCGACAAGGTTCTCGAAGACATAAAGCCCTATTATACAAACCTCACGCCAGAGGACTTCTATGATAGCAGCGAAGCTCCGTTGGCAAAGAAAGTATTCAATGTCATAGACCATACAGAGCACGACAGCATCATCAATGGCGGATACACAAGACGTATTGACATCCAGTTGCCCAACAGCATAGGAAACATGTTTATAAAGAAATTCTATGAAACAGACAGCGAAGGCATAAGAACCGGAAATAAATATTTCGCGAACACCGAAACCTTTATAAACAACATATTCAAGGGGGTATATGTAAAATGCACTCATGGTGACGGTACACTCGTCAAGATATTCCGTTCACGCATTGACATCGGTTTTGACAGATTAATCAAAGGCAGCAAGAATGAACCGGACTCCATTGACAAGCTCTCTGCACCATTCTATTCTGGAAAAGAGGTTTTACAGATAAACAAGTTCCAGAACACCAATATTGACAAACTGGCAGCAGAAAAGAACCACACTTACATAAAGACACCTGCCGGACTATTCACAGAGGTGACACTGCCGGTATTGGACATTATAGAGAACAGCGACACCATTAACTCTGCAAGAATTGTATTCAAGAAATACCAGGAAGGCATCGGCACTCCGCACCCGACATTGCTCATGGTGAGAAAGAGCGACATGTATAAGTTCTTCCTCAGGAGCAGTCTTAACGACGACAAGACATCATACCTGAGCAACTTGTCAAACGGAGAATATATTTTCAGCAACATCTCAGAGATGCTGAAGACAATCTATGCAGAACATGCAGAAGGCATTGAGCAGGACAGCAATTGGGAAGCAAGCAACCCCGACTGGAACAAGGTTGTGCTTATCCCCGTTGTCACCACTGCCGATTCATACGGCAATGTACTTAAGATTGTGCACGACATAAGACTCAGCAGCATAAAGCTAAACGGAGGAGAAGCCAACGAAATTCCCGTGCAGGTCATTACAAGCAAGTTCAACAACTAACATCATGTTGTCCATATATACCCAATGCCGCCCTAATGGGCGGCATTGGGTATATATGGACTATGCTCATACCATTGGCATTTATAATATAAAGTAGCCATGACAGCATGCTGTCATGGCTACTTTAATACTCATAAGAAAACACGTTTACTTCTCAGCTTTGGGCTTGCGTCCGCATTTCTTCTTCGGTTTCTCCTCAACTGCAGACTCCTCAACAGCTTCCTCCTTCTTGGCAGCCTTCTTGGTCTTGGCTGCAAGCTTTGTCTTCAGCTGTTCAACTTCGGCCTCAAGCTGAATGATTTCAACCTCCTGATTGTCAATCATCTGCTGCAATGCACCCAGTTCCTCATTATCCATGTCGGGGTACTGTGCACGTACACGTGCAAGGAAGTCACCGAGGATATTCATGTAGTTGGTGAATGCATCGTATGGAGATTCATATATGCAACGCTCAGTGATGATACCGTTCTGCTTTGTTGTCATGAAACGAAGATTCTCAGCAGCCTGAAGATAATCGAAATCCTGCTTCAGCTTCTTGTCATCGGTAAGCATAATACGCTCAGCTACGCTGTAAAGCTTATCGAAGGCCTCACGCTGCAAGGTGTTGCCCAACCATGAGCTGGCATCGCGTTCCTCGTCCATCCATGAAAGAGGATATGGAACCTCAAGCGGACCGACAGACTTATGGCTGTCAATGATCTCTGAAGGAGTAGAGAATGTAATGCCCTTAGCTGCAGCACAAGCCGGAAGAGCCTTCATGAAGTCGAGGATATGCGACTCCAAAGGCTGTGCCATACCGATAGCCGATAGGTTCATGAAGATATTGATAACCTGCTCGTCTTCCGGGAACTGAGCAATCCAATCGATATATGTCTCTGCAAAGAGAGGATACTCGCTCCATTCAGGATTAGAGAAGCGCAATGAGATATCATCAGAAAGTTTATAGTCGCGGAGCAACAGTTTGAGGTTTGATGCAAGAGCGCAGTTGTAAACGAAGTGCGGGCTCTTCCATGCGAGGATGTGCTTTGCACCCTCCGACAACATACCCTTGAAACCCATCTGCGATGCCATTTCACCAATCTCGTCCGAATAGATAAGACCAGAGTTACGCAACACTTTCGGCTTCTTGCCGAAGAGTTCCTTTATCTTGCGGTTCTGGCGCATAACCTCCTCCTTGAACACCTCTTTCGATGCCAAAGATGAAAGGCCGTGCGAGTAAGGCTCGCAAAGGAATTCGCAGCAACCGGTTCTGTTAATCTCATGGAGCAGCTCGATAACCTGAGGCGCATAGAGTTCAAGCATCTCAAGACCTGTACCCGATACAGAAAGAGCCACCTTGAATGCACCGTTGCTCTCACGTATCATCTCAAGCAGAGCCTGCAATGCAGGTACATACGATTTCTCTGCAAGTTCTATTGTCATGCTCTCGTTTGCATAGTCATCATAGTAGTAGTGGTCACTGCCTATGTCGAAGAAACGGTAACGTTTCAACTGTCTGATCTGATGCAACTCAAAATAGAAACAAATTGTTTTCATATTATTAGTCTTTTTTAATTATTACCAACCCAATACTTTTTCATACATTTTACGCAGTCTCAATGCCACATCCTCCCATGTAATGCTGTCAACCTCCTTACGGCCCTCGACCTTGAGGTACTCATACAGAGATTCATTGTTACAGATAGAATAAATCGCATCGGCCATTGCATTGATATCCCAATAGTCGGTCTTGATACACTTGTCGAGAATCTCGGCACATCCCGATTGCTTGGATATGATAGAAGGCACATCGCACTGCATTGCCTCAAGCGGTGAAATACCGAACGGTTCACTTACCGAAGGCATGATATAAACATCACTGGCCTTCAGGCACTCATAAACCTGACGCCCGCGCATGAATCCTGGGAAGTGGAAACGGTCTGAGATACCGCGCTGAGCCACAAGACGTATCATATCGTTCATCATATCACCGCTTCCGGCCATACAGAAACGGATGTTGCGTGTCTTCTTGAGTACCTGCGCCGCAGCCTCTACAAAGTATTCAGGTCCCTTCTGCATTGTGATACGTCCGAGGAAAGTAACGACCTTCTCGCCAGGAATCTTCTGCGGAACGATATCAAGAATCTCCTGCGAAAGAGGAGTAACCGCATTGTGCAGTGTTGATACCTTTTCGGGATTCTGGTGGTACTTATGTATAACTGTCTGACGTGTCAGCTCACTAACACAGAAAATATGATCGGCATTGTCCATACCGTTCTTTTCGATTGCATAGACTGTAGGGTTTACGTTACCGCGGCTACGGTCGAAGTCGGTAGCATGCACGTGAATCACAAGCTTCTTGCCCGACACCTGCTTCGCATGAATGCCTGCAGGATATGTAAGCCAGTCGTGAGAGTGGATTATGTCGAACTCCTCGGTACGTGCCACCACTCCGGCAATAATCGAATAGTTGTTTATCTCATCGTGGAGATTGTCAGGGTATCCGCCTGCGAATTCCATACATCCCAAGTCATTGGTATGCATGTAGCTGAAATCGCTGTAGATATGTTCCCTGTAACGATAGTACTCCTCAGGTGTCATAACCTTTCCTATGCGTGAGTTCACATAGTCATGGTTGACATCCTTCCATACGATAGGTACCGAGTTCATCGCAACAATCCTAAGGAAACTGTTGTCCTCATCACCGTATGGTTTGGGGATACAGAACTTGATCTCTACGTCGCCCTGCTGAACGAAACCTTTTGTAAGTCCGTAACTTGCAGTACCGAGTCCGCCCGAAATATGAGGGGGAAACTCCCAACCGAACATTAATACTTTCATATCTCTTATCCCTCCATTTTAGATTCGTACTGTTTTAGTATCTGGCTGGTTCTGAGGATAGCAGCCACGTTCATGGCAAACGCTACCGCGCCACGTCCCTTGAAAGGCGGGTTTCCGTCGAATACCTCCGGAATAGAACCGATACAATGCTGCACGATTTCATCCTCGTAGCCAATCATCTGACGCTGAACGAAAGATACGCCGCTCAACTTGTATATCTTGAGGTAAGCCTCATAATAGAAGCCGCCTAGCCAAGGCCATGCTGTACCCTGATGATATGCGTAGTCACGCTGTATCTGCGGACCAACATAGTTCGGGTTATAGCCGACGCTCTTAGGAGACAGAGAGCGTAATCCGCGCGGTGTCAAGAGCTCACGGGTAACGATATCAAGCACCTTCTTTCTCTGCTTTGAATCAAGCGGAGAATGGTCGAGTGCCACTGCAAATATCATATTCGGACGCACGCTCCAATCGACATAGTCTCCATCGACATAGTCGTAAAGATAACCATGCTCGTTAAGGAACACCTCTGTGAAAGCCTTGCCGGCAAGCGCTATAAGACGCACCAATGAAGTCTGTACATCGTGGTTGTTTGTTAGAACAGCCATCTCCTCGAAGAACTTGAGGGCATTGAACCACAAGGCATTTATCTCAACAACATAGCCAGTACGCGGAACAACCGGACGGCCATTGGCTGTAGAGTTCATCCATGTCACAGCCTTGTCGCGTCCGTTTGTAGCCAGCAGACCGTTCTGTGTCACACGCAAATTGCTGTGATGGTTATTGCGAACGAAATCGTACATCTTCATGAGCAGGTCGCCGTACTTGTCACGGCAAGCCTCTATGCCGCACTCCTTGGCATACTGCTGAAGAGCCCATACAGCCCATAGAAGCACGTCGGGATGCTCCATCTCATATATCTTGCATTCGCTCTGCTTGCCATTGACAAAATCTTCGATTGCAATACGTGCAGTCTTCATCACGCGTTCGAACTCCCCGACATTCCCCTGCGACAGGGTCAGACCCGGCAACGACACGAAGAGGTCACGTGCACGGCACTTGAACCAAGGATATCCGGCAAGGATATATGTATGCTGCCCCTGAACATTGAAGAACTGGTTACCGGCACACTTCATGCAATTCATGAAGTCGTCGCGGAGGAAACGGATTTCCTCTTCGTGCTCGAAAGCAGCCTTCATGGTACGGCTTGTCATCGGAGAAACACCGCCAGAGAAGACAATGCTCTCGCCGGCCTTCATCTTCACCTCGAAGTAGCCGGGCACATAAAGGTCCTCGTTGAAATCGTAACCGCGTTCAAGTTCCTTGACATACTCTATGCCGCGATACCAGTCGGGCTTATAGACGAACTCATTCTTCTTGTTAAGCTGCATGTAGAGGTCGGGATAGTCGGCATACATACGCATGCTTATACCGTTCTCCACCTCCTTGTAGCTACGGTCTGCAATGTTGTTCTCATGCGTATATTCGCGCACGCTGCGGAAAGCACAGAACGGACGCAGACGCAATGACACCGAAGTATTGGCCTTAAGCAGAGTATAACGGATAAGGATTCTGTTCTCATGATGCACAAAAGCCTTCTCTTTCTTAAGCCACACGCCACCCACATTGTAGATTGTGGTCGGCACACGCTCCCAGGCAAACTCGCGGATGTACTTGTTGCCTCTAGGACTGAAGTTGTCTGCATTATACTTGTGCAAGCCGAGGTTAAATTCAGCTCCATGCAGTACTACAGTCTCGTCAAGTGATGACAACAACACATGATTCTCGTCATCAAGTTCAGGAATGGGGACAACCAGCAAGCCATGATACTTGCGGGTGTTGCAGTCCACGATAGTTGAGCAGTGGTAGGCGCCCGAACGGTTCGTCCTCAAGATCTCCTTTTGCAACGACTCTTCCAAGTTCGTCATCAGCGTTTTTTCGAATCGCAAATAACTCATCTCGTACAAATTATATATTAAACTAAATTTTTATCACACCTTCAAATGTAATAATTATAATATACAATTACAAACAAGCCACACCATTTTTTTAAAAAAAGCTAAAAAATGCGGAAATCATCAGTCGCGGAATAGAGAAAACGAAAGTTCCACGCCTATTTTATGAAAAGAAGCTTTCTCAAAACCGGCGAATACACCGATGTTGACATACGGAGTATCAATGCTATAGCCATATTCCGTATATGGATTCAGATGAGATATGAAGAGTATGCCGGCATACAAGCCCTCGTTCTTTATGAACCATGCCGACGGTATAAGTTTCTGCAACAGAATGAACGGAGATTCATAGCTGACATTTATCCTTGCATATTTATTTGCAGAATTGTACCATACCCTGTCGAGCATGTGAAACTCTCCGGCAAAATCCTCATTATCGTCAATAGGCATATAATTATCCTTTAGAAAATTATAATTGACAAAATAGATATTATCGGTATGGAAGTAACCTCCTGCCCCCATACGCATATACAGTGCGCCGCCGGGCGTCACCCTGTACTTATACTGGATATCCACTTCGGCACGCGTATATTCGCCGACCGAGCCAAGCACACCTTTGACACCCTGCTCTATATCCAACGAGAACCTGGGTTTGTCGGAACCCAGATTAACCTTTCGCCCGTCATCAATGTAATAATACATTCCCGGATGCCATGTAATGCGCATATGCGGAGCCACCTGTTTATACTCCCTCCTAAGTTCTATTCCGTTAAACTCCATGATTTTAAGATCATTCTTCATGGTACGGAGGTAGAAGTTGACACCGGCATTCAGTTCAAGCCCGTTCACAATCTCGATCATGAAGTTAGGCTTTACATGAAAGTCGCGGTAATAGACAGAGGGAACATTGTCCAAATCGAGCGAATCGGCCGGAATAGCATTTATAACATCAAGCATCAGATTATTGTACGAACTGCTCCCGCGCCCGATATCGAAAGTAAAGGAAGCGCGTTTCATCGGCAAGAAAGTCAATGCGCCACGTATGCTCCAATAAAACTCTTTTAACTTCATGCTATAACCCAACACCGGCCTGACATTGAGAATAGAGTTCTTGGAGAAACGCGTTCTGAAGTTCATGGAGAACTTATACGTGATTCCACGACTCGAATTGTACGAGAGATGGGATGGCCTTATCAACGGATATATACGCAAGTCACTGCTTCCCCATGCCAGCCTATGATTACTGATAGCACCGTCACCTACCTGCCAAAGAATATCCTTTATACTCTTGTCACGTCCAGCCTCTTCCTTTTCCACCTTTAGAGCCTCATCGTCCTGAAGCACGCCTTTACTGATATAGAAAAGGGAATCTTCGGCCGAAAGCGGTGCCCGTCTATGGCTTCGTACATACTCCAGCCTGTCGCCATTCAACGAGGAAGCAACGCCATCGCTTTCCGGAGTAATGTCAAGTTTCCTTTCAAATTCCCCGTCTCGTGGCATTGGCTGTATCCTTGTATAGTCGAATTCTGCATTGGCATCTATCGAGAGCTTGTTGAACGCAAACCCATAATCGACAGACAAGTCTATTGTCTTTACCAGGGCGCGCTCAGAAGCAGAACTTCCCATGTTGCATTCAATAGAAAAGCGGCACTGTTCGTTCCTGCCTTTTCCATAAAACGTCACAGGCATACCGTCGCTGTCATCAATGACTATCCAGCCCTCCGACAGCAGCAGCACATTATCATATACAGCTCTGAAGTCAATCTTCGTATGTCCCGGAGGAAGATAGGAAGAATCCACTTCAAATTCATAGTATTTTCTATTCTTGTAGTACAGAGGCGAAAGATGCTCGGCCTTGAAAAGATAGCGGCCATATACATTTGGCACCATGAACGACTGCACCAGATCCATCTCGCCGCTGCTATGCCTGAATGTTGACAACGTAGTGACACGTTTCACATCGGGCAGCGAATTATGTATATAATGTACCTTATAGAACAGTTCTGCCAAATAGCACTGCTCCCTGCGGTCGAAACGGGTCATGTCAGGTATCAGGTTCAGCAATAGATTCTTCCGTTCCGCCTGCACCTTCTCCTTTACATACAGGTCGGCATACAGCGATTCGACAGCATACTTTCCGTCCTCAATACCGGCATACAGCCGTTCCATAACAGACAACGCCACGGTATCGTTCTCTTCGGCCCTGATCCCATGTTCAGCCATCACGGCCATAGGCACCTGCAAAAGCAGGAACAGTAGAAACCAGCCCAGAATCAACCTACATGCATTATATACCCGGAACGACATCAGCCCAACTCTTTATTCACACGCCATGAGCACCCTTTAAATCAACGTACCGCCGCCCTTATCTTCAATAGCCTGTCAAGCAACCCTTCAAGCAAATCGAGCTGCAACATATTCGCTCCGTCACTCTTGGCAACAGCAGGATTCTCGTGAGTCTCTATGAAGAGGCCATCGACACCAACAGCCACCGCAGCCTTCGCGATAGTCTCAATCATCTGCGGCATGCCTCCGGTGACTCCGGCAACCTGATTAGGCTGCTGTAGCGAGTGTGTTATATCCATTACTACCGGATAGCCGAAACTCTTCATCTGCGGGATACCGCGAAAATCGACAACAAGGTCCTGATAGCCGAATGTCGTGCCACGTTCTGTGAGCATGACATTACCAGCACCACCCTCCGATACCACCTTCTCGGCAGCGAATTTCATAGCTTCAGCCGAAAGAAACTGGCCTTTTTTGATATTGACAATGCGCCCGGTCTTTGCTGCAGCGACAAGCAAATCGGTCTGACGGCAAAGGAATGCCGGGATTTGAAGGATATCGACATATTCGGCAGCCATTTCGGCCTCTTCGGCCGAATGGATATCGGTAACGACAGGAATATTGAACGACTCGCGTACTCTGCGGAGCACTCTCAAAGCATTCTCGTCACCTATACCGGTAAAAGAATCAAGGCGCGAACGGTTTGCCTTGCGGTACGAACCCTTGAAGACATAAGGTATATTCCTTTCGTCAGCCATAGCTACTATACGCTCGGCAATTCTCATTGCCATATCTTCACCTTCTATCACACACGGACCGGCGAGAAGAAAGAAGTTCTCTCCGGAAGTAAGTTCTCTTATTGTCATATTCTATTCTTGTTTATTTTTGTAGGAATTATCAGGTTCACCGTCTCCGGTTCTACCGTAACAGTCATGGGGAATGTCGGTTTGAAAGGACGGCCGTCAATACCGACGGGCGCACCGCCGACACTTTCTATAACCATCTCCGTCATGCGGAAAGGCTCAACCAGCTTGAAGTTCAGAATCTTGCGTCTTGCTACCATGAGCAAGCCCTCAATAATGCCGAAGAAGGGCGACATCCTTATGGCCGATACGTCCAGCCACCCATTGTAAGGCACTGCACTCGGTGTCATGCCATATCCCAGCGAGTTGCCCACACACAGCATCATGAACTTCTTGTCAACTGTCTGGCTGTTCAGTCTGAATCTCATGTGGAAATTCTGACGTTTGAACAGAAGATACAACAACGCACGCACGCGGTACAGAGCCTTTGCGAAAAAGGCGTTTTTCCTGTTCGCAAGCTCCACGATATGCGCCGACAAGCCAATATTAAGCACATTGATAAAATAGCGTTTCTGCTCGCCTTCTTCTGTACTGTATGCACAGCATCCCACATCCACCTTACGTACACGATGAGCCATTATACAGTCAACGGCAGCCTTATAGTCCCCGGTTTCAAGGCCCCAATATCGGGCAAAGTCATTAGCGATACCGTTAGGGACAATGCCAAGCGACACTGTATTCCTGTTGGGCGACGACATTATTCCATTCAGGGCATCCTGCAACGCTCCGTCACCTCCAACAAGCACGACTGTGCCATATCCATTGTCGGCAAACATACGCGCCTGACGCTCTACCGATTCATCGTTCTCGGACTGGATTATATCGAACTCTACACCTTTCGCGGTCATATAGTCGCGTATCTCCTTCCACCTCTTCATCGGGCGCAAAGAGCCTATTCTGGGGCAATATATAACCCCCCATCTCCGCCGGTTCATGTTATACAAATCAATCATACAACATAGCTTTTATAATATCCACCTGCTCATTCCTGGGAAGAGAAGCATCCACCCACTTTATTTCAACCCCTCTTTTCTCCATACCACGGAACCAGGTCATCTGCCGTTTTGCAAACTGATGTATGGCGATTTCGAGCCCATGCACCATTTCGTCATACTCCATTGCCCCGACCAGATACAATGTCAAGTATTTATATTCAAGGCCATAATATATAAGGTCGTCCGGAGCAATACCGCTATCAAGCAAGCCCTTGACCTCTTCAACCATTCCGTTCTGCAGTCTCTCGTGCAACCGGGCACTTATCCTTGCCCTGCGTATATCCCTATCGACAGAAACGCCTATAGTCAATGAATTCAGCTTAGGGAATTCCCTCTCTTCGACCGGACAATTGAGATAATATTCTTCGATTTCTATTGCGCGTATAGCCCTTTTCTTGCTGTCGGTATCCGTGTTGTTATGCAGTTCCTTGTACTGTGCAAGCATTGCCGTAAGTTCCTCAAGGCTCTTTTCTTCCAGTTGCTCGCGCAAGGCCTGATTCTCCGGTACCGGCAACAGGCGGTAGCCTTTCAGCACCGACTCGGCATACATGCCGCTGCCCCCGCACATTATCGGGAAACCACCACGCTGCCTTATGCTTTCGTAGGCCTCCAGGAAATCGCGTTGGAACTCGAACAGATTGTACCTCTCCCCCGCATCGACTATATCTATAAGGTGCGACGGCACCGTAACTCCGCAACGGGTATATTCAGCGACATCCTTCCCCGTACCGATATCCATTCCGCGATATACCTGACGGCTATCGGCACTGACAATCTCAGCACCTTCGATCGCCAACGCCAAATCCACCGCCAGCGATGTCTTTCCGCAAGCCGTCGGGCCCACGACCGAAAGAATATCATATTTTTCCTTACGTTCCTGCATTACAAGACAAGAAGCCGAAATGCTTCTAAATTGCGAAATTAATGCAACTAAACCGCAATAGCAAGACAAGACGATTAAAATTTATTAAGAAAGCAAACCGATATAACACAGCAGCCGGGGCTATTAACCCCGGCTGCACATTTATATAGCAAAGATATTACTTCTTTATCTTGAACGAACGTATTGCCTTGCCCTCCTTGAAGATGGTAACGACATAAACGCCCTTGTTCATTGTAGCGATAGAAAGTTCACGCACCTCTCCTGCACGCACCTCGTAAGCATCGTTGCCAACGAGCTTTCCGTCAGCTGCAAACACTGCCACCTCGAAGCGTCCGTCTTCAGCAAAGAGGACATTTGCCGTACCGTCAAAAGGCTTCGGATAAACCATATAGCCTGCATCACCGGCAACATCTTCGATAGATGTCACAACAATATAGTCGGTTATAGTCTTTGTTGCAGAACCCCATGAGTTTGTAGCGACAAGAGTAATCGGGAACTTGCCGTCACCGCTGTTGTATGTAGCATTAGCCGTAGTAGCAGTAGAAGCGTTCAGACGTGCACCCTCAATCATCCACTTGGAAGACTCGTAGTTGATCGGGAAACTGCCGGTGAGCATTGGAACACCGAGGGTTGTTGTCAACTGGTTCTGTTTGTAGTCAGTAGTCTTGCCGCTCTCTTCCTTACCTGTTGTCATGTAGCCGCCGGGTACAGCCGATGCATTTCTACCGGTGTTCGGGAAGTAGATATAGCCCTCGCTGTCGGTCTTTGTACTCTCGAATGTGAAGTAACCTTCAAGGTTTGCAGGAGCTGTCTTATAGCCCTTCATCGCCTCCTTGACCTCGGCCTCGCTAAGAGCCTTGCTCCATATCTGCACCTCATCGACCCAACCTGTCAAGCTTGCAAGGTTGGTCATTGAACCACCCACATAGAACTTTGCACCGCGCCAGTTCTTTGGTCCCACACCGCGTGACTGACCGCTTGCAATGAGCTTGCCATTAAGGTAAAGTTTCAATGCCTTGCCCGACTTAACCGCACAAACGTGATACCACACACCGGGCATAAGACTGTAACCATCAGACATTATATCATAGTCCTCGTTATGTTCATAATTAGGTGCACCTGCCGCTGGAGCATCGGTACATAGCGAGAGCTCGTTTTCACCGGTCACTGCCCTTGTCATGTTTGCAGCATCACCATAACCATTAGGACGGATAGCAGTCCACATCTCACCCCAAACATTCTCAGTCCAGGTTCCTCCATAATTGCGGTTTACCTTTGTCATGAGCAGAGTTCCGAGAGAAGCATGCTCGAACTTCTCGACCTTGAACCAGAGTGCGAATGATGTATTCGTGTACTCGCTCATGATAGCGGCATCAACAGTAAACTGATATGGCTCGCTCATGTAAAGAGACTGGGAAACAGTACAAGGAGCACCGTTGTATTCGGTACCGGTTGCAATATCTGCAGTGAAGTTCACCTCATTGTCTCCGCTTGTCACCTCAGTTACATCGGATGATATGCTGTTAATCTGCGGCAGACGGCCTGTCTCTTCAGGAGTCACAAGAACAAGCGAGCGGTTCATCAATGTCTTGCCGTCTGTAGTAACCTCAACATCGTAGCTGCCTATTTCGGGAAGAGATGTTGTCATTGTAAGGACACCGTTTGCACTTACAACAAGCTCACTTGTCATCGCATTGTATATCTTGATGTCAGCCACAGCATGGTTCGGGTCCTCGAAACCGATTGTAAACTCCTCGTTCGGCTTGATAATATCCTTGTCAACGGTAAGAGTCTCTATCATTGTAAGAGGCTCCTCTATCTCGTTGCTCCATACGATATTGCTCATTGCACGGCCGTCCTTGCCTACTGCACGCACACCAATCTGCAGCTTGTTCACCTTTGGAATGAGAGTAGCATCCACTACGTATGCAGCCCATGATGTAGTTGTTGTGAGAAGAGTCTCAACCTCGCCCTGCTTTACATAAATCTCGTAGTACCATGCACCGACCTCCTCATTATATACAGGACAGCCGTCATACTCAGCCGGGCGTGTAGCCGGTGTAGGCATGTTGAATACCACCTTTATATCGGCACGGTTATAGAAACGCTTCATAACCTCGGCATGAGTGATTGTCGGGACCTTAGGCTGCTCGTTGAAACCGGCAGGGACAAAAGCGAACTCACCCAAAAGCACCTCGTAAGCTGCTGTAGTATTCTTTACAGAAAAACCTATACAGCCTATTACATCACCGGCCTTCAAACCGGCTTCAGAAGCTTTTATTACAACCTCGTTCCATTCGCCGGCCTTTATTTCACCAGCAACGGGAATGTAAGCGAAACTCGTCTCGCCATTCTCCTTTGCAACCATAAGTTCAAGATTAGATGCCGCGGCCTTTGGCTTGAACACAAGGCGGAACTCGTCATCAGCAGAAGCGACATTCCACTTTGTTGCGAAAAGACGGATATCGGAACGGTTTGTAGCACCATGCAGCTTAAGGCATGAACCGGCAAACCATGCATCGTCGTATGTAAAGTCTATACCGACAGCATCGGCAGGAACACTCTTGCCGTCACCGTTGTCAATCCACCAGCGCCATGTAGGAAGCATGTCCTGCATACCATAGTTGTACCACTTGTGATTCCATGTAGTAACGCCCTCTTTGTTGAAGAAACGGCCGTTACCCAAGTTGAAACGTGTAACGAAAGGAAGCTCGTCAAGTGTAGAGCGTTCTATTACAGCACTTGCATAGCCATGCCACTTGCCAAGGTCGCTATAAGATGATGTAATGTTTTCGTCGGTTATAGCCGGCAAGTTGAGCACGTTGCGGTTACCGCCGGAGAAGAGCATCTCCTGCTTCTTCTGATACTCGTTCTGCACGGCATAGTCGCTCTGACCGCCCTCGGTAGAAGAGATATAGAGCGCATTGCGGTCGTGCGCACCCCAGACAACAACACTGACAGGCTGACGCATCAATGCCGACCAACCGGCATTGCCATGCTTGCCATAACCGCGTCCCTGCATATCAAAACCGGCATAGACATCGAATGTAGAACGGCCATAACTCTCTGCTGTTGCAGCACTCTCTGCCAATCCGGCTTCGCTCCAGTTATAGTTCAGGAAATAAACATCCGTAACAGGCTGGTTGGTACTATTATGATGAAACCATGAATCGTTTTCAGAGTTCAGTTTACAGCCATTATCGCTCAAGCCGCCGTTATCAGTTACGAACGCATACCAATCTACATGGAAAGGCCAGTTCAGCTCTTTTGCTATCCTGTGACACTCAGCAAGGAATGGGATAAAACGATTATAGAGCGTTCTTCCCCAATAACCTTCCGGATTGAAGCAAAGACCGTCAATACCGTAATACTTGAGGAACTGGATGAGTTTACGCGAATATTTGTACTTGTCACCGTATGAATTGCTGCCGGTAACAGCCAGATCATACAATGTCTTTCCCGGCTCATCCGTTGTATTCACACTTGTACCCCAGTCGATGAAGTAGGTACAGCCGGTCTTTACGCCATTCTTGTGCGCAACATCGTTGAACGCACCGGGAACACGCCAGAAGCCGTTTGTCCAGTTTGAGTGGATATCAAGATACTGCCACATATTGAAGTTGTCACCGTCGAAGTTATAGCGCGGCAGCGCACCCCACACCTTTGTCATCTCACCGGTAGGGGCCATCCAGCAGAAATTCTTGTTGTTTTCGTCGTTAAGCTTGTCGTTCGCCTGGTCTCCCGGACGGAAACGGTTCTTCAACGGGACACGCGAAATCCAGAAGTTCTCATCGACATAAGCCGCATTGCCGTTCCAAGGCTTGCCCGGCTCCCAGTTCTTGAGCGCATCGACAATGTTTGCAGGCCTGCCATCATCGACATACTTGTCGTGTGTAGGCACACTCTGAGCCATAGCACCTGTTGCAAACAGAGCAATGGCGAAAGATAGTAAATGTCTCTTTTTCATATTATAAGTTTTATAGGTTATTACTTATTCGGATATAAAAAACAGTTGTTTATACATAGTACGTTGCTAATTTATAGAATATTTTTCAAACGAGACAATATTTTATACAATAATAGACAATAGAGCCATAATTTAATGATGTTAAAGCCTCCTATTACCTTGCACAATATACAAAACCGCAACAGTGCAACATAAACCACGATTTGCATTAAGTTAAATTTTGCAAAAAAGACACTCTGTAGAATACTTTTTTACACTATTGGAAGTTATAGAATAAAAAAGGCATATATATGTACGAAAATCTTTTACTCCTGCCCTACTTCCAAGGCATGAGCCGAAACGACATTACAGCAATACTCGACAAGATAACTTTCGAATTCAAGAAGTATTGCGACGGTAATATAATTTTCCGCAGCGGTGACAAATGCGACCATTTCGCCATACTCACCAGAGGCAAGGCAAGCTGCACACGCATTGCCCCTGACAGCACATACAGCATTACCGAAGAGCTCGAAGCGCCTTTTGCCATTGAGCCCTATTCCATGTTCGGCTACAACACAAGCTACAAGCGCGAGTACAAGGCACAAGGCGACAGCACTATCCTTTTCATCGAAAAGCACTATCTTTTCAGCGATTTCACCAGAAACAACATCTTCAACATCAATTTTCTGAACCTGATTAGCCGCAAGGCGCAGAAAGTGAGCCAGAACATTTGGGAGTGCACCCCCACCAGTATCGAGGGGCGCATTGCCCACTTCATTGCCTTACGCTGTGAGACCCCACGAGGCATCAAGCGCATAACAATCAAGATGGAACGCCTCGCCACCATACTTTGCGAGACACGCCTGAATGTATCAAAATCCCTTAATGCACTTCAGGAAAAAGGATTCCTGGAACTGCACCGTGGCGAGATTGTCGTACCGGCACTTGAAAAGCTGACAGCTGCAATACATTAATTAAGGAACAGCGCGAATGTAAAAAAAGAGAAAAAATCTTTGGCACTACCAAAGAAACGCACTATCTTTGCACCTGTAAACGGGAAACCTTTTACAACAAAGGTCGGTTCCGTAGCTCAGCTGGATAGAGCAACGCCCTTCTAAGGCGTGGGTCAAGCGTTCGAATCGCTTCGGAATCACAAAAAAAGAAAGCAACGTGTTGCTTTCTTTTTTGTTTAGAAGCAAAATTACCTTGCAAAATCTTTGCCATTCTAAAAAAAAGAAGTAATTTTGCACGCTGAATAGCGTAAAATACTTTTTGACTAAAACATATAAAAATATAAGACGATGAAAAGAACATTCCAACCCTCTAACAGAAAGAGAAAGAACAAGCACGGTTTCCGTGAGAGAATGGCTACAAAGAATGGCCGCCGCGTATTGGCAGCTCGTCGCGCAAAGGGACGTGCAAAGTTGACAGTTTCTGACGAATACAACGGAAAGAAGAAGTAATTGTTTAGCAACTACATAAATGCAGCCAGGTGAAAACCTGGCTGCATTTATTTTTGCACTCCTGTATTATACATAATTTCTTTCCAAAATAAAATTCCATCAGTTTCATAGTTATAACCGAAATTATTGTATTTTTGCATGAAGCAAGCGACAGAAAGCCAGCTTGCACAAGAAATATACATTTTAAAGAACAAAACAGCTTATAACCATAAAACATTATGCTTACACTCGACAAAATCTATCATGCAGCATTCGTGCTGAAGGATGTCATTCGACGCACAGAGCTCGTTCCGGCACCAAACGTAAACAAGAAGGCAACAATATTCCTCAAGCCGGAGAACCTACAGCTGACAGGCTCGTTCAAGGTACGCGGTTCATACTACAAGATTTCCCAGCTCTCGGAAGAAGAGAAATCCAAAGGTGTTATCGCATGCTCTGCCGGCAACCATGCCCAGGGCGTAGCATTGGCAGCTACAAAGAACGGAATCAAGTCACTCATCTGCCTCCCCGACGGTGCTCCAATCTCAAAGATTGAAGCGACAAAGGGCTACGGAGCCGATGTATGCCTTGTACCCGGAGTATATGACGATGCCTACAAGCGCGCCATTGAGCTACGCGACGAGAAGGGCTACACCTTCATCCACCCGTTCGACGACGAGGACGTTATAGCAGGACAGGGCACCATAGGCCTTGAGCTCATCGACCAGATGAAAGATGTCGATGCAGTCATCGTTCCAATCGGCGGCGGCGGCCTTATTTCGGGTGTTGCATTTGCCATAAAGTCACTGAACCCCAACATAAAGGTATATGGCGTTCAGGCAGCAGGCGCACCAAGCATGAAGAACTCTGTTGACAACAAGCATATCGAGCGTCTCGATTCAGTATCTACCATCGCCGACGGCATCGCCGTGAAGCAGCCGGGCGAAAACACATTCGATATCTGCAGCAAGTATGTCGATAAGATAGTAACCGTAACCGACGACGAGGTATCATCGGCAATCCTCACCCTTCTCGAAAAGCAGAAGCTCATCACCGAGGGAGCAGGAGCGGTAGCCGTTGCAGCAGCCATGTTCGACAAGGTGCCCATCGAAGGCAAGAAGGTAATATGCGTAGTATCGGGCGGAAACATAGACGTAAACATCCTCGACCGTGTCGTTAAGCGCGGCCTCATGACTTCGGGCCGTACAGCACTCCTCAAGGTAGAGCTTCTCGACAAACCGGGCCAGCTGGTGCAGATATCAAGCATCATTGCCGAGCTTGGCGGAAACGTCATTGGTGTGCACCATGAGCGCAGCAACGCCAACCTCGCCATCACAGGCTGCTTCATACGCATCAGCCTTGAGACACGCAACTTCGAGCATGTAGAGCAGATAAAGAAAGCCATAAAGGATGCCGGCTTCACTATCTGGGACTAATAAAACATAGAGAAACAGTTTAACCAATAATATAATAAGTACTATGCTTAAGAAAGTTTATACAAGCAACGCCCCTGAGGCAATCGGCCCATACTCACAGGCCATCATCTGCGGCAACATATTGTTCACATCGGGCCAGATACCCATCAACCCAGCTACAGGCAATGTAGAGGCCGAGGGTATCACCGACCAGGCAACACAAGTAATGAAGAACCTTGCAGCCGTTCTCGCCGAGGCCGGCACATCATTCGACAAGGTGGTAAAGACAACATGCTTCCTCAGCGACATGGGCGACTTTGCTGCATTCAACGCAGTATATGCCGAGTACTTCACAAGCAAGCCTGCACGCTCATGCGTTGCAGTAAAGACCCTGCCTAAGAATGTACTTGTAGAGGTTGAGGTAATTGCCGAAATCTAAGAAAAAGCCGTTTAAGGCCTATAACATTTCCGCCTCTGTGTTCGTGAACACAGAGGCGGAAATGTTATGTTTAAAGTGAAACTTCGACAATGACGACATAAACTTAGTTAGCAAATTACTGCTCCTCTGCGAGCTTAATGCTCTCTATTAAGAAATCAGCCCATTGACTCGTTTTGCCTATAGCCACCCGCGTGGCATAAACTTCGTCTATGCTTCACGCGACCAATGGCTGCAAAACTCGCGATGGGGCAATCCGGAAATAACAAGAATAGAGAGCTTAATGCTCTCTATTCTTGTTATTTCCATAAGTTACCCCATTTTCGATGTGCGTTTATCGCATCCCGCAGGGCACGAATTACACCCGTGCTGCCTGCGACTATTGCTACGCACATCAAAGGAGCCACTACGTGTCTCCACTTCGTTCGTGGGGACCTAATATAAATCAAAAGAGAGGGGGCTTGAATTTCAAGCCCCCTCTCTTCTTATTATTTGACATAGGTTGCCCCATTGGCTCGCTTTTTTATCAGTGACCCGCGGGGCGTGACTTACTCCACGCAACCCGCGACTATTCACTAAAAAGCTCACCGATAGGTCAATTTGTGGATTATTTCCACAAATTGCCCCATTCACCGCGGTGGCCGCCGCCAAGCTGACCGCCATCTTTTGAGGTATCTACTGTCTGGTCTTCACTACCCATCTTTATCGAAGCTGCAAGCATCTGCTCTGCTTCTACGTTTACCTCTGTCATAAGAGGTGAAATATAAGTCTTCTTCATATTATTGTATAATTATTTTCCTGTTATGTTTTTTTGACAGAAGAACAGAAGGACAAAAGATTGCAAAAGGCTGGTTCTCGTGAAACCGGGCAACGGTGCCGTTGCAATGCACGCTGTGCATTTTTATAAAACAGATTTAATGAAACTGCACACAAACTGCTTGCGTGCAGTTCACTAAATTTGTTTTATTATAGGT
>JAZNSN010000055.1:0-4067 GCA_045591315.1 Bacteroidaceae bacterium
CACAGGGTATAACCGAAACATATTACAATGTTGTTCCTGCATACGGAATGCTTCACATTGTATATAAGTTGAATATAGAACCGAAGAAGAGAAAATAAGTCAGTGCTCATTGTAACAAATAGGCATCCTATCCGTCTTATAAGTATAAACATTCGCTTTATACATTGTATTAACATTTATAGACAGGGGGGTAAAACTATTAGCCGATATTATTATAATTGCAAAAATTAAACCGATTCAAGATAAATCGAATAATATGAAAAAACTATTCTTAACCCTAATCGTTGCATTTGCCACTGTATGTGGCTTTGCACAGGAAATCAAGAGTGTTGACACAAAGTTTGAAGACTACCAATTGGTTGCGACATTTGACGATTGTCTGTCACTGTTGCAACAGGCAGGATATAATATGTTTGTCTATGATATTTCGACATTGAAAGACAAGGCAACGTATGTTGAATTCAGTGTAAGGGAATATGTGAATGGTAATTTGGTGGATGAAGAACATTCGCATCAACATAAAGCAAAATTAATTTATCGAATAAGTGAATTCAGTGAGGAAGAACAGAGAGTGATAAAAGCATCGGCAATTGCCGATGACGAGGATAATGACATCTTCCGCCTTGCAACACGATTGAAGATAGGTTTTACTCCTATTGGTGCGGATATGGAACAAAGGGTGCAAATTGGAGTTGCCGGAAAAGTACAGATGGCATGTTTCAGCAAATTGTTAAGTTTACGCGACAATCGTATGGATAAATCACATCGCAAACTTGATTATTATACAAGACCTTTCATAATAGATGGTTTTGAAAAGGGAAAATTCATTCCGCTTGTTCTCTATGCCGCTCCCTGGTGGGATGAGAAATATGAAACATACCGCCTCTGTGGCGAGACAAAAATACCTGCGGATATGAGTAGTCAAGTTATGAAACTATCGCCACACTATTTTATTATTGGAGTAGAATTTGAATAAACGATATGAAAAAACTATTTTTAACCATCATTATTGCATTTACCACCGTTTGTGGCTTTGCACAGGATGCTGAATCAACCAAACTAGATTATTATGAGATAAAGGGCATATTGAAGAATGTGCCTGACGGTACAGTATTGCAACTATTCGCTTTCGAGGGAGAACGGGGCTTCTTCGTTGGGACAACAAAAGTGGACGGCGGTAAATTCTGTTTCAAATCGGCTCCAAGGGGAGACGGTGCAGACATGCTTATGATTGCCGGTTTCATGAACGAGGGTTTCTCCTTGTTGGGTACACATCTATGGGCTTCGGCCGGTGATTGCATACTTGTTGAAGGCGAGGACAAATTGCTGTTTACCTGGAAGGTTACAGGTGGTGCCCCCGAAAATGCAGTCTGGGCAACCTATCGCCAAAAGTCATACAAGGAGTGGAAACGCTATGAGCAAATACTATTGGAGAAGAAAGCCCTGAAATCGCAACTTGCTTCAAACAATGATGCCGTTACCAAATATAAACAACTAGAAAAAGAGGCCGATGAATTACAGTTGCGAATATGTAAAAACGACTTGGAAATCATGAAGCACACGGTTGTCGATGAAGTATGGATGAACCGTTTCAAATCCTTGTCATCAATAGCAAGTCAGTACAATAATATTTCCTGTATCAAAAAACTAAAGAGCCTGTATGATAAGTTGACCGATGAACAACGCACGCACCCTGACGCACAGAAGGCTTATGAAATCCTTTACCCCCAACAGCAGGAGTTGGTAAAGGCTTTTGACGGTGAATTGACCGACCTTGACGGCAACAAGCATTCGCTCGCCGAACTGAAAGGCAAATACATTCTGCTCGATTTTTGGGCAAGCGGTTGTGGCCCTTGTATAACTGCATTGCCCGAGCTTGCATTGGTGTCCGAGATGTATAAGGACAGGCTCTGCGTGGTGAGTGTAAATATTGAACCTGTGGACAATTGGCGTGAGGCACTGAAGAAACACCCCATTGCCTGGTACAATTGGAACGACGGCAAGGATGGTACAGGAATATATGACCTTTACAATGCCAATGGTGGCGGCATTCCTCTCTTTGTGCTCATCTCCCCCGATGGTTATATTATCGATAAATGGTATGGTTATGGAGATGGAGCGATAACCAACCAATTGAAAGGTAAAATTGAATAAACTATATGAAGAAACTTGTATTAACCCTAATCGTTGCATTTGCCACCGTATGTGGCTTTGCACAGGAGAAAATTTGGGACAATATATATCAAGAGACCTCGATGCTTTGGAAAACCTTTTAAAAGCATTGTAATTACAAGAAAAACTGTTTATCTTTGAAAATCACTTGAGAACTTTAACAGCTATGAAACCAAACCGAATTATTGTATTTATAGCTATTGCAGCAACGGCTTTATCATTGTTCTGTATTCCTTGCCACGCGCAGGATAAGTGTGATAAACCTTTTGAAATCGATCTTCCAGCAGAGGGGAAGGATGTCATGCTTGTTTGTGAACAACAACCTGAGTTCCCCGGCGGAATGCGTGCTCTTATGGATTATTTGAAAAAAGAGATACGCTATCCCAAGAAGTGCAGTGCTTCGGGAATAGAGGGAAGGGCATTTGTAAGATTCATTGTTGATAAAAACGGTAAAATCAAAAAAGTTGAACTCTTCAAGAGCAGCGGTAACCAACTGCTCGACAAAGAGGCTATTCGCGTGGTAAAGAAGATGCCTCGCTGGAACCCCGGCAAGAACAAAGGCGAAGCGGTGAATGTGATGTTTACATTGCCGGTGAACTTCAATTTGAATAAAAAGGAGAGCAAAGAAAATGATGAAATGGTTTTCAGTAATCCTGAATCACAACCCGAATTCCCAGGGGGATGGAATGCCGTTAAGGAATATCTACAATTGAATATACGCTATCCCAAAGAATGTGTAGAAAACAGAATCGAGGGAAAGGCATTTGTAAGATTCAGTGTTGAGAAAAACGGTAAAATTAAAGAGGTTGAACTCGCTAGAAGTAGTGGCAACAGCCTTCTGGACAAAGAGGCTATTCGCGTGGTAAAGAAGATGCCTCGCTGGAACCCCGGTACGATATATAACAAGCCTGAACGTATGGCAGTTACGATGCCTGTGGAATTCAGACTTGACACAATAGATAAAGTTGTGGAATGCCCAATCGTTGGCGTGTGGCAACAATGCGTTGTAAAGCAGAATGCTGCAGGCAAGTTGGATGTCAACGTAGGAGCTGCTATAAAGGTATATGATAATGATAATACCTATTACTCGTTATTCCCGTACAGGAATAATATTAGCGGATTCGTTGCACAGAAAGGATGCTATGATATTGTCGATGACAACACGTTTCGTGAGAAAATTCTAAGCCATTTCAACAAGCCATGGGAGGGTACTGTCTCTGTCATGAATTATGAGTTCATTGATGAGGAAAAGATGATAATGAAAATAGTATATACAAACACAAGCAACAATTTCACAGACACTGAATTCTGGCTAAGAATAAAACCACTGGAGTAGATTTCACCTACTCTATCCCGGACAAACTCCTGCAACACTGCGTTGCAGGGGTAAATCTGTATATCAAAGAAAACAAACCTTCATGCCAATCGTTTGTATAGTACTTAGTGTTATATAGTAAAAGCCGACAGTTATGAAGATATCAGAGATTAAAGGGAGGGAAATTTTAGACTCACGTGGAAACCCCACTGTCGAGGCCGAAGTTGTACTGGAGAATGGTGTGACAGGGCGTGCTTCTGTTCCGTCGGGAGCATCCACCGGTGAAAATGAGGCGCTGGAGTTGCGTGACGGCGACAAATCCCGCTATAATGGCAAAGGGGTGTCAAAAGCCGTTGCCAACATAGGCAAACGCATAGCACCGGTGTTGCGCGGATGTAATGTATATGACCAACGGGGTTTGGACCTCAAGATGATTGAACTTGACGGCACACCAACCAAGAGTACTCTTGGAGCCAATGCCATATTGGGAGTTTCACTGGCTATTGCGCGTGCTGCAGCCTTGGCAAGCGGAATGCCTCTGTATCGTTATATCGGTGGTGTAAACGCCCATGTGTTGCCT
>JAZNSN010000056.1:0-45887 GCA_045591315.1 Bacteroidaceae bacterium
TTGGCCTCTGTTTGTGATAGGTCTTGTTCTGGCAATTGTGTTCTGGGGCAAGTTTGGTCATTGGGGCGGTCAGCCTTATGATGTATATGAGGATTCTAATGGCAACAAGGTTGCCAAACGCAATGATGATGTCGTAGAAAACATGTTCTGGCACTTCGCATTCCCAATTTTGGGGCACTTTATACTTGAGCCAATTATTTATGGCTGCTTGATATATTATCCTCTTATGTGTGTTTGCATTGTTGGGTCTTATCCTGCCTTATGCTCTTGCCGTGATTCTGTTGGCTATCCCTGTTTTGTTCTTCCTTAGCGAGAAGTATACCCAGAACCTGCGTTTCCGTTCGGCAATCCCTATTGTGGTTACACTGCTGCTGAATGTAGGTCTTGGTTGGGCTGCCATGAGCATGGAGATGAGTAAATCCCCGTCACAGGGGATGTTCTTCATCCCCTGTAATTGAGTATAGGGATTTCCAAATCCCGAAAAAGAGGAATTCTTATTCCTCGCATCGGGAGATGCTTACACTCATAGCCAGCGGATTAGGAAATCCGCCGGAACGAGAAGAACAAGAAATATTAGCCATTATTTGTACTTTTCCATTACCGCGGATGAAGAACATCCCCAATGGACAAAAAGAGCAGTCATTTTCCCGTCACAGGGGATGTTTATTCATCCCCTGTAATTGAGTATAGGGATTTCCTAATCCCGAAAAAAAGAAACTCCTATTCTCGCATCGGGAGATGCTTATACTCACAGCCAGCGGATTAGGAAATCCGCCGGAACGAGCCCCCCCCAACTTTTGCAGGTGAGCCGTTCTTTGCAAGCAAAGCGACTGCGTCGGTTACGAGCCCCGTTTACCGCTCAGAGAAAAGACAAGCAAAACGCTTTTCTTTTTTATTCTGTTACTCGGCATCCTCCTCAACGTTACCGATCTGTGGCAATGGATGTTTCTTGCTCTGCTTGGCACCGAGTTTCTCCAGTTTTGCACAACTGTTCAAAATACTCTGTCCGCCAGGTATCAGCTTTTTCTTCCCGTCCTCAAAAGCTGATGCAGCATTATCAATAGCCTTCCCTATTGCATTGTACTTCTCCATGAACATTGCCACACGCTCGATAATCTCATTGGCGAGCGCATATACCTTTTCATGATTCTCGGCCTGCGCTATCTGACGCCATGTGAGACTGACAATCCTTAGAGCCGCGAACAAAGTCTGTTCATCAGCTATGAACACATTTGCCTCCATGGCCTTACGCCATAGGTCGGGCTGCGCATTGAGCGCGCTCCAAAGCGCACCGGTGTGAGGAACAAACATTATCACATAGTCCATCTTCACCTTCGGCGGCTGTATATATGACGAGTAGTCCTTTGTCGTGAGTTCTTTCACATGCTTCTGTATGCTATCGACATGCGCTTTCAAGAATTGCTGGCGTTCCTCCTCCGTCTCTGCATTCACATAATCCATGAACGCAGTAAGCGATACCTTTGAATCTATTATTATCTCTCTGTTATTATCGAGGTGCAGCACAACGTCGGGACGCATGATGCTTCCGCTGTCCGACTTTACTGTATTGCCCTCGGCATCACGTATCGTCGTTTGTATATCGTAGTGTCTGCCACGTGTAAGCCCCTGCGACTCAAGCAGTTCATCAAGAACGCGTTCGCCCCAATCGCCTTGTACCTTGCTGCGGTGCTTGAAGACACGTGCAAGTTCATCGGCACTCTGTTTTGCGGCGTCGCTATGACGCATCATATTCTCCAGATTGGCTTTCATCTCACTGCTCATCTCTGTCTGCTTGAGAGTGCTGTTATGCATCGTTTCCTTCATTTTTTCAATAGTCTCGCGAAGAGGAGTCACTATCTGCCCAATGTTGGTATTGCTCGATTCTGCAAACTCTTTCTGACGCTGCCTGAGCATTTCATCCGTAGCACTCTTCATCTGCGCCGATACTTTTTCAAGAGTCTCGTCAAAACGTGCCTGCTGCGCTGCAATAGCCTCGCTATGCCTCTTTTCCTGCGCAGAAAGCGCATCGGCACAAGATTTCTCTTTCTCCTCAAGCAATTTATCGAAATGAGCCTCTTGTTCACTCTTTGACTGCGCCATACGCCTCTCATTGTCGGCTTTAACCTCTTCAAGCTGTACCTTAAGGCTGTTGCATAATGTTTCAGAATTTGCCTTCTCGGCCTCCTGCTGCCATTTAAGACGTTCTATCTCAGTAACAAGTTTATGCCGCTTGCTCCTTGCTATGAGCAAACCTATAAGAAGTCCTTTGACTATACCTATTAGAATAAACAATATCGCTTCCATTTATTATCCCCTAAAATTTGAAACTGATTATTTTCTTGATAGCTCGTCTGCAAGATACAGCGCAGTATGCCCCACCCCCATCTCTGCAACCTCCTCCGGTGTGCCGGTAGCAATTACCATACCGCCCTCACGTCCACCTTCGGGCCCCATATCTATTATATGGTCGGCCATTTTAATGACATCAAGGTTATGTTCAATGATCACAACAGTGTTCCCCTTGTCAACAAGACGGTTTATCACCCCCATGAGTACACGTATATCTTCGAAGTGCAGACCGGTAGTAGGCTCATCTAGCAGATACAGTGTCTTGCCGGTATCACGTTTCGACAATTCAGTAGCCAGTTTAACCCTTTGGCTTTCACCTCCGGATAGAGTTGTCGATGGCTGTCCGAGCTTGATATAGCCAAGACCTACATCCTGCAGAACCTTTATCTTATTCAATATTACAGGAACGTTTTCGAAGAACTCTACAGCCATGTTTATTGTCATGTCCAGCACATCGGCTATAGACTTGCCCTTATAGCGTACTTCCAGCGTTTCGCGGTTGTACCTTTTGCCGTGACACACCTCGCACGGAACCATGACATCAGGAAGGAAGTTCATCTCCAGAGTCTTGTATCCGTTTCCTCCACAGGCCTCACATCTTCCACCAGAAACATTGAACGAGAAACGCCCAGGCTTGTATCCGCGTATCTTCGCTTCGGGCAAATCAACGAAGAGATTGCGTATATCGGAGAATACTCCTGTATATGTCGCAGGATTGGAACGTGGAGAACGGCCGAGCGGCGACTGGTCAACATCCACAATCTTGTCGATATGTTCAATGCCCTCAATCCTGTCGTATGGCAGCGGTTCGCGCAATGCACGGTAGAAATGCTTTGCAAGGATAGGCTGAAGAGTATCGTTGACAAGCGTTGATTTTCCGCCTCCGGAGACACCGGTTACACATATAAGTTTCCCTAGCGGAAACTCGACATCTACGTTCTTCAGGTTATTTCCTCTTGCACCGTATATCTTTATGGAATGCCCATTGCCTTCACGTCGTTTTGCAGGCACTTCAATCTTCTCCTCACCGTTGAGGAAACGGGCTGTCATTGTACTGCCTTTGAGCATCTGCTCTGGTGTTCCGGCAAAGACTACTTCACCGCCCTTGCGACCGGCCTTCGGCCCTAAATCAATGACATAATCTGCTGCAAGCATTATATCACGGTCATGCTCCACCACTATTACAGTATTTCCAAGGTCACGCAACGACTTAAGCGAATTTATAAGCCTGTCATTGTCACGCGGATGAAGACCTATGCTCGGTTCATCGAGTATATAGAACACATTGACGAGCTGCGAGCCGACTTGGGTCGCAAGGCGTATGCGCTGTCCCTCACCGCCCGACAACGATGCCGAAGCACGGTTCAATGACAGATATCCCAGACCGACATCGAGCAGGAAGCCTATACGCGACTGGATTTCCTTCACTATCTCCCCGGCAATGGCACGCTGCTTCTCACTTAGAAGAGCATCGATCCCGATCAGCCACTCATGAAGCTGCGATATATCCATCGATGCCAGTTCATATATATTCTTTCCGCCAAGACGATAATGAAGAGCCTCCTTGTTAAGCCTTGCTCCTCCGCACTCAGGGCACACCTGCATTACCGAGAACTGTTCCGCCCAACGCAGCTCCTTTGCCGACACGCCTGACTCCCTCTGCTGCTGTATATACTTTACAAGACCGTCGTATGTCGATATGCTATCGTAGAACATTTCCGACGAGCTGCTCAGCCTCAGAGGTACCGGAGAACCGTAAAGAATCTCATCAAGTGCCTCTTCGGGCAGTTCCGCGACAGGAGTCTTGAGGTCGGCATCGTAACGTGCTAGCACGGCCTCAATCTGCTGGAATATAGATGAACGGCGATACTTGCCAAGAGGTGCAAGAGCACCGTCATATACCGATAACGAACGGTCGGGAACGACCTTATCCTCATCGACACGGCTCACTACACCCAATCCTTTGCATTTAGGACAGAAGCCCTGCGGAGAATTGAACGAGAAGTTATGAGGGTCGGGCTCCTTATATGACAGACCGGTTACCGGACACATAAGACGTTTGCTGTAATGGCGCACCGTTCCAGACGGCATCTCCATTATCATCACAAGACCATCGCCTTGCGACAAAGCCGTCGAAAGGCTCTGTTTCAGACGTTGGGTATCCTTTGCATCTACAGCAAGCTTATCAATGACAACTTCAATGTCATGATTCTTGTAACGTTCAAGCATCATCCCACGAGTCATTTCGCAAAGTTCTCCGTCTATACGTACATTAAGATACCCCTTACGCATCATCTGCTCGAAGAGTTCCTTGTAATGTCCCTTGCGTGCTTTCACCAACGGAGCAAGCATATATATGCGCTTGCCGTTATACTCATTGAGTATCAGCTCCAGTATCTTCTCTTCGGTATATTTAACCATCTTCTCGCCCGAAAGATACGAATACGCATCAGCTGCCCGCGAGAAGAGAAGACGCATGTAGTCGTATATCTCTGTTGTTGTACCAACTGTTGAACGGGGGTTCTTGTTTGTAGTCTTCTGCTCAATGGATATCACAGGACTAAGGCCTGTAATCTTGTCAACATCGGGGCGTTCCATGCCGCCCAAGAAGTTGCGGGCATACGTAGAAAACGTTTCAAGGTAACGTCTCTGTCCCTCGGCAAATATCGTATCAAAAGCCAGTGATGATTTTCCGCTACCGCTAAGACCGGTAATAACGGTCAGAGAATCGTGCGGAATCTCCACGTCAACATTCTTAAGGTTATGGACACGTGCGCCATAAACTTCAATTTTTCCTTTTTCAGTTCCTGCAGAAGCCATTATTTACTACTTGAAGTCTCTTCAGTATATCCTCTCAACAGATTTACATCGCGACGGAATTCATATGTTACACCATCGGCACCTTTTGCCTTTATTACAGCAAAATATACTCCGTCTTTAACCGGATTGCCTTTGTATGTACCGTCCCAGCCACATGTTTCGCAGTCAATCTCATCAATTCCCCATGAATATATTTTCTGCCCCCAACGGTTAAAAATCGTTGCACTGAACTCCACAATGGATTTTACATTGAACACATTGTAATAGTCATTTATCCCATCACCGTTTGGAGAAAACGCATTAGGTGCTTCTATCTTCGATTCTGCAAGTACCACTCTGAAAGGTTCGTAGTCATATGGTCCGAACTCCCATACGATATCGCTGTTCGAAGTGCTTGTATATGTAAACCGTGGCTGTATTATTGTCGTGCCGCTCTCTTTAAGCTCAAGTTCCACGTCTGCATCATAACGGACTAGATATGGAGCAGTTTTGCCATCTTTAGTAAATTCCCAAGCACACACCAAGGAATAGCCTTCGACCTCTTCGGCATTGGCATGCAACTTGATTGTCACTGGGGCCTCACCTGTATATTCGTCACCGAACGAAAGGTCGGTTGTCTCACCGGCCTTGTTGATTACCTGCATCTGGGGTTCAGGTGCCTCGACACTCTCCTGAGCAACAAGCTGCAGTGTTAAAGAGACTGCTATCAATAAAAAAAGAATCTTCTTCATAATGTTCTTTAATATAATTATGTGCAACACGGAAGAATCCCTATTGCTTTATAAAAAGCAAAATTAATAAATCCTCATGAGAAAACCGCACCATTTGCAACATTTAAGACAGACCGTTCAAATTAAGCACCATTACTGATATCAAAACTTACATACCCGTTGCATTTATTGGCAATTAGTTGTATCTTCGCGAAGAATTAGTAAACTAGGATTATAAGGGTATTCATAAAGTAAACATGAACAGACACAACAATATACTTATCGCTGTTCTCTTAATATTTGCAGCAGTTTTTTCAAATGCTCAAGAGAAAAAAATCTTCACACACACAGTAAGCAAGGGACAGACATTGTACTCCATCTCAAAGATGTACAACACTACTGTTGAAGAGATCATTGTACTGAATCCGGAGTGTGCTGCAAAGTTATCGGTAGGATACGAGCTAAGGATACCTCAAGCAGGTTCACAAGCAATACAAGAGAACCATCTAGAACAGGAACGCAACGGAGCTGTTTACCATACAATAAAGAGTGGCGAGACCTTGTACCGATTAGGAAAGATGTATGATGTTACCCCACAATCCATATGCGAAGCAAATCCGGGGTTATCCATATCTAATTTCCGTGTCGGTGAAGTCGTGCTTATCCCTGCAAGCAGAATTCTTGAAAAGAAAACTGAAACAGAGACCGGACAAGAAATGACAATAAAAAGGACACACAAGGTCAAGAGAGGAGAGAAAATTGAGGAGATCTGCGCCAGATACGGCATAACAGAAGAAGAACTTAAGGCTGCAAATCCGGCATTGGTACGCGGAAAACTGAAAAAGAACATGTCACTCAGGATTCCTGAGGCAAAAAAAGTGATAGAGACTGTAAAGGCAGAGAAAGAATTGTCAAATAGGGAAATCTTCATTAAAGTTGAAGAGTACAATGATTCTGTCGAAGCCGTTCAGAACAAACATTATGATGAAGATATCGTAAGGGTTGCGGTAATCCTGCCATTCTTGCTTGACAGCTATGCACCTAGCGAACAAGGACGCATGATAGAATACTACCAGGGATTGCTCATGGCAGTAAAGGAGCTGAAAGAGAACGGGCATTCGTATGAAATCAACACATTCGACTCCGGTCACAAGGACGCAAGCCTTGAAAGTCTTCTTTCCAGCGGTTCCCTCAATGGAATGGACATAATAATTGGAGCCCTCTACCCTAACCATAACAAAGAACTGGCAAAATTCGCGAAAGAGCACAACATACCTCTTGTAATACCGTTCACAAGCAAAGAAGACGAGATTTTCCGTAATCCAATGGTATATATAGTGAACTCAATGCAGTCATATATAATACCGGAAGTCACATCTAACTTTGTCAAGAGTTTCCCTAATGCCAATGTCGTTTTCATCGATGACACAGAAAAGTCAAACAAGAAGGAATTCATTGCAAGCCTCACAGAGGAACTAGACAAGAACGGCATAGCACATACAACTCTGCCGATAAGCAATTTCAGAACCAATGAAACAACAGACAGGACGTTAAGGGAAGTACTTGTTGCCGACAAAGACAACTTCCTTATCCCCACATCGTCATCGTCAAAGACATTGAACACATTGCTTCCGACACTCATACAGACCAATATACTTGACGAAACGAACCGTATTCCCGAATACAAGCTATTCGGTTATCCGGAATGGCAGATACATGCGAAAGACACACGTGAACAGCTATACGAACTTGACTCATATTTCTATGCAACATTCTATAGCCATTACTCAATGCCCGAATGTTCAAGATTTCAAGAGAAATACATAAATATGTACAATCGCAATATACAGAACATATACCCCCGTTACGGTATGCTGGGTTATGACACCGGTTACTTTTTCCTTCTTGCTGCAAGCAAGTACGGCAAAGAGATGCCGAACAAGATAAACAAGCTTGAATTCTCGCCTGTACAGACAGGTTTCAAATTCGAGAGAGTAAACAACTGGGGCGGCTTGGTAAACAAGAAAATTTACTTTATCCACTATACACGCGATTACAATATTGAGAAAATAGATTTTGACAAATGAAAAGAACTGTAACGATAATATTCACCCTATTGCTTGCAATTTGCGTAAACGCGCAGGTAGAACAGCCTCGCCGGAAACTTGAGGTTGGAGTAACCGGTGGTGTTAATCTGAACCAGATGGATTTTCAGCCTACAATTCGCCAGAAATACATAATGGGGATGAACGGCGGTATTTTTGCCCGATATACAAGCGAAAAATACTTTGGAATGATATGCGCTGCCCAGGTTGAACTCAATTTCTCACAAAAAGGTTGGGAAGAGAATTTTGACGATGGCACATCAAACGGATACAGCCGCAGTCTCAGTTACATCGAAATGCCATTGCTGGCACACCTCTCATGGGGAAAGGAAGAGCGAGGATTACAGTTCTTCGTGAATCTTGGACCACAGTTCGGTTTCTTTTTGGGTGACAATGAAAAATATGAAGGAAAATGGAAAGCCAACGACCGGCCAGAATCAATCAGAGCAATATACGGCAAGGAAGTTGAGAATAAATTCGATTATGGAATTACAGGCGGAGCCGGAATCGAGCTCAAGACAAAAATAGGCAGTTTCTTTGTAGAAGGCCGCTATTACTATGGTTTGTCCGACATATACAAGAATTCAAAGACAGACGAGTTCGGACGTTCTGCAAACCAGACAATAACAATCAGAGCCGGATATGCTATAAGGATTTTCTGATTAATTGTATAAAACAGTAAGGCACAAACTTTAAAGTTTGTGCCTTGCTGTTTTTTTATATGAAAGAAAGAACTATCTCCCCTTGTACATATCATCGTAGTACTTCTCATACTCACCGCTTGTGATGTTGTCCATCCACTCCTGATTGTCGAGGTACCACTGCACGGTCTTTTCGATACCCTCCTCGAACTGCAGGCTGGGCTCCCAACCGAGTTCCTTCTGCAATTTTGTAGAATCGATAGCATAGCGCAGGTCGTGGCCGGTACGGTCGGTTACATATGTGATGAGGTCGAGCGATGCGCCCTCAGGGTTGCCCAACAAGCGGTCAACAGTCTTTATTATTACCTTTATGATGTCGATATTCTTCCACTCGTTGAAACCGCCGATGTTGTATGTGTCGGCAACCTTGCCGTTGTGGAAAATGACATCTATGGCACGTGCGTGGTCAACGACATAGAGCCAGTCGCGCACATTTTCTCCCTTGCCATAGACAGGAAGAGGCTTGCGGTGACGAATGTTGTTGATGAAAAGCGGTATCAGTTTCTCCGGGAACTGGTACGGTCCGTAGTTGTTCGAGCAGTTGGTCACTATTGTAGGCATGCCGTATGTATCGTGGAATGCGCGTACAAAGTGGTCGCTGCCAGCCTTTGATGCCGAATAGGGGCTATGTGGGTTGTACTTTGTCGTTTCGTAGAAGAAATCCTTGCCGTATGCCAAGTGATGTTCGCCCGATGACGCGGTTGTTGTGAACGGCGGCTCTATACCTTCGGGGTGGCTCAGTTCAAGCGCGCCATAGACCTCGTCGGTAGAGATGTGATAGAATCGCTTTCCCTCATACTTCTCGGGCAACGACTCCCAATAGAGTTTTGCTGCCTGCAACAGCGACAGGGTACCCATCACGTTTGTACGTGCAAAAGTGAACGGGTCCTTTATTGAGCGGTCAACATGGCTCTCGGCTGCAAGATGTATGATGCCGTCAACATTGTTGTCAACCATAAGCCTGTACATTGTATCGAAATCGCAGATATCGGCCTTTACGAATGTATAGTTAGGCTTCTCCTCAATATCCTTGAGGTTGGCAAGATTGCCTGCGTATGTAAGCTTGTCAACGTTTATTATATTGTATTCGGGGTACTTGTTCACGAAAAGGCGTACCACATGGCTGCCTATGAAGCCGGCACCGCCGGTAACTATTATACTGCGTTTCATACCTTATATATTATTTGTTCGCTTTGATTCTTTTTATGCAATACTCCATCGACTCCCTCCAGTGCGGAATATCTATACCGAATGTGTTCTTGATTTTTGTCTTGTCGAGCACCGAATATGGCGGACGTGTAACCGGTGATGGGAACTCGCTGCTATGGCATGGGCTGATGCGGCAGTTTGTATTGCCGGCAGCTGCTGCAATCTCCACTGCAAAGTCGTACCATGAGCATACGCCTTCGTCCGAGAAGTGATAAATGCCTTCATTGCCTTCATATACTCCGGCCTCTATTATGGAGAAGATAGCAAGGGCAAGGTCTCCGGCGTATGTTGGCGTGCCTACCTGGTCGAAGACGACATTGAGCTGTTCGCGCTCTGCTGTAAGGCGCATCATTGTCTTCAGAAAGTTGTTTCCGAACTCGCTGTAGAGCCATGCCGTACGGAAGATGAGTGCCTTGCAGCCGCTCTCACTTATTGCAAGCTCGCCGTTGAGTTTTGTGCGGCCATATACTCCAAGAGGGTTCACCGGCATATCCTCGGTACGTGGGGTGTTTCCGTCAAGGCCGAACACATAGTCGGTCGATACATGGAAAAGCGTGCCGCCTACCTCTTTCATTGCAACCGCAAGGTTCCTTACTGCCGTTGAGTTTATGAGTTCTGCTGTTGTCTCGTCACTCTCGGCCTTATCGACATTGGTATATGCAGCGCAGTTGACGATGATTTCTACCGCATTCTCCTTTACAGTTGCAAGAACTGCATTCGCATCGGTTATATCCAGTTCTGCTACATCGGTAAATATGTAGTTGTTGGGAGATACAGCGCCTAGGCGGCGCATTTCACTGCCCAACTGGCCGTTGGCTCCTGTTACAAGTATATTCATTTCAATATAGTTTTTCGTTATAGTCAAACAGGAACTCCGCATCAGCGATGTTCTTGCTCAGCTTGTCTTTTTCCGAGAGCAATACCTTGTCGGCTGGAATTCTCCAGTCTATTGCAAGCTGCGGGTCGTTCCATGCTACAGAGCCTTCGCTCTCCTTGCAGTAAAAGTTGTCGCACTTGTACTGGAAGACAGCCTCTTCACTAAGCACGGCAAAGCCATGTGCAAAGCCACGCGGAACGAAGAACTGGCGGTGATTGTCCTCGGTGAGTTCTACAGCTACATATTTGCCGAATGTAGGAGAGCCCTTGCGTATATCTACTGCGACATCGAGCACTGCGCCTTTTATGCAGCGCACAAGCTTGCTCTGGCAGTAGGGAGGCTTCTGAAAATGAAGACCCCGCAATACTCCATATGAGGATTTCGACTGGTTGTCCTGAACAAACACGGTGCGGCAAACTTTCTCTTCGAACTCTCGTTGAGAGAACGATTCGTAGAAATAGCCTCTTTCGTCCTTGAATATACGCGGTTCAATAATAACAACGCCTTCTATATCTGTCTTTATTACTTCCATTCTTCAGTTCTTGTTAGAGTTTCAAGCTCTTTAATCAACATTTGCAACGGTGCGCTCAACCTCGTCTATAACTTTCAGAAGGTATCTGCCGTATTGGTTCTTAATCATCGGCTGGGCCAATTCACGCATCTTGTCATCGTCAATCCAGCCTTTGCGGTATGCAATGCCTTCGAGACAGGCTATCTTCAAGCCCTGACGTTTCTCTATCACTTCCACAAAGATAGATGCCTCGGCGAGCGAATCATGCGTACCGGTGTCGAGCCATGCGAAGCCGCGTTCGAGAGTCTGCACCTTCAGCTCTCCGTCACTTAGGAACTGCTGGTTGACTGTAGTAATCTCAAGTTCTCCGCGTGCCGACGGCTTGATGTTCTTCGCTACCTCAACTACCTTGTTCGGGTAGAAATAGAGGCCTACAACAGCGTAGTTCGATTTCGGGTTTGCCGGTTTCTCTTCAATGGAAAGGCAGTTGCCGTCCTTGTCGAATTCTGCTACGCCATAGCGTTCTGGGTCATCGACCCAATAGCCGAAAACGGTTGCCTTGCTATCTTCCTCGGCCGCACGCACTGCCTCCTTGAGCATTGCCGAAAAGCCTGCGCCATGGAATATGTTATCTCCAAGGACAAGGCATGCCGAATCGTTGCCAATGAACTCTTCGCCAATTATGAAAGCCTGTGCAAGACCGTCGGGAGAGGGCTGCTCGGCATACTCGAACTTCACTCCGTAGTCGCTGCCGTCGCCAAGCAGACGCTTGAAGCCGGGCAGGTCCTGAGGTGTGGAGATTATCAGTATCTCCCTTATGCCGGCAAGCATAAGAACAGAGATAGGATAATATATCATCGGTTTGTCATAAATGGGCAACATCTGTTTGCTCACTCCCTTTGTTATGGGATAAAGACGGGTACCGGAACCGCCGGCCAATACTATTCCTTTCATAAAACTTATTATTTAACAGGCAAACAGCCCATTCAACATGCATTATCAGCTATATCTCAATTCAGCACCGGACGTATAATCCAGACAAGAGAAGCTATTGTACAAATATACAAAGAAACGAGCAAGAAATATGAAGCTTGCTTCAATATTTTTCACAGCGAGTAAAGAATATCCTCGAGATTCATCTCAAATATATAAGAATATTCATTAAACCGCTGCAAAAAAATGCTAATCATGCTTTATAAACAAAATAACCATGAATCACTCCCCTGTTCTTTCTCTGTTATTGTTGCAGAGAAAGAACAGGGGAGTGATTTGTATTAACAAGAATTCTATTACTTTATAAGTTCAAATTCTGCACCTGAACCGAAATCCTGTCCGTTCTGTGAACTTGTAGCTGTAAAGCGAACGAAACGAGCCTTTACAGGAGTCTTGAACATTACAGTCTGTTTTTCTGCTGAATAAGGGAACTCGCCCTCGGCCACGGGCTCACTCCAGTTCTTGCCGTCTGCACTTACCTGAAGCTTATAGCCTTTGATATTTCCGTTGTTTTCGCCATCCTGACGAGGCATATACTTGAAGCCCTTGATTGTTACCTCCTCGTTTGCATCGAAATCAATCCAGTGAGGATAGTTGGCAACGGTAACAGAGTACATTGTATGCCACAAGGTAGATGGGTCGCCATCCAGCATTTTCTCGGCGCCGGAACCGGGTTCAAGGCTAGAACAGAACGCAACTGTAATAGGAATAGAGGTTATTTCGTCGTACTTGTATGTTGCTGCAAGTTTTGGCGTAGCCTTCTCCCATACTGTTATCTCACCGCCCTTGCTCATATCAACCGGTGCAGTATAAAGAGTCTTCTTGCCCTTCTTTCCTACTTTATAATATATCTCCGCACCCTCTTTTGCGCAATCCATAGTAACTACACCACGCAAGTCGCGCTTTAGAACTACAGGAATCACGCCCGAAGGAGCAACATTGGCAAGAGCCTCGTAGTTGTCACCAGCCTTTACCGGACGCATGATAAAGCCTACGCTGTTGTCACCCGACTTCACAAGGTCGTGCTCAAGCGGACCGCCCTGACCGCAGCTGTTGCCTCCAAGACCGTTCACCTTCGCATCAAGATGCAGCCATGTACCCGATGACTCCGGCAACTGGAATGGATGAGCAGCCTCGGTGAGTTCAACATCGTTCCATGGCAGTGCTGTTGTAGAGAGAGAGCCTGTAGAAACGAATATCACACCGTTTCCGGCAGCATTTGTCAATGTTGCCCAACGAACCTCTTCGCGGTTAGCCATATCCTGTGGCTTGGGGAAGTGTACGAACTGGTCGGCAACCGTGCTTGAATATTGCTGTATGAAAGCACCTGTACGACGGTCGTTATAGTTGTTCCATGGACCACGGCCATAGTAAGTATAACGGTCAAGAGCCTTAGGCATCTGCAACAGATAGCCGATACGTGCAAGAGCGACAGCAGCATCACTGCCTGTTACAGAACTGTTAAGCTCAACCGAACCGTCGGGATATATAGTCCATATTCTGTTTGAAACAAAATGGAATTCATTCTCGCCGAATTCACGCGCATCATTCTGTAAAGTAAAGCTGTTATCCTCGTTCTTCACACGACGGCCCGGATGTTTAGCCTGCGAGCGCACAATATACTGCAGTACTATTGTACCGTCGGCATTCTTCTGCGACACGAACGAAGTCACCTTGTCTTCAAGATTATACAATCCCAGGCCGAACCAACGGTTCCATGCCCAGATATCGTTATCGACAGGAGCACGGTATGCACTGAGAGTCATCGCACTACCCTTCTCGAATACGGTTTCATTGCCGTACACCACTTTTTCAAGTACACCGGCATTGTTGTCAAACACAATGAAAAAGCCCTCTCCGGCAACTGCTGTTATAGCGTTTTCCTTATCCTCGGCAATGGTTATCTTTACGTCACTCTTAGCAACATCGGCAAGAAGAGCCGCCTTTGCAGCACCCTGCAGAAGCATCTGCTCCTCCATCTGCGCATACCCTTTATTGGCCCATGGCATGTCTTTCTTCAAAAGCAGCTGAACCTTTACAAAATACTCCTTGTCTGCTGCAAGATTCGCCTTATTGAACTTAAGCTTGAAACTCTTGGCTGTGCGAGGAGCAATATTCATATCAGGCATGAAGTATGAATCAATCTGCTTTCCGTTCTCCCACAGTGAAACCTTAACATCGAGGTCGCACAGGCAGTTGAAGTAACGCTTGTTGAAGATGCTTACCTCACCGTTCTCAAGCAACTTTATACCCACGTTCTGATACACCTTCTTCACTTCGTGGTACTGAGGCTTTGGAGAGAGGTCCGGGAAGACAATACCGTTCATACAGAAAGTATGGTCGTTCGGACGGTCACCGAAGTCACCGCCATAACCCAGATATTTCTTTCCTGTCTTGGCATCGACATTCCAGAAAGCCTGGTCAACCCAGTCCCAGATTGCACCGCCAATAAAGAAGTTGGTACTCTCGATAGCCTCCCAATAGTCAACAAGATTGCCGGCCGCATTACCCATCGAGTGTGCATACTCCGATATATGGAAAGGATATACCAAATTCATCTTGCCCTTTACAGCCTCACGAGTCCAGCCTATTGAAGGATACTGGTTTGAACCCATATCAACTATATTGTTGTTACGTTCGTACTGTACCGGACGTGAAGTATCAAATGCCTTAAGAGCCTGGTATGCCTTGACAAAGTTATCGCCAGGGCCGGCCTCATTGCCGAGCGACCATATACAAACCGAAGGATTGTTTATTGTAGCATGCGCCATCTCCATTACACGGGCCACGTGCGCATCGGTGAATTCCGGAACATGAGAGAGCGAAGCATCGCCATAATAGTACTCATGACTCTCGATATTAGCCTCATCCTCAAGGTATATACCATACTTGTCGCATAGATAGTACCAGTATGGAGCATCGGGATAGTGAGCATTACGCACATGGTTTATATTTCCCTGAAGCATTAGCATAACCTCCTTCTTCATCTGCTCGCGTGTCACAGCATGACCGCTCACCGGACTGTTCTCATGACGGTTGACACCCTTCATCTTGATTGGCTTGCCATTCAGGTAGTAATAGCGTCCTGCCAACTTGAATTCATCATCCTCGGCCTTTGTATCGCGTATTTCAACCTCGCGGAAGCCGAAATATGCCGAAGCCAGCTCAACAGCATTGCCTTTCTTGTCGAGAAGAGAAACTACCAATGTATAGCGGTTAGGCTCCTCTGCGCTCCACTTGGCGGGAGCCGAAACAGGGATATCAAGCTTCAAGGACTTAGTGTCACCGGCAAGAATCTCATCAATAGCAACAACAGCTGTTGCACCCTCGACAGCCTCGTTCTCGTCGCTGTACAGTGCATTCTTGTAAAGCAGTGCCTTAACCTGGTACTTCTTCATCTTCTTTGCAGTAAGGTTACGCACATCAACCTCTATGTTCGCAACAGCATCCTTGTACTGTTCATCGAGTTCAGTGCGCACACGTACATCGCGTATTTCGAGCGGGTTTGAAGATGTCAGAGAAACAGTGCGGAAGATACCCGGCAAGCGGAACATGTCCTGCGCCTCAAGGAAAGAGGCATCGCTGTTGCGGTAAACCTCTACAGCCACCATATTCTCGCCCTCTACAAGATATTTCGTGATATTGAAAGCCGCAAGGTTGCGTGAGTTCTTTGAGAAGCCCACATACTTGCCGTTTACCCAAAGATAGAAAAATGAATCGACACCGTCAAAATTAAGGTATATTTCACGCCCTGCCCATTCAGCCGGAACGGTAAATGTACGGCGATAAGAGCCTACTTCGTTACGGTACTTGTATGTAGTATGATGCTTGGCAGGCTCACGCATCACGCCGCCCTTCCAGTCTCCTACAGCTACCTGATGCTTGAAGATGACAGGCTGGTTCACATAGATTGGAGTACCGTATTTCTGTGAGCCATCCGGCTGCAGGCCATATACATTCCAGTTCATTGGAACCTGTACATCATCCCATGCCGAAACATCGTAATCGGTCTTGAAGAAATCCACCGGACGTTCCCAGGGGTTGGCAACCCAGTTGAACTTCCATGTACCGTCAAGCGACATGTAGTACTCACTGTTTTCGGGAAGCACCTTACGTGCATTCTCCTCGGTTGCGAAATTAAAGAACCAAGCCTTGGGCTGCTCTTTGTTAAGTGCCAATTCCATAGGAGACTCCCACTCTACAAGACCGGCCTCCTGCCCTTTCACATAGCCATAGCCACGTGGAGCATCGACATCGCCGTAGGCAAAGCCATTCAAAGCCTGGCCGAAGCTTGCAGATGACATCATAAGCATCGCGGCAACAGCATAAACGAATCTTTTTTTCATAGTCAGTTATATTGGTTTTAGTTAAATGATACACGCATATATGCGCACACGCGCACAAAACTTTGTAAAGTTAATACATTTTTCCTTAAACAAAAACTATTCGGCAATTTGATTATCTCAATCAAGCCAGGCTATTTTCCTATCCAATACTCCTCTATCAATCCCTGATACATTTCGGGATCTCCAAGAACTGCTTTTCTGCACTCTTCCAATATATACCTTTTCAATTCAACAGGAAAATCAACGACCTTCTCCCAACACTCCAACCGTCCGATATACATGCCGTTGAATGTTGTCGGTGATGTAAGATTCTGATTTCCCTTCCTGCCGCATTCCGTGTATTCCCCATTCCGGAACACATAAACGCCATAGTCAACAGGCAGAATACGCCAAGTTCCGCAACGCAGTTTCTGCGCCCTAGCACAGCAATACTCCCCATTCTCTCCATAAATTTTAATGGATGGAAAATCATTGGCAAAAACCCTTTCACCTATACGGTAGGACGTATATACCCAAGCACCTTTAAGCTCCTCGTCCGCCACACGCCCATTACCAATTTGGGCAAAAAGCCATACAGGAACAAAAAACACGGCAAATGCCGACAAGACATTTAAAGAAAAACACTTTTTCATCACAAATACAAATCAAATTACAACGTACTTATAAACGCATCCCATTCTTTTGCACCACCTTTCTTTCCGAAAACCTTTCCATAAAGCCGGCTCCTGGTACTGGAGATGCTGCTCACCTCCCTACACAAAGCATTGGCAATCAACACGGGAGAGATATTCACCTTAAGCAATAAACAAACATAATATTCATGTCTGGACATATTATAAAGTTTATAAAGACGGTTTGCAAAATCAGGATAAACAGGCTTTATCTTTTGTTCAAGTTCATCAAGCTCTGAATCCTTAAGAGCTTCTCCCCTTTCAAGACGCATCTTGAATGTCAGGTAATATTCCGAAGCAAAAAAATCTCTCTCAACCATTCTCATCGCCTGTGCCACCGGTTTTGGCCTCAAACGGTTCAGTTCCTCAATATGTTCCAGCTCGCGCTTTATCAGCCTCGATTTCTTTATTATATGACGGACATAGAAAACAAGCGACAAAGCCACAAAAACGAGCGTCACCACCAGCACAGACATATTCTGGTTCATACGCTTCAGTTGCTTCTCACTTGTCGATAAGATGAAATTCTTAGAATTCTTTTCCCCGGAATCTATATTCTCCTTCACTGCACGTCTTATTTCATCCTTTCGTGCAGCAGTCATACTGTTAGTCTTCATCCATATCTCCTGCTCAAGATTATTGAATACCATATAAACGGAATCGTTCATCAATCTGAAATGCCTCATGAACCGCCCATTCTCAACAAGCAACGTATCCTCAACATCGTTTATAAAAGTATAGCGTTCATATTCCAAAGGGACTATCATGGTTTCCGAATCAACAGTCAGCAATTCCGCATAATAGAAAGTACTGTCCGCATCATATATCTTACAACGCGTGTATCCCCTATCATTCGGATATAAAGCTTCGTAACCCGTGGGGAAAATTATCTTTTTCAACACCCACGCACCTACCATATCATTATGTACACCACTATTTCTATCAGAACACGAGCCTAACAGCACAAATACAGACAGAAACGATAAAAAGCAAAAAGTCCTGTTCATGCGTCATTGATTTGTGCAAATATAAATATTCCGACATTCCCAAACCATTATCTGTGTTTGCAAAATGTTCGCATCATATATGCAAAGTGTATGCGAACAAATATCACTTGCGGATATACGGTTTTATCAACTGAGATATGTAAACAAAAAATAAAAGCCACACCGATTCGGTGTGGCTTTTATTTTAATAACGAAGCTAAATTAGTTCTTAGCAGCCTCGAGAGAAGCCTTACGGAAAGCCTTCATAGCCTTCTCAAGCTCCAAAGAAGCCTTACGTGCGCGTGTACCTGCAGCCTTGTTACCCTTCTCAGCCTGTGCTGTTGCGTCTGCTGCAAATGCAGCATAAGTCTCCTGGATTTTCTCAATGAGTTCTTTCATAATACCTTCTGTTTTTTTGGTTAACGATGCACAAAGATAACAAAAATCACAATATCAAGGCATAAAAGAAGATTTTTTTACAAAAAAAGATATTTTTTTTCAGCAAAACACGGTAAATAAGGGAAAACCAGTGCGAACAAAGCCTAATATCGGCTAAAACAGATGTACTGCATGAATAACAGACAAAACCACAAAACCGGAAATACAAGAAAAATCAGGTGAACCTAATTTTATACTCCGCTCGCCTTTCGCTATATTTGAGATAAACTCGAATATCATAGCGGCTCGGAATAAAAAACAAGTGAACTTATTTTATTCTTCGCTCGCCTTTCGCTATATTTGCAAAAGCAGGCGAATACTTATCGTCAAAAACCAACAGAAACAACCAACATTCAAACACCTATCAATATGCCATATTGCAGAAACTGCGGAGCAGAAGTAAACGAGAATGCCGCTATATGTATAAAGTGCGGCGCATGGATCAACGAGAAGCCAAAAGAAGAGAACAAGAGCAATCAGGAATGGCTCGTGGTACTTTTATTGTGTTTCTTTCTAGGAAGCCTTGGAATACACCGCTTCTATGTAGGAAAAACAGCAACAGGCGTACTACAGCTTCTCACACTCGGAGGATGCGGCATTTGGACGCTTATAGACTTTATCATAATTCTTGTAGGCAGCTTTACCGATGCCAAAGGCAACCCGATCAAGAACAACCATTAAGCTCATAGCCCTGCTGCTGACACCGCCGTTGCTCTACACCATTCCCTTAGAAGGCATATATAACGGCGAGAGTTTATGCCTGTTCAAGCGATTCCTTAATACCGAGTGTTGGGGATGCGGCATTACACGCGCATTCTTTTCCGTACTATACGGACGTTTTACTCTTGCATGGGAATACAATCCTTTGATAACCATTGTATTTCCGCTGTTCGTATGGCTATGGCTAAAAGAGACATTCAACACCGCAAAGAAGCTGAAGAGACAAAAATAATAATTCCCACTTTCGTAGGAATTATTATTTTAATGATATCTGTTTCAAATAACCCGTCAATCCTTCTTCTTGCGGAGTTCCTTTATCAAAGCATGGCCTATAATACCGTCGGGGTAAAAACCGTTGAACTCTTGAAAATGCTTTACTGCGCGGACCATTCCGCCCTTATAAAGCACGCCGCCGTCGGAGGTATATATTACCTCTTTTTCATCGATGTAAAGTTTATTTATCAGAATAGCAGCAACACTCTTCACATCTTTTCCGCTGTCACCCGGCATTATCACACGCTCACCAAGAGCATACTGCTTTGGTGAGCGACGAAGAGAATCAACCACCGCAGTTCTGCTCTTTTTAGCCTTAACGCGAGACTTTCCTTTAGCTCTCTTTACCGCAGTATCACCCCTCTTCTTTACCGGCACCTTCACACTGTCACGCGACAATTTTCTATAAACACGCATACCCGGCTGAGACTGCTTCTTTTGAAAAACAACCTGCGCCTCTGCCGTCTCCCCCAAAAGAGAAAACAGAAAGAGGAGAAGAAGAGAAAACAGAGAGCTACTTCTCATTCATACACTTTTCAAAACTTACCGGAACAGGAGTCTCGAACCTCATATGCTTGCCGGTAACCGGATGTGTAAAACAGAGCATGTACGCATGAAGTCCAAGGCGACGGATAGGGTCGCCGGACGCTCCGTACTTATGGTCACCGACAACCGGATTACCCATATCGGCCATATGCACGCGAATCTGGTTCTTTCTGCCTGTTTCGAGCTCACACTCGACCAACGAATAGCCATTCGACGAATCAAGCAAATTGTAATGTGTCACAGCATATTTTCCACCATTATCAACTGGACTTGAATGTGTTATAAAACGCTTGTCTTCTGTAAGCCACGAACATATACGGCCTTTGGGAGTCTTGAGCTCACCTTCGACCAGCGCAAGGTAGCGACGGTCGGTCACAAGCTGTTGCCAGCCGTTTATAAGAGACTGCTGAGTCTGTACATCCTTAGCATAAACCATAAGACCAGAGGTATCACGGTCGAGCCTATGCACAAGATGAGACGTGTTACGCCCGCCGCCTTTTTCAAGATACCTGTTCAGCACATTCTGCACTGTCTGCTGACGGGTATTATTACTCATGGAAAGCAAGCCTGGGCGCTTGTCTATAACAAGGAGATACGGATCCTCGTAAACAATTTCCAAATCATTGCTACGGAACGACATCTTATGCTTCGAACGGTCGAGCTGAACCACCTGGCCAGCCTTAAGTTCAGTCAAAGGATGAGTCGTAATTGCATTATTCACAAGCACTACCCTATTGCTGATTAAAGCTTTTGCTCTATTCCTGCTTATGCCATGCATCTTCTCCATTATAAAGTCTATAAGGAGTGCTTCTTCTGTAACCTTAAAGGTCAACAACGTCTTTATATTTTTCTTCATACAACTAATTTACAATTACTTATCACCTCTTCGCTCAAGCAATACAACATTCTCGACATGATGCGTATGGGGGAACATGTCAACAGGACGCACTGCCACAACCTTGTAATCAGCGTCAAGCAACTGCAAATCACGGGCTTGAGTAGCCGGATTGCAGCTCACATAGACTATTCTCTCAGGGGCTGCAAAAAGAATAGTTGACACAACATCCTCGTGCATTCCGGCACGCGGAGGGTCGGTTATTATCACGTCGGGACGGCCATGCTCGTTGATAAAATCACGCGTAAGGATATCCTTCATGTCACCCGCAAAGAATGTAAGGTTATCGAATCCGTTCAGTTCTGCATTCACACGGGCATCAACAATTGCATCTTCCACATACTCAATGCCAATGACTTTCTTCGCCTTGGAGGCAACAAAGTTGGCAATAGTACCGGTACCTGTATAAAGGTCATACACCACCTCATCACCCGTAAGGGAAGCAAACTCACGTGCCACCTTGTAGAGGTTATAAGCCTGCTTGCTGTTTGTCTGATAGAAAGACTTGGGACCGACCTTGAAGCGAAGCCCCTCCATCTCTTCATAGATAACATCAGTTCCTTTATAAGTGATAACCTCAAGGTCGCCGAAAGTGTCGTTGCACTTGTTGTTGACCACATAGAGAAGCGAAGTGACTTCCGGGAAAGCATCAGCGATGTATTGTAAAACTTTTTCAAGCTGAACCATATCATTGTCACACTCCACGCGAGCCTGAAGAAGCAACATGACTTCACCTGTCGTAGAGGTGCGTATCATCATACTGCGCAAGACTCCGGAATGTGAGCGCAAGTCGTAGAACGGAATATTCTCCCTATGCGCAAAATCGCGTATCCCGTTGCGGAGCCTATTGTTCAAGCCTGTCATCAGCCAGCACTCCTCTATGTCGAGAACCTTATCGAAAGCACCGGGAATATGAAAGCCCAAAGCATCCATATTGTCGTACTGCACATTCTGAGCGACCTCCTCCCATGTAAGCCAACGTTTGTTGCTGAATGTGAATTCAAGTTTGTTCCTGTACTCGCATATCTGTTCCGAACCGAGTATAGGCATAATTTCGGGAAGTTCCACTTTCCCGATACGAGTCAGCGCATCATACACCTGTTGCTGCTTGTACTTCAGCTGATGCTCATAGGCCAGACACTGCCACTTGCAGCCTCCGCACACGCCGTAATGCTTACAAAAAGGCTTTGCCCTCTCCGCAGAATATTCATAGAACTTTACAGCCTCAGCCTCGGCATAGCTATGTTTCTTTCGCCTGACTTGAAGGTCAACCACATCGCCCGGCACCACGTACGGCACAAACACGACAAGGTCATTAACCCTGGCGAGAGCCTTTCCTTCGGCCGCCACACCGGTTATAGCAACCTTCTCAAGCAGCGGCAACTCTTTCTTTTTTCTTGCCATTATATTCGTTTGTTTATCGTTCCTGAAAGCGACACGCAGCAGCAGACAACACTCCACAGCACTTGCGCATACTGCCGCAAATTACAAATTCTTTGCGAAGATACACCTAAAATCCCGATAAACCGCCCTTTTAACGGATGAACTTATTTTTTTTAATTTATTACGTGATATTTTTATGAAGAAATTTCGCATCACAAACATTTTTGTTATATTTGCAAATTAGTCGGACCATCCTCAAGACAGGAGCTCCGGCAACGAGAATCAGTTAAAACTTTTTTATTTATCAACAAACAATAAACTCAAAAATTTATGGCAGACAAAAGAGTCTATACCTTTGGTAATGGCCTTGCCGAAGGTAACGCGTCAATGAGAAACTTGTTAGGAGGTAAAGGTGCCAACTTGGCAGAGATGAACCTTATCGGCATCCCTGTTCCTCCAGGATTCACCATCACTACTGAGGTTTGCGGCGAGTACTACAGCCTCGGCAGAGAGAAGGTTATCGAGCTTCTCAAGGAAGAGGTTCAGGCCGCAGTAAAGAACATCGAGAACCTGATGAACTCTACATTCGGCGACCCGACCAATCCGCTTTTGGTATCGGTACGTTCAGGTGCACGTGCATCTATGCCTGGTATGATGGATACAATCCTCAACCTCGGTCTTAACGATATCGTAGTAGAGGGCCTTGCAAAGAAGACCGGCAACGAGAAGTTCGCATGGGATTCATACCGTCGTTTCGTACAGATGTACGGTGACGTTGTTTTGGGCATGAAGCCTACAAGCAAGGAGGAGATTGACCCATTCGAGGCAATCATCGAGAAGGTTAAGGAAGAGGCAGGCGTTGTCCTCGACAAGGACCTCAGCGTTGAGTCTCTCAAGGAGCTTGTAGCCAAGTTCAAGGCTGCCGTAAAGGCACAGACAGGCAAGGACTTCCCGACTGACGCTTACGAGCAGTTGTGGGGTGCCGTTTGCGCTGTGTTCGAGTCTTGGAACAACGAGCGCGCTATCCTCTACCGTCGCATGGAGAAAATTCCCGATGAGTGGGGAACAGCCGTTTCAGTTCAGGCAATGGTATTCGGTAACATGGGCGATACATCAGCTACCGGTGTATGCTTCTCTCGTGATGCCGCTACAGGCGAAAACCTCTTCAACGGCGAGTACCTCATCAACGCACAGGGTGAGGACGTTGTGGCAGGTATCCGCACACCACAGCAGATTACAAAGATAGGTTCTCAGCGTTGGGCTGCATTGCAGAACATCAGCGAGGAGGAGCGCGCTTCAAAGTATCCTTCAATGGAAGAGGCTATGCCGGAAATCTACAAGGAGCTTGACGCTATCCAGACACGCCTTGAGGACCACTACAAGGACATGCAGGATATGGAGTTCACCGTACAGGAGGGCAAGCTCTGGTTCTTGCAGACACGTAACGGCAAGCGTACAGGTGCAGCGATGGTAAAGATCGCCATGGACTTCTATCGCGACGGCGTTATCGACGACAAGACAGTATTGAAGCGCATGGAGCCAGAGAAGCTCAACGAGCTCTTGCACCCGATCTTCGATACAGCAGCTCTTGCAAAGGCTAAGGTTATCGCTAACGGTCTTCCGGCATCTCCAGGTGCAGCTACAGGCCGCATCGTATTCTTCGCAGACGATGCTGAGAAGTGGAACGAGAACGGCGAGAAGGTAGTGCTTGTACGTATCGAAACCTCTCCTGAGGACCTCGCAGGTATGGCTGCCGCTCAGGGTATCCTTACAGCACGCGGCGGTATGACTTCTCACGCAGCCGTTGTTGCACGCGGTATGGGCAAGTGCTGCGTATCAGGTGCCGGTACACTCGTTATCGACTACAAGAAGCGCACATTGACCGTTGACGGCATCACTTTCAACGAAGGCGACTATATCTCACTAAACGGTTCTACAGGCCAGGTTATCGAGGGCAAGGTTGAGACTAAGGCTCCTGAGCTCAGCGGTGACTTTGCAGAACTCATGACTATCTGTGACAAGTACGCACGCTTGGGCGTACGCACAAATGCCGACACTCCACACGATGCACAGGTTGCACGTGACTTCGGTGCTATCGGTATCGGTCTCTGCCGTACAGAGCACATGTTCTTCGAGGGTGAGAAGATCAAGGCTATGCGCGAGATGATTCTTGCCGAGACAACAAAGGAACGCGAGGTAGCTCTTGCTAAGCTGTTGCCATACCAGAAGGCCGACTTCGTAGGTATCTTCAAGGCAATGGAAGGCCTGCACGTGACTGTCCGCCTGCCCGACCCGCCACTCCACGAGTTCGTGCCACACGATGCAAAGGGCCAGCAGATGCTTGCAGAGGCTATGGGCAAGACCGTAGAGGCAGTTCAGCGCCGTGTCAAGTCTCTTGAGGAGTTCAACGCGATGCTCGGTCACCGTGGTTGCCGTCTCGGAAACACATATCCCGAAATTACAAGAATGCAGACAACCGCTATCCTCGGTGCTGCTCTTGAGTTGAAGAAGGAAGGCAAGGTTATATACCCTGAAATCATGGTTCCATTGGTAGGTATCATCAACGAGTTCGAGGAGCAGAAGAACGCTATCATTGAGGCAGCTAACGCACTGTTCGCTGCTGAAGGCGATTCTGTAGAATATACAATCGGTACAATGATTGAGATTCCACGTGCAGCCCTCACAGCTGACCAGATTGCTCAGCAGGCTCAGTTCTTCTCATTCGGTACAAACGACTTGACACAGATGACATTCGGTTACTCTCGTGACGACGTCAACTCATTCTTGCCAATCTATCTCCGCAAGAAGATTCTTAAGAATGACCCATTCCAGGTACTCGACCAGACCGGTGTAGGCCAGCTCGTTGAGATGGCTACAGCTAAGGGCCGCTCAGTTAACCCTGACCTCAAGTGCGGTATCTGCGGTGAGCACGGCGGTGAGCCTGAGTCTGTTAAGTTCTGCCACAGAGTAGGCCTGAACTATGTATCATGTTCTCCATTCCGCGTGCCTATCGCACGTTTGGCTGCTGCGCAGGCTGCAGTTGAGGAGGCATAATAAGATACTCAACCAACAACAAAGGGTGTGCCAAACATTTGGCACACCCTTATTATATATATACGCGATATACACGCGTGAGAATAAATAAGAAGTGCCACCTGCCTCAGAAGAACCGCCTAATTAAAGGTCTGATTGCTTAAGCCGGCAAATGACACTTAAGGTATTACAAGAATTACTGTATTAATCGACAGGTAATTTCAATTCTGCTTCAAATATAGCAACAAACGAGCGAGATTAGCAAAGCTTGCTTTGATATTTCACAGCGAGTGCAGTCTATATTCAAGGTTTACCTCAAAGGTAAATATAAAAAAGCAGAAATACCAACACATAAGATATTTTTCCGCGAAACCCACTCTTCTACATCTTAACGACATCCACCACTCTCAATACGCCGTCACATGAGACAGTGAAACGGACATCGTAACCGGCAAAAGGCATTCCATAAATACGCCCAGGGTCTTCGTGATACTGCGGACGCGGGTCGAGACGCAATACACCGCATAACATGGCATATTCCTCATCGGAAAACATTGCCTTGAACTCGCCGGGAACCGACACCTCCAGTTCCTGCCAATGCCTCTCATCTACGAATCCGCTACGTGCAGCTGTATGAGAATCGCAGTATGTCACATAAGGCTTGATGTCATATATCGGGGTACCGTCAACGAGGTCGGCACCTCCGACAATCAAAGCCGGAGTTCCGTCATTGTTCTCTATACCGAGTAAACGTACCGAAGATAGCCCCAGCGGATTAGGACGGAACGGAGAACGTGTAGCGAACACGCCTACATGCTCATTGCCGCCCAACAAAGGCGGACGCACCAGCGGCGACCACTCGCCTGCGGGCTTGCCGTTCAAGGAGAATCCCCATATCAGCCATAGAAAATCGAACCCTTCGATGCCGCGTAACGCATCGGCATTGCAGTACTGAGGTTCAAACACAACCTTGCCACGCAGTTCCGGCACAAGACCGCTCTGTCTGGGAACTCCGAACTTGGAAGGCAAAAGCGAACGGTAATATGCAATAGGTTCGATGTTCATTATGCTTTGTTTTTGTGCGAAGATAGCAAAAAGAGAGTGTTCCGCTAAATCGTTAACACCTGTTAACACAAAAGAAAAAACAGTTCACAAACAGCCGTACAAATTTGCTCTTTAAGATTATTTTTTCTTTTTTTGTAAGATTGTACACTATACAAAGAAAGAGAAATATAATTTATAACTAATATAAACTTTATTATGGAAAAGATTATTGGCTTGATCGATGCTCCGTTCACGCCCTTCTACGAGAATGGTGAAGTCAACTACGAACCAATCCCTGCATACGCGCAGATGCTTGCAAAGAACGGGATGAAAGGTGTATTCATCAACGGTTCATCGGGTGAGGGATATATGCTCACCGAAGAGGAGCGTATCAAGCTCACCGAGGCTTGGGTAGCTGCCGCACCGGAGGGTTTCAAGATTATCGTACATGTAGGAAGCACATGTGTGAAGTCGAGCCGCCGAATGGCTGAGCATGCACAGAAGATGGGTGTGTTCGGCATTGGTGCCATGGCACCTCCATTCCCGAAGGTGGGACGCGTAGAGGAACTGGTAAAATACTGCGAGGAGATTGCATCGGCCGCACCTGAGTTACCGTTCTACTTCTACCATATCCCGGCATTCAACGGAGCATTCCTCCCTATGGTAAAGTTCCTTGAGGCCGTAGATGGACGCATTCCTAACTTCGCCGGCATCAAATATACATTCGAGAGCCTTTACGAATATAACCAGTGCCGTCTTTACAAGAACGGCAAGTTCGATATGCTCCACGGGCAGGACGAGACAATTCTGCCTTGCCTTGCCATGGGCGGTGCACAGGGCGGCATAGGCGGAACAACCAACTACAACGGATGTAACCTTGCAGGCATCATCGACGCATGGAACACCGGTGACCTGGAAAAGGCACGCGAACTGCAGAACTTCTCGCAGGAGGTAATCAACGTCATTTGCCGCTATCGCGGAAATATAGTAGGCGGCAAGCGCATCATGAAGCTTATCGGCCTCGACCTCGGCAAGAACCGCACTCCTTTCCAGAACATGACAGACGAAGAGGAGGCTGCTATGCGCAAGGAACTGGAGGCTATCAACTTCTTTGAGCGTTGCAACAAATTCTGATATACAGGACTAAATGATTTTTGTTATGAATTGGAAAGAATATCTCGAAGGCTGGTCACAGAAATACCGTGACGACCTTGTAAACAACATAATGCCATTCTGGCTGAAGAACGGGCTTGACCGTGTAAACGGAGGTGTCTATACTTGTGTTGACCGTGACGGCTCTCTTATTGACAGTACAAAATCGGTATGGTTCCAAGGACGTTTTGCCTTTGTATGCAGTTTTGCATACAACACGATAGAGAAGAACCCCGACTGGCTTGCTGCGGCGAAGAGTACTATCGATTTCATTGAAGCACATTGCTTTGACAGCGACGGCAGAATGTACTTCGAAGTAATGGCCGACGGTACGCCGCTGCGCAAACGCCGCTATGTATTCTCAGAGAGCTTTGCTGCCATTGCCATGGCCGAATATGCAAAGGCTTCGGGCGACATGAGCTATGCCGAAAAGGCATTGAATCTCTTCAAGGAGATACGCAAGTTCGTTGCTACCCCCGGCTACATGGAACCGAAATATCTCGATGCCCTGAAAGCGAAAGGACACTCGCTGGTAATGATATTGATAAACACGGCATCGCGCATACGCAACGTAATAAGCGACCCTGTACTCGACCGGCAGATAGACGAATCGATAGCATCGCTCAAGGACTTCATGAAACCGGAGTTCAAGGCACTGCTCGAAATGGTAGGCCCCGACGGCGAGTTCATCGACACGATAAACGGCAGGCTTATAAATCCAGGACACTGCATAGAGACAGCGTGGTTCCTTCTCGAAGAGGCCAAATACCGCGGTTGGGACAAGGAGCTGACAGCACAGGCTCTCCAGATACTCGACTGGTCTTGGGAATGGGGCTGGGACAAGCAGTACGGCGGCATAATAAACTTCCGCGACTGCCGTAACCTTCCTCCTCAGGACTACTCTCAGGACATGAAGTTCTGGTGGCCGCAGACCGAAGCCATAATTGCGACATTGTACGCATACGAGGCAACAGGTGACGACAAGTACCTTATCTGGCACAAACAGATAAGCGAATGGACATACGCACACTTCCCCGATGAGGAGTATGGCGAATGGTACGGCTACCTGCACCGCGACGGCACTGTAGCACAGCCGGCAAAGGGCAATATATTCAAAGGCCCGTTCCACATTCCGAGAATGATGATAAAGTCATTCGATTTATGCAACGGACTTACAGAACAGGATTAATCCCAGAGCAATCCCAATAAGGATAGGCTACACCGCAATAATTAAAAACACAAACAGCAAAATACCGGTATCTCCGCCACTGTTTATGCCACACGCATATAATAGAGGAAGACGGAGGTCCATAATTCTTTATGAAAAAACTTCTTTTACTACCGCTACTTCTCTGTTCTCTGCTCTGCATGGCGCAGAACAGGATTACCGTATCGCCTGCCACACCTCTGGAGAAGGCAGTTTCGGGCCATTATGCAGGTTGGATAAAGGGCGAACTTGCAACATACGGAGGATGCAACTTCCCTGATGTACCCTGCGCCGACGGCGGAGAGAAAGTCTATTACCCACGTGCCTACGGAGCCAGCGTACAAGTACCCGGTGGTGTTGTCTATTTGGGTGGAATGGATGCAGCAGCTTCGCTCAGCGAATGTGTGTTCATCAGCTCCGCCGATGGTTCATCCACATCTTTTGTCTCTTTGCCTAAGGCACTGGACAACTTCGCAGCAACTTACTACAACGGCATGATATGGGCAGCCGGAGGAGAGACGGATGGTGTTCCGAACAAGGAGGTTTATGCTATACCGTTCCCATGCGAGGAGAAAACATGGAGCATTGCAGCCACTATACCTGACGCATGCCGCCTTCAACCTTGCATGGCCGTACAGAATACATCTTCAGGATATGCACTTTTCATATTTGGCGGATACCAGCCAAAAGCTGAGAAACAGGAAGCTTCGGTGCATACCGACGGCATTTACATATCCATAGCAGAACTGAAGAAAGGCAATGTCACACCCGAACAATGGAAACGGACTTCACCGGCCATGGCATGGAGAGAAAATGCCGATGACGGGAAGCGCGAACAGCAGATACAGGCCGTAGTGGGCAGTACATGCAGCCCTATAGGATACAGCCATGTGCTATTCTTCGGCGGAGTTGACCATGACATCTTCCTCAGTGCCATCAGCGGGCAACAGGACAGCATGTACCTGCGTCACGCACCGGAGTGGTACAAATTCCGCAAAGACGTGCTCACCTATCATACCATCACCGACTCATGGGGATTCTTGTCCGGTGACAGCCTGCTTGCCCGGGCCGGAGCCTGCCTCACCGCAGAGGTTGGAGGCAAAGGATGGAGCTATAGCGGAGGTGAACTCATGCCAGGTGTGCGCAGTACTGACGTTACACACATTGAAGTAACCTACGACAAGAGCTTCGGCTGGCTGAACTGGACCATTCTTGCACTCTATCTTGTAGGCATGCTGGGAATGGGAGCCTATTTCATGCGTAAAGCGAGCAATGCCGACGACTTCTTCAAAGGCGGAGGACGTATCCCCTGGTGGGCAGCCGGTATCAGCATATATGCCACTATGCTCTCGGCTATCACCTATATGACCATTCCTGCCAAAGCATACGCTACAGATTGGACCTACTACCCTATGCTATGGATGATACTGCTCATCAGCTTCCCGGTAATAAAGTACTATCTGCCCTACTTCAGGAAGCTCAACGTAACCAGTGCATACGAAATACTGGAGCAACGCTTCAATCTCTTCACCCGTATGCTGGCCTCGACTTTCTTCTGCATATTCATGATTGTGCGTATGGCTATCGTGCTGTATCTGCCCTCATTGGCACTCACAGCCGTTACAGGCATCGACATATACCTGTGCATTGTACTTATGGGCCTGGTAACAATCATTTATTGTACAATGGGTGGTGTTGAGGCTGTTATATGGGGAGACGTAGTGCAAGGACTGATACTTGTCTTCGGAGCTATCTTTGCCGTCATATATCTGGCTGTAGAAACTGAAGGTGGAATAAGCGGATGCATAAACATTGCCTTGGAGAACGACAAACTGAGACTGTTCGACTGGAGCAACTCCTGGTCGCAGGCCACATGGTGGGTCATCATTCTCGGCGGTTTGGCAAATAACCTTATTTCATACACCTCGGACCAGACAGTAATCCAGCGATACCTCACTACCCCTGACGAGAAATCGGCAGGACGAGGCATTCTGGTAAACGGTGTGATGAGCGTGTTCGTTTCTGTAGCCTTCTACATGATTGGAACAGGACTCTACAGTTTCTACAATACCCATCCGGCAGAACTGGATGTTACCATGGGACAGACCGATGCAATATTCCCATTCTTCATGATGAGCCAGATGCCTGCCGGTATAGCCGGTGCTCTCATTGCTGCAATCTTCGCTGCGACCATGAGTACCATTTCAAGTAACATTAACAGTGTGGCTACAGCATTCTCTATCGACTTTTGGAAGCGTTTCCGCAGTTCTACCGACGAGCAACAGCTTGTATCAGTAGCCCGTTGGGCATCGTGCATAAGCGGAATGGTCGGTCTGTTGCTTGCATTGTTAATGGCAACATGGGACATACAGTCGTTCCTCGATTTCTTCAACGAGACGTTAGGACTGCTCACAAGCGGACTTGGCGGTTTGTTCTTCATCGCCGTATTCATGAAGCGTGTCAAAGGATATGCAGCTCTTGCCGGATTTGTTGCAGGCGAGGCTGTAGTATTCTGGATAAGCGAGCATACGGATGCCAACTTCCTGCTGTTCGGAGCAATAGGCATAGCAGTGAGCATTGCGGTTGCATGGACAGTCTCGCTTTTCTCCGGTTCAAAAAACTGAAAACAAGTTTCATTAAACAGGGATGATATAAATTCACTTCATTAAGACAGGTGATATAAGGGAAAGCCCTACACACTATTAGGAATTCCCCCTGCAACGAATAGGAAATAAACGTTGCAGGGGGAATTTTATGCCGATAACTTTGCAGCAGACAAACAGAGAAAAGATGTTTAACCATTTAAAGATTACAGCTATGAAGAAAATCATTATCGCGGCATTGATAGGTGCAATGCTAATGCCTGCAGAGATGATGGCAAGCAATGACAGGGGCCGCAGAGAAAGGCCTAGAGTTGAACAGAGAGGAGGAGAAAGAGGAGGCGGAAAAGAGCATAGAGGATACCATGGCAAGAGAGGCAGCGACAGAGGCCATAGAGGTGACAAGGTGATTATTGTAAACAAGCCGCACCGTCCACGCCACATTTCACACTACTGTCCTCCACCCCCACCGCCACGCAGATACCACCACTGTCACCACAACGATGTAGCTGATGCTATTGGTGCAACGGTAGCTCTGGCTGGACTGATTGGATTGATATCGGCAGTATCACAATAATGAGTTAATAATAAAGCAAGCATTCTTTTTATAAACGAATGAATCGATGGGAGAACGTACCGACCGGCGTTCTCCCATTACTTTGCCGGCAAATCGGAAAATAGGGGATAATGGAATTTCACTCTATAATGCCCGGCAGAGGAAAACCCGAATATCAATTAGGCATTTCCCCTTGAACGAATAGGAAATAAACGTTGCAAGGGGTATTTTATGCCACTACATTTGCATCAGACAAACAGACAAAACAGGTTTAACCATTTAAAGATTACGACTATGAAGAAGATGATTGTTATTGCAGCGTTGATAGGCGGAATGCTTATGCCTGCACAGATGATGGCAAAGAATGACAGAGGCAATGCCAAGCCAAGAGTAGAAAACCGTGACAACAGGAAAGGAGACAGAAAAGAATACAAGGACAACAAGAAGGGTTACAACGACAACAGGAACTACAAGAAGAACGACCGAAACGGCAAGCCCGACAAGATTGTAGTAGTAAACAAGCCACAACGTCCTGTTGTAATTGTAAACAAACCGGCTCCAAGACCAAAGCCCGCTCCAAAACCAAGGAGAGATTGCTGCGACAACGATGTAGCCAATGTGGTAGGTGCAGTAGGTGCATTCGTAGGTATTGTAGGACTTCTGTCACTTGTTGCACAGTAAGAAACATATTAAAAAAGGAAGCATTGCTTTCATACATTGAATCAGTCAGTTAGAAAGAACAGAGGAGAACGCCGGCTTAAAACGTTCTCCTCTGTTTTTTTGCTCTGTATTCACAGATGCGGGATAATACAATTCATTTGTTCGGTTAATTCACGTGCGAAGCATCAGACTTCTCACATTGCAAAGATAGAGTCAACTTACAAAGTCTGCAATAACAAAATATTATGAATCGGATTGTTTTTCATCACAACATCTTTCCATTCGGCGTTAATAGTCATAAATAACTAATTATTGTTTCAATTTAAAAAAGATAGCTATTGCCATTATTCCAAAAGAAGAGTATTTTTGCATAAAATGCAAAAATAGGGGCTGGAACAACTTTTGAAAAAGAGGAAAAGGCCTCATTATGGAAATATCTTTTAGAAGCCCGAACAGCTTCTGAAAGGATAGAGACTGTAACAGATGAAACTGTCGGAACTGAAAAACGGAGAAACTGCGGTGATAGTGCGTTTGTCGGGACACGGAGGATTCCGCAAGCGTATAATGGAAATGGGCTTCATTCGTGGCGAGAAGGTAAAGTCGGTACTCGACTCACCTATGCACGACCCGGTGAAGTACCATATAATGGGCTACGACGTAATGCTTAGGCGCAATGAGGCTGCCATGATAGAGGTTCTTCCCGAAGAGGAAGCCAAAAAGGAGCTGACCCCGGCACCTACGTTCACAAGCCAGTCGGTATGCGACAGTTGCAGCGGAGAGAGCTGCAGCAGCTGCATGCTCCGCAAGATAAAGACCAAGAGGAACAATGTCATAAATGTGGCTTTGGTAGGCAACCCCAACAGCGGCAAGACTTCAATATTCAATGCACTGGCAAACCAGAACGAGCATGTAGGCAACTACAGCGGTGTTACAGTCGATGCAAAATGCGGAAGCTTCAACTACAAGGGATACAGAATCAATATAACCGATCTGCCTGGCACTTATTCTATATCGGCTTATTCCCCGGAGGAAATCTATGTGCGCCGTCATCTGTTCGAACAGATACCGGACGTCATAATAAACTCCGTTGTGGCATCGAACCTTGAACGCAACCTCTACCTTACAACGGAACTCATTGACATGAACCTGCGTACCGTCGTGGCACTCAACATGTATGACGAGCTGCTTGCAGGAGGGGCAGAGATTGACTACAAGCACTTGGGCGGCATGATGGGCATTCCCATGATACCCACAGTTGCAAAAAGCGGAATGGGACTCGACAAATTGCTTGACACCATAATAGAACTATTCGAGGGGCAAAACAGTACGATACGCCACATTCACATAAACTACGGAACCATTATCGAAGAGCAGATTGCGCCATTGTCGGCCGAACTTCATAAAGCCGAAAACCTTCCGCAGCAGTTCCCCGTACGCTATTGGGCTATCAAGCTTCTCGAAGGCGACAAAGAGGCTTTGAACCAGCTTTCACGATGCCTTGAGCTGCCACGATGGCAGCATATGGCCGAAGCCGGAGCAAGAAAGGTTCAGGCACAGGCCGGTGCCGACGTTGAGACTGTCATAAGCGGTGCCAAATACGGATTCGTCAACGGTGCGCTGCAAGAGACATTCAAGCCGGGAAGCAGCGATGCACACAAGCAGACACGCCGCATCGACCGCCTTGTAGCCAACCGTTGGTTAGGTTTCCCTATATTCCTGCTTGTAATGTGGGTGATGTTCAGTTCCGTATTCATGCTTGGTGCATACCCTCAGGAGTGGATTGAAGGCCTCTTCGGATGGGCAGGAGAAGTTATATCAAGGATTATACCATCAGGAGCTCTACAGGACCTTCTTGTCAACGGAATCATAGGAGGAGTAGGCAGTGTCGCAGTATTCATTCCCCAGATACTGATACTCTACCTCTTCATATCGCTTATGGAGGATTCGGGCTACATGGCACGTGCCGCATTCATAATGGACCGTCTCATGCACAAGATGGGACTTCACGGCAAATCATTCATTCCCATGCTCATGGGATTCGGATGCAATGTCCCTGCAATAATCGCCACACGAACCATTGAGAGCCATAGCAGCCGCATTATAACGGTTCTTGTCACGCCTTTCATGTCGTGCAGCGCACGATTGCCGGTACTTGTCCTTTTCAGTGCAGCATTCTTCCCAGGTTATGCACCGGTCATACTTATCGGGCTATACCTGTTGGGAATAGCGGTTGCAGTCGTTACCGCACGCCTCCTGCGCCTGACAAAGTTCTCGAAGGACGAGACCCCGTTTGTAATGGAGCTTCCGCCATACCGCTGGCCTACCCTACGCGCCACATTGCGCCACATGTGGGAGAAGTGCGCACAATACATAAAGAAGATAGGAACGGTAATATTCCTCTCTACAATTGTAATATGGTTCCTGAGCTACTACCCCAGACCGGATGAGAGTACAGAGCAAAGAGTACAGAGTACAGAGCAAAATGAGACCGCTGCCGATGCGGGTATTCACAAGGGCTCGTTCATTGGCATGATGGGCAGCTTCATAGAGCCTGTTCTTGAGCCGTTAGGACAGAACTGGCGTTCAAGCATTGCAATATTGACAAGTATTCCGGCCAAGGAGCTTGTAGTAAGCACGCTCGGCGTGCTATACAGCAGCGACTCCGAAGAGAGCATAGAAGAAGACCTTAAGGCTTCGGGCGACTTCACACCGCGCTCGGCAGCAGCATTCATGGTATTCATACTGCTCTTCTTCCCGTGCATCGCGACTGTAGCCACAATAGCCGACGAGACGAAGAGCCGCTGGTGGGCACTCTTCTCCATTGTATATAACACCGGAGTCGCATGGATTGCCGGATATATGGCATATACCATCGGCGGACTTATATAAACATTACTGAACAACTGAAAAAAGAAAAGAATTATGAGCGACAAGACAAGGATATACACTAAACGCATGAAGGTTTCCGACCTTCTAGCCTGCGACAGCAGCCTGCTGTCGATTCTTCAAAGGCTTGACATAAGGCTTGGCTTCGGCGAAGCTACGGTAGCCGAGCTATGTACCCGATACGGAATATCGGCCGACCTGTTCCTTATGATATGCAACATATATTCGTTCAGGGAGTATGTTCCGCAGGTAGAAAGCCTCGGCAAGAGCGACATAAAGAACATAACCACATATCTCCGTGCATCGCACCGCTACTATACAGGTGTATGTTTCCCTGCAATACACGAAAGCATACATAGAATGGTAAATGAACTTGACGAAATGAGCCGCAAGCTCATCGACAAGTTCTACGACGACTACGATAATGAGGTCAACAGCCATTTCATGTACGAGGAGGATGTCGTGTTCCCCTACATTGAAAGCCTTATGGCCGACAAGTGCATGGAGTGCGGAAAATACAGCATAAGCCAGTTCGAGCACAATCACAGCAATATAAACGAGAAGCTCAACGACCTAAAGAACATCATAATAAAGTACCTTACCGAAGAGTACTCGTCACCGTTGCGTTTCGAACTGCTCAACGATATTTACAGTGTAGAGAATGACCTCCGCAAGCACTCTCTCATAGAGAACAAGCTGCTTATTCCGCTGGTAGAAAAATTGGAGAAATGTCATGAATAGAGAAGGCAAATACAAGGTAGTGCTGATTGAGCCGTCGGAGATTGTGGCATCGGGCATAAGTGCCATTATAGGCAAGAACCCGGAATTCACTATCGTGCAGACACTCGCTGACCCCAGCTACTACAACAGCAACGACAATGCCGATGTGATAATTGTCAACCCGGCCGTAATCGACTTCAACGAGAGGTTCGATATGCGTTCCTACTTCGGAGGCTCCGAAGCGGCAATAGTAGCCCTCACGCACAGCAACTACGAAGAGAGTGTCCTGCGCCAGTACGACGAATGCATAGGCATATACGACAATGCCAGCCGCATAATACAGAAAATAAGGAATGCTATAGAAGAGTGCATACAGAATCCGAGAAGCGACATAAACGAGCTTTCGGCACGCGAACGCGACATACTGAAGGCTGTTGCGAAAGGAATGACGAACAAAGAGATAGCCGATGAGTTCAACATATCAATTTATACAGTCATTTCACACCGACGCAACATATCGCAGAAGCTAGGAATAAACAGTATCCCCGGACTTACGGTATATGCTATAATGAACAAGCTTGTCGATATGTCCGATTTCGGATAAAGAGAGCAACCATACTAATTGCAGCTGACAGTTATGGCCGAAGAGTTACATATTTCACAAGGAAGCAAGGAGGAGAAGTATGCACTGCTATACAGGCAGATATGCGCACTTGTAGAGGGAGAATGCGACGATATTGCCAACATGGCAAATGTGGCCGCCATGATACACTTCACCTTCGGGTTCTGGTGGACCGGGTTCTACCGTGTCATTGGCGATGAACTCGTACTGGGGCCTTTCCAGGGGCCGTTGGCATGCAGCAGGATTGCATTCGGGCGAGGCGTATGCGGCACTGCATGGAAAGAAGGAGTGACACAGGTCGTCCCGGACGTCGAAAAGTTTCCCGGTCACATAGCATGCAGCAGCGAATCGAAAAGCGAGATTGTAGTACCGGTCAAGGCCGGTGGCAAGATAACGGCCGTTCTGGATATAGACAGCGAGAGGCTAAACACATTCGACGATACAGACCGCGTATGGCTGGAAAAGATAATAAAGACATTGCAGAAATGAGCATCCTCATTTCTGCAATGTCTTATATCCCAATATATGCACAGTCACACCCGTAGCAATGGCAATGAAAAGAATTCTCATCCACAATGCCGATGCCACAAAGAAAGCGCAATAGAGAAGAGTTATCCACAGAAGGCTTACCGACACAATCTTCACCCTTAGGGGAATAGCCCTCTTCTCATAGAAGTTCTTTATGTATGGCCCCAGATGCCTATGCGACAGAAGCCAATTGTACAATCTCCTTGAACTTCGCAGGTAGAGAGCTGCCGACAGAAGCAGAAAAGGAGTTGTAGGTAACACCGGCAGAAAGATGCCTATGACGCCCAGAACAAGAGAAACCGTACCTATAAAAGCCAATATGTATTTCATAAGATGCAGCACAAGAGATGCATGCAAAGTTACTAAGAATATAACAACAGAACAAACCGGAAAAGGTTTTGTATCCAGAATAAGAATACAACAAGCCAAAAGCAATATTTCTATTTAGCCAATGCCATAAAAAAAATAAACGGCATATAATATTTTTTGTAAAAAAAATCGTACATTGCGGGAGAGTTAATAACCATTAAATCCTACTACTATGAATGCCAAGAAATTTATGCTATTGCTAGCTGTCATGATTTTCGGCAGCCTGTGTACAGTCAATGCACAAAAAGAGAACAAGGAGGAAATGATTAAACCGCTTATTGGCATATGGCAGTATGTCGAGGAGGTTGTCAAGGCCGATGGCCAGACTATCTACATCGGCAAGGAGATATACAAGACAATACGTGAGGACAAGTCGTATTGCGTAATGGCCGGTGTCGATATTCCGATAAAGGAAGAAAACCAGGAGAATCCTACAATAAGCACGGTCACATTCATAACACAGCAGGGTGAGATTGAAATGACATCCGGAAGTACATACCTGGAGTACATAAACAAGCACTACATCGACAAGAACCTCAACAATACTATTTCGAACCTTAGGTACAGGGTAAGCGAGAAGAACCCGAATATCCTTTATATCGAATACAATCTCGGAGGCAATGAGGAGAGCGGCTGGATAAGCGAGGTATGGATGCGAGTACTTCCGTTAGGAGCAAGATAAGACGTCTCATATCATTAAAACAATATTCCATGAAGGTTTTCTTTCATGGAATATTGTTTTAATTGGGAATTTTCTACAACTACTACAATACAACATTTACGAATATATCGGTATCTTAAGAAAGTCTATTCCTTTATTTGCTGCCTCCGATATTAAATCTGTATATTGCATGTAACATGACATAGCTAAAGAACACTTTTTCACGACTGAAATAACGCATGGAAGGTGAGACGTAACTATATTCAGCTGTACGTTGCTGCAACAAATCAACAGCTTCGAGCTGCAAGGTTAGTGCCTTGTTCTTAAGCAACGACTGCGATATTGTTGCATTCAACAGCCATTGGTCATGATTCATTATATCATCGGCATAACCGCGACGTCCGTACAACATCAAAGAGGCATTTATCTTCATCCCGAACGGGAGTTCTACCTGCGGTTGAAAACTGCACTCGAAAGTACGCCCGTCCTGGTTATATTCAGGAGTGCTGCCATAACGAGCAATCTCTGCCGAGTATTTGCCGCTGAGATTTACACTCCACATCCCGCTGCGCCACTTAAGGAGCATACTTGTTCTGGCATTATGCCGATGAACAACTGACAGGCCTAACTCATCACCTGTTGTTCCCATATAGCTCTTGTCGCGATTTATGTTGTAACTGCCATTCAAAGACAATGTCCAATGACGCTCCTTGTCGAGCGGCTGCTCGGTATTGAAACCTACATATATACTATAGTTACCATTTACATTATCTTTGGTGTAACGTTTCTTTCCTGAGAGAGGGTCGGTAACTATAATATTTATATCTGAATTATTAGATTGAGAGTAATATGCATAAAGACTATAGCTGTCGCCACGCTTCTCATTGAACCAACGGCTATACAAATTAAAGTTGTTAGTCCATTTAGTTTTCAATTCAGTATTGTTTACATGTTCTACCATTTCGTCACTCGTGTCGGTAATAGGCAATAGTTCAAGCAACGACGGACGGGATGAATAGCCGTAATACGACAATCTTATCTCGCCGTTCTTAACAGGCTTCCACTTAAAGCTGACTCTTGGCATGCACTTGAAGTAATCGCGCGAAGGCGAATATTTCATTTCAGCTTTCTCGAAAGAAAGACTCTCATCGTTATATTCAATATTTGCACCTGCACTTACCTCTACTTTGTTCCATACGCCACTCAATCCAAAAGAGAGATTATGGCTATTACGTGTACTATTGGAATACTCACTGTTTTTAATATCTATCACAGCTGCAAGAGAATCGGCCGTAGATGGACGCACACCTAAAGGAATGTCCTGTTGCGAATAATAGGGATAACGGTCGAGTCTGTATATATCACACTCATCATCATTTTTTTTGCTGCTGAAACCATAGGAAGCCGTGAACTGGATATTTTTATTGAATGCACCTTGAAGAGCCACATTTGCCTCGAAATCGCGATTATCGTAAGGTGTAACATTGTAACGTCTGTCAACAATAAACGGATTCCCGCTATTGAAATAACGGTAACAAATAAGTCCATCAGAGTACTCGCTATTTGTATTGACAGAATATTCCACACCGGCATTCAGTGAATATCCCTCCTTCTTGAAACGATGGACAAAGCGAGTATCTATTGTAAATTCGCTATTGCGGCGCGAGCTATATCCTTGTGATGCGTTCGAGTTTATTCCCATAGCTTTCAACTCTTCGCTAACATCATTCCCTATCAGCCCCGTTTCGGGATTAGCAATATCTGCAATCTTGGAATATGTTGATGAATTAGATAAATTATTATTATTATTATCCTGATACCCATAGGCGAGTGTTGCTGTAAGGCGATTAAGCGTGTCGATGTTGAATGTAAAATCAACTTTCGTGTTAATATTCCTGTCACGCACCGACATCATTGAACGCATATACGAAAAATGATTAATACCGCCTCCGAGAAGATTTTCCATATTTACTGTCTGGTCGAGATTTCCACTCTCGTGCCCAATCTCAATCTCGGTATCAAGTTTCATATAACGTGCATCTTTATTGGCCTTCCCGTTATCCCATGACATTATGGCACCGGCCTTACGATAGGTATAAAGACCACTCATACGCCATGAGTCGCTCTGCCAATTACCATTCTCATCAGCAACCAGATTCTCACTTATATTATTTACTTGAGCATACAATGCACTACGCCTTTTGTCGGTAAAATTGGAGGCAAATGCCTTTGCAATATACTTGCTGTGCGTACCCGAACCGGCATCGGCATTGACACTCCACTGCGATTGGTACTCTTTTTTGATTTTCAAATCGACAACGGTAGCTTTTTCTGTGTCGTGAACACCGGCAAACTCTTTCTCTTCATCGCTCTTCTCATATACAGCAACGTCCTGTACAGCATCGCTCACAATATTGGACATTGCAGTTTTTGAATCACCGATAAAAGGTTTGCCATTGACAAGAATTGAGCTCACTTCCTTTCCTTGAAAGGTAAGATTTCCCTCTGAATCCATTGTAAGACCCGGCAACTGCTTTATCAAGGCAGATATGGTAGAGCCCTCAGGCACTCGAAAGGCATTGGCATGATAGAGAAAGGTATCGGCCTTTATTGTAAGTTCTTGCGCAAGCCCTGTCACCCGCACTTCTTTCAAAAGCCTTTCATCCTGTTTCAAAAGAAGATTTCCCAACTTTATCAGAGTATTTTCTTTCTTAAGTTCAAGTTTTCTCACAAGTATTTCATAACCTACAAACGATATTTGCAATTTATATTTCCCTTCCTCTTTTGCCTTTAAGGCAAAAAAACCATCCTCATCAGTAGCGACGCCGGCAACGAATGCCGTGTCGTTACGCAGCAATTGTACCGATGCTTGCGGAAGAACATCATTGACATTATTTGCATCAAGCACACGACCTTGTATGACAAACCCTTGCGCATATATAAAAGAGATTGCTAATATGGATATTATAAAAAGTAATAATCGTCTTTTCATATTGGTTGTCTATTTTTATCTGATTGCAAAATTAACACTTATTTCTGTTCCACCCCCCAATTGTTAATTTGCGTTAAAATGGAATAAAATGGGCATGCCGCTTTTATTTTAATGCTTTATTTATAAATTTGTATCTATGTTCAAACATCTGCCATGACAAGATGTTAAAGCATCAATATGCGACATGCCCACTGCCTGCCGGGAGAACCACCAACCCGGCAGGCTCTTTTTATCAAATTCTACGTTCCTTAACACATATAAGACGCGCGGAAATCATTTTTGTTACAACCGCCACCGTTAATATTATTTAAATCTCGAAATTCCTCGGCAATGCAAATTTAGCAGAACATATTGCAAACTTACGCACTTTTCACTTTGCATCTTGTTCGCTAAAATTTTGCAGTATAAGTACTGCCAAAAGCATAATATATTAAAGAGCGGCTCAACAACTGCCGTGTATGCTTGATTTACATCGCAATCCGTTTATTGACACAACAGCCGTTGAGCCGGCTATTTTACATCACTGAACAACGCTCCTACAATACTAAAATTACTGCAATCTGAACATTATAGGCAACGTATGCTGCACATTGACTGGTTTGCCCCCCTGCATGCCCGGATTCCATTTTGGCATTGCCCTTACTACGCGCACTGCCTCATCTGCAAGTGCAACAATTGCTGTTTTGTTAAGCTCCAGAAGTTCCTTTCCTGTAATAGACTCACTGTTTGAGTTCTTGTATGCATTTACCACAATATCACCGAGTTCATTTGTGGCAGCCATCAGCATCTGCTGAGCATCTTCTAATTCATTTTTTGCTTGCGCTACACGTTTCTTGCTTCTCTCCAATTCCGCTCGTGCCTTCTCAAGTTCTTCGCGACGACGTTCCAGGATATCTGCAGAGGCTCCATTTTCCTGCAACACTTTGCTCTCTCTTTCCCACTCTGCAATATCCTTCTCAAAACCCTTCATGTCGTTTTCCAGTAAATTAACCGCTGCTTGACAATGTAGCATATGTGACTCAAGATTCATAGCATCCTGAACTTTTGCATTATTTGAGCTATATTCCGAATTTACAGCTCTGACTCCTGTAATAGTGCCATCGGCTTTTACAATAAAAGTTACATAAATCTTGCCTTGTGCATTGATATCACGTGCAGCCTTTGGATATTTGATATTGCTGGAGAGCCACTTCATCATTTCTCGTGCACCACCGGGAAATTCCGGTTGCTGCTCACAAACCATAAACACCTCCTCATTATCTCCCAATGTAATGAATCGGTATTTTTTCATATCAACATAAATCACACCTTTCTTGCCAAGAGCCTTGCACTTTTCATGGTCTTTGCCGGTGAGCTGGTCTATGGATACAACCGTAATGCTCTCAATATCTTCACTCTTCAACTGTATATCCTTTAAATTATCCCCATCGTAAAATCTACCGTTTATAACAATTGCCATGTTATGAGCGTTCGGCACCGATACAGAACCCTTGTCATCAATATTAAGAGTACCAGACAGTTTCTTTGCCGATTTCTGTACTTTGAAAACAACCGGCAGAGTTAACTTCACGTTCACCGGCTTGCCGCCTTGCGTTCCGGGATTCCATTTGGGCATTGAGGCTATCACGCGTATAGCTTCGGTATCGAGCGAGTTATCACCCGAACTTCGTATTATCTCCACATTGCCTATCGAACCGTCTTTCTTCACAATAAACTGCACGATAGCTCTACCATCCTTACCGGCAGCCTCGGCCTCTGCAGGATATTTGATATTTTCATAAAGATACTTCATCATTGCATCCATGCCACCCGGAAATTCCGGTGCTTTCTCGCATACTTGATAGACCTTGTCTTCATCATCTTCCGGCACGGGTTTCACATCTACATCCTTGGATACATTAGTAAATTTGACCGTCATACATACATCTACCGGTTTGCCATCGACTTCACCGGGAGTCCATCCATCGGGAAGGGATTCACGCATTCTGTCAAATTCTTCGTTCAAGCTCTTTTTTGTCTCATGATTCAAGGTGCTGCTACCCACTGTTCCGACAAGATAATCGGCTACCTTGCCTTTTTTGGTTACAACGAAAAAAAAGTCAATGTCATACGTTGCACCTTCCGCTTTTACTGCCAACGGTTCACTGAAGCTGTCAAGCCACTCGCGGTATGCAGCTTCTCCACCGGGAAATTGCGGTTTCACAGTGCAATCACTGTAACTGATGCAATTTTCAATACATTCCCTTTCGTTGTTAGCGACAAATTCACTACCTTTGGAAAGGTGTTCACTCTCTGTTGCATTTACCGTTTCAACAGTAGTGAAAGCAAGCGCAGCAATGGCTGCTACAGGAACGATGTACAAAGCCTTTGCACATCTCCACATCTTTGATTTTTCTTTACACATCATAGTGATACGTTTTTTAGTTAAACTGTGATTAAAGCTGTTGGCAATAGAGTAGAGCCTTGCGCCAACGGCTTTTTTTATTATTAATAACTGGTATTGCCTTGCATTGACTCCTGAGTTGATTACAGCCTCATCGGCCTCGAACTCATGTATATCCTTAAGACAGTTCTTCATTATCCATGCAATGGGATTGAACCACTGCATTATTATCACCGCATCGGCAATCATGATATCCCAAGAGTGACCGGCACGTGCATGCGCCGTTTCATGCACAAGTATCTCACGTACACCATCTTTCAAGTCTTCTTCACTCACCACAACCCATCTGAACCAGCTGAACGGTTTCTCCTTACCGCTATGCACCCTAAGGCTTATACCCTCGCATCCGTATTGCGAAGCATCCGCCACCCTGCTACATACTATTATTCGTGCTACCTGAACATACATTACTGCTTGACGCACTACGAGCAGTGCCACACCGGCAAAATACAACACCGCTACAAGCAGCAACCAGTCGAAAGGCTTCTCTTCTGCCGGTTCAAGAGACGGAATATCCAAGGCCACATCAGTAAAAACAGGCTGTTCATCAAAACCGGATATATCAATAGCTATTCCATCCGATTCTTCCGATGCAAAACAGTTCTCAATAGATGCGGCAAGTCCCTTGAACGGCGATTCAACACCCAGATTCACAGCCGGAAGCAACAAAGCTATGCAGATAATGGAGAGCATTACAAGACGATTCACCTTGTGAAAAGTCTCACGGCTCATGAAAATCATGAACAGCGACACCAGCATTGCAAGCACGAATGCCGACTTAAGAACGAATATAAAGAATGCAGCCATTGCTATTTGTTATTTTCCCTGTTTTTCTACAAATTCTATAAGACTCTTGAGCTCATCAATCGATATTTTTTCCTCTTTCACTAACGAAGAGACTGCATTAAGATAAGAACTTCCGAAGTAACGGTTTACAACACTTCCAAGAGTCTTCTTGCCATAATCACTCTCACTGACGGCTGCGAAATATCGGTGCGTATTGCCGAAAGCTTCATGCGACACATAGCCTTTAGATTCCAAGCCACGTACAATTGTTGATATTGTATTGAAATGAGGCTTAGGGTCATCAAGCAACGGAATTATCTCCTTAACGAACAAAGGTCCTTTTTCCCAAAAGAGTTTCATCAACTCCTCTTCTCTATTTGTAAGACTTTTCATAACGGTACAATATATTAAATATGTAATACAAACTATAAAAACAATGCACGCCAACTATTTTTCATAGTTGACGCTACAAAGAACTATATTTTATAGTTACAAAACAAATTTTTATAGTTAATAAAGGTTAAGAATCCTGAGAAGAAGATGTGAGGGATCTTATAATGGATTTCTTAGCAAGAAAAAGGTTGATAAAGAAACAAGAGCGCAAAGGGATTTACAAAATTGCTTGAAATATTTTTGAACAAATTCTGATAAAAGATAAGATGCATAGCGGGAGTCCGAATTTTAAGCAATACACAACAACTGTAAATATTAATAAGAATATATTTTTGCAAAAAACACACGAAAAGTTTTGCAGATTTAAAAATATATACTACCTTTGCACCCGTTAAGCGAATCGCGAAGCAATTTGAGATTATGCGGAAATAGCTCAGTTGGTAGAGCACAACCTTGCCACAAAAGAATAAGGTATTCAACCTTGGCAAGAATAAGCAAAACTTAAGAGCAAATTGAAATTATGCGGAAATAGCTCAGTTGGTAGAGCACAACCTTGCCATAAAAAGAATAAGGTATTCAACCTTGGCAAGAATGAGCAAAACTTAAGAGCAAATTGAAATTATGCGGAAATAGCTCAGTTGGTAGAGCACAACCTTGCCAAGGTTGGGGTCGCGAGTTCGAGCCTCGTTTTCCGCTCTTTAG
>JAZNSN010000057.1:0-2435 GCA_045591315.1 Bacteroidaceae bacterium
TTCGCTATGCTCAGTATGACATGAACTGGGTTGATATTTGACATCCATTGCTTTTCGCGCCCCACTCGGCAACACTTTCTCGTTGCTACGCGTGACTTATCGCTACAATGGATGTCGAATAACAAATTTGTTATTTCATCAACTCGATGCTGCGCTTGACGAAGTTGTTGAGTGCTTCGCCGGTGAGCATGTTGTTCTGCAGCAAGGTGATGTCGATAAGCTGCTTAACAATAGTGTCATTGGCAGCATACTCGCCCAGGATTCCCTCCTTCTCGCTCTTTGCGGCAGTAATCTCCTTCTCAACCTCGAACATCTCGTCCTTTTCGCTCTGCGGCACTTCGTCCTCTTTCTTTCCGCTGCGTGCATCGTAGAGCTCCTTGCGGCGTTTCTCAAGAGTCTCTTTCTTCTCGTCTATCGGCTTGAGCTTATCGGCACATGCATTTTCGGCATTCTCAAGCACACGCTTGATTAGAGGGTGCTCCTCATTAAGCATCACGTTGTACATGTCGGGCATTTCGCCGTAGAACGACATTCCCGGCTGTATTGCAGCCATATCCTTCATGCGTCGCATGTACTCGGCCTGTGTTATCACTACCGGCGCACCGTTCTCGCCCATAGCCTGAGAGGTAACTGTGAACTCCTTCTTCTCCATGCTTGGCAACTGGCTCTCGAACACTCCTGTCAGCACCTCGCGCTTGCTCTCGGTGAGCGAGCTTCTCTTCATCTCTTCCTTGACGATAAGGTTCTCTACAGTGTCGCTATCGACGCGTGTGAAGCGTGTCTTCTCGAACTTGCGCTCAAGAAGGCTTATGAGCGCGACATCCAGCTGACCGTCCATCAGGAGCACGTTGTAGCCCTTGTTCTTGGCGTTGTCGATGAAACTGTACTCCTTCTCCTTGTTGTTGGAGTAGAGATATATTACGTTACCCTCCTTGTCGGTCTGTTCGGCAGCTACAAGGTTCTTGTACTCCTCGTATGTATATTTGTTGCCGTCGGTATCCTGCAAGAGAGAGAACTTGTTTGCCTTGTCGTAGAAATCCTCCTCGGTAAGCATGCCGTAGTGGATGAATATCTTAAGGTCGTTCCACTTCTCTTCGAACTCCTTGCGGTCGTTCTTGAATATCTGCTGCAAGCGGTCCGATACCTTCTTCGATATGTAGGTAGAAATCTTCTTAACGTTGGAGTCGCTCTGCAAGTACGAACGTGACACGTTCAGCGGAATATCCGGAGAGTCAATTACACCGTGCATCAGTGTGAGGAAGTCGGGAACGATTCCCTCTACCTCGTCTGTCACATACACCTGGTTGCAGAACAGCAGAATCTTGTTCTTCTGCAGCTCAAGGTTGCTCTTTACCTTAGGGAAGTAGAGTATTCCGGTGAGGTTGAAGGGGAAATCGACATTGAGGTGAATCCAGAAAAGAGGCTCGTCGCTCATAGGGTAGAGCTTGCGGTAGAACTCCTTGTAGTCCTCGTCCTTGAGCTCGCTCGGCTTGCGTGTCCACAGCGGAGTAGTGTCGTTTATTATGTTGTCCTCGTCGGTATCGACCTGCTTGCCGTCCTTCCACTCCTTTTTCTTGCCGAATGCAATCTCTACAGGGAGGAAACGGCAGTACTTGTTAAGGATACCGCTTATGCGGCTCTCGCTCAGGAACTCCTTGCTGTCGTCGTCGATGTACATGATGATGTCTGTTCCGCGCTCACTCTTCTCAACCTCTTCGAGAGTATATTCGGGGCTTCCGTCGCAGCTCCACTTTACAGCCTGTGCTCCGTCTTTGTACGACTTTGTGACAATCTCAACCTTCTTCGATACCATGAAAGCCGAGTAGAAGCCGAGGCCGAAGTGACCTATGATGCTGTTCGCGCTGTCCTTGTACTTCTCAAGGAAGTCGGTTGCACCAGAGAGAGCAATCTGGTTGATGTACTTCTCTATCTCTTCGGCAGTGAGGCCGATACCGTTGTCGCTGACAGTAATAGTATCCGTGCCAAGTGTTACAGTAACCTTTGGAGTGCCCATCTCGCCTTTGAACTCGCCCTTTTCGTAAAGGGTCTTCAGTTTCTGTGTCGCGTCAATGGCGTTCGAAACAATCTCACGTAGAAAAATCTCATGGTCGCTGTACAAGAACTTTTTGATTACGGGGAATATGTTCTCGGTCGTTACCCCAATGTTTCCTTTTTGCATATCGTTTGTTTTTTAGAATTGCATATCAACTGCGGTTTGTTCCGCACATACTTATATAAACAAAAAAAGTGCCAGTTGTTCTCTAACTGACATTTTGACAGACAAGGAGTGACTAAAAAGTGCATTACTTCGTTACGCTTGTTCTCAAAATCCTCATTTACGCCAAGTAAACTGCGGTTTTGCGAACTTCGTAAGCCTTGTACTGCCTCTTTTTATTCACTCCTTGATTGCTGAGATTTGAAACTAAAAGTGCATT
>JAZNSN010000058.1:0-116932 GCA_045591315.1 Bacteroidaceae bacterium
GAGACGATAGCTGATAAGGTGGTGGCGAGAATTAAGGAAGAGGATTCAAACAAGCCGAAGTATTATACACGCAAGGAATTGTGTGAGATATTGCATGTAACGAATCCTACTGTCATAGAAATGGTGAAGCGTGGAGAAATCCGCGAAAAGAAAATAGGTGGTCGTATCCTCTATGATGCCGCCGAGATTGACGAGGCGGTGAAAGAGAAAACTATTTTCCGTTACAAAAGGAGAAAGAATGATATTTTCTAATGCTTGCTGTTTCAAATTGTATGAGTGCCTGTTTACCGTTAGTGTGGTAGATAGGTATTTTTCTTTCCCTTATTTTGAAAATTGTGGTGATAACTTTATTTAGCGTGGTGACAAGAAAATAAATGTGGTGACAATGTGGTGACATTTCGCTCAAAGGGATAAAAGAAAAAATCGCTAACAGCTTGATTATTTAGCTATTAGCGATTTTCTTCGTGGTGCCACCAGGAATCGAACCGGGGACACAAGGATTTTCAGTCCTTTGCTCTACCAACTGAGCTATGGCACCGTGGTTTTGCGTGTGCAAAGGTATGGCATTTTTTTATTCCGTGCAAATTTTATGATAAAAATCTTCAAAAATTTTTCATTTATAGTTTTTTGCCTTATCTTTGCACTATCAATAGTGACGGAATGTAGCGCAGTTGGTAGCGCACTACGTTCGGGACGTAGGGGTCGGGCGTTCGAGTCGCCTCATTCCGACACCTTGTAAAAGGAAATGCGACAAACGGTGAAAATCGTTTGTCGCATTTCCTTTTTTTTTTTTGTCGCTGTAAGTGCTTGAAAACAAGCACGTTTGCTCGGAGTCTTCTATTGCTTGTCAAGTTCGTTGATTGCTGCTGTTATAGCCTGTTTGGCATAATGTCCTTCAGCTAGCCGTCGGCTTATAATTTTTGTTCTCTCTTTCATCGCTTTGTATTCTTCGATGCTGAGCTTTTGCAACAAGGTATCAAGTTCGGCAAGGGAGTCGATGCATAGGCCAATCTGTTCGCGCTCGACAAACGATGCAAGGGCTGCTTTACGCCAAATTATTACAGGGATTTCGCAACGTATATAAAGCGATGTCTTGTGGGGGTTGTTGTATTGCAGATACTCACCAAAATCTCCAGTGCACCCGTCAATTGAAGCTCCGTCCCACACAAGGCCGAAATGGCCGTTGGCTGTAGCGATAAGCTGGTCTGACTGTACGAATCCCATATATCTGATATGCTCTATACCTTCTGCATTTTCGGCCTCGAATCCAGAACCGTAGAGATTAAGTTTGAAGTTGCCGAGGTGTTTGCCAAGATTGTAGATGAATGTATTCTTTCTTTTTGCAAGGGCTCCTGCATATATGACATTGAATGGCCTCTCAATTGATGGCTGTTCAGTAGCTTTAGTTTCTGATAGATAATCGAATATGCCTAAGGTAAGTATTTTGGCTTTGCAGTCGTGCAGTTCCAGCCATTTCTTCATCTTGTCGTTGTGTGCAATTATGCAGTCGGCATTATTAAGTCGCTTTATCTCTTTCTCAATGGTCAGTTTCTTACGGCGGAAACTGCCCAGGTCGTGAATGATGACAATGACTCTGGCCCCACGAATGTGCGCAAGCTTGCATACTAGCGCAAAATATTTCTTCAACGGGTACTGCAGTACAAGGTTGTCTCCCTTGTGCAGGCAGAATGGTGACTTAAGCACACCTGCAAGTGTATATAAGAAAGCTATGATACTGTTGCGGTATGTAGTCTTTTTCAGACCTACGTTCTTGTAATGCATTTCTGACATTATAGCTTCTATATCGCTCTTTGCTTTGTTTCCGGCGCTAGTGATACCTTTATAGTTGCGGGACAGATAACAGTTCATTCTAGTAAATCTTATATAATGATTAATTGTATCGCAAACATAACACAAAATATTTGAAAATGAAGAATCGTGCTTTGTTTTTGTTATATACCGATGTCTTGTTGCCGTTTTGTATGTATAATGCTTTAATGTATCATGGTTTTGCTATTTTTTCATTACTTTTGCAAATAGCCGGTATCGGCATGCCGATTGGAAAATGTCAATCGTAAAAACGAATTTAATATTGTTATAATGAAACACGAGAATGAAAATCAGACGGGATTGCCGGAAAATGCATTCCGTCCTCTTGAGAAGGGTGAAGAGTACCGCCCGTTGATGTCGCCAGACAAGCACTATCCCGAAGTGAACTTCTGGTCTGTGACGTGGGGTATAGCCATGGCTGTCCTCTTTTCTGCGGCATCGGCTTATCTTGGTCTTAAGGTGGGTCAGGTCTTTGAGGCTGCCATTCCTATTGCAATCATTGCTGTGGGCGTGTCAAGTCTTGCCAAGCGCAAAGGGGCTCTTGGCGAGAACGTGATAATACAGTCTATCGGTGCGAGCTCCGGTGTGATAGTGGCTGGCGCAATCTTTACGCTTCCGGCACTTTATATCTTGCAGAGCAAGTATCCCGACATGACTGTCAACTTCATGCAGATGTTTCTCAGTTCATTGCTCGGCGGTATATTGGGAATACTGTTCCTCATTCCGTTCCGCAAGTATTTCGTGAAGGAGAAGCATGGCGAATATCCTTTTCCTGAGGCTACTGCAAGCACCCAGGTCCTTATCTCTGGTGAGAAGGGCGGAAGTCAGGCGAAGCCGTTGCTTGTTGCCGGTCTTATAGGTGGCTTGTACGACTTTATAGTGGCAACTTTCGGCTGGTGGAACGAGAATGTGACAACACGCATCGTTGGCTGGGGCGAGTTGCTTGCCGACAAGGCAAAGCTTGTGCTCAAGATAAATGTTGGTGCCGCAGTGCTCGGTCTGGGATGTATCATCGGCCTTAAATACGCGATAATAATCTGTGCAGGTTCGTTGGCCGTATGGTTGCTTATAATTCCTGGCATGGGGCTTCTTTTCGGTGACGAGGTGTTGAATGCCTGGAATCCGGCTATCAATGTGGCAGTCGGTGAGATGTCGCCCGAAATGATATTCAAGGAGTATGCGAAGAGCATCGGTATCGGCGGCATTGCCATGGCGGGCGTGATAGGCATCTTCAAGTCATGGGGCATAATAAAGAGTGCCGTAGGGCTTGCATCGCGTGAGATTGGCGGCAAAAAGAGCGGTGAGCTTGTCGAGCGTACCCAGAAGGACCTTTCAATGAAAGTGGTTCTTTTCGGCTCGGTATTCACACTGCTCATGGTTCTTGCATTCTTTGTATTCGATGTAATGAATGGAAATATTCTGCATAGTGTCGTGGCAGTGTTGCTTGTAGCTGTAATATCCTTCCTTTTCACGACAGTTGCAGCCAATGCCATTGCCATAGTAGGCTCTAACCCTGTATCGGGTATGACGCTTATGACGCTTATCCTGGCATCTGTAATAATGGTGGCTGTAGGCCTTAAGGGCTCTTCGGGTATGGTTGCTGCACTCATTATGGGCGGTGTGGTATGTACTGCATTGTCAATGGCCGGCGGTTTCATTACTGACCTCAAGATAGGATATTGGCTCGGAAGCACTCCTGCAAAGCAGCAGACATGGAAGTTCTTGGGAACACTTGTCTCTGCTGCTACAGTGGCAGGAGTTATAATAATCCTCAACAAGACATACGGTTTTACAAGCGGTGAGCTTGCTGCGCCTCAGGCCAACGCAATGGCAGCAGTCATCGACCCGTTGATGAACGGCGTAGGCGCACCTTGGCTTCTATACGGTATCGGTGCAGTTCTGGCATTGGTGCTGACATTCTTCAAAATACCGGCATTGGCATTTGCCTTGGGTATGTTCATTCCTCTTGAATTGAACCTTCCTCTATTGGTGGGCGGTCTCATAAACTGGTACGTGACAACGCGCAGCCAGGATGCTGCTTTGAACAGCGAGCGCGGTGAGAAATGTACATTGCTTGCATCGGGCTTCATTGCCGGAGGTGCGCTCATGGGTGTTGTAAGCGCTGCAATGCGCTTCGGCGGTATAAATATGGTCAACGAGGAGTGGCTTGGCAATCCGTTGAGCGAGGCTGTTGCCATCGTTGCCTATCTGCTGCTGATTGCATATCTTGTAAAGGCGAGCATGAAGGTCGGGAAAAGATGACAATACGGTATAACAATAAATGGGCTGTCCGATAGACAGCCCATTTATTGTTAATATTACTTGAAGAACATGTTGTATTCCTTCTCGAAGCCGATGGTTGTCTTCTCCTCATGGCCGGGATAAACAATCGTGTCATCGGGTAGGATAAAGAGTCTTTCCCTTATGGCTGTAAGCAACTGGTTATGGTTGCTGTCGGGGAAGTCGGTGCGTCCGATGCTCTGATGGAACAGTGCGTCACCGGTGAAAATTACTTTCTGTTCCGGTATATGATATGCCAGACTGCCCGGCGAATGTCCCGGCACAGCAATGGCTATGACACGCTGATTGCCGAACAGAATCTCGTCGCCGTCTTTCAGCACGCGCCCAAGCGCCGGAACCTCCTCTTCGTATGTTATGCCGAAACGTGCAACGCGCTCCTTTATATTTGCGGCCCATTGCCAGTCGGCATCGCTTGCCTCAGCCTTGACACCGAATCTCTCCTCAACAAATGCATTGCCGAATATGTGGTCAAAGTGCATATGGGTGTTCAGATAGTGCTTTACCGTCAGTCCGTTGCTCTGTACGAAACGGTATATCTTCTCACGCTCTTCGGGGAACCAGGCACCGCAGTCTATCAGCAGAGCCTCGTCTGTCTCGTCCCACAAAAGATAGCAGTTTACCTGAATGGGGTTGACGATGAATGTTCTGATTTCCATATTCGATTATATCTGAACGTAAACAACTTTCTTGTCCTTGAAATACTCTTCGTCGAACCAATTGCTTATATCTGTAATCTCGCGACTGCTTCTGAACTGTTGTGTCTCGGCTGTAATGTCTCCGCCTTTTAGGCATATAATGCCGTTCGGCAATACATTCTCCTGTTTTGTGGAGATGTTCTTTCGGCAAATTCTGACAAGGTCGGGAAGCTGCATTACGGCACGGCTCACGACAAAACTGTATTTCTCCTTTATCTCCTCGGCACGGCTATGGCTTGTGCGTACATTCTCCAATCCGATAGCCTTGGCAATCTCGCCGGCTACACGCACCTTCTTGCCGATGCTGTCAACAAGATGAAACTGTACATCGGGGAACATTATAGCAAGCGGAATGCCGGGAAAGCCTCCTCCACATCCCATGTCCATGATTGTCGTTCCAGGCTTGAAAGTGATATACTTCGCTATAGCAAGAGAATGCAGCACATGGTGAAGGTAAAGATTTCCGATATCCTTGCGTGAAATAACGTTTATCTTGCTGTTCCAGTCGGAATAGAGATCATAAAGTGCTTCAAACTGCTCTTTCTGCCTGTCGCTTATTCCTGGGAAATACTTTAATATCCTGTCCATCACTTGAGTATGTCTTTCAGTCTTTTATAATCAATATCTAGCATTATCTCTCCTGCTGCATAAGGAGCAATGTCATATCTGTTGTATATGAATGTTATCTTCTCCTTGCCCAGTATGAAATTGTTCGATATGTAGAAATCGTTTATAAGGTATCCGCGTACGACAACCTCTGTTACGGGCTCGACTTTGAAGTGGTTCGCAAGTTCCACTACAAGTTCCTGTGTAATGCGTGTTTCGTAGTTCTCCTTGAATATGTCCTGCAATACGATTTCCTTGCCTGTGGATGTGTCGAAGTTAAGGGCTGTATAATAGCTGTTCGGGTGTGCTCCCCCTGTATATACCTCGTTGAATATAACATAGTTCAGTATCCCTTTGTAACCGTTCTCTACCTCGCAACTCATGTTGTGGTAGTTGTTGAACCAAGGAGCATCACTGCGGCTGTTTATGTAGTCCGATTTCATCTCCATATACTCATTCTTGCAGTCGGATATGAAGTCATTGCATGCAGCCTTCAGATCGCTGCTGTCGCTCTCGAACAGTGTGTAGGCTATAGCCTGGTTGATATTGTCTGTAGCTTCTTTCCCTTTCGCCTTTATTGTAGAAAGGGATATGTCAATGGTGAGAGCCGGTGATTCCGCTCCGTTTTCATCAAGCTTTATAATCTCATGAATCTCCAGAGGTGTGATCTCAATGCCGTTCTCGGTAACGGTCTCCTCATTCGGAACCGTCTTCTTGTCTGCATTGCAGCAAGCAAAAAAACTGATTAAGACTAAAGAATATATAAACGCTGCATACTTTTTCATCTCTGTTTTGTTTAAAAGTTAACCGGATAACCAAAGGTAGTGCATTTGTCAATAAAGAGCAAGAAAGAGAAGCTGTTTTTGATGCAGACAGAGAAACTGCCCCAAAGAGCACCTCCCTAAAGCTTTGACGACGATGCTTTTGGAAGAAATCCGTTTTGTCATACATTAAATTTGTTGTATTATGAAAATGTGTCATTTGTTTGCCTTTGCAGGAGGTGTGTTGGCCGGTGGAGCCATTGCTCTTATGTTTGCCCCCAAAAAGGGAGAGGAGCTGAGGAGAGATATCAAGAACAAACTGTACGACATGAAAAGGGAAATTGACGAGACTCTTGTGAGGTGCAAGGACGGTCACTGTCGTGCTGAAGAGAAGGTCGATATAACAATCAAGGAGTAGTATATGGGTATAGGAGAGGATTTTGAGAATCTCTCAAAGGATGCACAAGAGTATGTGAAAAGGAGTATTGAAAGTTACAGGCTGCAGCTTGTGGAAAGCATTTCGTTGCTTTTCGGTGATATGGTGTGCGGTTTCGTGGTTTTCATGCTCCTCTTTATTGCATTGCTCTTTTTCCTTGTGGCCTTGGTGTTCATGCTTACACCTTTCATTGGGCTTCCGGCATCGTTGTTCACTGCTTTCTTCTTTCTTGCATCATTGGCCTTGCTGGTGTATGCAATGCGTGTGCCATTGTTTGTCAATGGCATGGTGAAGCGGTTTATGGCAATGTTCTACAGAAGAGTTGAAGAAGATGAAGAGATATAGCAATATAACTACACTGAAAGCGTTGAGGCTGGCACGCAAGGAGAATGACAAGGCCTGTAAAGATGCATATAAAAGAGCTTTGGCAAGGGGGGCGGCACTTGCCGACAGTCTCTCGCCAAAGCGTATTCTGAATGAAATGACAGGCTTCATATCGCCGTTGATGAAGATATGCAGCCTCTTCAGGAACTGTTTCCTATAACAGTCGCTTTACAAGCCCGAACATCCTGTACGGCATGTAGCGGAACGGAAGATCGAGCAGGGTAGTGGTGGTTACCACGGATCTCTTGTGAGAGAACGCATCGAAGCTCAGCCTGCCGTGATAGTGCCCCATGCCCGAATTTCCTACGCCGCCGAACGGAATGTTCTCGTTTGCTATATGCATTATAGTGTCATTTATGCATGAGCCTCCGGCCGAGGTGAGCTTGACTATCTCCTTGCCGTTTCCGGTCTTGCCGAAATAGTAGAGAGCCAGAGGCTTTTCCCTTTCGCGGATGAATTTCAGTACCTCTTCTCTGTTGTCGAAAGGAATCATCGGCAATATGGGGCCGAAAATCTCTTCCTGCATGACGTTGGCATTCTCTGCAACATCGGCAAGCAGTGTAGGTGCAATGTATCTCTCTTCTTCGTCACACTCTCCGCCAAGTACGATACGGCCCTCTTTGAGATAGGCGCTTACTCTCTGGAATGCCTTGTCGTTGACCATGCGCACATAATGTCGGCTCGCCCTGATGTTATCGCCATGCAGTCTCTTGAGAGCTTTGGCGAAGGCATCAATGAACTCTTGCTGCCTGCTGCGGTGTATGAGCAGGTAGTCGGGAGCGATGCAGGTCTGGCCGGCATTCAGTGTCTTGCCCCATGCTATACGGCGTGCCGCAATCTCTATGTCGGCATCGGCATCTACTATACAGGGGCTCTTTCCGCCCAATTCAAGCACTACTGGAGTCAGGTTCTTTGCTGCCGCAGCCATAACCTTTCGTCCGAGTGCAGGGCTTCCGGTGAAGAATATCATATCGAACCGTTCTTCGAGAAGCGCACTGTTGACTTCGCGGTTGCCTTGCACTACGGCGATATATTCCTTGTTGAATGTAGCTGCAATCATTTCTCCTATTACACGCGAGACCTCAGGTACATATGGCGATGGCTTAAGGATTGCAGTGCATCCTGCCGATATTGCTCCCACCAGAGGATTCAGCAACAGCTGTACAGGGTAGTTCCAAGGGGAGATAATAAGCGTGTTGCCGAGGGGCTCGCTTACAACACGGCTGCGTGACGGCATCATTTTCAGCGGTGTCGATACACGGCGGCTCCTCATCCATCCTCGCAAGTGCGACAAGTGGTTCCTTATCTCTCCTGCGACAATGCTCAGTTCGGTCATGATTGCCTCCTCGTACGATTTGTGGAGGTCGTTCCACAATGCATCGCATAGAGGCTTCTCCCACTCCTTGAGTGCTTTCTGCAGTTTCTTGAGCTGCTCCTTGCGGAACTTGCGCTCAAGAGTGGCATTGCCCGCAAAGAATGTACGCTGGGCTGCTATAATCTCTTTTATCTCTTTTGTTGGGGTATTTGTTGTCATAATAAATTACTTTGTCTTCTTCTGACGGCCTGTAAAGTGGTCCATTGCGTGGAATATGCCTACTATCTCGCCAAAAATATAATCAAATATCGAGGTCGGCAACAGAGCCTGGCAGAATCTTATGAAGTGGTATCCGAAAGGTATTCCCTTGAAGTTCCGGTTCTTCTCTATGCTCTTGATTATTTTCTTCGCTGTCGGCTCCGGTTTCAGTATAGGGAATATGCGTGATTTTACGCCGTCGAACATGCCGGTATTGATGAAGTAGGGAGCAATGGTCGTGAAACGTACCTTGCTCTTCATCTGCTTCAATTCGATGCGTACACTGTCGCTCCAGCCTATTACTGCCCATTTGCTGGCTACATATACCGACATGCGAGGATTGGCTATCATGCCCGCGGCCGATGCGATGTTGCATATATGGCCGTGGTTGCGTTCTATCATGCCCGGCAGGAACTGTTGCGCTACAACCATTGGGGCTGTAGAGTTTATCTTCATTGTACGTTCTATATCCTCTATTCTCTGCTTGTCGAAGGTCGCATTGTTGGCAACAATGCCGGCACAGTTGATGACGATGTCTATCTCTCCGCACTCTTTTCTGGTTGCCGTAGCCATATCAACGACCTGCTTGCTGTCCGAAACATCAACCTTGTATCCTTTTACATTGCCCAGTTGCTTGAACTCTTTGACCGTTGCAGCGATATTCTCTTCATTGATATCCCAGATGATGAGCGTACGTGCCCCTTTCTCAAGCGATATGCGGCCCATTATGCGTCCGATGCCCGATGCACCGCCAGTTATGAGAACATTGTTCCCTTTAATCTTAGTCATATTATATTCTTTTGTACATAAAGTCGTGCAAAGGTAGTAAAAAATGGATAAAAACAGTCGGCGGAAATCCCGGTTTTGTATATTTTAATGAAAACAGGAGATAATGCACGCCTTTTGTCTTTTATGTGCAGGAGGCTATTTGAATGTCTTGTATGGTATGCCGTCTATGCGTTCTATCGGGTACTGTCCCTCAAGAAGTCCGCTTATCACGGTGTCACGTGCTCCTGCACTCTGGAAAGGGTAGAGCTCGAACTGCGGCATGACCGATGCGAAATGCTCCATTATCTCGGCCTGTATGCTTTCGTATATGCTCCAGTCGGTGTCGGCAGTGAAGCAGTAGAACTGTATCGGCAGTCCGGTCTCATTGGGTTCAAGTGTTCTCACCATTATGAGCATGTCCTTCCTTATCATAGGGTGGCGATGAAGATACATGTCGGCGTATGCGCGGAAGAGCCCGGCATTGGTGTCTATGCTTCCGTTTGCAAGGCCTTCGGGGTTGGCAGTGTTCCTCGCAATGCCATGAATCTGCTGTTCAATCTTCTTGTTGATATAGTCGGCCAGCTCCCGGTCAAGTTTTTTCAGTCGTCTGAGCATTCCGTTGCTGCAAGGTTTTATGTTGTCGAGCTTAAGGGTATATCCTCTTGCAATCCTGCGTCCACCGCTTTCGCTCATTCCGCGCCAGTTGATGAAACTGTTGTTTATGAGTGAGTAAGGCGGGATTGTGGCAATAGTGTTGTCCCAGTTGCGTACCTTTACTATGGTGAGCGAGATATCGAATACGTTCCCGTTGATGCTTGTTCCAGGTATCTCTATCCAGTCTCCGAGCCGCACCATATCGTTTTCAAGCAGCAGGAAGCCACCGACAAATCCCATTATGCTGTCTTTGGCAACAAGCATAAGTACAGCTGCAAATGCTCCAAGGCCTCCTATGAGGTATAGCGGTGACTTGTTGGTAAGTATTGATATTATCACTATGACAGCAATGAGATAAACGGCAATCTTGCTTATCTGTATGAATCCTTTTATAGGCCTGTCGTGATATTTGCTGTTACTGAACGCCGATTCGCCAACTGCATTAAGAACAGCATTCAAGGCTATTACGACAGCAATCGTGAACCATAGCCAAACAACGCGTTCCACGTAACCGAAAAGGAATGTCCCTTCGGTAACAATTAAAGGCAGCATGGCATTGATGACAACAGGCGGCACTATATACACCTGTTTCCGAAGCCTGTGCGAGTCGAGCATCTTGGTGAGGAATGCATATTTCCTATGCTTTACTATCCGGCGTATTACAAACAGCAGGCTCCTGTAGATAATTTCTGCAAGAATAAATGTGAATATTACCACAATACCGCACATTATGGCTGTGTCGAACCTGTCAACTGTCTGTTGCTCCAGTCCCAGATACAAGAGGAACTCTTCGGTCTTGTCGAAGAGATATCCCGTAATCTCCTTTTTCATTCTTTTTTTAGCATAGAACAAAGAAAGGGCCCTTTTTGCTTTACTCTCCGGGGTAAAAGAAAAGCGGCCGTTACTGCGGCCGCTTTGTTATATATCCGATAAATCTATTCAAGTTCCATTCCCAGATTATGCATGATGAATGCATATATGTCGGTCTGTTCCTCAATTACCTTTGCTATTGGCTTTCCGCTTCCGTGCCCGGCCTTGCTGTCGATGCGTATGAGCTTTGGAGCATCTCCGGTGTCGCTGGCTTGCAATGTAGCGGCATATTTGAACGAGTGTGCCGGCACCACACGGTCGTCGTGGTCGCCGGTAGTGACCAGTATGGCCGGGTATCTTGTGCCGTCGTTCTTTATAGTATGCAAAGGAGAGTATCCTAAGAGATACTTGAACATCTCCTCGCTGTCGTCGCTGCGGCCATAATCGCTTGCCCAGTTCCAGCCTATGGTGAAGGTGTGGTAACGCAGCATGTCCATAACTCCGACTTCCGGAACTGCAACTCCGAAGAGGTCGGGACGCTGGTTGACTACTGCACCCACTAGAAGTCCGCCGTTCGAGCCACCGTTGATAGCAATGAGCTCCGGTGATGTATATCCCTCCTTGACCAGGTACTCTGCTGCTGCTATGAAGTCGTCGAACACATTCTGCTTCTGCATCTTTGTTCCTGCCTTGTGCCATTTCTCGCCGAACTCGCCGCCTCCTCTCAGGTTGGCAACCACATATATACCTCCGCTCTGTATGAAAGGAATCCTCATTGCGCTGAATCCCGGTGTCAGGCTTATGTTGAATCCGCCGTATCCGTACAGGAATACCGGGTTCTTCCCGTTCTTCTCTATTCCTTTACGGTGAGTCACGAACATGTTTACCATTGTGCCGTCCTTGCTGGGGTATGTGAGCTGTTCGGTAACATACTCTTCAGGAACGAAATCCACCTTCGGGGTAAATACAAGTTCCGACTTGTCGCTGTCGAGGTCGTACTTGTATATAGCTCCTGGGAAGGTGTATGATGTGAATGCATAGAATACCTCCTTGTGCTCCTTGTCGGCACTGAAACCTGCAGAACCTATTGTAGGCAATGCAATTTCGCGCAGGCGGTTGCCGTCACGGTCGTAAAGGTATGCATGGTGCGCTATGTTCTCCATGTAGGTGACAATCATCCTGTCATGCGCAAACGATACGCTTTCGAGCAGATTCTTCCCCTCCGGAATAATCTCCTTGTGCATGCCCTCCTTAAGGTCGCCGATGTCGAATGCAAGAAGCTTGTAGTTTGGCGCATCTTCGTTGGTGAGCATGTAGATGCGTTTATCGTCGCTGTCTATTACGAAGTTGTTCTTTGCCATATCGCTTGCAATGCAGACATATTCGGGCTTGACGGCGTTCAGGTCCTTTACATATATGGCATTGCCCTCGCCGTCGCTTTCATAAAGGCATAGGAAACGCTCGTCGTCTGTGATGGTTACTGAATAGAAACGCAGCGGATGCTCCGGGTTCATGTACTCCAGACGGTCCTCGCTTTGTGGCGTTCCTATCTTATGGTAATAGACTTTCTGGAACTCGTTCTTTGCCGAGAGTCCCTTGCCGTCGGCAGGGGCATCGTATGCACTGTAATAGAAACCGTCTCCACACCATGTTGCATCGGTGAACTTTGCCCACATGATATGGTCGTCGAGAACCTTGCGTGAAGCTACGTCCATTACATATATCTCGTTCCAGTCGCTTCCGCTGCGCGATATCACGTAAGCAAGATATTTGCCGTCCTTGCTGAACGATATTCCGCTGAGGGCAACCGTACCGTCGTCACTCAGACTGTTGGGGTCAAGGAGTACCTTTGCCTCTCCGTTGAGGTCATCTGTCTCATATAGCACGCTCTGGTTCTGCAGACCGTCGTTCCTGAAGAAGTAGTACTTGCCTTTCCTGAATGACGGTATGCCCATCTTCTCGTAATTGACAAGGCCGGTGAGCTTCTCCTTCAAAGCTTCGCGGAACGGTATCTGTGCCAGGTAGCCGTGTGTCACCTTGTTCTGCGCCTCTACCCATGCCGCTGTCTCTTCGGAGTTGTCGTCCTCAAGCCATCGGTAAGGGTCGGCTACCTCGGTGCCGAAATATACGTCTGTTGTGTCAACTCTCTTTGTTTCGGGGTACTCTATCTGCTGTCCGTTGCCCGAAAAATAGGCGGCTGCGCCGATGCCCAGGAATAATCCTGCCATAACTATACGTTTTTTCATTCTCTTATAATGGTTCTGTTCATAGTCTTGCTTCAAAGGTAATGAAATCTGCCAGAAAATGAGTATCTTCGCACCTCAAAACGAAAAAAGCAAGTTCATATATGGTTTCAGTAGATGGTTTGGCTGTCGAGTTCGGTGGTACTACGCTGTTCAGCGACGTATCTTTTGTCATTAACGAGAAGGACCGTATTGCTCTAATGGGCAAGAACGGTGCAGGAAAGAGTACCCTGCTGAAGATTCTTGCAGGTGTGCGTAATGCGACGCGCGGAACGGTATCGGCTCCAAAGGATACCGTTATAGCATATCTTCCTCAGCATCTCATGACCGAGGACGGGCGTACTGTCTTCGAAGAGGCTTCGCAGGCTTTTGCCCATCTCTATGAGATGGAGGCCGAGCTTGACAGACTCAACAATCTGCTTGCGACCCGTACCGACTATGAGAGTGACGAATACATGTCGCTCATTGAAGAGGTCGCCACCAAGAGCGAGAAGTTCTATGCGATAGATATGACCCACTTTGAGGAGGATGTAGAAAAGACTCTTCTCGGTCTGGGCTTCGAGCGAAGCGACTTCGGGCGTCAGACGAGCGAGTTCTCAGGAGGCTGGCGCATGCGTATCGAGCTTGCCAAGATGCTCTTGCGCAATCCCGATGTGTTGCTGCTCGACGAACCTACCAACCACCTCGACATCGAGTCTATCGGCTGGCTTGAGGAGTTCCTTATAAACAACGGCAAGGCTGTTGTTGTCATAAGCCACGACCGCAAGTTTGTCGATAACATAACCACCCGTACCATAGAGGTTACCATGGGCCGTATATACGACTACAAGGTAAACTACTCGCAGTATCTTGTACTGCGTGCCGAACGCCGTCAGCAGCAGATGAAGCAGTGGGAAGAGCAACAGAAGATGATTCAGGAGACAAAGGACTTCATCGAACGCTTCAAGGGAACCTACTCAAAGACTCTGCAGGTGCAGAGCCGCGTTAAGATGCTTGAGAAACTGGAGATAATTGAGGTCGATGAGGAGGATACATCGGCGTTGAGGCTCAAGTTCCCGCCCTCTCCGCGTTCGGGCCAGTACCCGGTTATAATGGAAGGCGTAGGCAAGGCCTTCGGCGAGAAGAGAATCTTCTCCGGTGCAACACTCACCATTGAGCGTGGCAACAAGGTCGCTTTTGTAGGGCGCAACGGCGAAGGAAAGTCAACGCTTGTGAAGTGTATAATGAAGGAACTGGAGCATGAAGGCTCACTGCAGCTCGGCCATAATGTGCAGATAGGCTATTTTGCCCAGAACCAGGCTTCGCTGCTTGATGAGGAGCTTACAGTGTTCCAGACAATCGATGATGTGGCTAAAGGTGATATAAGGAACAAGATACGCGACTTGCTGGGCGCATTCATGTTCGGCGGTGAGGCTAGCGCGAAGAAGGTAAAGGTGCTTTCGGGCGGCGAGCGTACACGCCTGGCACTCATGAAGCTTCTTCTTGAGCCGGTGAACCTCCTTATCCTCGATGAGCCTACCAATCACCTTGACTTGAAGACGAAGGATATATTGAAACAGGCACTTCAGGACTTCGATGGTACGTTAATTTGTGTGAGCCACGACCGTGATTTCCTCGACGGGCTGGTGACAAAGGTCTATGAGTTCGGCCACGGCAAGGTCCGTGAGCATCTGTGCGGAGTATATGAGTTCCTTGCAGCAAAGAAGATGGAGGAGCTTCAGGAACTTGAGAGAAAACAATAAAAACAGCTTCCGCGGCCCGTTCGGGTTGCGGAAGCTGTTTTTATTGTCATTGCATTTGTCAGTACAACGCTTCGTACTCTTTGGCTATCTTGTTCCAGGTGTAGTGTTCCCATGCAAGAGCCTTCATCTCATCACCGGTCGGCAACTCCTTGCCCAAAAGGGCCTTAAGCTCCTGCGAATCCTTGTAGTAGTTGGCCTTGTGGAATGTTGTTGCATTGTTGTAAAGGACATCATAGGCAAGAATAGGACGCCCGAAGAACATTGCCTCTACCAATGACGGATTCGTGCCTCCTGCACTGTGTCCATGGATATAGAATCTTGCATTTTTGCGCAGCACATGCAATATATCCAGGTCGTAAAGACTGTCGAGCATGGTGATGTTGCTGTACTTGCTGTATTTCTTCTTCAGTTTCTTGCTGTAATCGTTATGGTTCCAGTTACCGATGAAAAGCAGTCTCTGGTTCGTGAATGAGAATGCTTCCAAGGTCATGTGGCAATTATTCTCGCGTTCGATGCGGCAGATGCTAAGCGAGTAGTTTCCCGGTGTTATGCCGTATCTTTCCAGAATCTCCTGTTCCTGCTGCTCGCTGATTTCTCTCAGCACATGGTTGCCGCCGTATGTCACAAGCTCGGTATCTACGTTATATACATGGTTTACATACTCCTGTATTCCACGGTTGTCGGCAATGATTGTATCGGCAAACTTTATTGCCATACGTTCCGAGAAACGCAGGTACTTCTGTACCCAGCCTTTCCATTTTGAACGGCGGTGTTCCAGTCCGTCAATGTTGACTATCACTCTCTTGTTGCATAAAAGCTTGAATACAGGCAAGAAAATACACCCCGACACACCTAATACAAGTACGGTGTCATATTTTCTCATGCTCCGTATCATGGCAACCATATCATAGAATATGCTCTGCATGCCATTGGCACGCAGAGGAATATACTTCAGCCTTGCCCCCTTGTATTCCTTCATTCTTTCGGGCATGTCCTTGCTGCTGCAGAACACTGTATATTCGATGCCCTCTGAACAATTTTCCCCTATTATGTTTTCTACAAGGGTTTCGAAACCGCCATAATTGGCCGGAACGCCTTGTATTCCCACAATTGCAACTCTCTTCATCAATATTTGTCAAGTATTAGATGCTCAATGCTGTCGGTCATCTTCTCAGCAGTGTATTTCTTTGAGCATTCTTTTGCATTATTTGCCAAATATATAAATAAATCCTCATTATTTAAAATTTCTTTCAGTTTCTCTTCAATTGCATCGAACTCCTGTACATCAATCTTGTAGCCGTTCACACCATTCTCAACCATTTCTGCTATTCCGCCTACTGTTGGGACTATTACCGGCAAGCCCGCTGTCATAGCCTCAAGTGCTGTGAGCCCGAATGTCTCAATAAACATTCTCCTGTTCGAGAGGTTCAGGACTACCGTTGCCCTGTTGTAGAACTCTACAACATCGTTCTGGCGCGGATGAACGGTGATGTTCTCAGGAACATCAATACAGTTCCTCTTTATGTAACTGCGTATATTCTCCTCCGAATCGTTTATTATCAGTTCGAAGTTGTACTCTTTCATTCTGTTTGCCAGCCCAATGAACTCCTTTGTTCCTTTGTACCCTTTGAGCGAGCCTAACATCAGGACACGTTTCTGCCTGAATGCATTCTCCGTGTCGGGAACTATATTGTCGGTAAACCTCTTTTGCAGTGCGTTTGGTATCACATGCACTCTTCTTTTGCGCCGTATGTACTTGCGTTGGAACTCCGAAACACAAATTATATCGCTGGCAATGAACTGCATCAGTTTTGCCAGAATACGGTAGAATGTGCTTTTGGCCTTGGCATTCTCATGATAGTGGTAGATGACTCTCTTGCCGGCCAACCGGCCGCCTATTGCTGCACCAATCGGAAGAATGGTATTGATATATATTACAGTGTCCTTCTTGAACATATATCCCAATGCCATGAAAAAGGCGACAAACTGTACACGCAGGTAACGCATCAGTCTAAGAATGCCGTTCCGTGCAAAACGGTAATCGTATTGACGTAGCCTTAGTCTGTCATGTTCCTTCAGCTCGTCAAGAACACCTCCTCTTGAGGTCACGATGTCAATCTCAAATCCTTTGCCCAGCAATCCTTCAAGAATGGTCTTGAGCACCTTAGGGCTTCCGCTGTAGTCGTTGAAGAGGTGAAAACAGGCGATTCTTTTCATCACTTTTTGATTCTGTGTTTTATTTCGATGAATCTTATCATCAGTTTATAGATAAGGAACGGACAATTCTTATGTACCCAATTCTGTATCTTGCAGTTTCTTGTAATTTCCTTGAACTTTAATTTGCACTCTCTCCATGGTGTCATGGCAAGATAGTACAGATATAATTCTTTTAGCGGGTGTGAACAATTCTTGAACCATGGGCGATTGAAGAATTCGTCGGTATAATGTATGACAATTGGATTTCTTACAGCATTGTCAAGCTCTTCTTGATTGTAGTACGACCTCATTCTGAACAGGGACATTATCTGTTTGCTTGTGAATTCAAAATGTGGTGGCATTACATTGTATTTTACAGGGAGTATCTTAATGTGTTCGGCACATACTGCGTTAATAGTTCCTTGGTCGTTGTGAGGCGGATTGCCGTTGAACTTGTATATAAAGTCAATACATTTGCTGGTGATATTCATTTTTCGCCATAAATCAAGATTAAGGATAATCACTCCACCATCATTTATATATCTATAAGAATGGTCAAGTCCAATGTTGATAACGTAATATGGATTAACTGTGTCCTGTACGCCTGCTACAACGTAGTCTGTCATATCAAGCGTCATAAGTTCTTTTAATGAGCCGTCAATGACTGTATCGCTGTCAATATATATAATTCTATCGATATCTGTAAGTGAGTCGAGAAAAATCCTTCCGTAGGCACTTCTGTTAAATCCAGTTGAGATTTTCATTCTGGATGTCATCGCATTCAAATCGTGATATTGTATATTACGGTCATATCTGTTGATTATTTCTTCTATATGCGATGCATTTTCCCGGTTTAGTGAATTTGTAATTATGTGTACATTTATCTTGTCAATGTCTTTGTTGTTCTCTAACAACGATACAATGGATACTGCTGCGTGTTGAGCATATCCGTCATCAAAGGAATATGCAATGTTCAGGCAATTGCTTTTCATATTGTATTGTTTAATTGCTTTTTTAATAATGAACTCCAGATGATATATCCATTGTCACTGGTGTCGAACTTGCCATTGTACAGTCTGAAGTAGAATGATAATATATGCACAAGATAACATATGACAAGTGTGGTGCATATGTTGTTCTTCTTTTTGAATGTTTCCAGTCTAGGAAATATTTCTTCAGCACAAAGTTTCTTTTCCAATATTAGAATTTGCAGGAAGCAATGTAACAGGTCCATATGTGGAGGAAATTTCTTTTCTGAAAATTCGAAGTCAAAAACAAACAATTCGTTTTGTTCTACATACATGTTCCATGGTGTAAAGTCACCATGAAAGAAGGAAAAATAATTGTTTTTCCTAGTCTTATAGAAATCCTCTATATGTTCAATGCCTTGTGTAAATATTATTCTGTCATTTTGCGGTACTATCGTTGTTATTGATTTCAGATATTGTACGTCGTTGTAAAAGTCGCTTTCTTCAAATGGTGTTTCTATAACTGTTGCTTTGCGTATCCTTTCAAGAAATCCTATATGCAGTGTTCCTATTTCATGCGGAATAAAGGAGTCGGTACTTTTCTTTGTTGATTGAATAAAAAGAAATTGTTCAGAGTACTTGCCGCAAAAAAGGACTTCTGGAATTCCGTAAATGTTTTTCTCTTTAAGCCAATTGAGATTATCCGATTCGTTCCTGAAAAGTCTATATATATCTTCCTCGTCTGTGATTTTGCAATATCCAAGAAGCTTTTTGCCCCGACTTATCTGTATTATCATTTTTTGTGAGGCAGAGGGTGTTCCTTCAAATATTGCAAATTCAAAATCCTTGGTTTTGAAAACATCGCACAATAATGTATAGAAATCCCTTTTCAATTGGCAATGCCGTGTCTCTGCGCGCAGAACCTTGCGAACGAGAGGTATGGAGTGCAGATATGGCAGCAATGTTCTTAACATTTTCCCTTTTATGCCGCTTGGCTGGTACAGATTCATAGCTGTGCGCATACCGCGTGCCGGCATAATCCAATATTTGCCGTCTGCATTTCCAAAGCGGTAGAACTTCTCGCCGCCTTTGAAATCAAGTATGTTGTTGAGGATATTTTTCATCGTTTTTTAGACAAAAGGACAAAACTATACAAGTACGCGATTTTTTTTAGACAGAAGAACATAAACCAACGTTCCGTCGGTTACATAAGGTCGCATAATTAATACAAAAGCTAATGATATGTTTTGCAGTACATGTTTAAGTTCTCAGCTATGAGGTAAGTGAGTTGGAACTTCTTTCCAAGTTAAATGGTTTGTATCTATGTCAATGGGAAAACTGGTTCTCACCTTGCCATAGGTGCAAACCATTTATGTCGCAACTGAAATTATGCGATGTACTTATCCCATAGCAGAGAACTCCTTTTGTTCTTTTGTACTTCTGTCTTATATAACTAAATCAATTGTATCTGTTCTACTTTCCCAGTCTCTTCATCAGTAGCTCCTTGAACTCCTCACCGCGAGCTTCCCATAGGAATTGCTCTCCGGCATTTCTGGCCTTTTCTCCAATGTTTTCCCTCTCTTCTTTGCAAGCAAGGCGTTTCATAGCCATAGTTATATTTGTTATGACCTCCTCGCGGCTTGTGCGCGGTATTATTATTGCATATTCATTGGAGAAATAGCGTGTGTAGCCCGTTGTGTCGAGGCAGATAAGCGGCTTGCCCATAGCCATTGAGTCGAACGATACGGTAACAGCACCCTCTTTCAAGGATGCATTCACAACGACATCGGAACCGGCAAGCAAGCGGTAGTATTCATCCATAGCTACTTTTCCGGTAAATGTTACCCTTTCTTGCACTCCAAGCCTTTCAACCAGGCCTGCAAGCCTTGCCTTGTCGCTTCCTTTGCCCACAATTGTCAGATTCATGCGCTTGTCATTGGCGGCTGCACGGGCAAAGCTCTCTATTACAAGGTCGAATCCTCTCCATGCATCAAGACGGCCTACTGTTATATATTCAATGGTGCCGTTGTCTCTTTTGGCTACATTCTCTTTTTGTGTTATTCTATCTACCGCAACATCGGTAAAAAGTACGCTTTTATCGCGATATCTTGCAGGAATAAGGTCGCGCGTTATCTCAGTTTTGCAGAGTATAAGGTCGGCATTTCTGCAACGCCTTTTAAAACCGAAGTTGATAGGCAACATTTTTATTGTTGCACGGCGCACCCACTCAATAATGCGGCTCTTGCGAGCATAGTGGTTGCTGTATTCAGCCGGAATTGTTTCCAAACCACCCACAGGACCCCAAATGAAGAACTGTTTCTGCCCGTATGAACTTACCTTCCACAGCATATTGCCGTATGTAAGGTGGTGGAACACCTTTATGCCGTTCTCGCGCATTGTACGCTTGACAATTCTGTTTGTGCAGTATTGCCAAATATTGTAATAGGTGCGTACTCCGCGCATCCCCTTTTTCCAGAATCTCGCCCACTTCGGCAAGTCGAAGTAGAGGAAATGTATGCTTGAGAATTCAGAATGCTCTGCTATCCACGGTTCAATGGTGCATCGGTTGCTTTCACGTGTGAGCACCCATATTTCGAAATGCTTCGACATCTCAAGCACCCAATGCCAGCCGACACCAATCTCACTACCGAGCCCCGGCTCGCAGGCATAGGCCGAGACGAAAATTTTTAGTTTCATTGATAATTTTCTATTAATTGTGCATAGAATGTCTTCTGTCCAGAACTCGTTGACTTGTAATTGGCTTTATAACTGAGTTTGAAAATAAAATTATCCTTTATCAAATCTTTGTATATCTCGTTGTCATATGGTTTGTTCATCAAAGCAAAGAGTACAAAACGGCGAGTATTATTCTCCGGTGTTTCATCTATAGATAACTTTGCTGATGGTATATTCTTGTGCGCGAAATCAATTATATGATCCTGTAAAAGATATTCTGGCCATATATTCTCTTTTATACATACTGCAATTAATATATCTCGTACAAAGCTAAAAATAACACTATTAATTTTGTTGCTTCCCATTGCATATGAAACCCAATATGTATTATTTGATTTGTCATGAGGGGAAAAGAACGTGCATTGCTTGGTTATTTCTGGAATTTTACCAGATGTGTACACCGTTGCATCTAGCCACAATCCCCCATATTTAGCCAAAAGAGAATTTCGTACAATGTCACTAAAATGTGCATATAACAGTTTCCCTGTTTTTAGTTTCTCATAAATAATATTTGGTATTTCGACAAAATCTCCAACATTGCTCATATCAATGAATTGTACATTGTCATTGTTTTCTGTTATTTTTTTGTAACATGCTTTTACTACGTTTGGCATATTCTCTTTACCTTGCCCCCAGAATATCCAAATTTTAAAGTCACTACACTCCTGAGTGCTCTCTTTGGCATTACGGTAATTTTCGATGATGTCAGAATAGTGTTTCAAAAAATGTTTTTCTATATAAACAGTCTTCTTTTTTGTGGCCAGTTTATTGAGTTTGTGTAATTTAGCACTCCAGGATAACCACCAGATAAAATTCCACATAACGTAACCAAAAGACCATCCGTTGCTGAACAATGAAATGGCCTCTTTGTAAACTAAGCTTATGCGGTTAAATATTTTTTTAAACATATCCATGGTCTATTATTTTAATCTCTTTAAATTCTTTTTATGCTGTTCGCTGAATATATAATTCAAGATTTTTTGTACTGCTACCTGTGGGGCACTCTCGTTAAGAACTTTGGTGTAACCTTTTTTGCTTGTGAGGTAGTCAATTTTGGCATTTATGGTCCTTATGCCATCTTCGTCAAGTTCACGCTTACGTGCAAGGATTGTTTCGCAACTTGCAGTAAGCAATATGTTGTAGTCAACTCTTGGGATAAACAACTTTCCCCACCAGTAGAGGAATTTAGGGCTTAGGTATATCCTTGAACGTCGGCTGTCGCAAATAATATCGGTATAGTAGCGGTCGAAAATCACTAAACGGGTGATACGGGTAACTGATTTAACTTTTACGAAGTAGCCGATAATATAGTCAATCGAATAGTAGCACAAACGTATGAATGAACTTATCTTCCCGGTTTTCTTGCCTCTATGAGGGTCGCTGTAATTACGGTCAACCTCTTTCTTTATTCCGGCAGAGTGAGCAACTTCGCCTAAATTGCCGAAAAGAGCAGGGCGGAAATGATAGTACTTGTGAGCACTCCTGAACACTGGTGCAATACGCTCAAGAATAGTATCGATTACCGTCGTCTTTCCGCTGCCGTCGGGGCCGGTAAAGCCAATGCTGAATCCTGTGCGCGACATCAGGTAGTTGCCGATAAAGGTGTAAAGAAAATGTATCACACCACAAATGAGCCCCAAAGGACGATGCTTAAAATTGCTCAATAGTGCTTTTAAGAATAGCTTTTTGCCACGTTTTTTTTCACATTCCTCTACATTGCTGCAACCAAACACGTTATTAATCTTATCCGTTACAATTTCGCTGTTTTCAGCCGCTTCTCTTGTCGCTTTGTACTTTTCGGGGTATTTACTGCCGACTGCGCTGTTGTAAAGTATCTTATCAAGAAACTGACATTCGACGCCAACATAATAGAGGAATCCGTTGAATTGTTTGTGCTCAAGAAATTCCTCTGCACTCATAAGCTGTACGCCCCACACCGATGTGTCGAAGAAAAAATCCCATTGTACAATCTCTGTTTTCTCTTCAGTTGTAGTAGCACACACATAGCTTATAAGGCGGTCGCTGTTCAGGTAGGTGATGATTTTCCATCCGCTGCGGTCAATAAGTTCAACAAGTGACCTCTTGATTTTATTGTAGCTGTTACGGGTGATTATGATATCGATATCGCGGCTTTTGTTCTTTTCGGGCAACCCCTCGAAGTTGCGTAGCACGGCATAATCGGCATTTGCGTTAAGGAAGCCGATGATTTCTTTAATATGTTCAGTTGTATTGCCTAACATAAATATCTTCTTCGTTTTTTAGACATAAGAACATAAGATCATAAGATTTTTTTGCTTGGAACGATTCAACAAATATGTCTCAAATTCTTAAATGCATTGTTTCTGCTATATTCGTGGATTGTGTTTGGAAATTTATTTCCAAGTTCTGGCAGTATTTAAAAGCATCAATGTGAGAACTCGTTTTCCCATTGCTGCTTTTAAATACTGCCAACAGTCGCATAGTTTCACTTGCGACTATCCACTCATATAGCAACAATGCCTTTTGTTCTTCTGTACTTCTGTCCTAAAGAATTAAATCATTGCTTGGTGTTTTTGAATGTCTTATACTTTCTTTTTATCTCAATCTTTTCGCTGCCAAAATTTATTAGTAAACCATGTTCAATATTTGTTGCGGTGAGATAGTTTACAAGCTGTGCCTCGTGTGTCGGTGTTAAGTGTTGGGTCGCTTTCAATTCTATAATAACAGAATTCTCCACAACAATATCTGCCCGGAACTCACCTACAGTATGATTTTTGTAATTTACAATTATTGGAACCTCCTTGTTGGCTTTTAAACCATTATCGTGTAGCTCTATTAATAACGCATTGAGATAAACAGATTCAAGAAACCCTGCCGACAATTTCATTCTTACATTGTACGCGCACTGAATAACCTGTTTTATAAGTTCCTCAATATTCATATATCATTTTATAATTAGACAAAAGTACATAAGTACATAAGATTTTTTTGCCTGAAACGATTCAACAAATATGTCTCAAATTCTTAAATACATTGTTTCTGCTATATTCGTGGATTGTGTTTGGAAATTTATTTCCAAGTTATGGCAGTATTTAAAAGCATCAATGTGAGAACTCGTTTTCCCATTGCCGCTTTTAAATACTGCCAACAGTCGCATAGTTTCACTTGCGACTATCTACTCATATAGCAGCAATGCCTTTTGTTCTTCTGTTCTTCTGTCTTTAAATAAATTCCTTTAAAATAGCTCCATCTCATTATGAGAGTTGTAAGGCCTATTTCTTTTTGAGAAAATTATGCTTCAACTTGTCAAAAATATATCCGGGGCGGTAATATATTGATTTCATTATCTCCCATGTGCCTTTGAATATATTCTTGCGTTTAAGGTAGAATGCACCGTTGCGCAACGAATCGGCGGCTTTAGCATCACGTTTAAGTGCACGCATCTCTTTTCTGCTCAATGAATTGTAGAACTCTATGAACGTAAGTTCCTTTTCACCACTGCGGCGCAACAGAAGGTTCTTCTTTGTGTAGCGCATCTTCAGTATCATGTTGAATGAGTTTGCCGAGAGTCCATTGCCTATTTTGCGATACTTGCATAGTACTTCAGGTACTACAATTATTGCCTTGCCTTGTGTGTATAAGTCGCTCATACGTGTCCACAAGTCAAGGTCTTCGCAATAGTCCTGGTAACGTGGTTTTCCTTCGGGGTAACCATCGACAACATAACCACCAACAGAAAGCGCAAACTCCCTGTCATAAATGGCTGTCGGTTGCATAAATATAAGCTTGCGGTTGTTCGCTTTTTCGTAGAACCCTTTCTTTGTCTTTTCGCCTAAAAATAGACCGCCACCAATCTTTTTGCTGTGTTCATTTACATATTCAAGATGACAGCCCACAGCCATAAGGTCGTTGTCGGCTGTGATTTTATTGTACATCTTTTCAATGGCATTGGGGTATAGAACATCATCAGCGTCAAGGAACATCATGTACTTCGTATTTGCCTTGCGCTCGGCAAAATGTCGTGCATAACCAATACCCTTGTTCTCATCAAATGTCGCAAGTTCATGTTGTCTTGGATGCCGCGCAAAGAACTGCTCTACAACGTCAACGCTTCCATCGGTGCTGCAGTCATTGACAATTAGCAGATGAAAATCCTGCATTGTCTGCGCCATTACGCTCTCAAGCGTCTCTTCTATATATTTTTCTGCATTATACATGCAGATGGCAAGAGTGAGGTTAGTCATAGTGCGGGACTTTTTATATCAGGAGCATCTCTTTTGTCACTCTCGTCATCTTCGTAAATATCTGGATTATAGCGGTTTTCGTAGAAATACCTTACACAAGTCATAACCATAGCCAATTCCCAGGCGTATTGAATGTTTCCGTTCATGGAGCCACCTACTCCAGCAAACATGAAAATGGTTGCCAATGACCAGAATCTATAGCCGCACGAGAATGCGAAGAAGAGAGAAATTATGTAAAACATTAGTCCATAATCATCAAATAATGTTGCGGTTTGTCTTACAAATGAGTTCTGTCTTTTACCATAGTCTATACCATATCCTAACCATGTTTCTTTCTTTGTAAAATCTGCTTGAAATGAATTTAATAGTGGCGCTATACGTGCTGCTGCGGAACCGTCGGTTTCTTGTACAGTTTTTTTGTCAAGAGTGGCTGTTGCTTCTATCGTATTTGTTGCACGGTCAAGTGCCTCTATTCCCGACGCTTGGATGGCTCCATATCCTACTATAAGCATAGGCGCAACATAATACCAGTTGTGCCAGCGTACAAAATATAGTGATAATAGAATAAGGCAAACGAACGCAGTGCCGCTACCCATTGTGAGCATCATCCACATAAAACGTATTGTAACCCATTTGTGTTCCCCGCTGAAGAGTTCCTTTAAAGTAAACGGGCCCTCATCGCGTTTGTATTCCTGACATTTTATATAAGCGTAATAGAATACAAGCATAATGCGGGCAAAATGACTGGGTTCGGCTGTCAGAGATTGACAACCTAGTCCTCTGTCAAGTACTGTCATCATATTAATTAATGGCATATAGCTGATACCAATTAATAAGGCTATTTGCTGTATTATACACACAACAAAGTATGCCATCATGAACCATTTGCATATACGTATAAAATGTTCTATCGTAAATACCTTTTCAATCCATACCAGATTATAGAAACTTATATATGTAAGAACAAGGAGGATTGAGTATATATATGTGCTCCAACGGAAGCTTTCAGAGTGAAAACTGGCCACTGCGTACTGGAAAGTAAGATATATAATACCCCATACAACAGCTTTTGATGCCTTGAATGAATAGAACAGCAAAACAATTATTGATGAAATCATTAATGCCATTTTAATCGGCGCATTCATGGCAAACGAGTCAATGGGCATATAGTATATGCCATAGAATATAATGAGTATTGTTGCGAAAAATGTCAGTCTGGTATGTCCTTTGAATATATCAAACATTATTTATATTTCTTTATTTTATTATATAATGTAAACGTTGCCACATATAGCTTCATTGAAAACTTGGCAATTTGCTTGCCAAGCCAATGGTCTTTGCTGTATATATCGATATAATAGCAACGCGATTTCCCCCATTCTTTGAAACGCTTCACTGGGTCTCCTTTCTCAGTCTTTACATGGCGGTGTATAGCCTGTGCTGTCGCAAGGTAGTACATTTTTTTGCCATTCATCTCTACTTGGCGCGATAGAATGGCTTCCTCGCAATACAAAAACACCTTTTCATCGAAGAAGCCAATGCTTTTTATAAAAGACATTCTTGTCATAAAACAGCAACCGCTTACCTTGTGGCAGTAGTGGCACTCGCTGTAGTTGTCTATAAAATTGTAAGCTTCGTTATTTTTGCTCTTGTTGCCAAAAATATCCTTCACCCATCCGAATGATGTACGCCAATTACCGTCTTTGCCCATCGGGCTTTGGTGAATGCCATCTGCTCCAATAATATCGCTACCACAAACCACAATGTCTGTGTCCTCTTGCATCTTTGCGAGTAGTGTAGCAAGATAATCAGTCTGCGGGAACTCCATATCTGGGTTTGCTATCAGTGCATATCCATAACCTTCTTCTGCGGCATAACGCAATCCTACATTGTTGCCTGCATTGTATCCTCTGTTTTCATTGTTGACAATGAAAGTACATTCTTGCTCCTTGCATAATACTTCAAGAGCCTTGCGGTCATCATCACACGAACAATTATCAACAACAATAATCTCGGTTTCAACACCTTTTTGCTGCTTCAGGTAGCTAATGCACTTGCCACAGTCGGCATTGCTGTTGTAGTTAAGTATTATGGTTGCTATTCTAACTGTTTTTGACATAAGAATACGAATTACAAATAATCCTGATTTTTAGACAAAAGTACAGAAGGACATAAGTTTTGTGGTTGCAGTATTAGTATGGAACTTTCCTACAATTATTGTTGGAATGCACTTCCTGTGCATTTGATAAATATATTTGAACACCTTGTATGCAATCGTTTGTATGCAGAGGTTTATCAATTATATTTATCGGTTAGTTCCATTTTGCCAATACGAATGTTTTCTGTATATCTTTGTTCTTATGTTCTTGTGTCCTAAATCCTGTTATTTATATAGTTTCAGATATAATCTGCGGCGGATGTTGCCGGTGAAACGAGCAATCTTGTCAATGGCTGGGAATATATTCTTTCCGCAGGTGATGCGTAAACTGCCACGGTCAAAAGCTGTTGCTCTGCCACCAAGGCAAATAATATTGAAAAGTTCTTTCATAGTTAACTTACGTACAAAGTCTGTCCCGTCGAACTCGGTGCCCTTTTGCAGTGGGGTGATGTCAATGTCTTTCTTTAGCCTTATTATCTCCTCAACTGCATTCTTGCCCCATTGCCAGAAATGCTCATTTAGAGGTACAGGGCTGTTGAAAACTTCTTTGCAAATCCATCTGGCAATCTCTATATTGTTTCTGATAATCTCGTTTTCACAGTATGTGCTGTTTTCAGGAAAAACTGGCTCAACGCATTCTCCTATTTTCTTGTATCCTATTGTACTTGGGTATGGTGATGCAGAGAAGTAATTCTCAATCAATGTTGTGCCCTCTGTGCTCAACTGTTCTGGCCGGTAGAATGTGTGATAGCGCCCGTATTGGCTGCCGAGTATATCGCTCCTCACTCCATAGTAGAAGAACTCTGTTTCGGGATACCCTTCCTCCTTGAGTAGGCAATTTATCATAAGACGTGTTGTTCCCAACCAACCGATATCCACCATCGCCGTCTTTTTATTGCTTAGCACACCCTCTTGCCTGAAATAGCTTATAAGTGTTTTGCGCTTTTCTTTAGCTCGTTTCTGGAGCTCGGGCAGATATGTACTCTCTTGATTGAATATCCTTTCAATGAAGTCCTGTTCCTGTTTCTTGCCGGCAATGCGGTCGTAATTGAACTTTATGCCAAAGTCCTTTGAAAGCTCATCCTTTGTTGTGGCTAATGAGTGCAACAGGCTGTCGATGCTTTTGCCAATAATGGTGTGCTTGTCCTGTACGGCAAGAAATTTCTTTGCTGATGCATTGCTCATATATGGCAACAGCAACGATTTGCGGGATACAAAAAGGTATTTGAACTCGATATCCTCGTGTGGCAGTTCTTCTGCGATTTTTTGCAGTATATAACTGTCTCTTGATAGGAAATAGAGTTTTTTTATTCCCTCGTCACGGCTCGTTTCAATGACCTTGTTTACATAGGATATGTAGGCCGGTGCTATAAAATTGGCTGCCAGCGATGCGTATGGATTTTTGAAGATAATACGCGCAGCCCGACTATGTCCTGTCAAAATAGAACTTTCGTAGTGCATTTCGCTTGACGGTGGTAGTATGGCACTCATCTCCGCACTATTGAAGGCTGTGTTGATCATAGTTACTATTATACCGCATTGTCTTGCTTTTTTTACATCACTGATAGGGTGGTCGCCATAGTGCTCCCACTTTTCGGGCTGCAGTTTTTCTTTTAGTCTTTTATACAGTGTGCCATTTGATTTTCGTGCGTTCCACTCACACGAAACATAAACAGTCTCAGAGTGTTCAATGCATCCTCCACGCTCAAGCACCTCTTTAAGAAAATCACTTGGCATATACATGTCAGAGATAAAACTGATTGTATAACCCTCTTTACGCTTCTTTTTTATGACGTCTCTTATTGCCGGGTTTGCTATCAAGTTCTCTGCTTCAACGCACTTTTCAGCCTCTATCAATTGTGCCGGTGTGTATTCGGCAAAGCCTGCAATCTCCTCACTGTTGTATATATCCTCAATCGTTACATCCTTGTCATGTTTGCGTATTCTAGCTTCGCTTTCTGCACCCTTGCGCCAAAGATGAAAATCTTCTCGCTTTGCTTTATCGTTTGGGTACAACTTGTGCGCGAGAATGTAGAATATATTCCCAGGCTTTCCGCACTTGCGGATTAGGGTAGTATCGAATATGTCAAATGATGCGAGTTTCATTGTATATTCAATGTCTCTTTTAGTTTATTATATGAACTATCCCAATTGAATTGCTTGATGAATTCATTGCCGTTCCTTGCAATGCGGTGGCGCAGTCCGTCATCTTTGATAAGGCGAATTATATTGTTTGCAAGTCCTTGTGCGTCCTTTATTGGCGAAACAAGGGCAGTTTCTCTATTCTTTGCCATTTCAAGATAACCCTTGTTGTTGGTGCAAGCAACTGCTACACCGCAAATCATTGCCTCTCCAATGGGTAATCCCCAGCCCTCAATATTGCTTGTCCCAATGAAAATGGCTCCATTGTTGTAAATTTCGTTAAGTTTCTCTTTGCTCGGCAGTTGATAATATGTAATCCACTCAGGTAGTGATGCTGGCGTCGGTGGTGTGCCGAACAAATTCGCTTTCAATTGCGGTATTTCTTTTTTAACAATATCAAGCGCTTCAAGTCCATATTTCGCTCCTTTCAACTCAATGGTGTGGTATAGCATTGTGACGCTGTGTTTATCTTTGTCACTTATATTTATTTCCTCTTTAAAATCGTTGAAATTAAAACCATTGTATATGAGTGTGCACGTTTCGTTTTCTTCGTTTTCAATGATTTCCTGTAACCATTTAGAAATTACAATTTTTTTTAGCGGATAATGATACGTTTCTCTTAACTTTTCATCTGTAACCGCTCCCCAGTTTTCATATCCTTGGATGAAATAGTATTTGTTTTCGGTAGGGTAGTCTTTTACATACATTGCGGTATATGGAGAAGTGCAAATGTATATATCACCCTTGGGTATGTGTCTGTAATTGAGTGAGAATGTCAGGTGCTCTTTTACACGCTTGTCAAGGTTAAACCATTTGCGGCAACTATACCCTTTTATGAGCGTTTGGATGTATCTCACACAGTTTGTCAGTTTGAAATAGAGTGATTTCTTCCTCCAGAACAGCGAACCGGAATATACGATATTCACCCTGTGCCCATCGGCTACAAGCCTATTGGCATATTCATAAACCACCTTGTAGCCACCGGTTGGGCCGTCAACAGGGTGAGGGAATATGAAGGTGATGTTGCTCATTTACTAGTTATCTCTTTAAAGATTTCAAGCCATTGCTTTGCTATAATCTTTGCATCAAACTTTTTGACAGACTCTTGGCAATTACTTATCATTTTTTTTCTTTCGAATTCGTTTTCCATTAGCCATTCAAGCCGTTCTATGAACTTTCTCTTGTTGAATGCCGGAATCTTGTAGCCGTTAACCCCGTCTATGATAATGTCATCAAGACTAGAAAAACTGTTGTATACAATAGGAATACATCCATACATCAGTGCTTCAAGAATAACCATTGGAAAACCTTCAGAAGAACTTGTCATACAAATGAAACTTCCTTCTTTATAGTATTCATGTGGATTGCAGAAACCAGTAAAACATACATTGGGGATATTGTGATACTTGACTATGTCTCTAAAGTATTCAATATTTCCGCTACCCATAATGCAAAGTTCCCAGTCAGGGTGTCGTTTGGCAATTGTTTTCCATATATCAAACATCCTGTCAACTCTTTTTGTCCCGTATTCAACCCTACCGCACCAGAGGATTTTCTTCTTCTTCTTTATGACTACTTTTTGCTCAAGTTCTATAGGATTGTTTATAGCGCAGATCTTTTTCTGTTCACCTTTCCCAAATTTTAGTTGCTTTTCTAGGTCTTTTATATGACTTTTGCTAAGCAGTACAAATTTGTCAGAATTGTCAATAAACAACCTAAACATGGCGTTTCCCTTTTTAATATTCTTTTTTCCTTTTATTAAGTGAAACTTTAGGAAAAGGGCAAAGTCTTTGAGCCATGCAGTCATTGACTGCTGTAGTTTGTATTTATTGAAGAATGAATGTCTTAATATATCATTGTTGTATGTGACAGCAAAATGCCTTGTAATTACCAACTTTGTACCTGTCTTTTTTTTGACGATTGTGCAAAGTTCTGTTAAAGTTTCGCATTCACTATGCTGGTGTAATATTATGTCAATCCCCCGCTCTTCTATAAATGCAGTGAAAAATTCTACATTTTGTATCGAAAGAATATTTTGGTATTCAGGAAGATGAAATTGTGGAATTCCTTTTATCTCAAATACTTTGTTGTTGCTTGGTGAAACTGCTATAAAATAGATATTACATTCATTAACCCATTCCTTTGCCAGAATGGATGATACACGTTTAATACCGCCAGTAAATTGAGGCGCAAGATCGTAGTTTGTTATACAGATATTCATATTTCTGTTTTTACAACAGTAGGAAATGTTATAAATCTTCCAATAGCTTAATCCATTCTTTAATAATAGTTTTTATATTGAATTTCTCAATATAAGAACGTCCATTCCTTTTCTGCATTTGCAGATAATCGTTGTCTCTGATGAGTTTGCTTAATGCTTCTTCGTACTTCTTATGTTTGAATGGTTCAATGAGTATTCCATTATATCCATCATGTATAATTTCTCCGGCGGCCTCAAAACTATTGTATGCAATGGGGACACATCCGTATTTCTGCGCTTCAACTAAAACCATTCCAAAGGCTTCGTGTGAACTCATCATACAAACGATTTTACTTTTTTTAAAATATTTTTCTGAAGGTTGCTGTCCTACATATTCAATATTTTGCAGTTTCAAGTCGGCTGTGATTCTTTTATATTCGTTAGCATAATTACCATCTCCAACGACAATAACTTTCCAATCATTGTATATATATTGGAGCTCTTTCCAAATACGCAATAGTCTATCTAATCTTTTTTGGAATGTAAGTCTTCCTACAAAAAGAATGATGTTTTCTTTCTCAATGGTATTATCTTCATTGTTTTCTAAAACAATTGGATTCATAATTGTATGAAAACGTGACTTGAAATCCTGTGGGTATAATGTTTGAAAAAATGCCGTATGTTCTTTGTTGACAGAAACAAAAGCATCTATATTTTCTATATCATAATCTTTGAACTTGCTAATTGATTTTTTTACAAATGATGATCGTTTTGAATTTAAATATAAGTTATACAATGGACGAATAAACGGGTTGCATTCATGAAGAGTCTTTTCTTTGAAGTCATCAAACTCTCTAAGACACATAAGCGGATTGAAATGATAGGTATATATAAACTTAGTGCCAGTTGTCTTTTTTACGTCAATGCATAGTTCTAAAAGTCCTCCTTTAGGTGTTCCCTGAAGGAGTAAATAGTCAATGTGTTTCTCTTTAATAGTTTTGATTAATAGTTTTTTGTTCTCGTTAGAGCAAATGTCATGTATTTGTGGAAACAGTATATCATTTATTGCAGGTGTGGTCTTAGGAATAAAGTAGAGGCTCCAAACAAAATATCCATTTTTTAATAGCTCTTCCTTTAATATATAACTTACAGTTTCTACACCTCCAAAACCTAGGACCTGTTGACACTCACTTATTATGCAGATATTTTTCATCTATTAGACAGTTTATTTTGTAGTTTCTTTATATTTATTGCTAAAAAACGAATGATCGGGTTTGAACTGTAAAAAATAGCTTTACTAGTGAATGTTAATTTATAATTATATACTTTGATGTCATTTTTAAGTTCTTTATAAAACTTGTGACATTTCATACCTTTAACACAATATTTATAGCCCCAAAATGATATAAAATGTCTGTAACGGTTCTCAATTGTGCTTGATTTGTATGTGTCGATTTCGTTATTTGGAATAGATTTTGTCAAAAAATGATAGAATCGATACTCATATTCGGGCGTTGTCGTGTGTGTGTGTACTGCGCTTTGTGGCGTTAGCCTGTAGTTGTAGATGCTTTTATTGATTACTGCAACATATTTCTTATTGCTGTTAAAGTTTAGTCTGATATTCATGATGACATCTTCCCCAACTCTAATATCTCTTGGAATGTCGAAAACATTTTCTGTAAACAGATGTCTTCTGAATAATTTATTCCATGGCGAAAAATATAGGTTTGCTCTTAATGATATTAGCTTATGTATATATTCTATTGTGGAGATACGTGTTGTGTACAATTGTTTTTCATTTATGACAATATCAATATCGTTGTTTTTCGCTTTATGTAACTCGCCTAAATAAATTGTTGATATTGTATCATCTCCATCCACAAATGTTATCCATTCACAGTCTTCTGCTTCTTCTACCCCACGGGCTCTGGCACGTGTTACACCAGCATTCTCCTGGTGAATGACGGTTATGCGTGTATCTTTTTTCGCGTATTCATCGCATATATTACCTGCATTGTCGGGTGTTCCGTCATCAACAAGTATAAGACGGAAATTAGTGTATGTCTGTGCCAGAATGCTTTCAATGCACTCAGCGATATACTTTTCAACTTTATATACAGGAACAATTACTCCAATAAGGCCTTTTTGCATGTCTAATACTCTATTATTTCAAAGGGTTTGTTGTAAATTTTTGAAGCAGCATAAGGGTAACCGCTTTTATACATTTTTCCGGTGCGTAATAAGAATATCCTATCGGCATTAGCTATTGTGAAGAAATCGAGGAAGGTCTTTTCATAAACCTCATATTCATCGTGTTCGTTATTAGCATCAATATGTGTGACATTTCCGGGATTTACATGCACATATTCAAACTTTGATGCCATTTGAAGAAATGTTGTACTATCCGAGTTTACCAAGATCTTCTTATTTGGGAATCGCTCGTGAAGAATTTGTAACTGATACAGGTTCTTCTCAATAAGTTCATTCTTCTCTTCGTTCGGCAATTCTATGTTGATTCCCGTTGTTTCGTTAAAGTCCCCTAAAAGATTCATAAAGCGGAAAGAGGTGCTTATATATGAATTATTAAGTTTCCTCTTCTCTCTCTCGATACTTTCAGCAAGTCTTTCAGTTGGTTTAAATAATTCGTTGAATAATTGCGAATAGTTTCCATTGTATGAAAACAATGCATTTGTTCTCACGTGGAATTCCTTATAGTTTTTTTTGAATTCTTTTGTAAACCATTTCTTCTGTCTGGCAACTTCGTAGTCGCTTCCTGTTAATGTGTCGATATAACAGATGTCGGTAATTTCTGTGTTGTAATTCAGTTTTTCTTTCGATATGCACCAATCTGTTTTATTTGGCTCTAGGAACATCTGTAGTTCAAATGGTGAGTTGAAAATCAGTTTGAACTCTAAACCAAGTTCTTTGCATACTTCATATACCGATATTATGCCTCTTAGTCTGTCGGCTAGTCCACCGTTCTTGATTTTGCCATCGTAAATACATACAACTCTCTTGGTTCTGTGTTCTATTACAGGTGCTTCATGGGTGTATTCTGCCATTGGTACAATCTTGCCGTCCTTGAAGTCCATGTTTGCAAACATCACATTTTGCCATTTCTGCTTTTCTATGCTGTAGAAGCACTTACCAAATTTCCACCTGAGGTTTCTAATTAGAGAATGCAATGTCATATTTATTTTCTCTTAAAGAGTTTTATTCTTCCAACAATATCTCTAAACCCTTTTGATGTCATGCTGTAACCCACAAATGTTAGCATTGTCATTATAAATGTATATATACAGCTATTAATAATAAGATTACCCCAATCGTTGGCGTAAACTTTTTGTTGCAAGAGTGATGTATATATAATATCTGTTATAATGAATGTTATAGAAGATATTGTTATATGCGTTAAAAAGAGACTCGAATATTTAAATACAGGCAGTTTGAATCCTCTTGAAAATAGGTAATAGGGTTTCCATATATATATAATGGCAATTATAGATGCCAACGGTCCTATGAGAACACCTGCAAGCCCCCATTGACTACCGCCAATAACGGCAAAGGTCACCATAATTGCACTCTCGGCATATGGTGCCCATACATCAGCAAACAGCCCCGAACCATAACAAAACTGGTCGAGTACTCCTCTGGCTATTCCTAATCCACTCAATATAGCTATCAATGCTGTAACGCTGTTTGGGAGAATATACTCTTCTCCAAGCCACACGCCTATAAATGGTGACGACAAAGTATATATGCATGAAGCAACAATAGATGCAATGAACATTCTTAGTGCAAGCAATTCTCTGAACACCTTGAGTATATTCTGCTTATTTCCCTCGGCAATAAGATTTCCCACAGCTGCGCTTGTGCTGTTTATGGTTGCAGATATCAAGTTTTCTACCTTTTGTGTCAGTAGTGTGTAGTTTGTGTAAAGAGCTACTACCGGTAGCGATACGAATGTGTAAATTAGGAAAGGTGTCAATTGGCCTTGCACAACACCCCCGACTCTGTGTGCAAAAATCTGTTTGGTGTATGTGGCTATCTCCGGATATTTTTTATAAAGCCCACGTCCAAGTTTTATTTCGCTTTTCAACCACGGGTAGGTCTTGTTGATTTTCCAGTTGAGTATTGATGCGTTGATTACTCCTGACAGCAGCTCGACTATAAGATATACATAGAAACTGCCTGTATATATCGCGAGCACCATCTGCAGAATTACTTTTGATGTTATTGTCATCTGAAAGTATCCTGTGACAATATAATTGCGTTGGTCTGCTGAAAGCAAAGCTGCATGGTAGTTAACGAAATAACCTATAAGTGATGTCGTAAGATACGCATAGAATCCTACATATACTACTCCTAATGAGAATGATGTGTCGGGGAAGATTAATGGGAGGAAAAATGAGAGTATAACTCCGCCGGCAAATATGGCGTATCCGATTTTTCGATAAAGATATCCCAGTACTGATATTACTTCGTTAATTTTGAACTTGTCGCCATCGGCTATCGGCTTATATAACACATAGCCAATAGCTGTGCCAATACCGAGTTCAGCGAGGTTTAAGAACGAAAGCAAGCTGCCTAACGTTCCCGTAAGTCCAATAAACTCAGCTCCGAGATAATCAAGAAGAATCTTTCTGGTAAAGAAGGCTGTAATAAGCGAGATGAGGTAACATATAAGATTCATCTTCGCATTCAGCATTGTTTTTTTTACTCTCGATTCGTTTTTCATCCCTAAATATCAGTGTGTATAAGTTTGTTCACTATTGCAATCTTCTTTTCATTCAGCTTGCATCCTGCGATATATTCTATAGCATCTTCGCAGTGCAGGTCGCTACCGGCAATGTCGTAGAATCCTTTATTCAGAATCCATTCGGCTTTTTTCTTTGCTGTATTGCCATAGTATCCTCCCAAAGAGAGAATATTCAGTTGAAATTTTACATCTTCTTCTTTCAGCTCAATATAGTCATCTGTATTCATGTACATGTATCGTTCGGGATGTGCAAGAATCGGGTAGTAACCAATAGCTTTTATTTGCTTTAGTGTTTCGTGAAGCCTGATTGGGGAACTGAAATATGATGTTTCTACAAGCAGGTGGTTGCTTTTTGTGCCTATCGGCAGGAGATTGCGAACTCCCTCCTCAATGCTTTCTGCATTGCTCGTCCCTCTTTGTAAAGAGGGACAGTTTAAATTATTCAATAGTTTATGCAGATTGTTGTCTATCATGTATTCGGCTGCAAGGTGCAATACAATGTTCCCCTTATAGGCACCTCGCAACTCGGCAAAGCGCGCTTGCAGCTTTTCGGGCGTATTGGGAATATCCTCCATTATGTGAGGAGTGAGCCATAGCTCTTTTATCCCCAATTCTTCGTAGGCGGCAAGTATGCGCAAGGCTTCTTCCATGCTCTCTACGCCGTCGTCAACTCCAGGCAGTATATGGGAATGATAGTCTGTAATTCCGGATAGGATTCCGCTTTCCACTATTGTTCGTTTCTTATTCCAGAACCACATTTGTCTTAAACTGAAAATTGAAAGTTTTTTAGACATAAGAACATAAGCACATAATTTTTTTGTACTTCTGTCTTAATCACTTTTTCCTGTTCTCATTCTCGTGATATCCGTATCCGTAACCGTATCCGTAGCTATAGCTATAACCGTAACGGTAGCCGTACCGGCCCTGGCTGGCGTATGTACCGTTGAGAATAAGAGATATGTTTTTCAAACGCTTCTCTTCGTATATCTCTTCAAGCTCGTACAGCATGTCACGGTCGAGCAGTCCGGCGCGGATTACAAAAATTGTCCGGTCGGCATTCTCTTCGATAATCTGAGTGTCGGCAACGATGTCAATCGGCGGGCAGTCGATAAGTATGTAATCGAACTGCTTCCTCATCTTCCCGATAAGTTCCTTGAAGCGTTCTCCATGTAAAAGCTCGGTCGGGTTCGGTGGTGTGCTGCCGATAGGAATAACATAAAGGCCGTTACATTCGTTGCTCTCTACCAGAATGTTATCAATCTCCTTTATACCTCCTGAAAGATAATCGCTTAGTCCTGTTCCAGGCTTGCCTACATAAGTGGAAGTTGAGCCATGACGCATGTCGCCGTCGATTACAAGCACTTTTGCTCCCTTAAGCGTAAGACTCGCAGCGATGTTCATGGTAAGGAATGTCTTTCCGCTTCCGGGATTGAACGAGGTCACTATAATTACATTCGAATCCTTATCCTTGTTGTTCATGAACTCAAGGTTGGTGCGAAGTACACGGAATGCTTCGTTAATAACGTCGCGTTTTCCGTGTCTGACTATTATGCTTCTTTGCTCATGCCCTTTCTTGGGCTTTTTCTTGTCGGTAGAGTAGAGCGGTATCTCTCCAATGAACGGTATGTTTACTCCTTCAAGGTCCTTGCGACCGCGCACTTTCCTGTTGGTTATCTCCCTGATGAAGATAATTGAGGTAGGCAATAGCAGACCAATGATCAGAGCGAGTGTTATGCTCTGTTTCTGCATCGGGGCAATAGGAGTATTGCTTCCGCTAGGAGGCACGAGTATTCGGTTGTTCGATGCGGTGAACTCCTTGCTGAGCTCTGTCTCCTCAAGTTTCTGCAGCAAGAACAGGTATAAGGCGTTCTTCACCTTCTGCTGTCTTGTGAGTGTCTGCAGGTCCTTTACCTGTACAGTGCTAACAGAAACGCGTATCTTATCCTTCAGCTCTTGTCTGTTTAGCAATGAGGCATCCTTCTGCAGTTTTGCAACATGGTTGTCAACGGCATTTGATATTGACGCATGCATCTCATCAAGCTGCTTGGTGTAATCTACAACTACAGGGTGCTTGTCGCTGCTGTTTGCTGCCAGCCTGTTGCGGTCGAGAAGTTTCTTGTTGTATTCGCCAATCAATCCTTCCAGTCCGGCTACGTTCACTCCTGTGTTTGTGGGAATTACTTCATTGCGGTGTCCTTTGAGGTGGCTGCTCAGGAATCTAGCAAGCTCCAGCTGACTGTTTATTCTTAGCATCTCATCTTCGTTCTCGGAGTTTGATGCGGTTTGTGCAAGGCTCTTCGTAGATGTGCTTGTAAGCTTGTTGCGGCTCATGTAACTGGCAATCTGTTTGTCAAGTGCAAGCAGCTCTTTTTTCAGTTCATCGGCTCGTCCTTTTATGAATTCAACGGTCTTTACAGCTGCTGCATTGTTCTCATCCATCCATTTTTCGTTGTAAATCTCTGTTATGGCTGTGAGAATCTCAGTAGCACGTACTGTAGAAATGTCCTTAATGCTTAGCCTTACAATCGAAGTCTCTTCGTTGACAAGTCCGGCAGAAAGGTTTGAGCAGAAATCATTTACAGCTGCTTCAATATTCTTTTTACTGACAGATATTGGGCCGCCGATGAAAAAGTGAGGAGTCTTTTCTATAGTCAATTGTCCTAAAGGGGTCTGTGTTGTATCTCCATCGGTTGTTGCGATGCATTTTCCTTGCAGTTCCTTTCCGTTTTTTGTAAAGCCGCTCAATTCTACAGTGCTGTCAGGGTTAAGCATCACCATGAACGTGGCGTTGTCACTTTCTCTAAGGTCCAGGAACTTAATCTTCAGGGGACGTTCCCTGTAGATGATTCCTTTTGTAAGACGTCCATCGCCGTACTGTTCTATATCAAGGCTCAATCTCTTTACGGCTTCACGCATTATACCCGGAGATTGCAATGCTTTTATTTCGTTGGTGGCGTTTGTTGCAATGAATCCCGCGCCGATATTCTTAAGTCCTTCATTGCCGCCACGAGAGTTTTTCCCGTCCTCCTTTATGAGAATTTCGGTTGATCTCATGTAAGTCGGTGGAGTCGTCATAATATAGAGCACTGCAACTCCTAAAGCGATTGCAAGTGATATTGCGAACCAGTGCCATTTGGCAAGGCAATGGAAAAGCAGGTCCTGGATAGGGATTGCATTTTCGTTACGGCGCTTTGTTCTCTTGTTTGCCATTTCGGTCTGGGTTTATTTGTTATCGTGTAGCGAAAGTCACGATTGTGAGTATGAATGATGCCAGTGACATCCAGAAAGATGTTGAACGTACAGTGTTTCCGTTGACTGTAGATTGTCCGGCTTTGGTCTTGTTGGGCTCTACATATACAATATCGTTCTGCTGCAGATAGTATGCCGGTGACATGTGCAGCTGAGCCGCATCGTTCATGTTAAGGGTGTATGCACGTTGCACGCCGTACTCCTCACGTAATACAGTAATGTTCTCTCTCTTGCCTTGTATTGTCAGGTCGCCGGCCATGCTTATTGCATCGAGTATGGTTATGCGGTCTTTCTTTATATCGAACTTGCCTGGAGTATTTACCTCTCCTATTACAGAGAACTGCTGGTTCTTGAACTCGACAATGACAACAGGGTCGCCTACGTGCTTCCCGTCGAGCAACTGTTTCTTTATATGCTTGGAAAGGTCGTCTCTTGTCATGCCCTCTACATGCAGCTTGCCGAGCATTGGGAAGTCGATATACCCTTCGTTGTCAACTGTGTAGGCCAATAATGTCTGTCCGCCACCGGTATTGCTGTTGTCTATGCTCAGGTTGAACGGGGCAACAAGTTCCTTGTCCTTGCTGTTCACATGTACTGTGAACTGGTCACCGGGCTTGAGCCGTATCTCCTGAACTGGAGTGATGGCTACGGTTCCGCCCGGCTCAAGGTCCTGGAAATAGGAGATGGTTTTCTGTGTTGCGCATGATGCCAGCAAAATTGCTGTAAAAAGCGATAATAAAAGATTTTTCATGATTATAATGTTTTAGTCGTTTACTTGTGTGTAAATTATATTTACTATATAATTTATTCTCGAATCAGTTCAATGAGGTCGAGGCTTATTTCTGTTGTCGCAAAGGCTGTTACACCTTCGATGAGTATGACGACTCTTCTGTTGCGTTTCCCCTGGATTTTCATGAACAGGCCTTCGGCTCCGTCCAGCGTGCCTCCATGAACACGTATTCTCGTGCCTTTTTTCAAGTCTATCTCGTCGGGTTGCAGATATATGATATCTTCGTTTAACTCTTTTGTGGCTGCGATAAACTGGTTCATTTGTCTGTCCGGGACAATTATCGGAACATTCTTTCCGTTGACAGGCTTTGTGCGGTACTGCAGAAAATCAACTCCTTGCTTGAGTCTTTTTATCCGTTCTTTGGTCGTGTGCACGAATATGAGGTTGTGTATTGCCGGAACCATCTTGCGTTGCTTGATTCCGCTGCCTTTCTCAACTATTGCATACCGCATGGGAACAAAACATTTGATGTTGCGTTCCTCAAGAACTTGTTTGGCTCTTAATTCACGGCGGTAGGGGGCACTCATGGCGAACCATACGGCTTTTTCGTCATCACTCACGGAGTCCTGTGCTGTTCTTTTCTCTTTGTTCTCTTCGGGCTGGTGCATACCTCTGGCTCCTCAATACGTATGTAATGTATTGAACTACAATTGGTTAAGAAAAATAATCCAGCGTTTAGTGAGGTTGTTGGCTTTGTTAAAAGCTGGAATAAAGGCAAATAATGCCTGGCAAAAATGCATAAAACACACTTACCATTGATTGCAAAGGTATTAAATTCTGTTTATAAAAACAAATGTTTTTATTGGTTTACAAACAGTTGTAAAATTGTTTTATTGTGCTTTGTATGTTATGCGTGCAAGATAGTCGTAATGCTCTCCGTCGATTACCTTCTCGCAATTGAAACCGTTTGACTCGGCATACATGGCCAATGTGTCGAAGTCGATATATAGCCAGTCGAATCTATCGCCTTTTATGTTCTTGTATCGCATGGTGAAATCGACCTCTCCGTAATATCCTGCAGCGAGGTCTATATCCATAGCTCCGTCATCGTCCATGAATATGTACCTGATGTCCGAAGAGTCCAGCAGTACTTGTCCTCCTGGTGCAAGCAAACGCTTTGCACTGCGGAAGAACTGTTCGAGGTTATCGGTTTTGCCGACAATGCCTATCCCGTTCATGGCAAAAAGAAGAGTATCGAACTTTTCGGTGAAGGATTCGTCGAAGAAGTCGATGTTTCTAGCGTCGATTCCACGCTCTTTCATTACTCCGACCGACAACTCCGATATGTCTATGGCAACGACCTCGTGTCCTCTGTTCTTCAGTTCAATGCTGTGGCATCCGGCTCCAGCCCCCACATCAAGTACGCGCCCTTTGCAATACTTGATGGCCTTCTGTTCCTGAACGGGCATTTCGTCAAAGCTTCGGAACAGTGTCGGTACGGGAATCTCATCCTCGTAGAACATCGAAGACAATACTCGCAACTTGGCCGCCTTGCGGTTGCGGTAATAGTCAAGAATCGCCCTTCCCATCGGGTCTTTTTCGCTGTTTACAAGGTTCTTCTCCATGTGGTCAGATGTTGATTTTTCTAATGATTCTTGCAGCAACCTCTTCGGCCGGGATGTTCATGCATCTGTAGTCTCCGTACAAGCATGGCTTGTTTCCGAATATTGAGCAGGGGCGGCAGATGAAAGGCAGTTCTATGCAATCTTCTCTCTTCTGATTCCATCCTAGGAAGCCGGCGAGAGGAGATGTCGCGCCCCAGATTGAAATGGCAGGGGTGTTCACGAGCGATGCCATGTGCATGTTTGCCGAATCCATGCATACCATTACGTCGAGGTGGCTGATTAGCCTCAGCTCGCCATTGAAGTTCGTTTTGCCTATGAACGAAACGGTGTTGGGGTATTTGCTGCACCAGGAATCTATGGTAGCCAGCTCTTCGGGTCCGTTGCCGAAGAAGAAGAGTCTTATGCCGTTACGGGACGCAAGAAGCCTTACGACCTCTTCCATCTTTTCAAGCGGATATATCTTGCCTTTGTGCTTTGCAAAAGGTGCAATGCCAATCCACTTGTCATTGCCTTTTGCAGGTATTGTTCCGGCGAAATCATCGATGTTTCCTTTGCTCTCCTTGAAGAGGGAGGTGAACTTCGGGTCAAAAGGCAAGCCTAGCTGTGCAAAGACCTTGCGGTACCTTTCGAATGTGCTTGTCAGCTGTGCGCTGCATTTGTTCTCCTTGCGTGTCAGGGCGCGCTTCTCCTTGCGCCCTTTCTCTATGTGTGCGCATTTTGTCCTGCTGAATGTGCCGAAGTAGAAACGCAGAATCTTGGTCCTCAAGACATCGTGCAGGTCGGCAATCATGTCGGGCTTGTAGCTGTTTAGCTCTCTGTATAGCCTAAACAGGCCGATAGGGCCTTTGTATTGGTTAAGGTTGATGCCTGCAAATTCAAGGTTCCGGGGTTTGTCAATAAAGAATTGCCCGAACCTCTCGCGGCTCACGAATATGAACCTGTGTTCGGGATATTTCTCGCAGAGCGAGTATAGCAATGGAATTGTCATTGCTATGTCGCCTACTGCCGAGAATCGTGTTATAAGTACTGTGCGGTTCTTCCGGTTATTTTTTTGAGCCATATAGTACGGGATTGAGTGCCGGGTCGTTGTACATCTTCATCTGGCGATATACCTTCATATATTTGCGTCCTGCAGCGATGTCGTCAAGAAGCTGGCTGATAGATGTTGTCATGTCCTTGTACTGCTCGTTTAGCACGTCAAGTTTTGCCTGGCATTTTGCCTTGTGTTCTTCGCTTACGTCGGTACGGTTTACCTCTTCCTGCATGTGGTATATCTTAAGTGAAAGGATAGAATAGCGGTCAACAGCCCATGCCGGGCTCTCGGTATTGATTGTGGCATCTGCTGCAGGTGTCACATTCTTGTACATGTCGAGAAAATAGCTGTCAATGAGTTCTACAAGGTCTGTACGGTCCTGGTTCGACTTGTCGATGCGGCGTTTCAGAACCAATGCAGCAGCCGGGTCAATCTCCGGGTCGCGTATGATGTCCTCAAAATGCCACTGTACTGTGTCTATCCAGCATTTCAGGTAAAGGTAGTACTCTATACTCTTCAGCGGGTATGGGTTGTTTATTGGAGTGTCAACATTGTCGGTCTTGTGATAATCGTTGATGGCTTCGTTGAATATGGGCCAGCTCAGCTCTGTAAACTTTTTCATTATCCTTTGATTTTATAGATAAAAACATGTTCCTTTAGGCAAAACTAACGAAAGTTTGTGATATTGGCAAAGGTTTAGCTATATTTGTTGCTCATTCGGGTGTAAGTAAGTTATGAAAATAGTATTGGACGAGAAGATACCGTATCTTTCTGCAGCGTTGACTGATATGGGGCATGAGGTTGTGAGTATGCCTGGTGCAGCAATATCGAAGAACGATATCGTTGATGCCGGGGCGTTGTTCGTGCGGACAAGAACCAAGTGCGATGCCGCGTTGCTGGAGGGCAGTGCAGTGCGTTTTATAGGTACGGCTACGATTGGTTATGACCATATTGATGCGGCCTATTGCGATGCAAACGGAATTGCGTGGGCCAGTGCTCCGGGATGTAATGCCGGTGCTGTGCTGCAGTATGTCCAGTCGGTTCTCTATTCGTGGGCTGTTGATAGAGGTGTTGGCTTGAAAGGTCTTGTGCTGGGCGTTGTCGGCGTGGGTATGATTGGTTCAAGAGTTGCGGATTGGGCACGTTCAATAGGAATGAGGGTGCTGCTGAATGACCCTCCCCGTGAGTCGCGTGGCGAAAAGGGTTTCCAGCCGCTTCGGGTGCTGACAAAGGAGTGCGATATAATTACATTCCATCCGACCTTGAGCAAAGAGGGGGATTTTCCCAGCTGTCACCTCGCGGATGAAGCCTTTTTCGATTCTCTTGACCATTGTCGTCTGCTTGTGAATGCATCGCGGGGCCCGGTTGTAGATAATTCGGCTCTTGGCCAGGCTCTGGAGGATGGTCGTTTGGAAGATGCTGTATTAGATGTGTGGGAGAATGAACCGGAAATAGACAAATCATTATTAAATAAGGTCTATATTGCAACTCCTCATATTGCAGGCTATTCTGCCGAAGGCAAGATGAACGCATCGCGTATGATGCTGGAGGCCTTTGCATGCTTTGTTGGCTATAAGGGTGTTTTGCCTTCCATTTCTCTTCCCGCTCCTCGTGAAACAAGTATAACGGCAGGCAGCGAGTGTGAGGCTCTGCTTAGGATATACTCGCCTAAAAGCGATTCTGCAGCCTTGAAATATGAGCCTTCTGCATTTGAAAGACTAAGGAATGAGTATGATCTAAGGCGCGAGCCCTCATCGTATAATGTGGTAATATTGCCATAATTGACGTAAAAAAAGGATTTGTTTTGGAAAATTTTGCACAAAATAACTTAAATGTGCAATTTTCTGCGTTTTTTTTCATTTCTTTCTTTGCGTTTCATCAATTTTGTAATACTTTTGCATTGGATAATGTTCAATCTTCAAAAAAATTACAACTATGTCAGAAATTGAATCAAGAGTAAAAGCTATTATCGTTGAGAAATTCGGTGTTTCAGAGTCAGAGGTAACTTCTGAGGCTAACTTTACAAACGACTTGAGCGCAGACTCACTTGATAGAGTAGAGCTTATCATGGAAATCGAGGACGAGTTCGGTATCTCAATTCCTGAGGAGCAGGCTGAGAAGATCTCAACAGTAGGTGATGCTGTGAAATATGTAGAGGAGAAGGTTGCTGAGAAATAATCTCACCCCTCTTTCTTTATATAACTAACAATTCTATATGAAGTTAAGAAGAGTTGTTGTAACAGGTCTTGGAACCGTTTCGCCGCTTGGCAACGATGTCCCGACAACATGGGACAATGCAGTCAATGGCGTGAGTGGTGCAGGGCCTATTACTCGTTTTGACAGCTATCTTTTCAAGACTCAGTTCGCGTGCGAGGTGAAGGGGTTTGACCCTTTGTCGAGCATGGACCGTCGCGATATGCGCAAGGTCGATGTTGATACTCACTATGGCGTTGCGTCAGCAGTTGAGGCTATCAACGACAGCGGGCTGGACTTTGAAAAGGTTGACTGCAACCGTGTAGGGGTTATCTATGGTGAAGGTATAGGCGGCATTACTGCGCTCGAAGATGAAATACGTGCATATGCACTCAATCAGGAGAACGGTCCGCGTTTCTCGCCATTCCTCATTACAAAGATGATATCGGACATGACGGCTGGTATCATTTCAATACGTTACGGTCTGAAAGGGCCTAACTATGTGACAACTTCGGCTTGTGCTTCATCTTCAAATGCAATAATTGATGCATACGACCAGATACGTCTGGGCAGAGCTGATGTTATTGTAGCAGGTGGCTCGGAGGCTGCAATATGCCATACAGGTGTTGGCGGCTTCATTGCCATGCATGCCTTGTCAACACGTAATGATGACCCGAAGGGAGCATCACGCCCGTTCAGCAAGAGCCGCGACGGCTTTGTTATGGCCGAGGGGGCTGCGACACTTATCCTGGAGGAATATGAGCATGCTGTGGCACGTGGGGCCAGAATATATGCCGAGATTGCCGGGACAGGCCTTACTGCTGATGCCTATCACATAACAGCTCCTCATCCTGATGGTGAAGGTGCCTACCGTGTGATGAAGGCTGCGCTTGATGAGGCCGGTCTTGTTACCGGAGACGTTGACTACATCAATGTTCATGGAACTTCCACTTATGCAGGCGACATCAGTGAGGCTAAGGCGATAAGGAATCTTTTCGGAGAGCATGCCTATAAGCTTAATATCAGCTCTACAAAGTCAATGACAGGTCACCTTTTGGGTGCTGCCGGTGCTTTGGAGGCTTTGCTGACCGTATTGTCCATAAAGAACGGCATAGTGCCCCCAACAATCAATCATGCCGAGGGTGATGATGACCCGGATATTGATTATGGTATGAACTTTACTTTCAATAAGGCACAGAAACGTGAAATCAATGTTGCACTCTCCAATACGTTCGGTTTTGGCGGGCACAACGCAAGTATTGCTTTTAAGAAAGTTGAAGGCTAACAGATTAATCAAGAAATTCATTGATAAGATAAGACTACTGTCATGCGAGGACAGGGAGTCTTATCTTTTGTTGTATTCCATACTTGGATTTCTGCCTGGTGATATATCTCTTTACCGTTTGGCGATGACTCATAGTTCATCATCTCAGCGTAAAGGTCGTAAGCCTTTATGCAATGAACGCCTTGAGTTTTTGGGCGATGCTGTGCTAAGCTCTGTGACATCGGATTTCCTTTACTCCAGATTCCGCAATGAGCGTGAGGGTTTCCTGTCAAAGTCAAGAAGCAATCTTGTATGCCGCGAGAGACTCAACGGCCTGGCTATGGATATAGGCATTGACAAGTTTATAACGGCATGCGGTGTGCCCCAGACGCATAACAGCTATATCTATGGCAATGCGTTGGAGGCTTTGATAGGTGCGATATATGTTGATAAAGGATACAAGCAGTGCCGTCGTTTCCTTCTGGATAAGGTGTTTTCACGTATTGACGATATCGAAGAAGTCGTCAAATCGGACAAGAACTATAAGAGCCGTCTTATAGAGTGGTCCCAGAAACAGCATCGTCAGGTAGAATTCAGAATTACACATGAAGAGCTCCGGAAAGATGGAGTCTATTTTGTGTGTGATGCCGAGGTTGATAGTGTCGTATATGGTTCCGGAGAAGGTTTCTCTAAGCGTGAGAGCCAGCAGAAAGCCGCTCGTGAAGCAATCCGGAAATTAGGGCTGTAGGGTCTTGTTTTATTTATCTTCTGCTCTTTATTGTTACAGCAGCCTTCAGTCTGTCTCCTCCCATAGGCGGAGTATCTTTGCATAATGTAACAGATATGCCGTTTATATCAGGGAATGTGCTGTATATCGAATCGGAAATCCTTTTGCATACATTCTCCATAAGGTTCGATGGCGTTTTCATCTCTTTGCATACTATGTCATAAACATCGGCATAGCTTACTGTTCCATTGATGTCGTCACTTCCGGTGCAGTCGTGTTCGCCGATTTCTAATTTTATATCTATTGTGAACCATGCTCCTATTTCCCTTTCCTGAGGCATGACTCCATGGTGGGCAAAGAGATGTATATCTTTCAGTGCAATGCTGTATTCGGTAATCTTCATACTCCTGTTTCTTTAATTAAACGATGAAGAGCCCCTTGCGGTTGCTCTTCATCGGGAAAGTATAAATAGGTTTATGATTGTGCCTTATTATCCGCACTTTGAATATCCGCAGCTAGGGCAGTGCAGGCATCCCTCTTCGAATATCAGCTGCTGTTTGCAGTTGGGGCACTTTTCTGCTGTTGATGTTCCGTCTTTGATATAGCGCTTCAATGCACGCTCCACACCGTTCTTCCAAGTATTGATGTTGTCCGATGCAAGTTCGAGCGATGATATCAGCTTGATTACCTGCTCGATTGGCATTTTGTAACGCAGGACTCCTGAAATGAGTTTTGCATAGTTCCAGAATTCAGGATTGAAGCGTTCGGACAGTCCTTCAATGGTTGTTTTGTATCCTATCTTGTTCTCGAACTGGAAGTCGTATCGTTTTGTGCCGTCTTCATTCGTGTGCTTTATTATGATGCCGTGTGTGACGTTCTTAGGCAATGGGATGCCGTCTTCGTCATCCTGCTGTCCTGTAAAGATTTCGTAAGGCTCACCATTGAGAAGTCCTATGAATGCTACCCACTTCTCCTTGTTGTTCTGGAAACGTACCACGTCTGCTTCAAGAACTATCGGGCGTACTTCTGTTATGGTAGGCTTCATCTCCTCACCTTTCTTCTCATCTTTCTTGCTCTCTGTCGATACAAGCACGCCTGCACGGGAACCGTCGCGATATACGGTACATCCTTTGCAACCGCACTTCCATGCTGTAACATAGAGCTCGTTGACAAGCTTCTCGTCAACATTGTTGGGGAGATTGATTGTGACGCTTATAGAGTGGTCCACCCATTTCTGTATGCGTCCCTGCATCTGTACCTTGGCAACCCAATCGATATCGTTGGATGTAGCTTTCGCGTATGGTGAACGTGCGACGATATTGTCGATTTCAACCTGAGAGTATTTCTTGTTGGTGTCTATGCCCTCTTTTTTCATCCACTCGACAAACTTGTGGTGATAGACAATGTACTCTTCAAATGTGTCGCCATTCTCGTCTGTAAAGTCAACATGCACTTCCGGGTCGTTGGGGTTTACCTTCCTGCGACGTTTGTAAACAGGCATGAATACGGGCTCAATTCCCGATGTGGTCTGTGTCATTATGCTGACAGTTCCGGTCGGTGCAATTGTCAGGCAGGCGATATTTCTGCGTCCATGTTTTACCATGTTTTCGTACAGTTCAGGGTCGGCCTCCTTAAGACGGTTTATGAATGGATTGTTCTCCTCTCGTTTTGCATCGAATATCTCAAATGCACCGCGTTCCTTTGCCAGGTTTACTGATGAACCGTATGCGGCCAGTGCCAATGTCTTGTGTACCTCTTCGGAGAAATTGATGGCTTCTTCACTGCCGTATCTCAGCCCCATAGCAGCAAGCATGTCTCCTTCGGCTGTGATTCCGACACCTGTACGGCGTCCCATACTGCTCTTGCGGTATATCTTTTCCCACAGCTTCTTTTCTGCTCCTTTGACCTCTTCGCTTTCAGGGTCACTTTCAATCTTCTGCTTGATAGCTTCAATCTTCTCAAGTTCAAGGTCAATTATGTCGTCCATTATACGCTGTGTCTTGCGAACGTGTTCCTTGAAGAGCTCATAGTCGAAGTATGCTTCCGGAGTAAACGGATTAATTACGTATGAAAAGAGGTTAATGGCTATAAGACGACAAGAGTCGTAAGGGCAGAGAGGTATCTCGCCACAAGGATTTGTCGAAACGGTCTCAAAGCCGAGGTCTGCATAGCAGTCGGGTATTGATTCACGCTGGATAGTGTCCCAGAAGAGGACTCCAGGCTCTGCCGATTTCCATGCGTTATGTATAATCTTGTTCCAGAGGCTATTGGCGTCTATCTCCTTTGTGTATATAGGCTCCTTTGAATCAATAGGATACTTCTGCATGTATGGTTTCTGTTCTGTAACAGCCTGCATGAACTCATCGTCAATCTTGACAGAAACGTTTGCTCCGGTCACCTTGCCCTCAGTCATCTTGGCATCAATGAATGCCTCAGCATCCGGGTGCTTGATTGATACGCTAAGCATCAATGCTCCACGGCGTCCGTCCTGTGCTACTTCTCGTGTTGAGTTCGAATAACGCTCCATGAATGGGACAAGGCCTGTAGATGTAAGTGCTGAGTTCTTTACAGGAGAGCCTTTTGGACGAATGTGGGACAGGTCGTGTCCTACTCCTCCACGGCGTTTCATGAGCTGTACCTGTTCCTCGTCAATTCTTATGATACCGCCATAGGAGTCGGCTTTGCCATCCATTCCAATGACAAAGCAGTTGGACAGTGATGCAATCTGGTGGTCGTTTCCGATGCCGGTCATCGGGCTTCCTGAGGGAACGATATACCTGAAGTGGTCCAGAAGATCGAATACTTCCTGAGCAGACATAGGATTTTCATATTTGCTTTCCACTCTCGCAATCTCATTTGCAATGCGCCAGTGCATATCTTCGGGTGACTTCTCGTAAATATTGCCGAACGAGTCCTTTACAGCATACTTGTTTACCCAAACTCTTGCAGCAAGTTCGTCGCCTTTGAAATAATCCAATGATGCTTTGAGTGCATCATCATAGGTGTAGTGCTTCTTTTCCACTTTATGGTTTTTTATATGTTAAAAAGTTTTTCTTTTATGGGATTACAAATTTAGAAATCTATTTTATAATAGCCAAATAAAATCTCCGAAAGTTGTTAAAGCTAAGTAAAGTTTCCCAATTTGATTTTTAATTAGTTGATAATTAGATGCTTAATTTTAAAGTTTGAGCAAAAAGTTTTCCAAAAAGTTTTTTTAGAATGTTTTTAGATGGAGGTCATGTTTCCAGAAGGGTTTTGATAGTTCCTATATGCATTTGACTTTTTTATAACAACTGCACGTTCTTTCTTATTGCGGCTTTCTTGCTGAAGATGACTGGAAGTAAAAAGCCCAAGAGAAATTTTCTCTTGGGCTCATATGTATTTGCCAGTTCCTTGCGGTTATGCGCACTGTAGGGAGTTTTCAATCTCGCTCAATTCTGTACGGAACTGCTTGTCAGTGTCGGCCTGATTGGCAACTGTCTTGCATGCATGCAGAACTGTCGCATGATCTCTGTTGCCGATGTAAAGACCTATTTTTGCCGTTGACAAGTCGAGGTATTTTTTCGAGAAATACATTGCAACTTGGCGAACCAGAACAACTTCGCGTTTGCGTGAGCGGGTATTTATTGATTCAGGCTCTACACCATAATAATCGGCTACCTTGCTGACAATGTCCTCAATGGTAAGTTGCTTCTTCTCATAATTAGAGAAGTCCCCGATGATTTTGCGTGCAAGGTTTATGTCTATGGCATCGTTGTTTATTGTAGAACGGGCCATTATTGAAACGACAATGCCTTCAAGGTCACGTATGCTTGCATTGACATGTTCTGCGATATATGATATAACCTCTTCGGGAAATTCGAGACCGTCCTTGTATGATTTATTGCGCAGTATGTTCTTGCGCAGTTCAATATCCGGTTTCTCTATTTCTGCGGTCATACCCCACTTGAAACGTGTGATCAAACGTTCTTCCATACCCTGCAGCTGTGCAGGCGAACGGTCTGATGTCATTATCAACTGTTTGCCGTTCAAGTGCAAGTGGTTGAAAATATGGAAAAATGCGTTCTGAGTTCTTTGCAGGCCGGCAAACTCCTGAATGTCGTCAATGATAAGGACATCAATGCTTTGATAGAATCTCATGAAATCATTGAAGTTCTTCTGGAGTATTGAGTCGGTGTACTGCACCTGAAACAGATGGGCTGAAACGTATAGCACGCGGAGCTCAGGGTGCAACTCCTTTATCTTCATACCTATAGCGTTTATCAGGTGTGTCTTTCCAACACCGGATGCACCGTGTATGAACAACGGATTGAATGCTCTGCCTGGCTTGTCAGCAACGCTTATGGCTACAGAGCGAGACAGGCGGTTGCTGATACCTTCGACAAAATTGTCAAAGGTATATTTGTTTATAAGCATTGAGTCCAAATCCTGGATGCTCTCCTGCATTGCTTTTGGTGTATTGTTGCCGCTGTTTCCGTTACCCTTGCTGCTTCCATAGTTGTCGGTGCCTACAACAACGCTGCGGTTATTGTCTTTGTCGGTAAGGACACTGTACATTAATTGTGTGCCATTGCCCATTACCTTGAACAGGGTTGTCCGCAGAAGGTCAACGAAATTTCCTTCGAGGAACTCATATACAAAATTGCTCTTAACCTGTATGGTAAGAGTATTCCCCTCGTACTTGATAGGCTTGATATCGGCAAACCAAGTATCGAAAGTTGCTTTGGAGACATTGTCACGAATAATCTCCAGGCATCTGTTCCATTTTGTCGTAAGAGTTGAGTTCATCTGTTGTTGTTTCTCATTTTAGCGGCAAATAAAAAGAGGCTCGTTTTGTTGAAGGCCTCTTTCCTGCACCATTTCTATTGCAAATATCACCAAATAAAAATGAAAATGCAAACCAAAAAGAAAACTGGTTTTTTTGTATTGAATAATAGCCTGTATATCAGTGCTTTAAATTTTCAGGTATTGTATAGGTTGTTGTTTTGCGTTATTTTTTTTATACGTTGATTATTAGCGGTTTGTATCTATTATACGTTTATTTATACTATTCAGTGATTGCTGTCTTATATCCTTTTTTGCCTTGATGAGTTGCGTGTGAAAAGGTATTTTGCTTTTATGTGGCTTTTGTCGTTTTTATTTAGAATAATTCTATATAAAGACATTGGTTTTGATTTTAAAAAAGAATTTATAGAGGGAAAAAATAATGCTCTTTTAGCTTGTTTTTAATAAATAAAAGAGATTAATTTAAGCGGTTGCTAATGTATCTTGTCCCTTTGTGTACAGTTGCCGAGAAGCGGCCTTTGCATTAGCTTGGGATATAAAATAAGTTCGCGTTGGCGCGAACTTATCTTGCCAGTTCCAAATCAAGTTCTTTTCTCAATTTCTCGATTAGAGGGTTTTTCTCTTTCAGAATCTCGAACTGTTTGCCTTTATCGTTTATATGACGTTCTACAACAACCTTGTTGACGATGACCCTCATTCTTAGCATTGCTCCTTCCAATTCATTAGTCATTCCGTTGCATATACGTTTTGCTTCTTTCTCGAAGAGCTCTGCAGCCATCTGGTTATCAACAGATATTGTGAATGTGTCTTCTCCTGTTATGGCCGGAGTTATTATTTTCATTCTGTCAGCAAGAGCTCTTTCGTTTTCCGGCAACCTCAAGGCAAGTGATGTCCATGCTCTTGTGAGCTGCTCTCCAGTTATATTCTTACGCGCTGGTGCTGTTGTAGCTGCAATGCGGCCGGTTTCTGTTTCTTTATTGCCGGTAGCTGTCTGTCTGTTCTCAGTGATTGCTTGCCTGGATCTGCGGAACATGCCGCCGATGTTGACAGTCTCCTCCCTTCTGTTCTGCAGTTCTATCGGGCGTCCTTGAACAACAGCATTGCTTCTGCTGCCGCTATTGTCTGGTGTTGCCGTTGCTGTATATGGCGGTTTCTCCTCCTGAGCCGTAATTTGGGGATTCTCCGTCTGTTTGACAGCGGCAGTATTCATGTTGCTGCTGCAATTGGCTTCAATCTTATTGAATATGGGTTTCAGTAATTTAGGGCTACGCCCTCCACCGTCATCACTATCGCTATCGCTCATCTGGGACAGCTCAATAAGTGTAAGTTCCGCCAGAAGTCTTTTGTTGCGGCTGGTTCTGTAATTCATTCCGCAGTTGTTGCAAAGCTTGATAGCCTTGAACAAGAACCTTGCCGAACATCTCTTTGCCTGCTGCATATAGCGGTTACGCAATTCATTGCTTCCTTCGAATAGAGATGCAGTTGCCTCATCTCCATTTACAAGCAGGTCTCTGAAGTGCGATGCAGCTCCTTCTATGAATATATTGCCTTCGAAACCTTTGTTCAGGACTTCATTGAAGAGAAGCATGCATTGTGATGTCTTGCCTTCGAGTATAAAATCGGTAAGCCTGAAGTAATATTCATAATCAAGCACGTTCAGGCTTTCTATTACTTTATTATAAGTAAGGTCCCCTTGCGTAAAGCTGACCATCTGGTCAAACAGCGACAATGCATCTCTCATGCAACCGTCTGATTTCTGTGCAATAATGCGCAAAGCTTCGTGTTCGGTGTTGACTCCCTCCTTGCCAGCGATGTTCTGTAGGTGAGAAATAATGTCAGCACTTTCGATACGGCTGAAATCGTATATCTGACAACGCGACAGGATTGTCGGGATTATCTTGTGTTTCTCTGTTGTGGCAAGAATGAATATTGCATGTGCCGGCGGTTCTTCAAGTGTTTTCAGAAATGCATTGAAGGCCGCTTGGGACAGCATATGTACCTCGTCGATGATATATACCTTATATTTGCCGACCTGGGGTGGAATGCGTACCTGCTCGTTCAGTGAGCGTATGTCTTCTACAGAGTTATTGCTGGCCGCGTCGAGTTCGTATATGGAGTACGATCTCTGTTGGTTGAAAGACTTGCACGACTCGCATTCGTTGCATGGCTCGCCGTCACTGGTCGGGTTCAAGCAGTTTATTGTCTTGGCGAATATTCTGGCGCAGGTTGTCTTTCCTACTCCACGAGGGCCGCAGAAGAGATATGCATGTGCCAGCTTGCCGCTGTGAATTGCATTCTTGAGAGTTGTCGTCAATGATTTCTGTGCAACAACAGACTCGAACGTGTCAGGGCGATACTTTCTCGCCGAAACAATATAATTCTCCATATTGATTAATGTAGTATTCTTGTAGGCAATCCTGCAGTGCAGGAGACTTCTCTCTAACTGCAAAGATAATGCAAACAACGCGTAGGACAAAATGTTGAAATGAAATTTACCATAGCAAAATCCCCTCTTTTACAATTCTTGTGAACTAATTGCATGACAGCAGTTAAGGTTACATTGTTTTTTTATAACTTTGCAGAGCATCAAAACTCCAATTAGTCATGTTCCGTAGAATTCTTCAGAAAATCATGCCTGTCCTGAACTGGATACGTTGTCACAAGTATATATCTGTGACACTGGTCTTTCTTGCCATAATATTTGTAATAGATGACAATAGCATGATAAAACATTTCGACAACAGACGTGTCATAAGTGAACTTGAGGAGGAGATTGAACTGATGAGGCGTGATTCTGCAATCATAATGCAGAAACAGGAGCAACTTGACCGTAATTGTGACAAAGATGTCGTTGAGAAGTTAGCAAGAGACAGATACGGAATGCACAAGGAGAATGAAGAGGTTTTTATAATAGAGGAATGATGAGATTTGCCGCTGTATTATATTATTTGGGAGCTTTGGCTCTTTTTACAGGTCTTGTCCTAAGGATGTTTATGCCTGATTTATATGCATATGTGTATAGTGCAGGCGCGTTTCTTTTTGCAGTCATGCAGTTTGTGCTGCGTCCGCGTCAGAAGGGGCTTGCTCTCCGCCGTCTGGTGTTCCAGCAGCAGTTGGCGGGCGTATTGTTCATCGTAGCTGGTGTGCTTATGTTCACTCATGTCAGGAATGAGTGGCTTGTGGCATTGACATGTGCAGTCCTTGTTGAACTTTATACGGCTTATCGTATTCCTCAGGAATTGGACAAGGAAAAGCAATGACCATGATTGTGGGTGACGTTGCAGTTTCTTATCTTAATCTTATGACGTCACCGACTTTCAGTCTTGTGTAGCCGTTGTATTGAGGATTCATTCTATACAGGCTTTTCAGTCTTATCCCATAGATTTGGGAGATGCTGTATAGGCTCTCTCCGTTTCTGGTTCTGTGGAATTTGTATTTGCCGGTAGCCTTGCTGCGCTTCTTCTCAATATAGATTATATCACCCTCTTCTATTGTATATCCTTTATACAGATCGTTGTAGCTGATGAGCTTGCTTTTTGATATTCCGAGCTCCTTCGAGAGTTTGGAGAATGTATCTCCTTGTCCGGCAACAATATAAAGCAAGTCGTTCGATTTGAATATTGCTCTTTGAGGTGTCCTTATCTGAGCATTCTGCCTTTTCTTGTCCACCTTTATGTCCGACATTCTATAGCGGTCATATTCCTGTAAGTTGTACTTCTCGATTAGTGCGACAAGTTTGGTGTGGTATTGCCTGTCCTCTGCATAGTAAGCATCCCTTAACCCTTTTGCCCAGCCCTTGTAGTCGGTCTTCTTCAGTTTGAATAGTGGAGCATATCTCTTGTTTATTACGAGAAAATGTGAATGGTCCTCATATGAGTCGCCTGCATTGTCATATACACGGAACTTGCGCAATGCTCCGTTATCCATCACCTTTATCGTTCTTCCTTTCCATCTCTTGTCGGCCTTGATACCAAAATGGTTCTTGCCTTCAGTCGCCAAGCGGCTTTTCCCCGAACCGCTTTCGAGCAGTCCTTGTGCAAGGGTGATGCTTGCTGGAATACCGTGTCTTTCCATTTGCTCTACAGCCAAAGGATAGAATGTAAGAATATACCTTTCACTGTCATTCCGTGCTTGTGATATCTCTTTTGGAAGCTTCTCTTTCCTCTCGCCTTTTTTGCTCGTGGCACATCCCGAAAGCAGAAAAACTGCAATTATTGTCAGTATATATATTGTTCTCATTATGTTGCTGTTTCTGAAATCTATGCAAATTAAGTGAATTAATTGTTTTTAAGCAAGATTTCGCGTATATTCGCACTAATAAAAACCGCTGAATCCGTCTTCTTTTGTATATGACAACGGGTTCGGCAATAGATTTGGAAGATATGAAGGAGAATGTTATTCAGACTAGAATCAAGGTCTGTACATTGGATGAGTTGTCAGCCGAGGACAGGGAAGTGGTGGATGCTGCACGACGTGCGACAGCCAACAGTTATGCAATATATTCGCATTTCAATGTAGGTGCAGCGGTTCGTCTTGAAGACGGAACTGTTGTTTGTGGAACAAATCAGGAGAATGCAGCCTATCCTTCAGGGATTTGTGCTGAGCGTACTACGCTTTTCTGGGCAAACTCCCAATATCCCGATAAGGCCGTCACTCTGCTTGCCATAGCTGCGAGAACCGATGGCGGAGAACTGGAAAGGCCGATTCCTCCATGTGGTGCATGCCGTCAGGTTATGTTGGAAACCGAGAAACGGTATAACCGCCCTATGAAGATAATCCTTTTCGGAACAAAGGAGTGCTATGTCCTGGAGGAAGGTGTGAAAGCTCTGTTGCCGCTGTCGTTCGATGCCGGTTTTCTTGAGTGATAATGGGATTCCTGCTATGAAAAGAATAATGTTTGTATGCCATGGCAACATCTGCCGTTCACCAATGGCAGAATTTATAATGAAGGATCTTGTTCGCAAGGCATTTGCTGAAGAAGAGTTCTATATAGAGTCATCTGCGACAAGCCGTGAGGAAATCGGTAATCCAATATACTCTCCAGCAGCCTACACCTTGTCATTGCATGGAATAGAAAGCGACGGCCATGCAGCGCGGCAGTTCACAATTCACGATTACAATAGCTTCGATATGGTTGTTGTAATGGAAGAGTACAACGTAGGCAACTTGATGCGCATTATCGGTTGCGATTGCGAAAACAAGGTGTGGAAACTGCTCGATTTCATTGTGGAAGAGCCCAGTCGCAGGCTGGGCGAGGATATTTCCGACCCTTGGTATCACGGTAACTTCGACAAGACATACAAGGAGATATTGGCCGGGTGCAAGGCCTTGATGCGATATTTGGGATATTGATATGAATAATAGGTGTGTTGAGGCCGACGATCGTGTTATAATGGGAATAGACCCTGGTACCAATATCATGGGTTATGCATTCATTGGTGTCAATGGCAATAAGGCCCATCTGATTGCCATGGGGGTTATTGATCTGCGCAAATGTAAGGATATGTACATGAAGCTAGGTGAGATATTTACCCGTGTCCAAGGGCTTATAAATTCTTTCCTACCAGATGAACTGGCAATTGAGGCTCCTTTTTTCGGCAAGAATGTGCAGAGTATGCTTAAATTGGGCAGGGCTCAGGGTGTTGCTATTGCTGCCGCAATAAGCCGTCAGGTTCCTATACACGAATATGCTCCTATGAAGATAAAGATGGCAATCACCGGCAATGGTTCATCGTCAAAAGAGCAGGTTGCCGACATGTTGCGTCGGATGTTGAATATCTCCAGTGAAGAGATGCCTCATTTTATGGATGCTACAGATGCATTGGGAGCCGCATTCTGCCATTTTATACAACGCGGTCGCCCGGTATCGGACAAGAAGTACAGTTCATGGGCCGATTTTGCGGCCAAGAATCCGGGCAAGGTAAAATAAATAAACAGCTCACAGAGCTGTTTATTTATTATTTATATAGTCCATAAGTTGTACGCAGAACCTGGAACTCGGTACGGCGGTTCAGTTGATGGCACTCTTCCTGCTGTTCCTCATTTTCAAGAGCATTGATGAACTCTTCAGTAAGCAGGTCACCTTCTTTCAGGTACTTGTATTTCTCTGTCATCTTCTTGGTTATCTCCTTAGGTTTGCTTTCTCCATATCCCTTTGCTGTGAGACGTTCCTTTTCTATACCATTTTCTATAAGATACCTGACAACAGATTCTGCGCGTGCCTGTGACAGTTTCTCGTTATACTTGTCAGTTCCTCGGTAGTCGCAGTGCGCTGCAAGCTCTATGGTTACATTCGGGTTCAGTTCAAGCAACTTGACAAGTTCATCAAGCGATGTTGTCGATTCCGGTGTCAGAGTTGCTCTGTCAAACTCATAGAAGATGTTGTCTATGAGCACCGGGCGGGTTATTGACGGCAGGGCAAAATCGCGCTGGTATTCGTTGTATCCCTCAGTAGAGTCGGCTTTCAGTTCCTGCATCGTATTGAGGTATCCCTTGCATGTGCCCAGCATGACATACTCTACGCCTGGTGTTATCCGGACTCTGTATGAACCGTCCTTCATGACTCCGAAACTGGTATTCGTACCGTCATCTCCAATCATGTATATAATACCTTCGGGCAGTTCATAGCCGTCCTTCTCATATATCCATCCGTGAAGGATGTGCACGGTCTCAGGAAGCAGAAACGAATAGATGTGGTCCCAACCGCGTGCATCCCCCCTGTTGGAGGAGAAATATCCTCGGTACAGACCCGGTGCAAATGTCATTCCGAAGTCATCACCATTGGAGTTTACCGGTGCTCCGATGTTGCTTACCTTCCATACAGTATCGTTTTCCTGTACTGCACTGTAAATATCCAGTCCTCCCATTCCGGGGTATCCGTCCGAAGAGAAGAAGAGTTCTCCTTTTGGGCCGAATGAGGGGAACTGCTCGTCTCCCTCGGTATTTATGTACGGTCCGAGATTTTCGACAATCCCTTCAAGAGCCTTGCTTGAGCCTATGTAGTATTTCCATATATCAAGACCTCCATAACCTCCTGCCATAGTAGATGTGAAATAGAGCCAATTCCCGTCAGGCGAGACTGCCGGATGTGCATATGCTGCAAGTGTATCGCTTGATATGTTCACCGGTTCGGGTTTGCTCCATGAGGCATCGCTTCTATGGCTTCTGTATATCTCGGCAAAGCGTGGATAATGAGGGTCTGTAGCGCACCTTGTAAAATACATTACTCCTCCGTCGCGTGTAAATGCCGGTGCACCGTCCTCGTATTCACTGTTTACATCCCCGTCAATCTTTTCTGTCTTTTGCCATTTGCCCTTCTCGTCGCGTTTTGTAAGGAACAGGTCCGAGAATTCCTGTCCTGTTATGCCGCTAATATCGTCGCCGGTCGCATCCTTTCTGGTGCTTGTCGTAACAATCATCGTTGTATCCTCACCAACGTATGCCGGGCACAGGTCACTGCGTTGTCCGTTCAGTTCCTTGGCTTTGGCTACAATGTATCTGCTAGGGTTCTTCTTCCACTCCTGTGATTGTTTTGCTGCCTGCAGGCCAATCTTGGCCATGCGGTTGTCCGGGTTTTTTTCTAAGAACGCCTCATAGCTCTTTTGCGATGCCTTGTAATCTCCTTTTTCAAGTTGCGCGTCGGCAAGGTACAATAAAGCCAAAGAGTCGGGGTAGCCATACCGTACCGCATTCTGGTATGCACCCACTGCAAATACAGGACTATTCATCTTCCTGTAGCACTCAGCCATCTTCCATGCAACAGTGCCTCGCTTCTTGCGGTCCTTAGGCGATATTCTCCTATAAGCACTTTTGTACTCTTTTGCAGCTTCGTAATACTCCATTATGGCTGCATATCTGTCACCTTTCTTTATAGCCTTGTCCACTCCGCATGATACAAGTAGCGTAGCAATCAGGAATATTGCCGGTAAATATCTCAATTTGTTGTACACTGTTATCTCTTTTAGTTTTATTATAACTTGTAAAAAGGCAATTTATTATATAAGAACTTGTATTTATGCATAGTTGGCTTCTATGCACCGTTGCTTTCCCCTTGCATAATGCTGTTGTCGCGCAACACATCGTTCACCACTTCCTGGAGCATTGCCTTAAGTTCTTCTATGAATATCCTGGCCTCATATTGCCGTTTCTCAATGTCACGCAGCTTCTTCTCCCACCGTCCGGTAAGCTCTGCGCTTTTCAGCAGTTCGTTCTTTATGAGCCCGACAAGCTCTATTCCGGTCGGTGTCGCAACAATGTTCTTTTTCTCACGTCTTATGTAGTTGCGCTTGTATAGTGTCTCAATTATGGCTGCGCGTGTAGATGGGCGTCCTATTCCATTCTCCTTCATGGCATCGCGCAGTTCCTCGTCATCGACAAGCTTGCCGGCGGTTTCCATTGCACGAAGTAGGGTAGCTTCGGTATAAGGCTTCGGAGGCTGTGTCCATTTTTCTGCAAGTCCTGGTGTGTGCGGTCCGCTTTCTCCTACTGTAAACGAAGGAAGGAAGTTTTCTTTTTCTCCCTCTTTCTCATCATTGCTGTCTCCGGCAAAGACGGTTCTCCAGCCCGGTTCAGTAATCTCTTTGCCCGTTGTCTTGAATTCCACACCTGCACTTTCTCCTAGCACTGTTGTGCTGCGGAATTTGCAATCGGGGTAGAAAACTGCGATGAAATGTCTTGCAACAAGGTCATATACCTTCTTCTCAAGGTCGGTCAATCCTTGCGGGTAAACGCCTGTAGGTATAATGGCATGGTGGTCCGTTACTTTCTTGTTGTCAAAGACTTTCTTTGACTTGTTCAAAGGCTTGCCGGCAAGAGGCATTGTAAGGGCCTGATAGTCACGCAATCCCTTCAGTATATTCGCGCACTTGGGATATATGTCATCACTCAGGAATGTAGTATCTACGCGCGGATATGTCGTTACCTTTTTCTCATACAACGACTGTATGGTCTGCAGTGTCTGTTCGGCCGAAAGCCCGAATTTCCTGTTGCAGTCCACTTGCAGCGAGGTTAGGTCGTAAAGCCGTGGAGGGAGTTCCGTTCCGTTCTTTGCTGTCACGTTAGTGATTGTAAAAGGCTCTCCTGTTATTTTTTCAAGAGCCTCACGTCCTTTCTCCTCGCTGTCGAAACGTCCTTCTGTAATGCTGAAGGTGGTGTCCCGGTATGTTGTCTTCAGTTCCCAGTAGGGTTGGGGTACAAAATTCTCTATTTCAAGGTGCCTTTTGACTATAAGTGCAAGGGTCGGAGTCTGTACTCTGCCAATCGATAGCACCTGTCGGTTCTTTGCATACTTAAGTGTGTATAGCCTTGTTGCGTTCATACCGAGCAGCCAGTCTCCGATAGCCCGGCTGAGCCCGGCTTCATAAAGGGACTGGTACTCGCTCTGGTCCTTAAGTGTCGCAAAACCTTCACGTATGGCCTCTTCGGTGAGTGAAGATACCCATAGTCTCTTTACGGGGCATTTTGCCTGCGCTTTCTGCATTACCCACCGTTGTATAAGTTCACCTTCCTGTCCGGCATCACCGCAGTTCACAATCATTTCGGCATCCTTCATCAGCCGTTCAATTATGCCGAACTGCTTCTCTATCCCCTTGTCATTTATCAGCTTAATTCCGAAGCGTGGCGGAATCATCGGCAGGCTGCCGAGGCTCCACCTTTGCCACATTGGGGTATAGTCATTCGGTTCCTTGAGTGTGCAAAGGTGACCGAAGGTCCATGTGACCTGGTACCCGTTGCCCTCAAAGAAACCCTCACGACGGTTCCTTGCCCCTAAAATGTCTGCTATCTCTTTTGCTACACTAGGCTTCTCTGCAATACAGACTATCATCGTCAATCAATGCCCTGTTGTGTTGATAAACTCCTTAATGCCACACAACATTAAGGAGTTTGTCAGTTTATCATCAAATCATTTATTTATCCAAGAATATCTTCATCAGTTCGCATGCAGCCTTTGCAACGCTTGTTCCCGGTCCGAAGATTCCGATTACTCCGGCACGGTAAAGGAAGTCGTAATCCTGTGCCGGTATGACACCTCCTGCAAAGACCATGATATCGCCGCGTCCAAGTTTCTCAAGTTCCTCGATGAGCTGAGGAACAAGTGTCTTGTGTCCTGCCGCAAGCGAAGAGACACCTACCGCATGGACATCATTCTCTACGGCCTGACGTGCAACCTCTGCCGGTGTCTGGAAGAGCATGCCCATATCTACGTCGAAACCGCAGTCGGCATATCCGGTCGCTACCACCTTCGCGCCGCGGTCGTGCCCGTCCTGGCCCATTTTAGCAATCATTACTCTAGGACGTCGTCCCTCTCTCTTTGTAAACTCTTCTGTAAGGCGACAAGCCTTTGCGAAGTTCTCGTCGTCTCTGCTTTCTGCTGAATACACGCCTGAAATAGTTCTTATAACTGCTTTGTATCGTCCTGCAACAGTTTCGCAGGCATCTGAAATCTCTCCGAGTGTAGCCCTTACATGAGCCGCTTCCACTGCGCACTCAAGTAGGTTGCCCTCACCGCTTCTTGCACACTCTGTAATCTTCTCAAGAGCTGCCTTTACGGCGTCCTCGTCACGCTCCTTACGGTTGCGCTCCAGTGCCGTCAGCTGCTCTTCGCGTACAGCGGTGTTGTCAATTTCCAGAATATCGATAGGCTCCTCTTCCTCAAGGCAATATGCATTTGTTCCAACAATAATTTGTCTTCCGCTGTCTATGCGTGCCTGCGTGCGTGCTGCAGCCTCCTCAATACGCATCTTTGGAATTCCGGTTTCTATAGCCTTTGCCATTCCGCCCAGCTCCTCAATCTCCTGGATAAGCTTCCATGCCTTGTCGGCAATCTCCTGTGTAAGGCTCTCCACATAGTATGAACCGCCCCACGGGTCAATTACACGGCAGATGTTTGTCTCCTCCTGGAGATATATCTGGGTGTTGCGCGCGATGCGGGCCGAGAAATCGGTTGGCAATGCAATAGCCTCGTCAAGCGCATTGGTGTGCAGTGACTGAGTGTGTCCCATGGCTGCAGACATAGCCTCTATGACAGTACGTCCTACATTGTTGAACGGGTCCTGCTCGGTGAGTGACCAGCCCGATGTCTGGCAGTGTGTACGGAGTGCCATTGATTTCGGGTTCTTCGGGTTGAAGCTCTTTATGATTTTCGCCCAAAGCATGCGTGCAGCGCGCATCTTCGCTATCTCCATGAACGGGTTCATGCCAATGCCCCAGAAGAAAGAGAGGCGAGGTGCGAATGCATCGATGTCAATACCGGCTTCAACACCCGTGCGCACATACTCCAATCCGTCGGCAAGGGTATATGCAAGCTCTATGTCGGCCGATGCACCGGCCTCCTGCATGTGGTATCCCGAAATGGAAATCGAGTTGAACTTCGGCATCTTCTGTGAAGTGTATGCGAAGATATCACCGATAATGCGCATAGAGAATGCCGGCGGGTAGATATATGTGTTTCTCACCATGAACTCCTTTAGAATGTCGTTCTGTATTGTTCCTGACATCTCTTCAAGCTTTGCACCCTGTTCCAGTGCTGCATTTATGTAGAATGCAAGTACCGGAAGCACAGCACCGTTCATGGTCATTGAAACAGACATCTTGTTCAGCGGAATGCCGTCGAACAGCTGTTGCATGTTGCCCATGCAGCAGATTGATACTCCGGCCTTGCCCACGTCACCCACAACACGTTCGTTGTCGGGGTTGTAACCGCGGTGTGTAGGCAGGTCAAATGCTACGGACAAACCTTTCTGTCCCGAAGCAAGGTTCCTGCGGTAGAATGCGTTGCTCTCTTCTGCTGTAGAGAAACCGGCATACTGGCGTATGGTCCATGGACGGAATGTGTACATCATTGAATATGGTCCGCGAAGGAACGGCGGAATGCCGGCTGCATAGTCAAGATGCTCCATTTCATTAAGGTCCTCAGCCGTATATATCGGCTTTACCTTTATATGCTCCGATGTCTCCCATATCTCACCGCAGCAATCTGTTGCAGTGCTGCAGCATGCAGTAGCCTTTGCACTGTACGAAATATCTATGTTTCTGAAATCTTTTCTCATGACGTCCGAATTATATGCCCAACTTTGCGTTCAGCCCCTTTAGGGTCTCCAGAACATTGACTCTCACATGTATGAAGTTCTCGATGCCGGCCTGCTGCAGTTCATCCATGCATGCAGGCGCTCCCGCAACAATGAATATAGCCTTCTCTCCGATAGCCTTGAACGCAGGAATAGCATACTCTGCATATTCGTCATCGCTCGAACAGATGACAACGATGTCGGCCTTTGCATCCAGTGCGGCAGCAACTCCCTCTTCAACGCTCTTGAAGCCCAAGTTGTCGATAACCTCATAGCCGGCTGTTGCAAGGAAGTTGCATGAGAACTGCGCTCTGGCCTGTCTCATGGCAAGGTTTCCTATGGTAAGCATGAATGCCTTAGGCCTTCTGCCGCTTTCCTCGGTACGCAAGCGCAACTGTTCAAACTCCTCGCCCAGTCTTCTTATGGCAAGTGTTGTGCCTCCTGCATTGTTGTCCTGACAACCGCATCCGCAAGAATGCGCCGCAGGACGTTTGCCTTCCGAAGTCTCGCTGAAGTTCGGGTACTGGTTTGTTCCCAGAAGAATCTCCTTGCGTTTTGCAAGAGCTGTACGGCGATTATTGCCCGACTCTTCTACACTCTTCTGTATTTTCCCCTCCTTAACGGCCTTATGGAAGCCTCCGGCCTCTTCAATTGCAAGGAAAATCTTCCAAGCCTCGGCAGCTATGGAAGCAGTCAGGCTCTCGATGTAGTATGAACCGCCGGCAGGGTCAACAACCTTGTCAAGGTGGCTCTCGTGCTTGAGTATGAGCTGCTGGTTCTTTGCAATTCGCATGGCAAAGTCTGTCGGAGCTTCATAAACGCTGTCGAACGGTGTTACTGTTATCGACTCGACACCGGCAATGGCAGCACTCATGGCTTCGGTCTGGGTACGGAGCATGTTCACGTAAGAATCGAATAGGGTGAGGTTGAACTCCGAAGTCTCGGCATGGACAATCATCTTGCCGGAGCATTTGCATTCAGGAGCATACTGCTCTACAATCTTTGCCCACAGTGTGCGTGCAGCACGGAACTTTGCAATCTCCATGAAGAAGTTGCTTGATATTCCCATGTTGAACTTTATGTTCTTTGCAACAGCATCAACAGGAACACCGGCTTCGGTAACAGCGTTGAGATACTCGTTTCCCCATGCAAGCGCATAGCCCAGTTCCTGAGTGATGTATGCTCCAGCGTTGTTCAGCTTGCAGCTGTTCACCGCTATGCAACGGAACTTCGGCATTCCGGAGGTCGCTTCAATGAGCGCCTTTATTGTTTCAGTATAGTTTTCTATAACTTTTCCTGCAAGGAGTTCCTTTGCAATGGGGTCATAGCCAATGGAGCCTCTTACCTTTTCAAGGTCAAATCCGCGCTGTTTGCAGTACTCGGCAAAGAGTTGTGTGAATTCTATTGCCTTACCGGGGCATACACTGAAGTTCAGTTCTGTCTTTTCAGCGTCAATACCGTCAAGAAGGGCGGGGATGTATTCCGGAGTCACCAGCTTGCCCTTTACCTTGAATGATATTGAGTCAACGCCTTCGCCGATGAGTTTCTTTGCCTTGGCGTTTGCTTCGGAAGCATTTTCGATATTGATATCCTGGCGTATAAGCCAGCAGTTGCACTTCTTGTTTCCACGTGTGTAAGGGTATTCGCCGGGTACGCATGATTCATATCCGGCAGGGAGGTCCTCCTTGCGGTAGAACGGGTTAACGTTGAACCCTTCTCCGGTTCTCCAAACCATCTTCTTCTCATAGTCGGCACCCTTGAGGTCCTCAATGATCTTGTCTTTCCAATTCTCTGTCGATACAGGCGAGAATTCGCTGAAAAGCTTCTCCTTTTCCTTGTCCATAAATTAGAGTTTTGTATTGAAAATTCACCAATTGCCTATACGGCAACATTACCATAGCAAACTTACATAATAAAATCCAATTTATGCAACAAAGCAAGAGAAAAAGGTTGCAAAAGTTTGAGCAGTCACATTAAATAACAAAGAGAGAATACACACTCTCTTTGTTTATAATAATCGTAGGTCTATTTCCTTTTTATGCCTAATGCTTTCTTTGCCCTGCGTTTCATCTTGCTTTTTGAACGGTCTCTTTTGCATTCGGCAACAAACCTTTCGTATGCATACTCAATGTCTGTCCCTGTTCTTTCGCAGTAGTACGATATGAACTCATGGAACGTATCCTCCCTTACGCCAAACTGGTGGAATGAACGTAGCGCATCGTCCAGAGTAGGCTTTTCGCCTATACGCATGCGGTTAATGTCGGTAAGTGCAAAACTGTACTTCCCATTCTCCTTGTTGACACTGTAGAAGATGTTGTCCGGGTTGTAGTCAAGCGGCAGAATTTTCTTTTCGTGTGTTGCAATGGTAAAGTCTGTAAGTTCCTCTATGGCATGCTTTTTCTCCTCTTTAGGTATAACCCCGGTAAAGAGATCTCTCATAAGCCTCTCCGGCAGGTATTTTGAGATAAAGTAACCGTTCTTGAAGAATCCGTTGCTGGTTACTTCTACGTATGCTATCGGAAAAGGAGTTCTTATTCCGTTCTCAAGCAGTATGAGTGCATATTCATATGCTCTTTGTGCCTTTGATTTGCGTAAGTAGGAATAGGCTACTTGATTGACGATATTCGGTGTCTTGTATTTCTTTACAACTGTTTCGCAATCTTTTATAGTAACTTTTTCTACGATGTTACGCTTGTTGCAATACACTTTGTCGGCAACATAATTGCCGGCAATTATGTTCAGAATCTCCTCTCTCAGGTATTCATACTGTGGGTGAATACGTATCTTCATATTGTGCTTACACTCTTCAGTTACTTTACAATAACTTTTTTGTTGCCTACAATGTATATTCCCTTTGCCAACCCTTCGAGAGCACTCTCTGCTTCGACCTGGCGTCGGATACATACTCCGGCCGGCGAATAGACATCCACGATGCTGTCGCTTTCAGGCACAATGCTTCCGATGCCTGTTGTTACCGGTGACTTTGCATATATGTTCACGCTCTTCTGTGTTCCTGTATAGCAGGAGAAACGTGGCGAGCTTGTGTTGTACTGCAGTATGTTGCGTGTCTTGTCGCCTTGTGCCGTTATGACAGCAAGAGCCTCGCCTTCAATGGTTATGCTCCAACTGCCGTTCGCATCGAGTGTTTCGACTGTTGCAACATAGTTCTTGCTGGTTGATGTTGCTGCCAGGTAGCCGTCACCGACATTGAATGCAAATGTTCCTTCTACAACACCGTTCTCTATGACAATCTTCTGTACGTCTTCGGCAAAATATGTGATACGGCCGTTGCTTACCGTAATGTCGGTCTTGTAACGGTAGTTCCCTGCCGATGCGCCCATGGCGAAATTCTCGTATGCAATGACAATTGAGTCGCCTGCTGTGAGCAGTGATGCATCGGTCACGAGAGTGAACGAGCCGTCGGTAAAGTTTCCTCCGTTGCCTATAGTGCCTTCGTTCTCATCATCTTCATCTCCATTACCTTCTCCATCGTCACTATCTTCGCCGTTATTGCTGCCCTCTATGCTGAACAGTGTTACGTTATCGACCTCAAATGTGCCGGCCTCTGCAGCTGTACCGATATACTTGAATGCAATTGTGACATTGCTGTCGCCCATATATTTACTTGGAATCTCAATATCTTCCGTTGTGGCCTTTGTCCAATCGCTGGTGTTCTCTACTGCATTGAAATCAATGACCTCCCATGTCGCATCGGTTATCTCTTCCGTATAGTCGGCACTGATAAGCAACTGGTTGTATTCAGCCACTTTGTCGTCTGTACAATAGCGTATCACATAGTCGAACCTTATCTTTGCTACGCTGTCCTTGGAGAAATCCAGAGGTGTAGAGACAAGCCAGCTCTCGGCATCGTTTGCAACACCGTCATCGTCATATGAAGAGGCTTCTGCACACTGGTACTCAAAAATCCATGGGAATTCACCTTTCTCGTTTATAGGAGTGAAGCTGTTATTCAGTGAATTGAAGTCTTCAAACAGCTTTATATTGTAGCCGTCCGGAACTTCAATATCCGGTTCTGTCTCTCCGCCGCCAGTGCCGCCTTCAACATCACCGTTAAGGTGGAATGTATAATTGATTGAGTCGCCCCAGACGTAATCGGCAAGCTGCGGATAGTCAATATAAGGGTTACGGTTGCCCTGTACTGCATGCACGGCATTGTTGCGGTTCACCTCTTTTTCGCTTACCGGGTCCTGCTTGTGCCATTTGAGTAGCAACTCTACGGCCCATGGCTTCAGTGTGGGGTAGGTGCTCTTCTCATAGTTCATCCAGGTATATTCCCAAGTAAGGTCCTGATAGCATGTGAACATGTACATGAAAGTACGCGCGAAATCACCCTTGTACTCGTCGCAAGGCTCGTATGCGTTCTGGCTACTGCCGTCAATGTTCGCTTTTCCCACGAATGTCACACCGTTGTCCCAGCTTACGCTTGTAAGCTCGCCTAAAGGATAGTTGCTCTTTCGGCTATTGGCATTCTGGTCCGACGGGTTCAAGTGATGAAGGTCGCAATAGGCATTGTTCTTGTCACCTCCCCACCAGCTTTTTGCAACACTGTGCTCGATGTTCATTCCCGATACGGCACTGCCTTTGCTTCCGAAATAACGTTTCTCGTTCGAATACATATCGAGCACGCGCCTTTGCCCGTTCTCTATTACTGCATCTGTCGTGTAGAATGCACCCCAAGTGCTGCTTGTACCGCTTCCGTAGCTTATTTGCTGGTGGTTCTTTATAAGGTTGTAGAGTGCGGTTTTAAGAGCCGCGCCTCCCTTTGTACCGTCAATGCTTGTGTAGTATTCGGCTTGTGCCATAGCTGTCGTGGCAAACAACAGCATCATGATTTGGATGAAAAAACGTTTCATTATAATGTTTTGTCTTAGTTACGTGTCTTGTTGTTCCCGGCAAAGGTACGTTTTTATTATTTAATAAAAAAGTATTCTGGTAAAGAGTACGCTATGCAAGTTCTATCACTTCGAGTTCCTTTATCTCTTTGCCGTCAATAATGAACTTTACCAATGTGCGTACCTGTTGCCACCCTTGCCTGCCTGCAGCACCGGGGTTTATGTGAAGGCAACCAACGCTCTTGTCGTACATAACCTTCAGTATGTGCGAGTGTCCCGAAATGAAGAGCTGGGGACGTTCTTCATATATCTCCTTGCGCACCGAAGAGTCGTATCTGCCGGGGTAGCCTCCAATGTGTGTCATTATCACATTGCACTCTTCGACCTTGAACTTGAGCACATCGCTGAAACGCATGCTCAGTTCGCGTCCGTCAATATTGCCGCATACGGCCCGGACCGGGCAATGCTCCTCCAAACGGTTTACTATAAGTTCGCTGCCAATGTCACCAGCATGCCAAATCTCGTCGCAGTCGGCAAAGTGCGTAAGGTATCTGTCGTCCCACCAGCTGTGGGTGTCCGACATCAATCCTATGCGTTTCATAGCTGGAAGCGTTGTTTTATGTAGTTGTATAGGAATTCTGCGGTAGCCTCTATGCCCATGTGCGATGAGTTGATGCAAAGGTCGTAGCTGCGTGCCTCTCCCCATTTGCCGGTAGAGTAGTAGTCGTGGTACTGGCGGCGGCGCTTGTCTCCTTTTGCAATGATTTCAGCAGCCTCCTCGCGGCTTGCCTTTTCTCTCTCCATTACACGCTTTATACGCTCTGCGCTGTCTGCGGTTATGAATATGCTCACCATGTTCGGGTGCTCGCGCAGTACATACTCGGCGCAGCGTCCCACTATAATGCAACTCTCTGTCTGTGCCAAGTCGCGTATGGCATCGCTCTGTATGGCAAAAAGCTGGTCATTGTCCATACAGCTTCCTCCCGACAGCACATTGGCCAGCGAGCCGTGTATGCTGAACATGTTTCCTATGAAACTGTGCGACTCACGCTCATCGGCATTCTCGAATACCGTCGTGTCAAGCCCGCTTTCGCGTGCTGCAACCTCAAGCAGCTTCTTGTCATAGAACTTTATGCCTAATCTTGCTGCCAGTATCTCGGCAATCTCCTTGCCTCCGCTGCCGAGTTCACGGCCAATAGCGATTACAATATTTTTCATAATGCAGTTCCTGATTTATATTGTTCAGTTTTGTGTCGTATGTCCAACATCCTCTCTCTTCCACTCCTTGAATTGGATTGCAAGCATTATAATGGTCAGCACGGCTGCAACCGCATCCGATATCGGCATGCTGTACCATACTCCTTTTTCTCCGATGAAAAGGGGCAGAACAAGCAATAGGGGTATAAGCAGAAGCACTTGTCTTGTAAGTGAAAGGAATATCGACTTGTTTACCATGCCGATGCTCTGGAAAAAGTTAGTGGTTACAAGCTGGAAGCCTATCAGCGGCATGAATAGCGACATTATGCGCATTGCCCATGCCGACTGCTCTATGAGTACCGGCTCAGTGGTGAATGCCATTGCGACGGTTTCGGGAAAGAACTCGCATATTACGAACCCGAACGTAGTGACTAATGTACCCCAGAATATGGTAAGTGTCAGAGCTTTCTTTACTCTGTCGGGCCGTTTCGCGCCATAGTTGTAGCCTACGATGGGTTGCATTCCCTGTGTCAGTCCTAATACGACCATCACGAAGATGAACTGCATACGGTTGGCTATACCGTATGCAGCAATGGAGATATCTCCGTTCTCTCCGTAGCTGCGCAGTCCCTTGTTTATGATAATCACGACAATGCAGGCTGCAGCATTTATGAAGAACGGCGACATACCTATGGCAAGAATACCCTTTACAATATCCTTTTTCAGTTTATATATGCCTTTCTGCAGGTGCAGCAATTCGTCCGGGTTGCTCAGCAGTCTTGTCTGCCATGCAAGCGTGATGCATTGTGACAGTATTGTCGCTATGGCTGCACCCTTGATTCCCCATCCCAGCAGGTATATGAATACCGGGGCGAGAATAATATTCATAATAACAGTCAGTATCGTTGCATACATTGCCTGTTTGGGGTGTCCCGAAGCCCTTAGTGCCGCGTTTATGCCGAAGTACATGTGGGTTACCGGGTTGCCTATGAGAATTACAATCATGAAGTCGCGTGCAAAAGGCAACGTGGCGTTGCTTGCACCGAAGAAGAAAAGAATCTCGTCGAGGAACAGAAGAGAGATTGCTGCAAATATTACTCCCACTACAATATTGAGTGTCACGAGATTGCCGAGAATATTCTTTGCCGATTCGTAGTCACGCTGTCCGAGCCTTACCGAAAGCTGCGTCGCACCTCCTACACCTACCATTGCACCGAACGCTGCAGACAGGTTCATGAACGGGAATGTCGTTGCAAGTCCCGAAATGGCCTCTGCACCCACGTCGGGAATGTGTCCGATGAATACGCTGTCAATCATATTGTAGAGCGATGCTGCGGTTTGTGCTATGATTGCCGGTATTGCATACAGCATAAGCAGCTTGCCTACTTTTTCGGTTCCAAGCTCAGTGGGTACCTTCTTCTCGATATTGTTGCTCATAGAATTTTTAAAATCAGTTTCTGAATAATGTCTGATAGTCGCAAAAATAATCTATCTTTGTATAGAAAATATATTGCGTAGGAAACTTGTTACAAAAATAGGCATTTTTTTTGACAGATTAAGAAGATGTTTGAATTTATGTCTTTTTCGGCAAGTTCTGCAGGACAGTGAAAGCATATTGGTGATGAATGCGGAAAAGAGTGTGTTGGTAGGTATGAGCGGCGGTATTGACAGTACTGCCGTGTGCTGCATGTTGCTTGAACAGGGCTATCGTGTCGAGGGCTTGACATTTGTTACATGTACAGCTTCGCTTAAGGCAGCCGAATCGGCAGCACTTCTTGCAGCCCGGCTGGGCATTCCGCATCATGTAGCCGATGTGAGGGAAAATTTCAAGAAAACCGTAATACGCTCTTTTATTGACAGCTACCTCAATGGATATACACCTAACCCTTGTGTAAATTGCAATCCTCTCGTGAAGTTCGCTCTGCTTGAGCAGTGGGCCGACAGGCTCGGCTGCAGCAATATCGCTACCGGGCATTATGTCAAGGTGGAGGAACATGACGGCAGATACTATATCGTTGCCGGTGACGATACCCGTAAGGACCAGAGCTATTTCCTCTGGCGGCTTACACAGAAACAGCTGTCGAGAGTAATCTTTCCTTTAGGCGGCATGGAAAAGCCGATGGTGCTGGAATATCTTAAGGAACGTGGATATGAGAGCGTTGCCGGCGGCGGAGAGAGCATGGAGGTGTGCTTCATTCCGGGCGATTACCGCGATTTCTTGCGCGAGAATGTACCCGATATCGACAAACGGTTTGCCGGCGGCTCTTTTGTCGATAGTGAAGGGCGAGCCCTCGGCAAGCATAGCGGCTTTCCGTTCTATACGATAGGGCAACGCAAGGGGCTGGGCATAGCTTTGGGTCGTCCGGTATATGTTACAAAGATAAATCCTCTCAAGAATACGGTCATGCTGGGCGAGGAGAGCGACCTTCTTGCAAGCCATATGCTTATTGAAGAGCCGCAGTGGGTGGGTGAAGTGCCTGAAGGTCTCTCGGTCCGTATGCGTTACCGCAGCCGGCCGATACCATGTGATGCTCCTCTAAAGGTAAGCGATGCGCTATGGCTTGTACGTCTTTACTCCGAGGCCTCAGCGATAACTCCAGGGCAGTCGGCCGTGTTCTATAAAGGCAATATGGTTGTTGGCGGTGCTTTCATAGCGCAGCAGCGTGGAATAAATCAATGGATACAAGGCAATGATTAATAGTGCAGACGCTCCCTTTACCCTCTATTCGCTCAATAATATGGTCCGCAACATATTGGGCGAAACCCTTTCTGCGCGTTATTGGGTTACAGGTGAGCTGAGCGAGGTGCGGGAGACATCTGCCGGGCATTGCTATATTGAACTTGTACAGCGCGACGAGGCTGCCAATGAACTTGTAGCCAAAGCTCGCGGAACGGTTTGGGCGCGTATCTACTCCCTGCTTAAACCCTATTTCCTGGAACAGACAGGCCAGCCGTTCTCTGCCGGCCTTAAGGTGCTTCTTCAAGTAAAGGTCGGCTTCCACGAACTCTATGGCTACACTCTCGAAGTGTGCGATATCGAGCCGGCATACACTGTAGGCGACTTGGCCCGGCAACGTCAGGCTGTGATAAGAAGGCTTGCCGATGAGGGGGTGATAAATCTTAATAAGGAACTCGGTTTTCCGCTTCTTCCGCAGCGTATAGCAGTCATTTCGTCTTCAACGGCTGCAGGTTACGGCGATTTCTGCGACCAGTTGGCCCGTAACAGGTACGGCTTTGTTTTCTATCCGCATCTTTTCCCCTCTCCGATGCAGGGCAGCGGAGTGGAGCAGGGCATAATATCGGCTCTGGACCGTATTGCTGCCAATATTGATATGTGGGATGTTGTCGTTATAATACGTGGCGGAGGCGCGACAAGCGAGCTGAGCTGCTTCGACACATACGACCTTGCCAACAACTGCGCGCAATTTCCGTTGCCGATAATAACAGGAATCGGGCATCAGCGCGACGAGAGCGTGCTTGACGTTGTGGCACATACAAGGGCAAAGACACCTACCGCGGCGGCAGAACTTTTTGTGCATGCAATGCTGGAACAGGATGCCTGCTTGTCCGGAATTTGTCAGGAAATGACAGTTGCTGTAAAGCGAAAGGTGGAATTGGAACGCCAGCGTCTGCATTCGTTGCATCATAGGCTTCCTCTGTCGGCTGCTGTTTTCATGAAGGATGAGGCTGTCAAGGTTAAAATGATGTCGCAGAATCTGGCGGCCAATGTCCGGAATCTGCTTCAGAAGGAGCTTTACAGGCTTGAACTTTCCCAGAAGAGCATTGAGGCTGCATCGCCCGAACGCATATTGGCCATGGGGTATAGCCTTACAAGAGTCAACGGCAAGCTGCTGCGCTCGGTAGAAGAGGTATCGGCAGGGGATGAGGTCGTTACCCTTGTTGCCGACGGAGAAATAAGAAGCGTTGTTAATGAGAAAAAAGAAAAACAGGTATGATATGAAAAAAATGACTTACACGCAGGCCATGGCGCGTCTCGAAGAGATAATGGCTCTTGTGCAGAACGGCAAGATGGACATAGATGAACTGGCAGGAGCATTGAAAGAGGCCTCTGCATTGGTGCAGTTCTGCAGGTCGAGGCTTTTTACGGTCGATGAAGAGGTCAAGGCTCTGCTGGATGAGATATCGCCCGAAGCTGCAGAGTGAAAACGGAAAGGCGCGTCCTATAAAAATATTTTCACTTGTCGGGCAAAATGTGTATCTTCGCGCCACAAAGAAAAACTGTATATGAAAATGGAAACAATCGATTGGGCAAATATAGGCTTCGGGTATCGTAAGACCGATGCCAATGTACGTTGTGTCTATAAGGACGGTGCGTGGGGTGAGGTACAGGTCTGTACCGACGAGAACATATCGCTCCACATGGCAGCGACATGTCTTCATTATGGTCAGGATGCCTTTGAGGGGCTTAAGGCTTTCCGCGGAAAGGACGGCAAGGTGCGTGTCTTTCGTCTCGAAGCGAATGCCGAACGTCTGCAGAGCAGTTGCGACGGCATAATGATGCCGCGCGTGAGCACGGAACTTTTCCGCGAAATGGTTACAAAGGCGGTGGCTCTGAACGAGCGTTTTGTTCCGCCGTACGAGAGCGGTGCTTCGCTTTATATACGTCCGTTGCTCATCGGTACAAGCGCACAGGTAGGCGTTAACCCTTCAAAGGAGTATCTGTTCATTATATTCGTTACTCCTGTAGGCCCATACTACAAGGCCGGATTTGCAGTGAACAACTGCGTGATATTCCGTGATATTGACCGTGCTGCACCTCTTGGAACAGGCCGCTTCAAGGTCGGCGGCAACTATGCTGCCGGCATGAGGGCAAGCTATGCTGCGCATGAGCAGGGCTATGCATGCGAGATATACCTCGATGCAAAGGAGAAGAAGTATATCGACGAGTGCGGTGCTGCCAACTTCATAGGAATCAAGGGCAACAGCTATATAACCCCGAAGTCAACATCCATACTTCCGTCGATAACAAACAACAGTCTCATGCAGATAGCGCGTGACATGGGAATGAGTGTGGAGCAGCGTCCGGTACCCGAAGAAGAACTGAATACGTTCGAAGAGGCAGGTGCATGCGGAACAGCTGCAGTTATATCTCCGATAGGCCGTATCGACGATGTGGAGCAGGGCAAGAGCTATGTGATTGCCAAGGACGGCAAGCCGGGCCCAGTACTTACCGGGCTTTATAACCGTCTGCGTGCAATACAGTACGGCGATGTAGCCGACCCGTACGGTTGGGTGACAGTTGTTGAATAACAGGAGCAGATATGGGAAAAGGAAAACTCAAGAAATTTGCCGACATGGCATCATATCCCAACGTTATCGAGCACCCCTATTCGGTTATCGATAATGTGGAATTTCCTTTGCAGGGCAACTGGAAACGGGATTTCTTCAAGAATGACAACCCCATAGTCCTTGAACTGGGCTGCGGAAGAGGCGAATATACGGTAGCCCTCGCGCGCCGCTTTCCCGAAAAGAATTTCATCGGGGTAGATATAAAAGGCGCACGAATGTGGACCGGTGCAACCGATGCCATTGAGGCAGGCTTGAATAACGTGTGCTTCCTGCGCACGAACATCGAGATAATCGACCGTCTCTTTGCCAACGGCGAGGTAAGTGAGATTTGGCTCACCTTCCCCGACCCGCAGATGAAGAAATATACAAAACGCCTAACATCTTCGCTCTTCCTTGCACGTTACAGGAACATCCTGGCTCCCGATGCTGTTATCCATCTCAAGACTGACAGCAACTTCATGTTTACATATACTAAGTATGTGACCGAGGTCAATGCCTTGCCGGTAGTGGAGTGCATTGAAGATGTGCACGGCATGGACGAGGTAAGCGACGTGTTGCAGATACGTACATATTACGAATCGCAGTGGCTTTCGCGCGGAATAACCATAAAGTACATCGCATTCAATCTCCCTTCTAAGGAAAAATACGAGGAACCCGATGTCGAGATAGAGCTTGATGAGTACCGTAGCTACGGTCGCAGCAAGCGCAGCTGTCTCGAAACGAGCAAATGATATATTATGTTCAAGCATATTGTAATGTGGCGCTTCATTGACGGCGCAAACGGAAAGAGCAAGCAGGAGCATGCTCAGTGGGTGAAGGAGAACCTTGAGGCTCTTAAGGGCGTAGTGCCCGAAATTCGTGACATTGAGGTAGGTGTCAATGTCTGTGTTGCAGGAACTGCATACGATGCAGTGCTTGTGTCATCCTTTGACGATGCCGATGCGATGGAACGTTATAAAGTGCATCCGTCCCACGTGGCGGTGGCCGCATATTTCAAGGGAATAACAGAGGGCCGCGCCGAGGCAGATTACATAATCTGAAAGGTGAAAGGTTTAACGTTTAATGTTTAAAGAGAGGGCCGCTGTTCATGTCCGGCCCGATAAGCTAGCAGAATCATTATGGCATTATATCCGAAACTGATACTCGACGCATTGGAAAAGGTGCGTTATCCGGGCAACGGCAAGAACCTTGTCGAGGCCGGAATGGTTGATGACAATATACGCATAGACGGCAACAAGGTGACATTTTCGCTCATCTTCGACAAGCCTACCGACCCGTTCATGCGCTCTGTAATTAAGTCGGCCGAGGCTGCTATACAAACGTATGTAGGCAAGGAGGTCGAAATAGTAGGCAACATCACGGCTGTGAGCCGTCAGGCTGCGCGTCCTGAGGTGGGCAAGTTCCTTCCACAAGTGAAGAATGTCATCGCAATATCATCGGGAAAGGGCGGTGTAGGTAAATCTACGGTGTCGGCCAATCTTGCCATAGCCCTCGCACGTTTGGGCTATAAGGTGGGCCTGCTCGATGCCGACATCTTCGGACCTTCAATTCCCAAGATGTTCAGCGTAGAAGACGAACGCCCTTATAGCGAGCACATAGACGGCCGCGACCTTATACAGCCTATAGAAAAGTACGGCGTCAAGATATTGTCAATAGGTTTCTTTGTCGATCCCGATCAGGCGATATTGTGGCGCGGAGGCATGGCGAGCAATGCGCTCAAGCAGCTCATTGCCGATGCCAACTGGGGTGAACTTGATTATTTCCTTATCGACCTTCCGCCCGGCACTAGCGATATACATCTTACTATAGTACAGTGCCTTGCGCTTACAGGTGCCGTTGTGGTTACTACACCGCAAGAGGTTTCGTTGGCTGCGGCAATCAAGGGCGTTAACATGTTTATCAACGATAAGGTGGCAGTGCCAATCCTGGGTCTTGTAGAGAATATGGCATGGTTCACTCCGGCCGAATTGCCCGACAACAAATACTATATCTTCGGCAAGGAGGGCGGAAAGCGCATGGCCGAAGCGTACAATATACCTCTTATTGGGCAGATACCGCTCGTGCAGAGTATTTGTGAAAGCGGTGATGCCGGCATGCCGATAGCGATGCGTGCCGACAGCCCTGACGGGCAGGCATTCATTCAGGTTGCTGCCGCGTTGGTGGAGAAGACAAATGAGCGGAATGCTTCATTGCCGGAAACAAGAATAGTCGATACAAGAAAATAACTGATACAACAAGACCGCCTTTCGGGCGGTCTTGTTGTATCAGTTGGAGTTACTTCTGTGTTTTGCGGTGTCTCTTGAAGAATCTATTGATTGAACGTTTCTTTTGTTCTTTGCTCTTGTCGTCTGAAATGCTGCGTGTTGCCTTAGCCTTTGATGCGGCATTGTCATATCCGAAATAAACTCTATTAGAGCTTGAGTACCCATTCTGCTCATAATTTATAGTACCGTTGCTGTTCTGGTCGAATGAAAGGTTATAGCTTTCGTTTTCTTCTCCCTCATTTTCGTACTCAGAATCCTTGTCCCAAAACGACACAATGGCACTTATATGTGATGGCAACTTATTTGTACCTTTTCCAAAAAGTCCGGCAATCGCGAGTGCGCCAAAAAGATTTTCTCCATCACCTAACTCTTCTCCCAATATCTTCGACTGGTAGTATGAGTATTGTTTTGATGTGTTATTTGTTTTATGATACTCTATGTCACAGTCGGTCTCTGACCCAAATTGGTATTTTTCCCCGTTTTCGGTCTCTGTGCCGGAACTCTTTGAATTAAAACTCATCATATTGCCATTGGACCATTTGATTGTGTTCTCGTATTCATGGTTTCCGCTCCATTTATATTCACCATCAGTACCTGTATATTCTTCTTCTCCTGTAATTCTGATAAGATGTCCATCCTTGTCGTACTCAAAGTCTAACACGAGTTTTATTTCGCCCTTTTCTTCTTCGTCGTTCCACTTTTCATTACATTCCATAGCTGAAATAAAACCGAGAGAGGTCAATGAAACCACGGCCTTGAAGTTTCCTCCATCGTCAGATGCTCTTATTATGAACTTGTCTTTATCGACTTTATATTCCTCGTAAAGCTCATAATCACTGCAAAGAATCGATTCCAACTTGCCGTTGTCCCTATATGTAAAGGTGTAGTCTCCGGCTTCTGTAACTACAATTTTCTTTCCGTTCTTGTCCTTTATTGTCGGAGACGGTGCCTCACTTGCTGTTACACCGCCGTCACTGTCACCGCCGCATGCAGTGAACATTATCATTCCTGCTATGAGCAGCAGGCCGTAAAATAGCTTGTTGTTTTTCATAATTTAAACAATTTTAAAGGTTTATGGGGCAAAAATAAATAAAGGGGGAGTAAAATTACCCCCCCCGTGTTAAATTATGTTAATTATGGATTATATTTTACTTATGAGCTTTGCGGTGTCTCTTGAAGAATCTATTGATTGAACGTTTCTTTTGCTCTTTGCTCTTGTTGTCTGAAATGCTGCGTGTTGCCTTTGCCTTTGATGCGGCATTGTCATATCCGAAATAAACTCTATTAGAGCTTGAGTACCCATCCTGCTCATAATTTATAGTACCGTTGCTGTTCTGGTCGAATGAAAGAACCCATTTGTCATTCCATTCATCATTGCCCTCAAAATCGTCTTCCTCAAAACTATATTCGCTTATCTGTTTAGGCAAATAGTCCGGTCCTTTTCCAAAAAGGCCGGCAACGGCAAGTGCTTCAAGGATATAGCAATCTCCCAGAATGTCACAGAACAGGGCTTGTGACATATAATATGAGTATTGTTTTGATGTGTTTTTGATTTTGTGATACTCAATGTCGCCATCTGTTCCGTTCTTATAGTTGTTCTTTTCACCTCCCATTTCTTCTTTGCCGGAAGCATTTCTGTTGTAACTCATCATCTTGCCATTTGACCATTTTATGTCGTAGTTGTATTTGCCGTCAATGTCACATCTGTATTTTTCTCCATCTTCCATGCCGGAATACATGCCTTCTACCTCTCCAGTGATTTTTGTAAGATGTCCGTTGCTGTCATAGTCGAAATTTAACTCATACTCGCCATCGAAATTCTCATAATCTCCATCGCTTTTATCACTGCTTTTTACGGTACATTCCAATGCGGAGATAAAGCCGAGAGAGGTCAATGAAGCCTTTAAAACAATTTCATCCATGACTTTTTCGTCCCAATTGATATTGCCCTTTATTATGAATTTGTCTTTATCCACTGTAAAGATCATATCTTCTTCTCCATGAAATTCTATGGATTCAAGCTTGCCGTTCTTTCTGTAGTTGTAGGTGTAAAAATTACCGTAACTATTGCTGACTTCGGTTACTACAACCTTCTTTCCGTTCTTGTCCTTGATTGTCGGAGACGGTGCCTCACTTACTGTTACACCACCGTCACTGTCACCGCCGCATGCAGTGAACATTATCATTCCTGCTATGAGCAGCAGGCCGTAAAATAACTTGTTGTTTTTCATAATTTAAACAATTTTAAAGGTTTATGGGGCAAAAATAAATAAAGGGGGAGTAAAATTACCCCCCCGTGTTAAATTATGTTAAATGTGGATTATGTTTTGCAATGAAAATATACAGATGCAGCAATGAAAATCAGCCCGATAGCTCCGTATGCCAGCCTTGCACCATTCCTGCCGAGCCGCTTCACAAGGAAGCTTGCATTGTCGGCGGTGAAGAACCACTCCCAGTCGAGCAGTGATGCCAACAGGGATACGATTCCTGCAAGCAGGAATATGAGCTGTACTACACTGTGCAGTATCATCTTTGGCTATTGTTGTCCGTTGCCGGAGTCCACCCTTGGGCCTTAAGTTCCATTTCGGCTCCGTCGCGTGTGATGAGCGCAAGTCCCATGCTGTCGCTTACGATATGTCCTATTACTCTGATATCCTTCATCGCAGCAACCTTCTCGTGGTCGGCGATAGGCACGGTAAAGAGCAGTTCGAAGTCCTCTCCGCCGTTGAGCGCGCATGTTATGACGTTCATGTTAAGCTCTTCTGCCATAATGGCTGTCTGGTAGTCGATAGGTATTCGTTCCTCATATATTCTGCATCCTACACCACTCTGCTTGCAAATGTGCATGAGTTCCGACGAAAGCCCGTCACTGATGTCAATCATTGCTGTCGGCCTTACATTCTCCTCACGGAGTTTCTCAAGAACCTCCTTGCGTGCTTCGGGCTTCAGCTGTCTTTCGAGGATATACTCCTTGCCCTGGAAGTCGGGCTGTATATCTTTTCCTTCGGTTGCAATCTTCTCCCTTTCAAGCAGCTGCAATCCCATATATGCAGCTCCAAGGTTGCCGGTAACGCATATAAGGTCGGTCTCTTTGGCGCCGTTGCGCTTTACGACGCTCCCTTTCGGAGCAGTTCCTATTGCTGTAATGCTTATGGCAAGGCCGGTGAGAGATGATGAGGTATCGCCGCCAACGATGTCAACACCGTACTGCTGGCATGCAAGCTTCATGCCGGCATATAGCTCCTCAACATCCTCTATGCAGAACTTGCGGCTAAGAGCGAGCGACACCGTAATCTGCTTAGGAGTGCCGTTCATTGCATAGATGTCCGAAATGTTGGCTACTACAGCCTTGTAGCCCAAGTGCTTCAAGGGGAAGTAGGTGAGGTCGAAGTGTATTCCCTCCATCATCAGGTCGGTAGTTACAAGAACCTCCTCGTCGTTTGCGAACTGCAGGATAGCTGCATCGTCGCCGGTACCCTTGACCGTCTCCTTGTTGGTGATTGAAAGTTCTTTCGTGAGCCTTTCTATCAGCCCGAACTCGCCGAGCGATGAAATCTCTGTACGTTTGCTTGTGTTCATCTTTGCTTATGCTCTGTTTATTATTTCGCGGAATATTGTTGTCATCTTAGGCTGCGCCTCGTCAGCAGCTTTCTGCACCTCTTCGTGGCTGCACTCTACTACGATGCCTTCCACGCCCAAGTCGGTAATTACCGAAATTCCGAAAACACGTATTCCGCAGTGGCGTGCCACGATTACTTCGGGTACTGTTGACATGCCTACGGCATCGCCTCCCATGCGGTGGAACATGCGGTACTCGGCAGGAGTCTCGAATGTGGGGCCTTGTGTACCCAGGTAAACACCCTCGACAACACGTATTCCCTTTTCGGCTGCAATCTCCTTAGCCTTGGCTATCAGCTCCTTGTCGTATGCCGCGCTCATGTCGGGGAAACGGTCTCCGTAAGGAATGTTCTTTCCGCGCAACGGGTGCTCAGGGAAGAAGTTTATATGGTCGTTGATAATCATGAGGTCACCGATTATGAAGTCGGGGTTCATTCCGCCTGCAGCATTGGAAACGAACAGAGTCTTTATGCCGAGTTCACGCATTACGCGTACGGGGAATGTAACCTCTTTCATTGAGTAGCCTTCGTAGAAGTGGAAACGGCCCTGCATTGCCATAATCTCCTTGTTGCCGAGCTTTCCGAAAATGAGCTTGCCCGAATGGCCCTCGACTGTTGACAGCGGGAAATTGGGGATATTCTTGTATTCAATCTCGTACTTGTCGGTTATCTCATTGACAAGGCTTCCGAGGCCTGTGCCCAATATGATTGCTGTCTCTGGTGCTGTAGTCATCTTTCCGCGAAGGAATTCAGCTGTTTCTTGAATTTTCTGTAACATGGTTCTCTATTATTTGGTTAAACTTTTCTTCTTCATTGTCAAGGAATTCCACTTCAATAGGCATTGCATATATATTCTCCTTTACGCTTTGCGGCAGGTCGTCTCTCTGTAATAACCTTGTAGCATCCTTTTCTGTTGTCAGAATCATTCTGTTTCTTCCTTTCAAGGATTCGTATCTTTCTGCAATCTTTTCAATGTCGCTATTGGTGAAGTTGTGGTGGTCGGCAAACTTCAGCAAGACCGTTTTTGCACCGCGTGATTCAATTTCCTTTCTCAGAGGAGCTGGCTTTGCAATGCCTGTAACCAGAAGCACTTCGCATCCCTCCTTAATCTCCGGAATTTCCCTTTCTCTGTTGAACAACGGATAAATGTTGCCGTACTTCATTCTCGAAAAGAAGACCGGTGCACCGCATCTCTCCTTTATATACCGTCTGCACCATTCCATAGTGCTGCTGTCCATGCTGCTGCATTTGGTCATTATGACAATATCGGCACGCTCTATGCCGGCAAGGCTTTCGCGGAGCCGTCCGAAAGGGAGTATGCAGTCGAGCCATACAGGACGGTTGCTGTCTATGAGCAGGATATTCAAGCCTGCCTTTACATATCTGTGCTGGTATGCGTCATCAAGAAGTATTGCCTGCAAGCCGGGAACTTCTGCGAGCAACATGCGTATGCCGTCTGCCCTCTTCTCACATACTGCAACTTCAATTTCGGGGAATTTGTCCTTTATCTGGAACGGCTCGTCGCCTATCTGTGCCATAGCCGTTTGCGCATCAGCCTTTATATATCCTTTGCTGCTGCGTCCGTATCCTCTGCTCAGTACAGCGATGCGGAACTTGTCTTTAAGCAATCTTACAAGATATTCCGTGTGAGGAGTCTTTCCTGTGCCTCCGACCGACAGGTTGCCTATGCACACTGCAGGTATCTCTGGCCTGTATGATGCAAGCACTCCTGCATCAAAAGCCATGTTCCTCAATCCTGTCACCCATGCGTACGGGTTAATGATATCGAGAATGCTCTTTATAAAAGTTCTTTTTCTGCCTGTCATAGTAAATGCAAAAATAGCTATTTTTGAGCTATACGCACAATCCTTTCATGATATTTTCTGTTTTATCAACCTTGTTAAATGTTAAAAAAACTTATAATATTTAAATTTGCGCATTTCGGCTAATCATTTTTTGAGAAATGTTTACTGATTTGAAAAAAAAAACTACTTTTGCCGTGAAATAGAATGCGGTTTTAGGAAAAATGTTGTAACTTGCACCCCGATAGCTGCAGGCATAATGTAGGGAAAGATGCTCGAGTGGTTGAAGAGGCACGCCTGGAAAGCGTGTATACGTCAAAAGCGTATCGGGGGTTCGAATCCCCCTCTTTCCGCAGTTTTTTGAATAAATTAACTTAAAATACTAATTCTAAAAATTACACACAATGAAAAAGCTTTTTGCAATCGTTGCAATGTTGGGTATGTTTACTTTCGGTACAACCCAAGTTTATGCTCAGGATGCTGCTGAGGCTGCTCCTGTAGAGACAGTTGAGAATACAGATCAGGCTGCTGCTCCTGCTGAGGAGGCTGCTGCTCCTGCTGCTGAGGAAGTTGCTGCTCCTGCCGAGGAGGCTGCTGCTCCTGCTGAGGTAACTGAGGCTTCTGAGTCTGAGGGCGTTCACAAGACTTTGAAGACAAAGTTCATCGAGGGTGGTGCTGAGTTCATGGCATTGGTTGCTATCGCCATGGTTATCGGTCTTGCTTTCTGCGTTGAGCGTATCATTTATTTGAGCATGGCTAAGGTAAATACAAAGAACCTCATGGAGGCTATCGCTGCTGCTCTTCAGAAGGGTGACGTTGAGGGTGCAAAGACAATCTGCCGTAACACAGCAGGTCCTGTCGCTTCTATCTGCTACCAGGGTCTTCTCCGCATCGACGAGGGTCTTGATACAGTTGAGCGTTCAGTAGTTTCTTACGGAAGCCTTCAGTCTTCAAACCTTGAGAAGGGTTGCTCATGGATCACATTGTTCATCGCGATGGCTCCGTCACTCGGATTCTTGGGTACTGTGATCGGTATGGTCATGTCTTTCGACAAGATCCAGCAGGAAGGTGACATCTCTCCGACTATCGTTGCCGGCGGTATGAAGGTGGCTCTTATCACAACTATCTACGGTATCGTTGTAGCTCTTATCCTTCAGGTATTCTACAACTTTATCCTTACCAAGATCGAGGACCTCGTAGCTGACATGGAGGATTCTTCAATCACTCTTCTCGACCTTATGACAAAATACAATCTCAAGAAGTAATAACAGCTAAATAAAAAGTATATTATGAAAGCTGATTCATGTTCAAGAATCTCAAAGCCCTTGTTCTACGTGATGATGGCGGTGACTGTAGTCATCATAGCCCTCTTCTTCTTCGTAGGCTTCGGCGAAACTGAGACAATAAACGGCGATGACCTTCTGGCACCTATGTTTACAGATGCATTGCTGTATTGGATCTATGCTTTGACCGGTTTGGCTGTGGTGCTTGTACTTATCTTCAGTCTTGCATCTTTTGCCAAGAAGTTCAAGGATAGTCCAAAGGAGGCTATGAAGAGCCTTATGGGAGTTGTAGTAATCGTTGTATTGTTTGTTGTGGCATATCTCCTTTCTTCTGGTGAACCGATATATGTGAACGGCAAGCAGCTCGTTGATTCTGACGACAACCCAATTGCTTCTTCTGCTTATGTTCTTACCGATGTGTTGCTTTATGTGCAGTATGTATTGTTGGCTGCATCTACTTTGGCAACTCTCTATGGTTTGCTAGGCATTTCAAAGTCTGTAAAAAAGTAATAAATAAACGATAACAAGATGGGAAAAGGTAAAAGAAAAGTTCCGGGAATCAATGCCAGTTCAACGGCGGATATCTCGTTCATCTTGCTGATCTTCTTCTTGGTCGTGACTTCTATGAACTCTTCCATGGGTTTGAATGTACGTTTGCCGGAGCCTCCTGAGGATGAGGATCTTCAGAACCCTCCAAAAATCAAGAAACGTAACAGTCTCGTGGTATTGGTCAATATGGATAACAAAATCATGATCACTCAGGGCGAGAAGATGCCTTATGAGATCGAGATTTCGGAATTGCGTCAGTTGGCGAAGGATTTCATCACTAACGAAGCAAACCGTGCCGATTATCCTGAGAAGCATGTCGAGGATGTAGTATTTGAAGAAGGTGGTGTTGAGCATATACTTCCCTCCGGACGTCAACAGGCTGTTACAAGCAAGCACGTTATCTCGCTCCAGACACACCGTGGTACCAACTATAATACCTATTTTGAGGTTTCTAACGAGTTGTACGGTGCATATAACGAGTTGCGTGAAGAGTTGGCTAAGAAGGAATACGGCAAGTCGTATGCCAATTTGACTGAGGCGCAGCAGATGCTTTGCCGTCTCTATTATAAGACAATGATTTCAGAGGCTGAGCCTCGTTCAATAGGTGGAGGAATGTAATATGAGTAAGTTTAGTAACAAAGGAAAGGCAGAAATGCCTGAATTGAACACCTCGTCACTTCCTGACTTGATCTTCTCTATCCTATTCTTCTTCATGATTGTAACTTCAATGCGTGAAGAGGAGATAAAGATTGATTTCAAGTTGCCTAAGGGAACAGAGTTGTCTAAGATTGAGCGTAAGACAGCTGTAGTCAATATCTATGTCGGACGTCCGTCAAGCAACTATATATCACAGTTCGGTACAGGTACACGCGTTCAGCTGAACGACCGTTTCGCTAACCCAAGCGATGTAGGTTCGTTTGTTGTGAACGAGCGTAACAGTATGCGTCAGGCCGACCAGGCAGTGATGAAGGTTGCTCTTAAGGCCGATGAGAACGTATCAATGGGTGTCATGACTGACGTAAAAATGGAACTGCGTAAAGCACGTGCATTGTCATTGATGTACTCAGCCGACGAGAGAAACGGTAAGTAAACAATTGGATTCTATAAAAAAGTTGCCGCAGAACACTCTGCGGCAATTTTTTTATCTTTAGAGCTAAGCGATGGCTGTTATTCCGGCTCTGTTTATTATCTCCTTCTTGCGTAGGTTACAAAGCTGTAGTCGAAACTGTGCTTTTCGTCTTTCCCGAACTGCTCCTTTTCGATCACTTCCCACTCCCTGCGGTTGAACTCCGGGAAAAATGCATCGGCATTCTCCGGGGTGTCGTCAACCTCTGTAAGGCATAGAATGTCGGCAAGAGGCATTGCGGTCCTGTACAGCATCTCACCGCCTATTATGTAAACAATCTCCTCGTTGCTGCAGTTGGCCAATGCATCTTCAAGAGTGTGGAATGCCTCTGCTCCGGGGAAGGAATTCTCCTTGCGCGAGAGAACTATATTCCTTCTGTTAGGCAGTGCTCCCTTCGGTAACGAACGGAATGTGTTGCTGCCCATGATTATAGTGTGCCCGGTTGTGAGGGCCTTGAAGCGCTTCAGGTCGTTAGGCAACCAGTATATGAGCCTGTTTTCGAAACCTATTGCGTTGTTTCTGGCTATTGCAGCTATCAGAGCTATTTTGTACATGGTTCTATGTTATACGGCTACAACGCCTTTTATGTGCGGATGTGCGTCGTAGTTCTCCAGTGAAAAATCTTCGAACTTGAATGAGAAAATATCCTTTACCTCCGGGTTTATCCTCATTTGCGGCAGTTTTTTCGGCTCACGTGTGAGCTGCAGCTTTGCCTGTTCAATGTGGTTGAGATAGAGATGTGCGTCGCCAAGGGTGTGTATGAACTCTCCTGCCTTAAGCCCTGTCACCTGTGCCATCATCTGTAGCAGAAGTGCATAGGAAGCAATGTTGAAAGGTACTCCTAGGAAGCAGTCGGCACTGCGCTGGTATAGCTGCAGGCTCAGTTTGCCGTCGGCAACGTAGAACTGGAACATTGCGTGGCATGGCGGCAGGTTCATGTTCTTTATGTCGCCTACATTCCATGCGTTCACAATGATGCGGCGCGAATCGGGGTTGTTCTTTATGGTCTCGACAACCTCCTTTATCTGGTCGATGTGTTCGCCGTCATATCCGGGCCACGAGCGCCACTGGTAACCGTAGATGTGTCCCAGGTCGCCGTTTTCATCGGCCCATTCGTTCCATATTCTCACTCCGTTTTCCTGCAGGTACCTCACGTTTGTGTCGCCGTTCAGGAACCATAGAAGCTCATGTATTATGGATTTCAGATGAAGCTTCTTTGTTGTGAGGCATGGGAAGCCGTCTTCGAGGTTGAAGCGCATCTGGTGCCCGAATACGCTGATTGTTCCGGTACCTGTGCGGTCATCTTTTCTGGTGCCCTCGGTCAGTATCCTGTCGAGCAGGTCGAGATATTGTTTCATTCTGTTGTATCTTTATTTTTGCGAAGATACGATTTCGTTGCCGAATATCCTAATTGAAAAGCCAATAACTGCATAATCGACTAGCGGTTTTTCTTCGCGTGCGTGCGCAAAAGTTAATTTTAATTTAATAATATAATTATATCGGCTAAAAGGGGAGTGTTGCACTCTATTTTTTGTATCTTTGTACCAGTATGCGCATTTGTGCGCATTGTATTGTATGGAATTGGCTGCCGGTTTTGTGGAGAGGAGTGTTGCGCTTTTCGGCGAAGAAAGGTACAACCGCTTTGCAAAGGCTCTTGAAAAGGAGCCGGTAGTGAGCATACGCTATAATGAACGCAAGATGCAGGCCGATGACTCTTTGGAAAGAGTGCCGTGGGCAGAGCAGGGGCGTTATCTCAATGACCGCCCGGTGTTTACTGCCGACCCTAAGTTCCATGCCGGCTGCTACTATGTGCAGGAGGCGTCGTCTATGTTCATTGAACAGGTTGTAAAGGAGTATGTGACATCCCCGGTACGCGCGCTCGACTTGTGCGCGGCACCAGGAGGCAAGACAACTCATCTCGCTTCAATATTGCCCGAAGGCAGCATGCTGGTCTCCAATGAGCCGGTGCCATTGCGTGCTCAGGTGCTTGCCGAGAATGTGGCGAAGTGGGGTAATCCGGCTTCGGTGGTTACTAAGAACAACCCGGCCGATTTCGCGCCTTTCCGCAACTTCTTCGACCTTGTTGTCGTAGATGCGCCATGTTCAGGTGAGGGTATGTTCCGCAAGGACTCCTTTGCAGTTGAACAGTGGAGCGTTGCCAATGTAGAGCTATGCGTGAAACGCCAAAAGGAGATACTTTCTTCTATTTGGGGCTCTTTGCGTCCGGGCGGCCTCCTGGTTTACAGCACATGCACCTTTAACCGCGAGGAGAACGAGGATTGCGTGGAATGGATAGCCGAAGAATTGGGGGCAGTTCCGTTGCCGCTCTGCACCGATGCTTCATGGGGCATAACCGGTGCACTTGCAGGGAATAATCCTGTATATCGTTTTATTCCGGGATATACCTCAGGCGAGGGCTTTTTCCTCGCAGTGCTTCGCAAGGAGGGCGATGCTCCGTTGGCACAGCCGCGTGCAGCACGCTTGCAGCAGCCGGTTGCAAAGGTCAGGAACGAGGTGAGCCGTTGGCTGGAGTCGCCCGAAAGGTACGAGTTCGTGCAGCAGGGTGAGAAGATAACAGCAATGCCGAAGGAGCATGCTGCCGCTATGTCGGCCCTGCAGCAGAAGATGCGTGTCCTGCACTGCGGAATAGAACTTGCCGAGGTGAAGAACAACAAGCTGCAGCCGATGCACTCATTGGCAATGAGCACCGCTCTTGAAAAGAGCGCGTTTCCTGTTGTAGAACTTGAACTTGAAAAGGCACTCGCATACTTGCATCGTGAGAGCCTGCAGCTGCCCGAAGCTCCTATAGGGATTGTGCTGCTTGCCTATCAGGGCGCGGTGTTGGGCTTTGCCAAGAATATCGGCAACAGGGCCAACAATCTTTACCCTGCAGAATGGAGAATACGTAAGAACCCGATGGATTTATAACTAAAAACACGATACAGATGAAGAAGATTATTTTATTGATGCTGATGTTGCTGCCGCTGTTGCATGCAAATGCGCAGTTCGGTGGTGCAGAACCTGTCACAATCGAAGAGAACATTGCGGTGAACGGTGCCGAAGGTACCATTACGTTCAACGCTTTCATTGAGCCTGGCTATCACATGTATTCTACAAACATTCCTGACGGCGGCCCTACTCCGGCAAGTGTGACTTTCCGCGTTGTAGAGGGCGCGGAACTTGTAGGTGCTCTTACACCAGGTGAAGGTGCCGTTACGGAAATGGACCCTATCTTCGAGATGATGCTCTCGTATTTCGACAACTCTGCGACTTTTACCCAGAAGGTGAAATTCCTCGGCGGAAAGTACCGTCTTGAGGGTACTTTGCGTTATCAGTCGTGCAACGACGGAGGCTGTTTTCCCGGCCGTTACGACTTTAGCATGACCGGTGAGGTCGCATTGCCTAAGGAAGAGGCTCCTAAGGCTGTCGTTAAGCCGGAACCGAAGAAAGAGGCACCTGTAAAGGTTGAAGAGCCTAAGGCTGAGGAGAAACCTGCAGAGGCCGTTGCTGATACTGCAGTTGTTGCAGAACAGGAGCAGCCGGCAGTTTCAGAACCGGCAAAGGCGACATTTGCCGAGAATGAGCTCTGGACACCTGTAATCGACAAACTCGACGTAGAGGTGGCCGAGGACAGCTCGATATGGCTTGTGTTCATTCTCGGTTTCGGAGGCGGTCTTGTGGCATTGCTCACTCCATGCGTGTGGCCAATCATCCCTATGACAGTAAGCTTCTTCCTCAAGCGTTCAAAGCAACGCTCACAGGCAATACGCGAGGCAATGATATACGGTGTCTCTATCGTAGTAATCTATCTCCTGCTTGGATTGGCTGTTACCCTTATATTCGGTGCAGGAGCATTGAATGCCCTATCTACGAATGCGATATTCAACATATTCTTCTGCCTGATGCTTCTCGTATTCGGTGCTTCATTCCTCGGCGGTTTCGAGCTTACTCTCCCCTCATCATGGACAAACAAGGTCGATGAGAAGGCAAGCAGCACTACGGGTCTTTTGAGCATCTTCCTCATGGCCTTTACTCTTGTTCTTGTATCATTCTCATGTACAGGTCCTATTATCGGTTTCCTCCTTGTCGAGGTTGCCGCTTCGGGTGAAATCCTCGCTCCTGCAGTGGGCATGTTCGGCTTCGCCCTTGCTCTTGCCTTGCCGTTTACGGTATTCGCACTCTTCCCCTCGTTGCTGAAGCAGGCTCCGCGTTCTGGCGGCTGGATGAATACAATCAAGGTGGTTCTTGGCTTTGTGGAGATTGCATTTGCCTTGAAGTTCCTGTCGGTTGCCGACCTGTCATATCACTGGGGAATCCTCGACCGTGAGACATTCCTCGCAATATGGATTGTGCTCTTCACACTCCTTGGACTCTATCTGCTCAAAGTCATACGTTTCCCGCATGACGACCCAGAGGAGAAACAGGCATCTGTTCCGGGTTTCTTCGTGGCTGTTCTCTCGATAGCGTTTGCCGTGTATATGGTTCCCGGCTTGTGGGGCGCACCTTGCAAGGCTGTGAGCGCATTCGCGCCTCCTATCACAACACAGGATTTCAACCTCTATGAGAACAACTTCGAGCCTCATACAAAGGATTTCGAGACTGCCATGCAGATGAGCCGTCAGCAGAACAAGCCTGTCATGCTCGACTTTACAGGCTTCGGCTGCGTGAACTGCCGCGAGATGGAATCAGACGTGCTCAGCAACGAGAAGGTCCTCAGTACATTGCAGGACGACTATATCGTGGTTTCGCTTTATGTGGACGACAAGACACCGCTTCCTGAGCCTTTCGAGATAGAACTTGACGGCAAGAAGGTCATTCTTGAAACTGTAGGCGACAAGTGGATGTATCTGCAGAACTACAAGTTCGGCTACAGCGCACAGCCATATTACGTGCTGGTTGACGGCAAGGGTATGCCGTTGAACGGCTGGCGCAAGCATAACCTCGACGTAGATGACTTCGCCGACTTCCTTGAGAAAGGACTTGAAAACTACAAGAAGAAAGCTGAATGATTGCTTGCCAATAGATTTCGGCTGAATATAAACCCGGCTAACGCCACAAACAAATAACTATGAATCTTACACCATTGATGAAACCGGTCTTCAACCATAGAGTAAAGAAGATTGCCAAATATGCGACAGAGGCTGAAAATATTCAGCGTTCAGTGCTTAAACGTCTGTTGGGATGTGCCGCCGGTACAGAGTGGGGCATCAAGCACAACTACTCTTCCATAGGCAGCTACGAGCAGTTTGCCAAGGCTGTAGGGGTGCAGGACTATGAGACGCTCAAAGGCTATATCGACCGTATGCGTCATGGTGAGAAGGATGTATTGTGGAAAGGCCGTTGCAAGTGGTATGCGAAGTCTTCGGGTACAACAAACGACAAGAGCAAGTTCATTCCGGTAACTCCGGCAGGTTTGCAGAACGCTCACTATAAGGGCGGTCTTGATGTTGTAGCGCAGTACGTTGCCAACAACCCGTCAAGCCGCATCTTTGCCGGAAAGGGACTTATTCTGGGCGGCAGCCATGCTCCCAACTATAACTTGCCCGGCAGCCTTGTGGGTGACCTCAGTGCGATACTCATCGAGAACTGCAGCGCGTTCGTCAACATGATGCGTGTCCCAGGCAAGGATATCGCTCTTCTTAGCGACTTCGAGGAGAAAATGGAGAAGATTGCACGTGCTACATGCAACGTCAATGTAACCAATATCTCCGGTGTTCCGTCGTGGATGATGGCTGTCCTCAAGCACATGCTCGACATCACGGGCAAGAGAAGCGTCGAGGAGCTATGGCCGAACCTTGAGGTCTTCTTCCATGGCGGTGTTGCCTTCACTCCTTACCGCGAGCAGTACAAGCAGATAATCCTCAAGGAGGATATGAAATACATGGAGACCTACAATGCAAGTGAAGGTTTCTTCGGAATACAGAACGATCCAGCCGACCCGGCAATGCTGCTCATGATTGATTATGACATCTTCTATGAGTTCATACCGTTCGACGAACTCGATTCGCCCAATCCGCGTGTGCTTCCGCTTTGGGAAGTTGAGGTAGGCAAGAATTATGCAATGCTCATCTCAACATCGTGCGGTCTTTGGCGTTATATGATTGGTGATACAGTGCGTTTCACCGGCAAGGATCCTTACAAGATTGTAATTTCGGGCCGTACAAAGCACTTTATCAATGCTTTTGGTGAGGAACTTATAGTTGACAATGCCGAAAAGGGCCTGCAGAGAGCCTGTGCCGAAACCGGTGCGCAGGTTCAGGAATACACGGCAGCTCCTGTATTTATGGATGCCAATGCGCAGTGCCGTCACCAGTGGCTCATTGAGTTTGCCAAGGAGCCGGAGTCTCTGGAGAAGTTCGCCGAGATACTCGATCTCTCTCTTCAGCAGATAAATTCCGACTACGAGGCAAAACGCTACAAGAACAAGACCATGCAGCAGCTTGAGATTGTCGTTGCACGAAAGAACCTGTTCAACGACTGGCTCAAGAGCAAGGGCAAGCTGGGCGGTCAGCATAAGGTACCCCGTTTGAGCAACAGCCGTCAGTATATTGAGGAACTGATGCAGATGAACAGATGAAAATGAAAAGATACTACCATATACTATCCGTAGCATTTCTCCTTACTCTCGTCGCTTGTGCGAGCATAGGAAACCCTGACGGAGGTCCATTTGATGAGGACCCTCCGGTGTTGCTTGAGGCTATTCCCAAGATAAATGCAACCAATGTCAAGGGGAGGAAGTTCGTACTCAACTTCGACGAGAATATAAAACTGGAGAAGGCCTTTGAGAAAGTTGTCGTCTCTCCTCCTCAGACAGAGATGCCCGAAATAAAATACAGTGCAAAGAAGGTATCTGTAGAACTTCTCGACACTCTGTTGCCGAATATGACCTATTCAATAGATTTCAGCGATGCGATAGTCGATAACAATGAGGGCAATCCTTACGAGAACTTCGCCTATGTGTTCTCTACCGGTGATACGGTCGATACATTGGCTGTATCAGGAACAGTCCTTAATGCTCAGGACCTTGAGCCGGTAAAGGGCGTTACCGTGGGACTTCATTCATGCCTCGATGATACGGCATTTACAAAAAAAACTTTCGAACGCATCTCGCGTACCGATTCAAGAGGCCGTTTTACAATAAAGGGAATTGCGCCCGGAAAGTACCGTGTATATGCATTAGGCGATGCCAACCAGAACTACATTTTCGACCAGAAGAGCGAGAAGATTGCATATCAGGAGATGATAATCGAGCCGTTTGCAGCTCCGGCAGTACGTCCCGATACGGTATGGCGCGACAGCGTTACTATCGACACCATACGTATGGTCGATTATATCCGTTTCCAGCCCGATGATATCGTGTTGCGTCTTTTCAATGAAGAGATGTATATGCAGCAGCTTGTGAAATATCCGCGTCAGGACCATCATAAGATTGTAATGTTCTTTGCTGCTCCCAACCAGGAACTTCCGAAGATAGAAGGTCTCGGCTTTGATGCGAGCGATGCCTATCTGCTTGAACCGTCATTAAAGAAAGATACGCTCACTTTATGGTTCAAGGATTCGCTTGTATATCGCAACGATACATTGCCGATGACTGTTACATACAAGGTCCTCGACTCTATCGGCAATATGATAGACCGTACGGATACCCTGTATATCTCTGCCAGAAAGAAGTGGGAGACAGTCAAGCGCATTGAGAATGAGATTCTTGAGAAGGAAATCAAGGATTTTAACAAGAAAGCCAAGAAACAGGTAGGTTATGACGAGAACAACCCTCCTGTATATGAGCCTCCGACAAAGGTCCTCCCTGTACGTTTTTCCGGTTCCGGAACAATGGATGTGAACGGCAAATGCCGTTTCAGGTTCGAAGAACCCTTGATGTCAATCGACACCTCAATGATACACCTTTCAATAAAGTCCGATACATTGTGGGTGCCCATTCCTTTTGTCTTCAGGCAAGAAAAGAACAGCATACGCGGTTACGATATCTTTGCAGAGTGGAGGCCCGGCGAAACATATCTTCTGCAGGCCGACTCTGCGGCTTTCAAAGGATTGTATGGCGGAGTGTCAAAGCAGTTCAGGCAAGAGATGAGATGCCGCGACCTTGATGAATATGCAGTTCTCTATCTGAATATAAACGGTGTTGGCGACAATGCAATAGTGCAGCTCATCACAAGTGACGAGAAGGTCGTTCAGGAAGCCCGTACATCCGGTGGCAGATGTGCTTTCTATTTCTTGAAGCCCAATACCTATTACCTGCGTCTAATTCTCGACGAGAACAATAACGGAAAGTGGGACACCGGGGACTATGCCAAAGGCCTGCAGCCCGAAAAGGTATTTTACTACAACCATTCTCTTGAACTGCGTCCTATGTTCGAGTATTCTCAAGACGACTGGGACATAAATGCTCCGTTGAATGAGCAGAAGCCTCTGAGCATAACAAGACAAAAGCCCGATCAAGAGCGCAAGAAGATGAACCGCAATGCCGACAGAAAATTCAAATAAAACAAGATAATTGATATACGACTATGGATAACAAGTTTATGATATATAACACTCTTTCGCGCAAGAAAGAGGTTTTTGAGCCGTTGCATGCCCCCAATGTCGGGCTTTATGTATGCGGCCCTACGGTATATGGTCCTGCACATCTGGGCCATGCACGCCCGGCGATAACATTCGATGTGCTTTTCCGTTACCTCAACAATCTGGGTTACAAGGTACGATATGTAAGGAATATTACCGATGTTGGTCATCTTGAGCATGATGCCGACGCCGGCGAAGACAAGATTGCAAAGAAGGCACGCCTTGAGCAGCTTGAGCCAATGGAGGTCGTTCAGCAATACACCCTGCATTATCATAAGGTAATGGAGGCATTGAACGTACTTCCGCCAAGCATAGAGCCCCATGCATCGGGGCATATCATAGAGCAGATAGAGCTTGTCAAGGAGATACTTGCCAACGGCTATGCCTATGAGAGCGAAGGCTCTGTATATTTCGATGTCGCCAAGTACGACAAGGACCACAAGTACGGAATCCTGTCGGGACGTAACCTCGATGATGTGCTTAACACCACACGCCAGCTCGACGGTCAGGAGGAGAAGCGTAACCCTGCCGATTTCGCGCTATGGAAATGCGCGCAGCCCGAACATATCATGCGCTGGCCTTCGCCCTGGAGCAACGGCTTCCCAGGCTGGCACTGCGAGTGTACTGCCATGGGCCGCAAGTATCTCGGTGAGCAGTTCGATATCCACGGAGGCGGCATGGACCTTGTCTTCCCTCATCACGAGTGCGAGATCGCTCAGGGCATGGCTGCTATGGGGCATCATGTAGTGAAGTACTGGATGCATAACAACATGATAACCATCAACGGAACGAAGATGGGCAAGTCATTAGGCAACTTCATCACCCTCGACGAGTTCTTTAACGGAACGCATAAGTTGTTGGCGCAGGCATATACGCCAATGACAATACGCTTCTTCATACTCCAGGCTCACTACCGCAGTACCGTCGATTTCAGCAACGAGGCCCTGCAGGCGGCAGAGAAAGGCCTGCAACGTCTTCTTGAGGCATACAAGACACTTTGCGGCATAACGCCTCAGGGTGAGACTACTGCCGATGTCAAGGGTTTGCGCGGCAAGTGCTACGATGCCATGAATGACGACATGAACACAGCGCAGGTAATCTCTCACCTCTTTGATGCAAGCCGTGCAATCAACCAGATTGCCGACAAGAAGGCAAGCATCAGTGCAGCCGACCTCGATGAACTGAAGGAGACATTCCGTCTCTTTGCATTCGACATACTCGGCCTTAAGGAGGAGCGCGGTTCCGACAGCGGCCGCGAAGAGGCATTCGGCAAGGTCGTCGATATGCTGCTCCAGCAGCGTCAGCTCGCTAAGGCCAACAAGGACTGGGCGACAAGTGACAGAATCCGTGACGAGCTTGCAGCTCTCGGCTTTGAGATAAAGGACGGAAAAGAGGGTACATCATGGAAATTGAACCGTTGAGTATGAAGAGGATATTTCTATACATGTTTCTGGCAGCCGTTGTAATGGCAGGCTGCGGAAGCTCACCCAAAAAGGAGAGCAGTGCAAAGGCGCAGCAGGAGAGCAAGGTCGTTGAACCGGCTGCAATAGTACCGGTTTTTGACGGTGACAGTGCATATAATTTTGTTGCAGCCCAGGTGGCATTCGGCCCACGTGTACCTAACAGTGCGGCACATCGCAAGTGCGGAGAGTATCTTGTAGAGCTCCTCCGTGCCTATGGTGCCGATGTAGTAACGCAGGATGTTGACCTTAAGGCATACACCGGCGATGTTCTCAAGGCACGCAACATTATCGCCCAGTTCCAGCCCGAAAAGAAGGAGCGCATAATGCTCTTCGCTCACTGGGATTCACGTCCCTGGGCCGATTCGGACCCCGACAAGGCCAATCACTACAAGCCGATTCTGGGTGCCAACGACGGCGGCAGCGGAGTAGGTGTGCTTCTTGAAGTGGCACGTCATCTTTCTCAGGTTCCAACAAAGCTTGGCATCGATATTATCCTTTTCGATGCCGAGGACTACGGCATTCATGAGAACGACCGCGAGAAGTACCGCAGTGTAAACCACTCATGGGCATTAGGCTCACAGCATTGGGCAATGAACCCTCACAAGAAGAACTACGAGGCGCGTTATGGCATTCTGCTCGACATAGTAGGTGCAAAAGGTTCTAAGTTCTATCAGGAGAGCTACTCGCTGCATTTTGCACCGGACGTAGTTTCAAAGGTATGGGAATGGGCGCATAAGATCGGCTACAAGGATTATTTCGTTCCGAAAGAGAGCGGTGCCATTACCGACGACCATTACTATGTGAACAGCATATACGGAATCCCGTGCATCGACATCATAAACTGCGACCCTGAAAGCCCCAACGGCTTCGGCCCCTACCACCACACCGTAAAGGATGATATGGATTGGATTGATGCCGACGTTCTCAAGGCTGTAGGCCAGACAGTGCTCACCGTAATCTACAACGAGAAATAATGGCTACGATAAAGGATTTGCAGGAGGAGATTATCGCTGAGTTCAGCGATTTCGATGATTGGCTCGACCGCTATCAGCTGCTGATAGACCTCGGCAGCGAGCAGGAACCGTTGCCAGAGGAGTACAAGACCGACAATAACCTGATAGAAGGGTGTCAGAGCCGTGTATGGCTGCAGGCCGACCTTATAGACGGCAAGGTACGTTTCATGGCAGAGAGTGATGCACTTATTGTAAAAGGTATAGTCGCGCTTCTTATAAAGGTATATTCCGGGCAGACCCCAGATGACATACTTGCCAACGAACCCTATTTTGTGGAGGCAATAGGCCTTAAGGAGCATCTTTCGCCTACACGCAGCAATGGCCTTGTCGCAATGATAAAGCAGATGAGACTCTACGCTCTGGCTTTCAAGGCGCGTGGGTAACAGTTGATTATGATATATATGATAGAAGGACGGCTTGGCCGTCCTTCTATCATATATATCAGTCGCAGCATCCGTGCTCCGTCTTGTCAATACGATACAGCTTGTCGCTCGGCCGCACCTTGCATGGGACCTTGAACGATACCCGGTCGCCCTTGCGTACTTTCTCCACTGTTTCGAGGTTTACGCGAGGGTCCTCAAGATTCAGGTATATCGCGCCTGTCGTAGGGCCTGTAATAAGAATCTTGTCCCCGACGTTGACCTCTCCGGCCTCGATATGGAACTCGCCTACGCCCAGCTTCGAGAAGTGCTTTATAGCCTTTCCTATGTAAACCTTGCGTTCTGTAGCCTGCGAGCCGTATATGTTGCTCCACTCGCCCAGCTTCTGTCCTTGATAGTAGCCATCCCAGAACCCGCGGTTGAAGACTGTCTTCAGCCTCTTGTCCCAGGCATCCTTCTTCTCTTCTGTGAACTCCCCGGCGAGGTATGCCTCAAGAGCCTCGTTGTAGCAACCTGCAACAGTCTTTACATATTCGGGCCCTCTTGCACGTCCCTCAATCTTGAACACACGTACGCCGCTCTCAATCATGCGGTCCATGAAACGTATTGTCTTGAGGTCCTTAGGCGACATTATATACTTGTTGTCAATCTCCAGTTCGATATCGCTCTCGCGGTCCTTTACGATATATCCTCTGCGGCACACCTGCATGCACTGTCCGCGGTTCGCGCTGCGTCCCAGCTGGTGCAGCGACAGGTAGCATTTGCCCGAAATGGCCATGCACAATGCCCCGTGGCAGAACATCTCAATGCGTATAGGCTCTCCCTTAGGGCCGCAGATGTTCTCCTCCTTTATAATCTTGTATATGGCTGCAACCTGGTCCATGTTCAGCTCACGCGCAAGCACTGCCACATCGGCAAACTGAGCGTAGAACTTGAGTGCTTCGCTGTTGCTTATGTTCAGCTGCGTCGAGAGATGTACCTCCACTCCCACGCTGTTGCAGTAGCGTATTACAGCCATGTCGGCAGCTATGACAGCCGAAATGCCGCTGGCCTTTGCCGCATCGACGATAGTGTGCATCATCTCAACGTCATCTTCGTATATGATGGTGTTCACTGTCAGGTAGCTCTTTATGCCGTGCGCATCGCATATCTGCGCAATCTCCCGCAGGTCGTTTATTGAAAATGCGCTTGCCGAGTGCGCACGCATGTTCAGATGTTCAATTCCGAAGTATATGGAATTGGCTCCTGCCTGTATTGCGGCCGACAGGCTCTCCCTTGAGCCAACCGGTGCCATAATCTCAAAATCGCTTCTTTTGTACTGCATGTGGGGTTCGTTTTATGCTACAAATATACTATCTTTGTGCTCAAATAACAAACTTGACCAGCATTAATAGAATGAAGATAGCCGATATTGAATTCGGGAAATACCCGATATTCCTTGCTCCAATGGAGGATGTTACCGACGAGGCGTTCCGCCTGATGTGCAAACGCTATGGCGTCGATATGGTCTATACCGAATTTGTTTCGAGCGATGCCCTCATACGCGACATAAACAGCACTGTCCGCAAGCTGAACATTCATGACGAGGAGCGTCCGGTGGCTATTCAGATATACGGAAATGAGGTAGAGCCTATGGTGGAGGCGGCAAAGCGCGTGGAGCAGGCACGCCCCGATATCCTTGACATCAACTTCGGCTGTCCGGTAAAGAAAGTGGCACGCAAGGGATGCGGTGCCGGCATGCTGCAGAACATTCCCAAGCTGCTTGAGATAACGAAGGCAGTAGTGGATGCTGTCAATATCCCGGTTACGGTGAAGACACGTCTGGGCTGGGACGAGAGCAGCAAGTGCATTGTAGAGCTTGCCGAGCGTCTGCAGGATTGCGGTATAGCAGCACTGACGGTGCATGGACGTACCAGGGCGCAGATGTACACCGGTGATGCCGACTGGACTCTTATAGGCAAGATAAAGGAGAACCCGCGCATGCATATCCCTATCATAGGCAACGGTGATGTGAAGACACCCGAACGTGCCAAGGAGTGCTTCGACCGTTACGGTGTAGATGCTGTCATGGTGGGCCGTGCAAGCTTCGGCCAGCCCTGGATATTCCGCGAAATGAAACATTATCTTGAGCATGGCGAGCAGGCTGTGCCGTTCACGTTCGGTGAGTGCATGGATATACTGCGTGAGCAGGTGAGGGACAGCGTCGATTGGTTAGGCGAACGCCCCGGCATACTTCATGTACGCCGTCATCTGGCAGCAACTCCCTTGCTGAAAGGCCTTGCCGATTTCCGTCCCTTGCGCATAGCTATGCTCCGCGCCGAAAAGGTGGATGAACTCATGGCAATACTCGATGAGATAGTGGAAAAGTACGGAAACAGCAGCTCTGCTGTCACTCAATAATCTCCGCCATTGTAAGCCCGTTGATCTGCCCAACTGCATAACGGTTGTCGCTCTCGCTTTCGCCGTTTATTGTAAAGTGGTCCATATACAGTTCACGCCCTTTCTCTATCTGCAAGGCGCTTATATCAGAATTATTGCTGATAAAATCTAGTTCCTCGTCATTCTCCAAGTCATAATATTTGACTAAACGGAATGGTTTTGGATAGAACTCATTTGGTTGGTATCCTGTCAGTCTGATGGTATGATCACCCCGAAGTCCAGTATTCTCATCTATGTTGTAGTTAGTTTCAATGACTTAGGCTTTTTGCTCTTATGGTGCCGGCTGTTGATGTCATTGAATCCTCGGCTTTGACAACATCAACTCACCGCAACCCACGCGGCACCAACTTCGCCGGTGCTTCGCGTGACATCTTGCTGTTGATGCTGTCGAACCCTCGGCTTTGACAACATCAACCACCGCAACCCACGCGGCACCAACTTCGCCGGTGCTTCGCGTGACCTCTTGCTGCCGATGTCATTGAACCCTCGGCTTTGACAACATCAACTCACCGCAACCCACGCGGCACCAACTTCGCCGGTGCTTCGCGTGACCTCTTGCTGTCGATGCCGTCGAATCCTCGGCTTTGACAATCCTCGGCTTTTAGGTAGTTGATTACCGGGTTGGCATACATTTCGAGAATCTTTGTACGGCAGAAGCCGTCGTCGCGGTTCGGGAGGTCTATTTTCTCTACTTTCTATATTCTCATATAATAACCCCGAACATATTTAATTTCAAATTAAATTTGTATATTTGAGGTAAACCTCGAATATTTTCTGCACTCGCAGTAAAAAACATTCAAGCAAGCTTGGTGTTTCTTGCTCGTTTGTTTGTATATTTGTACCCGTTCGGGTTGAATTTGTGTAAATCACGATTAAAATAACCCCGAACGGGGTTATTTTAATTAATAGATATTATGAATATTGGAGAATACATACGCGAAAAGAGAAAACTTTATAATCTTACACAGATTGAACTGGCCGAGAGAAGTGGTGTAGGGGTGCGTTTTATAAGAGAGCTGGAGCGTGGCAAGACTACGGTGCAGTTAGACAAGGTAAATCTTGTACTGGCTCTTTTTGGCGAGACTTTGAGACCTGCAAAAATCAGTAGCTTATAAATGATTTGAAAAAATGAAAAAAGCCGGAATATATATTGATGAAACTTTTGCAGGGGTGTTGACCGAGGACCACGATGGTTATCATTTTGTATATGATTCAGAATATATAAAATCAAACACAGCAAAACCTCTTAGCCCTACAATGCCGCTACAGGAAGGAGAGTATATTAAGGAATTCATGTTTCCTGTTTTTGACGGTCTTATTCCTGAAGGGTGGTTGCTTGATATTGTGGACAAGAATTGGAAAATTAACCCACGTGACAGAATGAGTCTGTTGCTTGTATGTTGTAAAGACTGTATCGGTAATATAAGTGTACGGGATTATGAATGACAGTAATGTAAAAAGATGTCTTTGCTGCTACAAGCCAATAGAGGATGAGCATGGATTTTATCATCCGGGATGTGCAAAGAAATTGTTCGGAACGACAAAAGCTCCGCTATTGCCTTATACAAGAGACAATATAGAGGAACTGGCATTGCATATACTTGCGCAAAGTACTTCTGTTACCGGTGTACAGCCCAAACTATCCTTGGATATAAATAGAGGTGGCAAGAATGAACCCGATAAACTGACAATTGTCGGGTTGTGGGGTAATTATATATTGAAACCACAAAGTTCCGTATATGATTCAATGCCGGAGATTGAAGACCTTACAATGAAGCTTGCCGAAGCATCAGGCATTGCTACAGCACAGCACGGGCTTATTCCTATGGAAGATGGTGAACTGGCATATATCACTAAAAGGATGGATAGAGGAGAAACCGGTGAGAAATACTCTATGCTCGACATGTGCCAGCTTACAAACAGATTGACTGAACATAAATACCGTGGAGCATATATTCAGCTTGCCGAAACAATAAGACGGTATTCAGCCGCTCCAATGCTTGATGTGCAGCGGTTCTGGGAGGTTGTAATATTCTCATGGCTGACAGGAAATTCAGACATGCATTGCAAGAACTTTTCACTGATTGAAAAAGGACGCGGCTGTTATCATTTATCTCCGGCCTACGACCTTTTGGCGGTAAAGCTTACAGGAATTAACGATGATGATGAACTTGCAATGCCTCTTGTCGGTTATGGTACAGATGACAATAATGCTATTGTTGGATTTGACCGTCATTCATTTATCCAAGCTATGACCGATTCCGGGATAACAGAGAGAATCTCGGAAAGAATAATTGACAAAATGGTTTCAAGCAGTAATAAATGGAGTGATATAATAGATTCTTCATTTCTTAATGATAAGCTTAAATCTGATTATAAATCATTGATTCAAGAACGTGTCAAAAGAATAGAAAAAGTGTGACCGAAGTCACACTTTTATTATATACAGTCGGTTCAAACAACTTCTAACTCTCTCTGCTCTTCTGGTGCCGGCTGTTGATGTCATTGAACCCTCGGATTTGACAACATCAACTCACCGCAACCCACGCGGCACCAACTTCGCCGGTGCTTCGCGTGACCTTTTGCTGTCGATGCTGTCGAATCCTCGGATTAATTAAGCCGAGGATTTGTCAATCCTCGGCTTTGAGGTAATTTATTACCGGGTTGGCATACATTTCGAGAATCTTTGTACGGCAGAAGCCGTCGTCGCGGTTCGGGAGGTCTATCTTCTCTATCTGTCCCTGCAGGTAGGCGTCGAGCCTTGCCTTCTCTTCTGCTGTATATTTGTCGGCAAAGCGTGTGTCGCCTGTAAGCAGTTCGTAGAAGTAGTAGTTGATTGCCCAGAACTTGTAGTTGCGGTGTATGTGCCTGTCGATGATGCGTGCCACTGCTGCTGTCTTCTCGTTCTTGCCCAATGAACGGTCGATGGCATCAATCTCGTCATTGATGCAGTCGGCGATGTGGTAGTGTATGCCGCCTTTGTAGCCGAACATGCCGGTCTTCATGTTTATAAGGTCGTCCTGCGGGGCTTTCTTCCACTCCGGGTTGTCGCGTTTCTGCTGGAACTCCTTTGCCTTGAGGTAGTCGCAAGGGTCGTACTCATAAGAAATGGTTGTAGGAGCAATGTTAAGCACCTTGAGCGCGTCGATGATGTCTCCGCTGCTGTACATCGAAAGCATCTTTATCAGGCCCTCCTGTGTGCGGTCGTTGCTGTCCTTGGCACGTCCTTCGCGCTGAGCAAGCCAAATGGGCTGGTTGCGTTCTGTTATGGTGTGGTGCATGTACGAAGATAGTCTCTTCGACGATGCGAGCATCTCGCGTATCGAAGCCGACCTCTGCACGATGAAGCTGCGGTTGACGCGTACAAGCTTCTTTATCCACGGGCGTATGAGCAGGTTGTCGCCAATGGCAATCTCGACTGTGTTGCCCACTGTATTTACAAACACTATGCATAGGAACGCAGAGTCCATGATTATGTCGCGGTGGTTCGATATGCAGAGCGACTTTGCCATGTTCTCCTTGTTGTCGTAGCTCACAGTAAGTCCGCTTGATAGCTTGCCTAACACTCCTTGCAGGAACGGATATACCAGTGCTTTCTGGAATTCAAGGTTGCTTTTCGATGCACGCATGGTTGCGGCGATATTCTCGAACGGCATGCCTTTGAATGCATAGCCCATGGCTGTCTGGAACTCCGGGTCGGCTATCAGTTCTTCGAAAACCTGCGGAAGCTCTTCGGGCAGGTAAGGACGAATCTCGTCAAATTCTGCTGGAATCATATATGGTGCTGTTTTAGTGAATATTCAGTTTCTGCGCACCGTTACGGTGCGTATGCTATTGCAAAATACGGCATTTTATTTCAAAAACCAAAATAGTGGAATATTTTTTGTCTTTATCCGAACAAAATAGGGCTGTTGTATGTTATTAATATACGGTTCCACGATTTTCTGCTTTTTATAGGAACCTTGTGCTGTTGATTATGTGCTGTTGAGCGACTTGGGAGGCCGGCTTCTGCCGGTCTCTTTGTTTTCCATTGTCTTTGCATTCTCAAATTTTACATATATTTTTGTAAATCTTTAGAAGCTGTCCGGGTTTTGTTGCCAATCGGCTTCTTGAATGTAATGCCTTTCAATGCCTATAAAAATCTATTATATGCTAAAAATTTTCAGAATGCTTTTCAGAAAGCTCTTCGGGTGGGTCCCGGCCGGCATCTTCTGCCTGGTTATCTTTTTCCTCCTTTTCGGTTATTTGGCATCGCAGATGGGGACTGCGAATATGCTTAATACAATCATGAACACTGCACACGACCTGTTGCTGAACACTGTCTTCTATCTGATGGCCATTTGTGTCATAACCGGTGCGATAGGCAAGATATTTCTTGAGTTCGGCGTGGTCAAGCTGCTTGAGAAACTGCTTCGTCCTTTGATGAAGCCGCTCTTCAATCTTCCGGGAGTGGCATCGCTGGGTGCGGTGCTCACGTTCCTCTCCGATAACCCTGCGATAATATCTCTGGCACAGGACAAACGCTTTGCGACATACTTCAAGAAGTACCAGTTCATTTCGTTGACAAACTTCGGTACAGCATTCGGCATGGGCTTGCTTGTCATCGTATTCATGGTGGGGCAAGGCTACTATGTAGAGCCTTTCGTCGGCCTTTTCGGAGCATTTGTGGGATGTATCGTATCGACAAGGCTGATGCAACGCTTTGTTGTCAAGTCCTACCCACGTTTCAAGACCGAGGATGCGGCAGTAGCCGAGGAGGCCGGCAATGAAAAGGAGGACGGCTACAGGAAGCCTATGTTCCAGCGTATCCTCGACTCGCTTCTTGACGGCGGCCGTACCGGTGTCGATGTGGGTATTGCTATTATTCCGGGCGTGCTCATCATATCTACGCTTGTGATGCTCTTTACTTTCGGTCCTTCGGCAAGCGGTGGCTATACTGGTGCCGGTTACGAAGGTGTACAGTTGCTTCCATGGGTGGGTGCTAAGCTCGATTTCTTCTTCGAATGGCTGTTCGGCTTCAGCGACCCTCATCTCATTGCATTCCCTATTACAGCTCTCGGTGCTGTAGGTGCGGCTCTTGGCCTTGTTCCTAACTTTGCTGAGGCCGGATGGATAGACGGCAATGCGATAGCTGTATTCACTGCTATAGGAATGTGCTGGAGCGGTTATCTGAGTACACATACTGCAATGCTCGATACAATCGGTTATCGTCGCCTTACTTCAAAGGCCATACTGGCCCACACTATAGGCGGTTTTGTCGCAGGTATAGTAGCTCATTGGACATTTGTGCTTGTTTCTTTGTTATAAGGTATTATGAGAATAGGTGTTTTGACAGCAATGACATCGGAATATGAGCAGCTGGCAACTCTGCTCTCCGGTGCCGGGACTTGCGAGAAGGGCAATATATCCTATCTGGTAGGTTACTTGGGAGATAACGAGATAGTGCTGCGCCAGTGCGGAATAGGCAAGGTTAATGCAGCTGTAGGAACGTCGGAGCTTATACGCTCGTTCTCGCCCGATGCCATTGTAAGCACGGGTGTGGCAGGCGGCATAGACGAGTGCCTCGATGTTATGGATGTTGTGGTGAGCTCTTCGCTTGTATATCACGATGTGTGGTGCGGTATGGGGTGCGAGTCTGGCCAGATACAAGGCATGCCGGCAATCTTTGATGCAAGCGAGCCTATGTGCAAGGCTGCGATGTCGCTTAACGGTGATGCCGGGAACATTACGCGAATCCACGCAGGCCTTATATGTACCGGTGACAAGTTCATAACCAGCCGCGAGGAACTCGACAGGATAAAGTCCGATTTTCCTGCCGGCTTGGCTGTTGACATGGAGTCGGCTGCAATAGCACAAACATGCCACATATACGGTGTGCCGTTCGTCAGTTTCCGCATAATAAGCGATACTCCGGGTGTCGATAAGCATATTGAGCAGTACGAGAATTTCTGGGGCGAAATGGCGAACCGTTCTTTCGGCGTTACAAGCCGTTTCCTCTCAAGGCTTTAATTTAGAGATTATGAAAAAGATTCCGAGCTTTACAATAGACCATATACGCCTGAAGCGTGGCATATATGTTTCGCGTCAGGATGTCGTTGGCGGCGAAACCGTAACCACTTTCGATGTACGCATGAAAGAACCTAACCGCGAACCGGTGCTTAGTCCAAGTGCCATACATACAATAGAGCATCTTGCTGCCACCTTCCTGCGTAACCACAGCGAGTGGGCAAGCCGTATAATCTATTGGGGACCTATGGGTTGCCTTACCGGCAACTATCTTATAGTGAAGGGTGATGTATCGTCGGCCGAGGTGCTGCCTCTTGTAAAGGAGACATTCGAGTTCATAGCCTCGTTCGAGGGTGATGTTCCCGGTGCATCGGCACGTGATTGTGGCAATTATCTTCTTATGAATCTGCCCGAAGCGCGTTGGGAAGCAAAGAAGTATCTTGTCGAGGTGCTTGAGTGCGCTACAGAGGAGAATCTTTCGTATCCGCAATAAAGTGCAATATGAGGACAACAATAAAGAGGTCAGCATTTGCTGACCTCTTTATTGTTGTCCTACCCGGATTCGAACCAGGACAAACAGAACCAAAACCTGTTGTGCTACCATTACACCATAGGACAATCCTTTGTGCTCTCTTTTGAAGAGCGGTGCAAAGGTATGATATTTCATTTGAAATTACAAATATTTCATTCTGTTTTTGGGCTTTAGAGGGGCATGTCGGCTTGTGCTTGCTTTAAAGCCTGTGATGCCGGGCCCTTATGCCTTGAAGCCGTTGACAGCATCAATGACTGCCGTTGTTTCGCTGTCTGTCATTGCCGGGTTGCACGGTAGGCTGAGCTCTTTCATGTGTATCCTTTCCGTTATAGGCAGGTTCATGCCGGCGAAGGCTCTCATAGCCGCTTGCTTGTGGGGCGGGATGGGGTAGTGCACCAAAGTCTCAATGCCCTTGTCGCTAAGGTGCTGCTGCAGCTTCTCCCTCTCCGGGGTGAGAACTGCGAAGATGTGGAACACATGTCTGCTGTAGTCATTTACTGACGGCAAGGCTATGTTCGGGTTGTTTATCTCTTCGATGTACCTGCGTGCTATTGAACGGCGTTTCCCGTTCTCTTCGTCAAGGTATCGCAGCTTAACGCCCAGCACGGCTGCCTGAAGCTCGTCGAGGCGGCTGTTCATGCCTTTGTACAGGTTCACATATTTCTTGTGCGAACCGTAGTTGCCGATGGCTCTTGCAATCTCTGCCAGCACTTCGTCATTTGTCGTTATGGCTCCTCCATCGCCCAATGCGCCGAGGTTCTTTCCTGGGTAGAAACTGAATCCTGCAGCATCGCCGAGGTTTCCTGCACGCTTCTCCTTATACCATGCTCCATGGGCCTGGGCTGCATCCTCAATCACTTTCAGGGAGTGCCTTGCGGCAATGGTGTTAATGGCATCCATGTTGGCTGTCTGGCCGTACAGGTGCACGGGCATTATGGCGCGGGTGCGTTCTGTCATCAGGCTTTCGATGCGGCTGCTGTCGATATTGAAGGTTGCAGGGTCGGGCTCGCACAGCACGGGCTTCAGCCCGGCTTGTGCTATCGCCATTATAGTTGCTATGTAGGTGTTGGCAGGAACAATCACTTCGTCGTTCTCCTGCATTATTCCCATTTCACGGTATGCAAGCAGTATGATGGTCAGCGCATCAAGCCCGTTGCCGGTTCCGATGCAGAACTTGCTTCCGCAGAAACGGGCAAACGACTCCTCGAATCTGCGGCCCTCCTCTCCACGTATGTACCATCCGCTTGAAGCGGAGCGTATGAGTGCTTCCTGGAGCTCTTTCTCATGTACGCCGTTTATATTCTTTAGGTCGCAGTACTTTATCATTCTTCTGTTGTTTTCAGGTCAATAAGATATGTGTTGTATGTTACGGTGCGTCCGCCTAACCGCTCCTTGTAGGCTATCAGTCCGCAGTTGAGGTAGTGTCCGCCTTCCTCTACCGACACGCCGAAGTCGAAATACTCCTTGTCGCAGAACAATTCCCCTATAAGGTATCCATAGAGGTAATCGAGCGCGCTTGTGCGTCGTCCCTCTTCGGTCGTTCCGCTGTATTGCATGTGTACGCAGCAGCCGGTTACATACAGTAGGGTTCCTCCAAGAATATCGCCGTTCTCGTCGCGCACGGTGAAGAGCTTTATCTTTTCGGGAAAGAGCGCGTGCAGTCTTTCTATCTCTTCAAGGCTATGTACCGGCGATACCCCGTACTTGCTTTTGAGGCGGCTGCCGAGTATCTTCCAGAACGGGGCATAGTTCTCCTCCTCTGTTATGCGCATGCGGCCGGTTACGGCAGCTGTCAGTTTGCGTCTTCCTCTTATTGGCAGGGGGGCTTTCAGCTTTATTGCCGATGATGCCTTGCACTCTACGAGCTTTGCATTGTTGCGGAATAGTGCATACAGTTCCTCTTCGCAAGGGTAGCGGTGGTATATGTACGGAACAGGCCTGTATATGATGCTTCTGGCATCTGTCTTTTCAAGCAGATACCTGCGCAGGGCCTCGAAAATCAGGAGTACCGTTTCGGTTGTGGTGCTGTCGGGGAGCAGAAGCCCGCCGTATGTGAGTCCGTTGTGCGAGCAGAAGGTTCCATTCTTTATGTGCGCCGGCATGATGGCTATGAGCTCGTCTTCGCACATGAACATCAGCGAGTGGTCGTCGAAGCGGTCGGCATGGTACTCCATGTACCTGCGGTCGTGCAGGAACGTGCCGTTGCGGCATATCTCCACAAAACGGTTCCATGTCTCAGCATGTTCGCTTGTGTATCTTCTGACGGTTACTGTATGTTCTGCTCCAGCCATTACTTGCCTATGCTTTTCAGAAATTCTTCGTATGTGTTGATGTATGCCGTTTCGTCATACGAGTGCGATGCAAGCACCAGCAGCACGGCGTCGGGCGAGAAGTTCCTTATCTCGTCCCAAGTGTCGGGCGGTATAAGCAATCCTTTCTCCTTTGAGTCCAAATGATATGTGTGCCGGCCCTCTTTGTCTTCGAGAGTTATCTCTACGCTTCCGCTTACTGCAATTACGTATTCCGATGAGACTCTGTTCGAGTGCATTCCACGCTCTTCACCTTCAGGAACACTATGAATCCAATAGACGCGCTGTATGTCAAACGGCACTTCTATGCCCTGCTCAACGATAGTAAGGCATCCTCTCTTGTCGGTATATGTTCTTAGCTTGTCCATTTGTGATATGGTCTCTGTGTGTAGCGTTTTGCACAAATTTAAGGAAAAATGTCTGTTATATGCAATGTTTGCGCTAATAACTCATCCTTTATTGCTGTTAACGTATCCGGTCGGGCCGAAATTGTGTGAAAACAGCGGCATTTTCCTCTATCGTTCCTGCAAGTTCCTCTATAGTGGTTCCTCTTGCTGCAGCAATGGCTCTGTATATCTCCCTTACGGGCTTGCTGCTCTCGTCGCTTTCTATCAGTATCATCTCCTGCGGTACGGCTTTTATGCTCTCTGCATTGAACAGCTCGCCGAACGACAGGTAAATCCCGGCCTTTGCAAGCTGCATGGCAAGCTGCGGTTTCCCTCTGAACCCGTGTATTGCCCATGCCTGGCTGGGAGAAATCTCCTTGTGCAGTGCAAGCACTCTGTCATGCGCCTTCACGCAATGTATGATAAGCGGCTTATGCAGTTTCTCTGAAAGTTCTATATGTGCCCTGAACACCTCTTCCTGAACCCCGAACGGAACTTCTGTCCTTGCCTTGTCGAGTCCGCACTCTCCGATGGCTACGACGTTGCTTTCCTCTGCTTTCTCTGCAACGGCAATGAACTTCTCTTCCCAATCGTCGCCGATGTCCCAGGGGTGCAGTCCCATTGATATCGGTCTGTCTTCAAGGTAACTGGTGCCGCTGTTGTATATGGCGATTCCTTCCTGCTCCTTATTGTGGGTATGTATGTCAATCAGTTTCATTGCTTATGGTACAGGGTCGTAACCGGAACCTCCCCAGGGGTGGCAGCGCAGGATGCGTCTTACGGCCAGATAAAGCCCTTTGAACGGGCCATGCTTGCGGAGTGCTTCTATGGCATATTGCGAACATGTCGGAGTGAACCTGCACGAGGGAGGAGTCATGGGTGAAATGACTTTCTGGTAGAATCTTATCGGGAGTATGAGTATGTCTGTAATGAGCCTTTTCATCAGAGGCCGGCTTTTGATGTTATTCCGTCAAGCAGCTTTTCCATCTTCCTTTTAATGAAAGCGGTGCTGTTGTGCTTGGTGTCTATGTACAATATTGCAACAGCCATCTTCTTGCCTTTGTTCTCAAGAGCCTCTACGAACGGGTGCTTGCTGGTGCGGTATGCCTCGCGTATGCGCCTTTTTACCAGATTGCGGTCAACTGCATGGCGGAATCTCTTCTTTGCGACGCTTATGAGTATGGCAGCCGCAGGTTCCTGCTTTTCGCTTTCCTGTTCGAGGAATACAGCACGCAGAGGGAACGCTGTGACCGATGTTCCGTTGGCATAGAGCTGTTCTATGATGCTCTTGCTTTTAAGGTGCTCCTTGAGAGGAAAGGTGTTTTTCTTCATGTCCGGGTAAAAGAAGAGGATGACTGGAAGTTGGAATTCCGCCTTCTCCAGTCATCCTTATATTGTTTTTTTATTTGTTGTTCGCAGCGAGGAACAGGTCAAGAGCCGCTGGCATGTTTGTCGCTTCTGCATGCGGGGCTTCAAGGTCAAGGCGCAGATTGTTCTCCTTTATGCACTTTGCAGTTACGTTGCCGAAGCATGCAATAAGCTGTTCGCCCTGTGTGTAGTCGGGAGCGTTCTTCTTTAGAGAATCGATACCGTGTGGGCTGAAGAAGATGAGCATGTCGTACGACTTGATGTACTCAGGAGCAATTTCAGTGCTGACTGTGCGGTACATCTCGGCCTGGGAATGTACTATGCCGTGTTTGTCAAGCAATGAATTTATCTCGGCATTGTGGACATTTGACGTAGGTACGAAATATTTCTCGGTCTTGTGCTTTGCGAACAGAGGGTCAAGGTCCTGTATGTGACCGTTGCCGAAGAATACCTTGCGTTTGCGGTACTGTACATACTTCTGTATATAAAGAGAGATTGTCTCCGACAGGCAGAAATACTTCATGTCGTCGGGTATGTTCACTCTCAACTCCTTGCAGAGCGTAAAGAAGTGGTCTATAGCATGACGTGAAAGGAACACTATTGCAGTGTGGTCCAGTATGGAAACCTTCTGCTGCCTGAACTCTTTAGCTGTTACTCCTTCAACCCTAATAAAGGAACAGAAGTCTATCTGCACCTTATGCTTCTCCGCGATATCGAAATATGGAGATTTCCCTGTTGCTGGTTTAGGCTGTGAAACCAAAATCTTGCTTACCTTCAATGTCCTAAATTTTTATCGTTATAAATTCATTCAATTGCAGTACCGATTTCCACACCATTGCGATGGGCAGAAATTCAAGTGCGCAAAGATACAAAAAAATATCCAAATAGTTCCTTCTTTTTGTAAAAATGATGTTAATTAAGCCTTGTGATATCGTGTACAGGTATGAAATCAGGACAATTGTTAAATAAATTTCTACATAAATGAAAGATAATCCTGGAATGAACAGAATGGCTATTACTGCAGGGGAAAGAGCGAACCCTGTAAGTTTTATTGTAAAGAAATATAGATTGTCCCATTCCTGTGCAACAGCCTTTGTGAACATTATGTTGTTCACGATTGCGTAGCCGGCTTTCTTCAATAGGATAACTGCTGAATAGAGTGCAGCGAATATGCCAAGTGAAGGCAAGGCTTTGCCGTCTATCAAAAGTCTGCAGTGCTGGAGATATCCTATGGTTACAATTATAAGATAGAATACCGTCTGTGCATACAGCAATAGATTGCATATCCGTGTGATATGCGTCCTGTCGTTGAACGGTGTGGCTTTGCTTTCGTAGTAGAAAATGCATTTTATGCGTTCAAGGATACTTGCCCCGTTCATAAGGAATACATACGATACTCCTACAATGTTAAGGGCGAACAGCAACATTATGGTGTTGTCGTTAACCATGTTGTATGGTGCTGTGGTTCCGGTCATAGTGCTGCGTATTTTCTTATGGAACTGTCCCAACGAGGAGTGTTCCTGATTATCTCAAGAGCTTCGGCCGGCGTTTCGGCAACACTCCATATCTTGCCGTGTATCTCACCCATGAAGTGCTCTTCAATTGCCTGTTCGAGCTGTGCTATGAAGTGGTTGTAGTATCCGTTGACATTGAGGATTACTATCGGGTTGAAGTATAGCCCAAGCTGTTTCCATGTTATGATTTCGCTTAGTTCTTCTATTGTGCCGCATCCTCCGGGCAGTGCGATTACCGCATCGCTCAGGCTTGCCATTGTCTGCTTGCGTTCGTGCATGCTCCCGGTAATGCGCAGCTCGGTGAGCCCGGTGTGGTGCCAGCCTTGCTCTACCATGAACTGCGGTATCACGCCTATGGCTTTGCCGCCGTTGTCGAGTGCTCCGTCCTCTACCATGCGCATGAGCCCTATGCTGCCGGCACCGGTAACAGCTGTTATGCCCTCTTTGGCAAGCAATGCGCCAAGCTCGTATGCGGTCTCGCCATATATGTCGGCAACCTTATTGCTTGATGCGCAATAGACGCAAACGCTCTTTATCTCAATTTGATGATTGTCTGTAGTCATCTATTATCTGTAGCCGTCTTTTTTGGCTCTTTTCTTTATTCTTGATATTCGTTTGTCAAAATCGGGGTGTGTAGAGAAGGCCTGTTGCAGAGGGTTGTATGATGTTCCTTCGCCTCCTGTCAGCCTCTTCATCTTTTCGAAGGCCGTACACATTGCTTTAGGATTCCTTCCATGCTTCTTTAGAAAATCGTAGGCGTAGTCGTCGGCCTGGTTTTCGTGTGTCCTTGAGTGCTTTGCCGATATTGCAGCGTTGGCAATGTTGCTGAGCATTGATCCGGAGAGAGCGCTCCATTTTCCGCTGAATGCGCCAATGGCATCCGATGTGGCACTTCTGAGCAATTCGTCTTTCCATGCCTTTTTGGAGTGCTTCAGGGCGACATGCCCGATTTCGTGGCCGATAACGCCTAACAGCTCGTCATCGGTCATCTGGTCCATTAGTCCGGAAAAGACCCTTACGCTTCCGTCCGGGCATGCAAAGGCGTTCAGTTCGTTGGTCCTGTAAACCTTGAAGTTCAACCTGATGCCGTTGGCGCTGGTCATTCCTTTTGTAATTCTTCGCAGACGTTGGGTGTATGCATCGTTTTCGCTGCATACATTGTTGCTGTTGTCCATGGCTGCAACACTCTCTCTGACAACATCTGCAAGGTCTGCATCTGTTATCCTCAGTGCCTGGCTGGCCTTGATTGCTCCGCTTAAAAGTCTTGTCCAGTCGGTCTGCGCCTGCATAGCAATGGCTATGAAGGAGATTGTCAGGATTGTTATTGCTCTTTTCATGTCTGTATAGTGTTAGGTGCTGTGTTTGTGCTGTGTTACCTGTAGTGTAAGGGCTGCAAGAGATTTCTTTGGCTGCTGTTCTCGGCTTTCCCATTTTTTTGTCAAGGCTGCGGCCAGCGATGGCTTCGGCTATGTGCCGGAACTGTATGTTCTCGCTCATGTACAATTGTGGTCGTGTATGATGCAGTTGTTATGATAACATTTTGCATAAATTCTGCTTCGTGTCTTGCATTTTGATAAGTCACGGTATAAGAGGCAGCTAAAAATTATTTTTTCTAGCCATATTTTATTCCGTGTAACTGCTGTTGTCCCAACAATGGGTGCACAAGTCACATTTCGGAAGTCCGATGGCAGTCACCAGGTCTTCTATACGTTGAAACTTAAGTGATGTAAGCCGCAGCTGTTTGCGCATGATTTCAACTAAATCCTTGTGCTTTTGGTTGTCGGGGTCTGCATACTGCATACATATCTCGTCTGTTAGATTTTCTGTCCCCTCCATATCCCTTATAATTCTTCTGGTGTAAAGATCGTATGTGCTACGAGAGGTAGAGAAATTAAGAAATTTACAAGGAAATATAAGAGGAGGGCATGCAATACGCATATGTATTTCTTTGATGCCTGTTTCGTAGAGCTTTATTATATTATCTTTCAATTGCGTGCCTCTCACTATAGAATCGTCCATAAAGACAACTCTTTGCCCATTTGTCAGTTTCTCGTTAGGGAGCAATTTCATTCTTGCCACAAGATCTCTCATATTTTGGTTCTGTGGCATAAAGCTTCGTGGCCAGGTGGGAGTGTATTTTACAAAAGGTCTTTTATAGGGAACTCCTTTCTCATTGGCATAGCCTATTGCATGCCCAATGCCTGAGTCTGGAATGCCTGCCGCATAGTCAATCTTCAGCTCCAGATCGCGCTTTGCCATTACAGCTCCGCTTTTGTAACGTGCATCCTCTACGTTTATTCCCTCATACCAGGCTGATGGATAGCCGTAATATACCCAAAGGAAAGAACAAATTTGTTTCCTGTGCCCGGGAGGCGTGACTTCTTGTATGCCGTTGGCACTTATCTGCACTATTTCACCGGGTCCAAGGTCTCTTAGGTAAGAATATCCTAGATTTGTGTAACTGGAACTTTCACTTGCGCAAACATATCCTTTCTCATTTTTGCCGATAGATATCGGTGTCCTTCCGAATTTATCACGTGCAGCGTAGATTTCATGATCTGTAAGGACTAGTATGGAGCATGATCCTTTAATACTGTTTAGAGCATATTCAATACCTTCTTTTAAAGTATCGCCAATGCTGATTAGCATTGCTATTAATTCCGTGGCATTAATATCTGAACAGGAAAGTTCTGCAAAATGCTTGCGCTGATTTAGCATTTTCTTTGTAAGTTCTTCAATGTTGTCAATGCGTGCTACGGATACGACTGAATATCTGCCTAAGTGGGACGTGACGGTTATTGGTTGTGACTCGTTGTCTGAGATTACTCCGATGCCCATTCGGGACCTTGCGAAATTTTGTAATTCGTCTTCGAATTTGTTTCTGAAGTATCCGTTCTCTAAAGAGTGGATGGAACGGATAAATTTTTCTCCATTGTAAAATGCCATACCGGCACGCTTTGTACCCAAATGAGAGTGGTAGTCAGTTCCATAGAATACATCGCCAACACACTCCTGAGTAGATACGCATCCAAAAAAACCAGACATGATTTATGTTGTTAATTATAGCTAGTAAAATCTTTTGTACAAAAATAACGAATTTATTGGCATTCGTATCTATAAAATCGCTTTTCTTTTCTTAACAAGTTTAGTTTTTTAAGTAATAATTTTTTAATGTAATAATATTTTATTTATCTTTAACAAGCGCATTTTCGTGCAGTGTATAATTCCTAAAACAATATGTAAATATGAAAAGTCGTTTTGCGGTTCTGGCATTTTTAATATTCATGGTCTCTAATACTATGGGTCAGGTATCGACTATTGGTAAAAGCTTGACAGCATCATCAAGCAGTATTCCAGGTGACAATACCATGCGTTACTACCGCCTTGCTATTCCGGTAACCTATTCGGCCTATGTAGAAGATCTTAATGAAGATTATAACGAAGTGTTGCTGTTTTGGAGAGAATGTGAGGAATTCGCTAACAGGATGTTTGTTCCGTTGGGCATATGTTTTGATGTTGTCGAAGACCAACGTCTTGTCAAGCCCGGTTATTTCTTGAATGAAGATAGTGATGGGTTTATTTATACATTGCAAGCCAACGGCACTTCAAATACAAATGATTTGATAGGAGCCGATTCATACGATGTCGGTATGTGGGTACATCATCGTGATATTACTGCAGAAAACAGCGGCCTGTCAGCTGAAGGAGGTGTGTACAGCAGCAGCGCCAAAGGAAGCGGATATTCAAAGACCGACAAATGGGTCGTGGCGCACGAACTTGGACATATGTTCGGCGCTCCACACACAACAACCGGTGAAGGAAGCCTGATGGATAGCGGCGGAGACGATTTTTTCTCATATCCCTCAATAAAGAAGATACGAGAATTTGCAGTGGAGAAAGGGGCCGGAAGTGCAAATAACGCAATAAAAGTCAGCAATAATGCTCCTGCTTTTGTCAATGAGAGTATGAACGATATTTACAAGATACCACAAGGTGCTTGTATTGCCATACCGGTATATGCAAATGATGCTGACGGCAATATGCTTACATATTCAGCAATAGGATGTAGCAGTTCAACAGTAGGAAATATCGTAGAAGGGGGAGTTATGCCACATTTCGCATCTGTAATACCTCAGACAGACAATGTCATTGATTACAGGCCTAAATTTACTGCTGACATCGTCTATGACGATTTTTATTATGAGCAAGACGGCACAAACATTCCTGCAATGAATGCCGGTTCATACAATATTGCCATTCTGGTGAACGACGTACCTGCATCCATGGAGTATGACTATTTAACTGCCAATCCTTTTTACAGCAATTATGCAGTGTGGGATGCAACAGTACAGATTGTTGGCGGAACAGCATTTAACGCTTCGATGTCACCTGCGAAAGATTGTTATTCGGCAGGTGAGCAAGTAACAATAATATGGGGAGTGAACAACAACTATTTTACAGCAGACAGCCGTCTTCGCATAACAATGTCAACCGACTATGGAAAGACCTTCAGCTATGTGCTTTCCGATAATGTTCCTGCGCTTGATGGCAGCAAGGCTGTAACATTGCCTAATGTAAATGTGGGCAACATCGATGTGGACTTCAAGACCGCAACGCGCTCTATGCGTGGAGGTATAATCCGCGTGGAAGAGATTGGCGGTGTAGCATATACATTGACTACACTGTCTCCCGAGAACGGAGGTGGTTTCAACATCACCGGTGGCGGTGATGCGCCTATGACATATACAATCAGCGTTACAGCAGGCGATGGCGGAACTGCATCAATCGACGGTAAATCATCAACAACTGTGGCTGCTGGCAGCAGTGTGACACTTACTGCCACACCAAACGATGGATACATATTCGATGCTTGGTACAGTGGTGGTAGATTTGTGAGCTTAGAAGCCGAATACACATTCACTCCAACAGCAAGCGGCACATATAACGCGCTGTTCGAGAAAGAGGCAGGTACTCCGGTGACATACAAGATTACAGCAACAGCAAACCCAATAGAAGGTGGTACGGCAATAGTTAACGGCGGTACTTCGGCAACAGTTGAGGCAAATGGAACAATAGAACTTTCGG
>JAZNSN010000059.1:0-25692 GCA_045591315.1 Bacteroidaceae bacterium
AAGGCTGTTGTGACTAATTTTTACGTGTGACGGGCGTTTTTTGATTACTTTTTCACGAGAGAAAAAGTAATGATAGAATGCTCTTCGTTTGGTAACAACCTACAGTTTAAGGTTGAGAACTGCATAAGAATATAATGACGAGAGATAGCGAGATTTGAAAACCTTAGTTTTACTTTATCGTTTTCTTATCCCCCAACTTTTTGCTATTGAGCCCCAAAAATCGGCTCTTTTATATCATTGTAATCATTAAATATCAACACATTGCACCATTTCAACCCAAAACTGCTGTTTTTTTACAGCACTTTTCACACAAAACAGCTGTTTATTTTTAGCAGTTTTATTATCTTTGCAACATCAAAAGACCTGGCAATATGAAAACATTGATAGCAAAATTCAGAAACATACTGAAGAATGTGGACACAAACCACATCCGCAACATACACGACACCATTGCATGGGATGACCGTCTGATTGCCATATTAGGTGCTCGAGGAGTTGGCAAAACCACATTGGTGTTGCAACATATAAAACTATATGAAGAGACCGACACCACGTTGTTTGTATATGCCGATGATCTATGGTTCTCAACCCATTCATTAGTATCACTCGCCGAGGAGTTTTACAAGAATGGTGGCCAGACTTTATACATTGACGAGATACACAAATATAAAAACTGGTCTCAGGAGATCAAGAATATATATGACACCTACCCCGATCTCAAGGTACGCTACACTGGATCATCAATCCTTGATTTGCAGAAAGGCAGTCACGATTTGAGCCGTAGAGTACTTGAATACCAGATGCATGGGCTATCGTTCAGGGAATATATTGCCATCAATTATGGTACAAGCATTCCTAAGCATACTCTTGAAGAGGTTCTTTCGAACAAAATAAATTTTCCATACAACAAACACCGCCCTATTGCCATTTTCAAGGAATACATAAAAAAGGGATACTACCCTTACTTTAAAGATAATGAATATGATCTGCGTCTTGAAAACACAGTAAATGCCATTCTTGAAGTTGATATTCCTAAATTTGCCGAGTTATCAGTTTCTACTGCCGATAAGCTGAAGATACTGTTATATATCATTGCTCAAAGCGTACCTTTCAAGCCTAACTACTCAAAGATTGCACGTGACCTTAATATGCATCGCAACTACGTTTCGGATCTGATGATTTGGTTAGACAAAGCAAATCTAATAAACATCCTACACGATGATGTCGAGGGATACAAACTGTTGGGCAAGGTCAGCAAGATATATCTTAACAATCCCAACCTCGCCTATGCATTATCGGATGACGAGCCAAACATCGGGAACATTAGAGAGACCATATTTTTCTCTTGGCTCAGGGTTACACATAATGTGACAGCATCGAGTGTGGCCGATTTTAAAATAGGCAAATACACCTTTGAAGTTGGCGGGAAAAGAAAGGGGCAATACCAGATCAAGGATATTGACAATGCATATATTGTCAAAGACGACATTGAATACGGACACAGCAACGAAATACCATTATGGGCTTTCGGACTACTTTATTAAATGAGCGTGTAAAGATGTGTTGGGGAAACAGTTAAAGGAACTTTTGTTTCTTAGCTCTTCGGCGTGGGAGAATTGACAAGGCCAACTTTTCGCAACCCGCACGGCATCACATTATGCGATGCTACGTGCGACCTTTTGCTGTTGCCCTTGGCGACTCCTTTTGGTAGCAGGGGGCTAAAGGAACTTCTGTTTCTTTAGTTCTTCGGCATGGGAGAATTGACAAGGACAACTTTTCGCAACCCGCACGGCATCACATTCTGCGATGCTGCGTGCGACATTTTGCTGTTGGCCTTGTCGACTCCTTTTGGTAGCAGGGGGCTAAAGGAACTTCTGTTTCTTTAGTTCTTCGGCTACCAAAAGGAGTTCATCATACCACTCTTCGCCAAAGCGTTCGATTAGCGGTTCTTTAAGAAATTCGTATGCTCGCACGCCTTTGCGGCGGCCTTTGATGAATGCACTGCTGCATACATCCCATTTATGCAGGTTTACACCGATATAGTCGCCCACCTTGCGCAAGCGCACCGGATAGAGGTAGCACGAAATGGGCTTGCGCCAGCCGGTGCGTCCTTCGCGGAAAGCCTTTTCTATCAGGCAAATGCAGTTTCCGTTCGCATCACGCGACGCAAATACACAATCCTTATTGTTTACAATAGACGTAACCAGGTCGCCGTCGCGGTCGTTATATACCACACCTTGCTCCTTGACAACTGCACGCGCCTCAGGAGTCATCTCGTCCTCGATGACCTCAAGTGCCTCTTCGAGCTTCTCTACCTCTTCCATAAGTACCGGAGCACCGGCATCGCCCTCTACGCAGCATGCGCCCTTGCAGTGCGTGAAGTTACAGAAGAAGTACTCCTGAAAGAGGTCGAAAGAGACTATTGTATCACCTATCTGTACCATAATTATTGTTTTTAAGTTTAAAATATTCGAACTCCCCCACCCTGCGGGCACCCCCTCTTTAAAAAGAGCGGGAATCCCCAAATCAACTGTCCTCCTTTTTAAAGGGGGACGGCAACGCGGGGGAGCGTTGCTTGCGACGACTGAACCTTTAGGTTTACGAAGGAGTGCCGTATGGCTAAGCGGCAGCTTCGGAGGGATTTCCACAAAAATGCAACTGTTTCATTCTACACAAAGAGCTGCATGGGATATTGTTTCCAAAACCAATTCAATATCATTCCACACTTCACTATTCTCAAATCTCAAAACTCGTATCCCAAGCGATTTAAGGAATTTATCCCTATCGTAATCATACGTATCGCCCTGCATTGTAAAATGGACATCACCATCAAGTTCAACACACAACCTGCAGGCCGGACAATAAAAATCGAGAATATAATGCCCTACAGAAAATTGCCTGCGCCATTTCGTTCCATTCAATTTGCCGGCTTTTATACGCTGCCATAATGCAACTTCCGCCGGTGTAAGATTCTTACGCAAATCGCGTCTGAAAGGCTTAAATTCCTTTTTGTTTACGGTTCTTTTATCGCTCATTACAAATAGCAGGAATATTTCAACTCCCCCGCCCTGCGGGGCACCCCCTCTATTATTAAGAGTGGGAGTTTGCAAACCAACTGTCCTCCTTTTCAAAGGGGGACGGCAACGCGGGGGAGCGTTGCTTGCGACGACTGAACCTTTAGGTTTACGAAGGAGTGCCGTATGGCTAAGCGGCAGCTTCGGAGGAAGTTAAAGAAAAACTGCCTGAAAATCCGAATATCACACCTGCAACGTTACACGAAACCCCAAACATCCTCATTTACTTTAGTAAACTGCGGTATTTGGGGTTTCGCAAGCCTTGCATCTTATCTTTTATACAATCCCCCTTAGTGGAGATTCGTATTCAGTCATATTTTTAAATCAATGCCTTGCCGGTCATCTCTGCCGGTGCTTCCAGGCCCATTATCTTGAGGATTGTAGGAGCAACGTCGGCAAGAATACCGTCCTCGATTGTCGCATTCTCCTTGTTTGTCACATAGACACAAGGAACAGGATTCAATGAGTGTGCTGTATTCGGTGAGCCGTCGGCATTCACTGCGTTGTCGGCATTGCCGTGGTCGGCAATGATGATTGACTCGTAGCCGTGGTCGCGTGCTGCTTCGATGACATCCTTAAGACAAGCATCTACTGCAAGCACCGCCTTCTCTATAGCACTATAGACACCGGTGTGGCCCACCATATCGCCGTTTGCGAAATTAACTACGATGAAATCGAACTTTTCGCTGTTTATCTCGGCAACGAGCTTATCCTTAACCTCGTACGCGCTCATCTCAGGCTGCAGGTCGTAAGTAGCCACCTTTGGAGATGGAACAAGGATGCGTTCCTCGCCGTCGTACGGAGCCTCACGGCCGCCGTTGAAGAAGAATGTAACGTGAGCATACTTCTCGGTCTCGGCAATGTGGAGCTGCTTCATTCCCTGCTTTGCCACGAACTCGCCCAATGTGTTCTCTACATTCTCCTTGTCGAAAAGGATGTGAACGCCGGTGAACTTGGCATCGTACGGTGTCATGCAGAAGTACTGCAAGCCTGGGATTGTATGCATGCCCTCTGCCGGCATATCTTCCTGTGTAAGCACTATTGTAAGCTCCTTTGCACGGTCGTTGCGGTAGTTGAAGAAGATTACTGCATCGCCCTCGCCTATGCGGCCGTCGAAGTTACTGTTCACGATAGGCTTGATGAACGCGTCGGTCACGCCTTCGTCGTACGATTCTTTAACCGCAGCCACCATGTCGGCAGCCTTCTTGCCCTCGCCGCTCACGATGAGGTCGTATGCAATCTTGACACGCTCCCAACGCTTGTCGCGGTCCATTGCATAGTAACGGCCTACGATTGTAGCGAGCTTGAGGTTCTTGGCTGTAAGCTGCTCGATGAAACCGGCACCGCTCTTGGGGTCGGTGTCACGGCCGTCCATGAAGCAGTGCACGTATGCGTTCTCCACGCCCTGCTCTGCAGCGAACTTGTACATAGCCTCAAGGTGTTCGAGTGAGCTGTGCACGCCTCCGTCCGATGTAAGGCCCATGAAATGCAGCTTCTTGCCGTTGTTCTTGGCATACTCTACCGCAGCAACCAGCTGAGGGTTCTGCGCAATCGAGCCGTCCGCTATGGCGCGGTTTATCTTGAGAAGGTCCTGATAAACCACACGGCCGCCGCCGATATTGAGGTGACCTACCTCGCTGTTGCCCATCTGGCCTGCAGGAAGGCCTACATTCTCGCCGCTTGCCTGAAGCTGCGAATTAGGATATACCGATACAAGATGATCCCAGTATGGAGTGGGAGTATTGAAAATAACATCACCCTTGCCGTGGTTTCCTACACCCCAGCCGTCAAGGATCACCAATAATGCTTTGTTTGCCATAATATATGAATGTTTTTGATTTGTATTCCGTTTGGCATTGCGCCGCAAAGGCGCACAATCTACCGCTTGCAAAGGTACTACTTTTTATTCTGTATTTTGTCAAATATCGCAATTATTTTGTCTAAAACAGGCACAAGCAACTTTAAAGAGATATATAAATTAATTAAATTATTAAAATACGCGCACAAATAGCGGTTCCAATGGTTGGGAAGTGCCGAAAAAGAGGTATCTTTGCAAAACTTATATTGCCCTAAAGGGCACATGCACGCAAAAAAAACAAAAAGAGAGACAGCATGCAGCACCCATTGCACCTTTTCAAGCACTGCCCCAAATGCGGCAGCACGGAGTTCGGCATCAACGACGAGAAGTCGAAGAAGTGCGCCGGATGCGGTTTTGTATATTACTTCAATCCGCTGGCAGCAACCGTAGGCATAATAACCGACGGCAAAGGCCGTATTCTTGTGGCACGCAGGGCAAAGGAGCCGGCTATGGGCACGCTCGACCTGCCCGGAGGCTTCAGCGACAGCTATGAGACCGCCGAAGAGGGAGTTGCAAGAGAGATTCTCGAAGAGACCGGGCTTAAGGTTACCGCGACACGCTATCTGTTCAGCATTCCCAACACATATATCTATTCGGGCATGGAGCTGCACACGATGGACCTCTTCTTCCTTTGCGAGGTAGAGGATTACAGCAGCCTCACCGCCAATGACGATGTTGACAGGCTGCAATGGATAGAGATAGAGAAGCTCGACAGCAATGAGTTCGGGCTGCAGTCGATTAGAAAGAGCATAGAGATTTTCAAGGAGTTGCACAACAACAATAGACTATAAAGAGAAATGAAGAAATATATCATCGCCATGCTGTTCCTGCCTCTGGGCATGACAGCTGCAGCACAGACGAACAACGGCAAGGCACTGCTCAGCGAGTGCCAGAGACTCCATTCGGACGGAGAGCACGCCACAGCCCTTAACATGCTTAGAAGAATAGACATGAAGAGCCTCGATGCCGGTACCAGACAGGAGGCCGAGCTATTGCTGGCACTGGTTACATTCGAAACAAACGCTCTCGAAGGAAGAGCCCTGCTGTTGCAGTACATAGACGACTACCCTACCGCCAAAAGCGGATTGCTTAACTGCTATATTGCAGAATCGTACTACTATACCGGCAATTACGACCTTGCATGCAATTGGTTCGCGCAGGGCGACATGGAGCGTCTTCCGCAAGAACAGCGCGACAGGGCAAGGCTCTATTATGCTCTCTCTATGCAGGAGTGCGGCAAGGAAGATGAAGGCATAGCCATGCTGCGCGAGCTTGCAGCGGCAAGCAAGACGCATGCCGACGATGCACAGTTCCACCTTGCAGCGGCCGACTACGACAAAGGCAACCTCGACGAGGCATACAACGGATTCAAGAAGATTGAGTTCAGCGACAAATACTACCTCGAAGTGCCCTATTACCTTGCCGGCATATACCTGAAGCAGGGTGACGCCGAACGCGCAAAGGCTGTAGCTGCACACTTCATCGGCGACCACGGCGACAAGCCTCAGGGAACAAGGATGCAGCAGATGCTCGGAGCTGCCGAATATGCATTGGGCAACTATGCCGCGGCAGTAGAGCCGTTGACAACATACATTCATGGCGTCAACGAGGCTCAGCGCATTGCATACTACCAGCTCGGCCTCAGCCTGTTCGAGACCGGAAGCGACGAGGCAAGAGCCGTAGAGATGTTCACATATTGCTGCAACGGCGACGGCAAGAGAAGCCGGAGCGATGATGCGATATCACAGAACTCGCTGCTGCACTTAGGCATCATTAAACTGAAGCAGAACGATATGCAAGGTGCCGGAGAGGCCTTTGCAGCTGCCGCAAGAATGGACCATGACAGCCGTATAAAGGAAGAGGCCATGTACAACTATGCCCTATGCGTTCACCAGAGAGGAAGCAGCGCGTTCGCCGAGAGTTCAAGGCTGTTCGAGGAGTTCATGAATGCATACCCCGGTTCAAGACATGCGCAACAGGCTGCACAGTACTTGGTAGAGGTATATATGAGCACACAGAACTACAGCATGGCCCTGCAGTCGATAGAGAGGATAAGCAGGCCTACAGACGATATTCTGAAGGCAAAGCAGAAGGTGCTTTACAGGCTTGGCACACAGGAGCTGGCAAAAGGGAACCTGAAGAAGAGCGTGGAGTATCTGAACCGTTCGATAGAGCTCAAGCAGCATGACAGAAAGACGCATGCCGATGCCGAATACTGGAAAGGCGAAGCCCTTTTCGGCATGGAGGAGTACAAAGGCGCGGCAAACAGCTACCGCAATGCACTGGCCGCAGGTGCCGGTGACAACGGCATGGCAATGTACGGCCTGGCCTATTCCCTGTTCCAGCTCAAGAACTACAAGGATGCACGCGCCAGTTTCGAGAGGTTCATCAAGAACGGCGGAGGCAACAAGGAACTTGCAGCCGATGCATACAACCGCATTGCCGACTGCTATTTTTACCAGCGAGACTATGCGAATGCCGACAAGCACTACAGGCTCGCCAGCAGCAACAGCAATGAGGGAGCCGACTATGCACTCTACCGCTCAGCATTGACTATGGGATTGTCTAAGGACTACAGCGGCAAGGTTGCCACACTTAAGCAGATGATTGCGAAATATCCGAAGAGCAGCTATGTGGAACAGGCCTACAACGAAATGGCACGCTCATACATCGAGCAGGAGAAGTTCGACGAAGCTATTGCTGCATACGACAACCTTATAAAGGAGTTCCCCGACGGCGAGCTGGCACGCCGCGCCGCTACCGAGAAGGCTATGATATACAACAACACAGGCAACAGCGAGAAAGCTGCACAGGCCTATATGGAGATTATCAGGAGATATCCCGGAAGCGAAGAGGCTCAGGTGGCAATACAGGATCTCAAGAGCATATATGCCGAAATGGGCAAGGTTGACGAGTTTGCAAAGTTCGCGGCCACAACAGAGGGCATGGCGCAGATCGGCAGCAATGAGATAGACTCGCTTACGTACGTTGCCGCAGAAAAGGCATACAGCAGAGGAGACAAGGAGAATGCAAAGAAGAGGATGCAGGAGTACCTAGACCGTTTCCCGGAGGGAGCGCATAGCACCGACTGCCACTACTATATGGGAGTAATGCTCCAGGAAGAGGAGACCGGCAAGGCCTTGAAGCATTTTGAGCATGTTTATGAGGCTGAGGAGAACAGATATACCGAAGAGGCAATATTGACCGCTGCCGACATTCATCACAAGCAAAAGAACTATGATGTATCAAAAGAACTCTACAAGAGGATTATTGCAAAGAGCAGCAACGAGGAGCGCAGCCTCATGGCACGTACCCGCGTCATGCATGCGGCATATGCACTTGAAGAGAATGACGAGGTCATCAGTTATGCAACGGACATAATAGCCAACGGCAAGACCGGCCCTGATACTAAACGAGAGGCACTGTACTGCAGAGCGAAAGCGAACATCGCTCTGGAGAAGGAAGGCAATGCAGTCGAAGACCTCACAGTTCTCGCAAAGGACACACGCACAAAGGAAGGAGCAGAAGCGAAGTACCTGCATGCCCAGATTCTCTTCGACCAGGAAGACTACAGCGACTGCGAAAAGAAAGTGCTCGATTACATCGAGGAGAGTACACCACATGCCTATTGGCTGGCAAGAAGCTTTATTCTTCTTGCCGACACATATATGAAGCAAGGCAAAAGCGTTGAGGCGAAACAGTATCTGCTGTCGCTGCAAAGCAACTACGAAGGCAATGACGACATCGCAGACATGATAAAGTCAAGACTCGACAAACTGAAATAAATCGAAACAAACAAATATCAATCCATGAAAAAGATTATCCTATCACTGTCAGCCCTGCTGCTGAGCGGAATGCTCTACGCACAGGAGAAGAAGCAGAACGCTGTTGTGAATGTAGAGAACGACTACAACCCGGTTGTCGTTCCGGTGAAGAAGAAGAGCTTTACACCTAAAGAGGAGAGCAATGAGACGACAGCTCCGCTAGAACTGAAGTTCTCGGAAAAGGCAAGCCCTTTCGACGGATTTACAAGCGAAAGAAGTGTCCGTGAGTTCATGCCGAAGCAGGACGGAGCATACAATGGATATGTACGTTTGGGAGCCGGTACCGGAAACGGCATAGATGCTAAGGCTGCATACAATTTCCGCATCAATGAGTCCAGTGACCTGAAAGCCTTTGCTTCATTCGACGGTTTCAAGACCGACTTGAACAGCATCGTTGACGGACACGACTGGGAATCACGCATGTACAGCACGGTACTTAGCGCCGACTATACCTGCCGTTTCGAGAAACATATACTGAACCTCACCGGAAGCTTCAACAAGAGACTTTTCAATTATCAGAATCTGGACGGCAAATTCATTTTCCCGGACATAGCGGTTACAGACAAGCAGAACTGTACAGATTTCAACATATACGGTAATATTACATCGCAGTCTGCCGGCTCTTTCTCTTACAAGATACACGGAGGCGTAGCTTTCAGCCACCGTGCATATACTGCAGCTGCCGCAAAAGGAATAAACGAGACCAATGTAATGTACGGAGGCAGCCTTGCACATGAATTGCCTGGAACGACATTCCAGAGCATCGGTGCCGATATTGACGCAAACCTCTTCCTCTATAACAGCAGAATGCGTAATGCTGCCAGCAACTACTACAATATACTTTCAGCAGACATCAGTCCATATACCAGGCTGATGATAAGCGATTGGAAGATAACTGCCGGAATAAAGATGAACGTAAGGTCAAAAGGCGGCCCGGCCGTAGCAGTAGCTCCTAATATCACAATAGACGGACTGATCACTGACGGCATAGGACTTTATGCAGAACTGAAAGGTGGCAGAGTACATAACGGATTTGCCGTAATGGACAACATAACCCCGTACTGGAACTATAATTCGGCATACAGCCAGCAATTGAAACCCACATACAAGCCTATAGATATGCTTCTCGCAGCACGTATCTCACGTTTCGAGCCGGTATCTTTAGAGGCTTACATGGGATATACATATACAAAAGACGATTTGCTGCAGGTGCCGGGAAGCATGTATAACGATATTGTGTATGTAGAACTCGCACAGCAGGATACCCGCAACTTCTTCTTCGGCGTAAAGGCCGGATACGATGCCAAAGGCTGGATTAACCTCTCAGGAGACCTGCGCTTCAGTTCATGGGATGCCAAGCACGACTACCTGCTCATGATGAAGCCCAAAGTAATATTGGACCTCAACGCAGAGATACGCCCGATAAAGGACCTGTCCATGAGAGTCGGATACAACTTCACGCAGTTCGATTCCGGAAAGGACACAGAACGCATCGATAACAAGAATGAATTGTATGCGCGCATAAGCTATCAGATAGGCAAGCGTTTCGGCATATATCTCCAAGGCAACAACCTGCTCGACCGCGAATATTACGACTATGCAGGATATGAGACACGCGGCATAAGGTGCATGGCAGGAGCTACGATGAACTTCTGATTGCACGGCGAAGGATAAAAAAGGAACCGGCATGTTTCTCCGAGGTGATTTTTTCACCTATTTAAAATAATATATTATTTTAGGGAAAAACGAGCCGGTTCCTTTTATTTTTTTTTCGTTTTTTTGATTTCAATATACAGGAAACTTTTCTACTTTTGCGGCAAATTCAAGGGATACTATGCCCTGCTGACAAAAAATAAAGGCTAAAGAGATATGCAGAAGAATCTGGTTATTGTTGAGTCACCGGCCAAAGCGAAGACCATTGAAAAGTTCCTTGGCAAGGATTACAAGGTACTATCCAGTTACGGACACATTTGTGACCTTAAGAAAAAGGAGTTCAGTATAAACACCGAGACATTCGAGCCGGTGTACGAAATCCCCGCTGAAAAGGAGAAATTAGTAGATACGCTGAAGAGCGAAGTGAAGAAAGCCGAGATGGTTTGGCTGGCTTCCGATGAAGACCGCGAGGGAGAGGCTATAAGCTGGCACCTTTTTACAGTGCTCGGCCTCAAGCCGGAGAACGCAAAGCGCATCGTGTTCCATGAGATAACAAAGAATGCCATTCTTAACGCGATAGAGAACCCAAGAGAGATTGACACTAACCTGGTATATGCACAGCAGGCACGCCGTGTGCTCGACCGTATAGTAGGTTTCAAGCTCTCACCGGTGTTATGGCGTAAGGTTAAGCCGGCATTGTCGGCAGGACGCGTACAGAGCGTGACTGTAAGGCTTGTTGTTGAGCGCGAGCGCGAAATAAACAAGTTTACTACCGAGAGCGGATACAGGATTACTGCACTCTTTGAACTGCAGGGAGAGAATGGCGACAACAACACCCTGAACACAGAGCTCTCTAAGCGATTCAAGACAAAGGAGGAGGCCGAGGCTTTCCTCGAATCGTGCAAGGACGCAACATTCGTGATTGACGATGTCAGCACTAAGCCTCTGAAGAAAAGCCCGGCAGCACCTTTCACGACATCTACCCTGCAGCAGGAGGCCGCACGAAAGCTAGGCTTCACCGTATCGCAGACAATGATGGTAGCACAAAGGCTGTACGAATCGGGATATATCACATACATGCGTACCGACTCTGTAAACCTCTCTTCGCTCTGCATAGGTTCGAGCAAGAGTGTCGTAACGGAGATGTACGGCGAGAAGTACCTCAAGAGCCGCAATTACTCTACAAACGCAAAAGGCGCACAGGAGGCACACGAGGCAATACGCCCCACATACATGGCAAATGCAACCATAGAGGGTACCGTACCCGAAAAGAGACTATATGAGCTTATATGGAAGCGCACCATAGCTTCGCAGATGGCCGATGCCCTTGTTGAGAAGACAACGGTCAACATCGCAATAAGCAACCACAGCGAGAGTTTTGTGGCTACAGGCGAGGTAACGGTATTCGACGGATTCCTCCAGGTATATCGCGAGAGCGTCGATGACGAGGTTGCCGGCGACACAGCTGCAATACCGGCCGTGCAGAAGGGCGAAACACTCGTTGCAAAGGAGATTGTCGCTACAGAGCGTTTCACACAGCAGCCTCCACGCTATACCGAGGCAAGCCTGGTACGCAAGCTTGAAGAACTGGGAATAGGCCGCCCGTCAACATACGCTCCTACCATAAGCACTATACAGCAACGCGGATATGTAGAAAAGGGCAACAAGAGCGGAACAGCAAGAAAGTTCAACATCATAACCCTCAAGAACGGAAAGATAACAGCCAAGGAGGGCAAGGAGACCGTAGGCGCAGAGAAAGCGAAGCTGATACCGACAGACATAGGTATTGTTGTAAACGACTTCCTGCTCGACTACTTCCCCGAAATCATGGACTACAACTTCACAGCCAACGTGGAGAAGGAGTTCGATGAGATTGCCGACGGAAAGAGACATTGGGCCGACCACATAACAGAGTTCTACAAGGAGTTCGAGCCTAAGATCGAGGAGATTGTACAGACCAAGAACGAGCATAAGGTGGGCGAGCGCGTGCTCGGCAACGACCCTGCAAGCGGCAAGCCGGTATCGGTGAAGATAGGACGCTTCGGACCAATTGTGCAGATAGGTTCGGCAAGCGACGAGGAGAAGCCGCGTTTCGCACAGATGAAGCCGGGACAGACTCTTGAGACAATAACCCTCGAAGAGGCTCTTAATCTCTTCAGCCTGCCACGCACACTGGGAGAATATGAGGGCGAGATCGTGACCATTGGCGCAGGACGTTTCGGCCCGTACATCAAGCATGGTGCAGCTTACGTTACCCTGCCAAAGACACACGACCCTCTCACCGTTACGCTCGAAGAGGCTCAGGAGCTTATCGATGCGAAGAAGAAGGCCGAGGCCGAAAGGGTTATACAGAACTTCACCGGTGAGCATGAGCTGCAGGTGCTTAACGGACGCTTCGGCCCGTACATAGCATACCAGGGGAGCAACTACAAGCTGCCTAAGAATGTGACTCCGGCAGAGCTCACACTGGAGGAGTGCCTTGATATAGTAAAGAAACAGCAGGAGGGCGGAAAGGCCCCTGCAAAGAGAAAATATACAAAGAAGAAGTGATGACACGCATATTCCTTGTGGGATACATGGGAGCCGGCAAGACTACTCTCGGACGCGCTCTTGCAAGCAGGTTAGGACTGCCGTTCATAGACCTTGACATATACATCGAGGAGAGGTTCCGCAAGAGCATAGCGCAGATATTTGCCGAGCAGGGCGAGGAACAGTTCCGCCGCATAGAGCAGAACATGCTGCATGAGGTGGGCGAGTTCGAGGATGTTATAATATCCACAGGAGGCGGCACGCCATGCTTCTTCGACAACATTGACTACATGAACAGCCAGGGAACGACAGTGTTCCTTGATGTGCCGGTTGAGAGGCTTTTCATAAGACTGAGCATAGCACGCAACAAAAGACCGCTTATTAAAGAGAAAAGCGATGATGAACTGCGCACGTTCATTGCAGAGCAGCTTGCAAAACGAGAGCCCCACTACAGCAAGGCACAGCACAGGTTTACGGCCGACAAGCTCGAAGACAGAACACAGATAGAAACCTCGGTAGAGGCATTCTGCAGACAGTTCGGGATTTGATTTTAAAGGAAACGAGACTATAATAGCACATTACTAACTCTTATCGTACACCAAGAACATGAGAAAATGGCGCATAGAGGATTCTGAAGAGCTTTACAACATTACAGGTTGGGGAGCATCGTACTTCAGCATCAATGAGAAAGGTAACGTAGCAGTAACACCTAAAAAGGACAGCGTACAGGTCGATTTGAAGGAACTTATGGACGAGTTGTCGCTACGCGACGTGACTGCACCTGTACTGATACGTTTCCCCGATATTCTTGACAACCGTATCGAGAAGATTGCGGGATGCTTCAAGATTGCATCGGAAGAGTACAGCTACAAAGGCGAGAACTTCATAGTCTATCCTATAAAGGTGAACCAGATGCGCCCTGTAGTCGAGGAGATAATGAGCCATGGAAAGAAGTACAATATCGGCCTTGAGGCCGGCTCTAAGCCGGAGCTTCATGCGGTAATCGCCATGAATGCCGACAGCGACTCGCTCATTATATGCAACGGTTACAAGGACGACAGCTACATTGAGCTGGCACTGCTTGCACAGAAGATGGGACGCCGCATATTCCTCGTTGTCGAGAAGCTCAACGAGCTGAAGCGCATTGCCAAGATAGGCAAACGTCTGGGAGTGCGCCCCAATATAGGAATACGTATCAAGCTGGCTTCGGAAGGCAGCGGAAAATGGGAAGAGAGCGGAGGCGATGCAAGCAAGTTCGGACTTACATCGAGCGAGCTGCTGGAGGCTCTTGAGATTCTTGAAAAGTACGACATAAAGGATTGTCTGCGCTTGATCCACTTCCACATAGGAAGCCAGGTGACACGCATACGCCATATAAAGACTGCACTGCGCGAGGCTTCGCAGTTCTATGTACAGCTGCACAAGCTGGGCTACAACATCGAATTCACCGACATTGGCGGTGGCTTGGGTGTCGATTACGACGGTACACGCTCATCGAGCAGCGAGAGCAGTGTGAACTACTCTATCCAGGAGTATGTGAATGACGCCATATACACCATGGTCGATGCTGCGGACAAAAACGGAATCCCCCACCCCAACATAATCACAGAGAGCGGACGCTCGGTTTCGGCCCACCATGCCGTACTGGTGTTCGAAGTGCTGGAGACAGCGGCACTGCCACAGATGGACGAGGATTGGGAGGTTGCCGCAAACGACCACGACCTTGCGAAGGAGCTTTACAAGATCTGGTGCGAACTTGACCAGCGTACCATGCTTGAAGCTCTCCACGATGCACAGCAGATTCGTGAAGAGGCTCTGGAGCTGTTCAGCCATGGCATCGTTGACCTGAGGACACGCGCACAGATCGAAAGCATGTTCTGGAGTGTAATCCGAGAGATTCTCGCCATTGCAAAGAACATGAAGCATGTTCCCGATGACTTGCGCAAGCTGCCTAAGCTCATAGCCGACAAGTACTTCTGCAACTTCTCGCTGTTCCAGAGCCTGCCCGACAGCTGGGGTATCGACCAGTTCTTCCCGATAATGCCGATACACCGCCTTGACGAAAGGCCCGACCGCAGCTGCACGATACAGGACATGACATGCGACAGCGACGGAAAAATAACCGATTTCATCAACTACAACAGCAAGGCCGACTCGCTCAAGGTACACCGTATGAAGACGAACGAGCCCTACTATCTGGGTGCGTTCCTTGTGGGAGCATATCAGGAGATTCTGGGCGACATGCACAACCTGTTCGGCGACACCAATGCCGTGCATGTGAGCGTTGACGAGAACGGATACCACATAGAGAAGATTATCGACGGTGAGACAATTGCCGACGTGCTCGATTATGTACAGTACGATGCGAGGAAACTTGTCCGCACATTGGAGCGTTGGGTTACAAGCGCTGTGAAAGAGGGACGCATATCGCTCGAAGAGGGCAAGGAGTTCCTGTCGAACTACCGTTCGGGACTGTACGGATATACATACCTTGACTATTGATGAAAGAGAAAATCACCATTATAAAGGTTGGAGGGAAGATTGTCGAGGAGAGTGGTTCTCTGGGCAATCTTCTCGACCGTTTTGCAGCTATCGGAGGCAATAAGGTGCTTATACATGGCGGCGGGCGGGCGGCTACTGCCATGGCTGCAAGGCTGGGCATAGAGAGCCGTATGGTAAACGGACGGCGCATCACCGATGAGGATATGCTGCAGGTGGTTACAATGGTGTATGGCGGGCTAGTGAACAAGAACATAGTTGCACAGCTGCAGGCACGCGGAGTGAATGCGTTGGGGCTTACAGGAGCCGACTGCAATATAATAACGGCACACAAACGCCCGGCAGGAGAGGTTGATTACGGCTTTGCAGGCGATGTTGACCATGCCGACGGCAAGATGCTTGCAGGGCTCATAGCACAAGGCATAGTACCGGTCATCGCACCGCTCACACACGACGGCAAGGGCAATATGCTCAACACCAATGCCGACACAATGGCTGCCGAAACCGCAAAGGCTCTTGCTGAGCATTACGACGTTACGCTCACCTACTGCTTTGAGTTGCCGGGCGTAATGCGCGACCCTGAGAGGCCCGAAAGCCTTATACCGTCAATCACACGCGAAAGCTATAAGGCTCTGCTTGCCGACGGCACAGTAAGCGGTGGCATGATACCAAAGATAGAGAATGCTTTCGGTGCCATTGAGAACGGAGTAAAAGAGGTAATCATCACACGTGCCGATGCCATTGACGGCATACAGGGCACCCACATCGTAGCCTGAATGGCAACACTCGCAAAAAGCATATTGGAGCACCCCGTTTGGGGTACTGTAGTGATTACGCGCAACCCTAGAGCGCGTCGTATCGTCATGCGCGCCCGGCACGACAGCATACTGATGACAGTTCCCCTGCTTGCTACAGGCAAAGATATCGAGAGGGCTCTTGAACAGTGCGGCGAGAAACTCACGCAACAGATGCTGAAGCAGAAGCCGGAGACCATCGATACCTCCTACCGCATTGAAAGCGACAACTTCAACTTCGGGATAGCCGAACATGAGCATGAAAAATTCCTGCTCAGGAGAAATGGGAACCGCTTCGTGCTGCTATGCCCCGAAGGCACACGTTTCAACGGCAGCGACATACAGGAGTGGTTGCGCAAGGTTATAAGGAACACTATGGCAAAAGCTGCAAGAGCGGTACTGCCGCAACGCCTTGAGGTACTTGCAAGAAAGCACGGGTTCAGTTATAGCCGATGTACCCTGCGCGACGTTCACACACGCTGGGGCAGCTGCAGTTCAAGAGGCAGCATCAACCTTAGCATATACCTGATGATGCTGCCCGACGAGCTTGTCGATTATGTCATTCTGCACGAACTGTGCCACACTGTTGAGATGAACCATAGCGAACGGTTCTGGGCACTGCTCGACAAGGCAGTAGCCCCGGCAAGAGCCAAGACCCTGCGCGCAAGGCTGAAAGGATACAGTACCAGGATATAACAGCCGGGGGCTATTGCCCGCTGCTGTTTTCATGCATTGCAACCGAAGCTTCCGATGATTCGCATGAAGGCTGCGGTTTCTCGTCGCTATCGTGCCATGGTACAGGAGGAACCGGCAGCATACGGTTCAGTTTCACTGCAAGAAAGAGAGAAACTGCAGTGAACAGTACGAACAGAATTCCAGACATGACATTCTCGGCAAAAGGAGAGAATTCCTCTATTATCTCGGTCTCGGTTCTCTCGCCGAAGCAGAGCATGGTAAGTGTAGCTATACTGTTATTCAGCACATGACCTACAATTACAGACATAAGGCTGCCGGTACGATAGTATATCCAACCGAAGACAAAGCCTAAAAGGGAAGCATAAACAATCTGGATAGGATTCATGTGGAAGATTCCGAACACTAGCGCTGCGACAACAATAGCAAGCCAAGGAGAACGGAACGTACGCATCATATAACCCTGAATCGCACCTCGGAACATCACTTCTTCGAGCAATGGAGCCAGTACAGATATCGTAAACGCACCCAACAGGCTGCGGCTAAGGCCCTGGAATTCATTGGCCAACAGGTCGTCAAGAGGGAAGAACTGAACAAATATGTTCAGGGCAAACATTGAAGAGAACACTAAAAGTGTCGATACAATCAAAGGCTTAAATGCTATTGACCTGAAAAGGCTCACTCTCAGGCGGAAGAGTTTTGTAAGGTGTATAAAGAGCAACATGCTCAATGCTGCAAGAAAAAGAGCCACTGCCACAACCTCTATACCACACCCTTCGAGACCGGGTATATCAGTTATTTTCTCTACGTTCCCAATATTCGCGAGCTGCTCGACAGAAACCTTTCCTGCCGCTATTGAACACCCCATGGCAACTCCTATGGCAATCCCTGTAAAAATACCCTGAAATGCCGCATAGACAATCAGAAGAAGCACTATTACACCCAGTACCTTAAGATTCTTTCTCATAATAATCAGATTCCGTTTTTTACCCTTGCAACATCATTTTCTATCTGAAAGCACAAGGCATCAATATTTTCAAAATGCTGTTCGCCACGCAAGCGGCGGACAAGCTCAACGCTAACACTCTTTCCGTATATGTCGCCTGAGAAATCCAACAGATGGACTTCTATCGTACGCAGGCGGTTATTGTCAACTGTAGGCTTGACACCTATGTTCATCACACCCTTATGGCATGCACTGCCTATGCGGAACAGGACCTCATAGACTCCGTCGGCCGGCAAGAGCATCATCTCCTCTGCAGGAAGGAGATTGGCTGTAGGAAAGCCTATTCTGCGTCCTATGCCGGCTCCGTGCACTACGGTGCCTTCAAGAACATAGCTGTGGCCAAGAGCCTTGTATGCCAGCGGAAGGTCTCCTGCAACAAGCGCACGGCGCACAACCGAAGAGCTTACAGCTATTCCGTCAACAGCAAAAGGAGATAGCTTTACTACCTCTATGCCCAACTTCTTGCCATATTCGGCATAGCACTCGAAACCTTCGCCGTCGCACGGCTTGCCGAAATGGTGGTCATAACCTATTGCCAGCAGCTTCACGCCAAGACGATCCCTAAGAATCTCCTTCATGAAACGCTCGGCAGACATGCCGGCCATCAGGGTGTCGAAATCGAGTTCTGCCACGATATCGGCTCCGGCAGAAGCAAGGAGTGCAACCTTCTGGCTGTTGCTCGTGAGGAGGAACGGCTCGCAATTGCCGTCGAAGAGCAGACGCGGATGACGTGCAAAGGTAACTGCCATAAGAGGCAGGCCTGCACCGGAAGCATAGGCACGGAGCTCTTCGAGCATAGCCCTATGCCCCAGATGTACCCCGTCGAACGAGCCTATGGTAGCAACGCATGGCTGCGGATTGTACTTATATATGTCGGTAATATGTTCCATATTCTATTTGCCCATAAGTTCATTGCTCCACACGGCGTTGCGCCCCATGAGCACTGCATCGATGCCTAACGACCTGGCAACCTCGCAGTTCTCGGCCGAATCGTCAAAGAAGATACAATCGGAGGGCTCTGCGCCCTCAGCCTTGAGGAGTTCCAGGAATATCTCCTTTTCGGGCTTACGGAGATGCATGCGGTAGGAGAGATAGAAGGCATCGAAGAAATTCTGCATAGGCTCGCCCATAGCTTCGATGAAAAGACGCTCCAGCTCGCTCCAATGACCGTCATTGGTGTTGCTGAGAATTACGGCACGATAACCCTGCGAACGCAGCTGCTGTATGCGGTGGAACTTGTACGGGGCATAGCTGCCGAGCATCATGTTCCATATTGTCTGCAATGTGCTTTCCAGTTCGGCTCCGAGTCTCTCGCGCGCTGCTGCCGGGATGCTTGATGCCATGTATGCGAACATCTCCTCCTTTGAGATATCACCTCTGTCGAACTGCATCATATAGCTGTTCATGAGACAGTTTCTTTCTGTCAGAATAGCTGAATCGACGCCAAGCCCAACCAATGCAGCAAACGAGCGGTCGATATGCAGGTCTATAAGCACACCGCCCAAATCGAATATAATGACCTTCTTTCCTTCGAACATACACTGAATTTCTTTGAATGCGAATTTATACAAAAATTCCTTCATAAAGAAATTTTATTTACATTTGTACCCGTATAAACCCTTCCTGGACAACCGCCAGCAACAGGCATCTGTTGTTTAATAAAAATTAACATTTCGGGGGGGTGAAACGCGAAGTTTTTATAACTTCGCCACGTCTAACAAGAAAACAGCAACATAAGAACTATGGACCTGATAAGAATTGAAAACGTAACAAAGAGGTTTGCAAAGCATGTGGCCCTCGACGATGTATCGCTGTCGATACCGGAGGGGTCGATATATGGCTTGCTTGGACCTAACGGAGCCGGAAAGACAACATTGCTCCGTATAATCAACCGCATTATCGCACCCGACAGCGGACGTGTGATGTTCGGCGGAAAAGAGATAAGTGCCGATGACGTATATCGCATAGGCTACATGCCGGAGGAGCGCGGACTATACAAGAAGATGAAAGTGGGTGAACAGGCTATATTCTTCGCACGCCTTAAAGGCTTGTCGCGCAAGGAAGCTACCTGCAAACTGAAAGTTTGGTTCGAGAAGTTCGGCATAGAGAGCTGGTGGGACAAGAACGTCAGCGAACTCTCTAAGGGTATGGCCCAGAAAGTACAGTTCATAGCAACGGTGCTCCACGAGCCTAAGCTGCTTATCTTCGACGAGCCGTTCTCCGGCTTCGACCCCATTAACGCGAACCTGCTTAAAGGCGAAATTCTTGCTCTCCGCGACAAGGGTGCAACGATAATCTTCTCTACACACAACATGTCGTCGGTAGAAGAGGTGTGCGACCACATCACTCTGATAAACCAGTCGAAGAACATACTTTCGGGAAATGTTGACGAAATTCGCCACAGACACGGGTCGAACATCTTTGAGATAGACTACAGAGGAGAGGAACAGAATATTCTTAAGGCTCTTGCAGGACGTTGCGAGATAATGGATTCAGCTCCGTCACCTGCCGGATTCAACAAGATAAAACTGCACATTGCCACAGACGAAGAGGTACGCGCAGTGATTGCTGCTGCAAACGAGAGTGTTGAAATGCGCTCGTTCCGCGAGATAATACCGTCTATGAACGACATATTCATTCGCGCCGTGAACGGGAATCTTTAACTATAAATGACATTTGAGATGAAAAGCAAGATAGGAATAATAATTGGAAGGGAATTCAACGAGCGCGTTCACAAGAAATCGTTTATCATAACGACACTGCTCACACCTGTACTGATGCTGGGCATGATGTTCGCGCCTGTACTTATATCATTATATTCCAAGGGAGAACAGAAGCAGATTGCTGTTGTAGATGAGAGCAAGATAATAGCTCCTGCGCTCCAGAGCAGTGACGAAGTCGTGTTCGAGACCACGCCTCTGCCGATTGAGATTGCAAGAAAAGAGTACAGCGGGTATTTTGCCGTTCTGCACATAGGAAGCGACATAATGGAGAACAACAACGACGTGCAGATATACACCAACGGTTCAACCTCCATTGCCCTTGAACAGAACATCGCTACGCAGATTGAAATGGTACTGCAGAACGAGAAGCTCAAGAAGCACAACATTGAGAATTTGCCGGAGATTCTTGCCGACATAAAGAGCGATGTCAACATGCAGTCGTACAAGAACAGTGCCGGTGAAGAGGAGGAAGCGGAATCGTCGTCATCGGTTGTGGCAACTGTGCTTGCGTACATTCTGAGCTTCATGCTATACATGTTCCTGCTTATCTACGGTGTGATGGTGATGCAGTCGGTAATCGAAGAGAAGAACAACCGCGTGCTTGAGGTAATGGTGTCATCGGTGCGCCCGTTCGATATGATGATGGGCAAGATACTGGGCGTTGCATGCGTTGCTGTGCTGCAGATTGTAATATGGATTGTACTTATTGGCGGAACAGCATACTTTGTGTTGCCAATGATTCTGCCCGATGAGATTATGCAGGCACTCACCATGATGAGAGAGGGAGGTGCGCAGGCAGCTATGCAGGGCGGTGCCGAAATTGGCATGCTGCAAGCTGTGATGATGCTGAGCAATGCCGGCTACATTGCAACCATACTGGCATCGTTGCTGGTGTTCGTTGTAGGAGGATTCCTGCTCTATGCTGCAATGTACGCGGCTGTAGGTTCGTCTGTCGATAGCCCGCAGGATGCACAACAGTTGCAGACTCCTATCACAATCCCAATTATTGTCAGCCTGTTCGTAATGCTGTCTGTAATAAACGACCCCACATCGGAACTTGCATTCTGGTTCTCGATGATACCGCTCACATCGCCTATCGTGATGATGGCACGCATACCGTACGAGATTCCGACATGGGAGATTGCCGTTTCGGCAGTTATCCTCTACGCATCGTTCCTTATTGTAGTATGGGGTGCTGCAAAGATTTACCGTGTCGGCATTCTCATGCATGGCAAGAAGCCTAACATAAAGGAACTCTGGCGTTGGATGAAGTATTGATGCCGCAATGCCTTGGAACGGAGATTAGAGCTGATTGAGACCGCAATAAGGCACAGACAGGACACCCTTGTTGACTCTGCATATAACACTATTACAAATTTTAGCATAAAAAATTTGCAATATAAGAGAAATTGCCATACCTTTGCAAAGTATTCGAAAACAGAATACTCGGGCTTTTAGCTCAGTTGGTTAGAGCAACAGACTCATAATCTGGAGGTCCCAGGTTCAAGCCCTGGATGGCCCACAAGCGGATAACTTTTGTTATCCGCTTTTTTGTTTGTTGGGCTTTCACCTACGGTTATCTCCTTCGTTCTATCCGTTTGCACCGGCTACGCCGACAGCAAACAACGAAGTCGATGGGTCTCTAAGAGACAAATCTCAAGCCCTGCGGTTAATGAGGCTCAGTAGAAATTTACGGCTCAACGTAAATTTACTGTGGTTAATATTGTACATGTACGATTAATTTCTATCCAAGATATCTTATTCCAAGGTCCGTTTTACCCTTAATCAGTTATCTTTTATTCTTCTTGTTGTCGTTCTATCATGTCCTTTGTCGCGCAAAGGACCAAAACGCCCGGCACACGGGAATTTCAGTCAACCTCTTTTTGGTTGATAATACCGCCCTTATAGCAACCCGTGCGTAGCACCAATTTCATAGGTGCTACGCACGACTAATTGCTGGCGGTATTGTCGATTTAAAAAATTCAAAAGTCGTAAACGACATCTTTCAGTCAAAGAGGTCTTGCCACTTAAACTTTCTGTTTGATTTCTTTTTCACGAGAGAAAAAGTAATGATAGCAAGTTCTTCGTTCAGTAACAACCTACAGTTTAAGGTTGAGAACTGCATAAGAATATAATGAAGAGAGATAGCGAGATTTAAAAAACCTTAGTTTTGCTTTATAGTTTTTTCTCATCCCACACCTTTTTGCTGTTGAGCCAATAAAAGTTTTAAACCTTGAACATTACACCTTGCACCTTTTGCCTTGCATGCCCTCTTCCCCCTTTCTTTCATCCTTTTCTGCAAAAAATAGTGTAAAAGTTTTGCCAATTGAGAAAATGTCCCTAATTTTGCACCGCATTTTGTATGGAGTGAAATAATATAAACTAAAAAATAAATAGGAAATGATTGTAGTACCTGTTAAAGAGGGCGAGAACATTGAAAGAGCTCTCAAGAAATTCAAGAGAAAATTCGAGAAGACCGGTGTAATTAAGGAGTTGCGCGCACGTCAGCAGTTTGACAAGCCTTCAGTACTCAAGAGACTGAAGATGGAGCATGCAATCTATGTACAGAAGCTCCGTGCAAACGAGGAATAAAAACTCGCACCTTTTCTTGTTTTTTAAATTAAACTGATATATATTCGTTGCCGAAAGACTTTCTCTTTCGGCAACGAATATGTTTATAGACTCATTCATAGGGTTCTTGAGAGTCGAGAGGAACTACTCTATGCATACGCTCAGGGCGTATGCGAAGGATATACGTGCCTTCCGCGACTTTCTGCACTCTGTCGATGGGTCCTTTTCTTTTTCCGATGCCGACAGCGACCTGGTACGTGCCTGGGCTGCATCGCTCATGGATAGCGGTTCTTCTCCGGCTACGGTGTGTCGCAGGCTGAGTTCGTTGCGCACATTCTACGACTATCTTTGTCGCGAAGGCCATGTAAGCGGCAACCCTGCCTCGGCCATTCAGGGTCCCAAGCGCAGGAAGAGGCTTCCTGCATTCGTCAAGGAGGCCGATATGGATTCCTTGCTGGACGAACAGCTTCCCGACGGCAGCTATGAGGCCTGCCGTGACAGGATGATTCTTATGCTTTTCTACGAAACAGGCATACGTCTCTCCGAGCTTGTAGGTCTTGACGTTTCCGGTGTCGATATGCAAGCATCCTTAATAAAGGTGTTCGGTAAGCGCAGCCGCGAGCGCATCATTCCGTTTGCAGGAGAACTGGGTCGCGAACTGGAACATTATCTTGCCGTGCGTTCGGCTTTGCCCTCTTTGCATTGCGATGCTCTTTTCCTTTCGTCCAAGGGAAACCGCATAAGCCACTCTGCCGTTTACCGAATGGTCAACACCCGTTTGGGTAATATAGGCTCTGTAAAGAAGAGAAGCCCTCATGTATTGCGTCATTCATTCGCTACGGCAATGCTTAACAACGGTGCCGAAATAGGAGTTGTCAGGGAACTGCTGGGGCATAAGCGGTTGGCGACAACGGAGATTTATACTCACCTTACATTCGAAGAACTTAAGAAAGTATATGAAAAGGCTCATCCAAGAGCCGGTGTTAACTAAATATATAGGAGGTTTAATTATGGTAACAAGAATTCAATCCATTCATTTCGATGCATCACAACAGTTGGTGGAGTTCGTGGAGAAAAAAGTTGCAAAGCTCGAAAAGCTTTGCGAAGGTGCAACATCGTTAGAGGTGAATATGAAACTGATTAAGCCTGAGACTGCACACAACAAGGAGGTTGCATTGCGTCTGTCAACAGGAGCAGGCGAAGTGTTTGCTTCAAAGACAAGCGACACCTTTGAGGACGCTCTTCTTGGAGCGATTGATGCTGTCAAGGTTCAAATAGAAAAGAACCGCAACAAATAACTGATATCTATTGCAGTGATACCCAGGAGCGGCCAATTGGCCGCTCCTGCTTTTTAGTTAAAAAAGAATAACAGCACTTAAATGGCTTGAAAATCCTTTTTTAACATTTGCAAAAAAGGAATCATTTTAACTATTTTTGTGGAGAACAGAGTACAGATTACAGAGAAAGTTGCGAGTAAGCGAGTGCAGAGAAAAAGTTTACTTTTACTATGCCGAGCGAGAGCAACTTGGGCGAAGCCAACAGAGAACAGAGTACGGAGTACAGATAACAGAGTACAGAGAACAGAAAACAGATAACTGGGAAAACAAAATGCAAAACGGTAACACCATATACTGCAACAGTCCGGGACGGGTAGGGGAAATACTTGCTCCTTCTTATTGTAACGTGTTGAATTATAACGTATTGCAAGTACCTCCCCTAAATGTAGATATAAAATATAAGATACAATGCGCTATCTGCAGCACCCTAACGTGCCGTGCGGTAGCGCGCTTTTTTTAGATGAAAGAGAACAGATAACAGAGTACAGAGAACAGAGAACAGAGAACAGATAACAGAGCAAAGATAACAGAGTACAAATAACAGGGCAAAGAGTACAGAGCAAAGATAATCGTGTGCTTGTCATCCCGACAGAGCGTAGCGACGAGGGATCTCCGTTTCTCCTTTAACTTCGTTGAAGTTCGGCTGCGCTCACTGCAATAGTTCAAGTAAACTTGACTCTTGTTCGCTTGCACGAACTTTCTCCTTTCTCCTTTCTCCTTTCTGCTTTAGTAGCCTTTATAAATGAAAAACAATAACTAACCAATGAAACAGAAAAAACCGAATAAAGAATTTTACACACCGCCTGTAGTGACGCTGGTGGAGATTGAGACTTCCCAGATATTGGCAGGTTCCTTTACAGGTAATGCACCGGATAGCGACGATAGCGAGTTCGGTGCAAGTCGGAGGCCAAGCGGTCTTAGGAAGACAAAATATCTCTCCAACTCCTTGGCTCACAGAACGACATGGCTACGATCCGACTTCAGAAAGGAGAAAGCAGAAAGTTCGTGCAAGCGAACAAGAGTCAAGTTTACTTGAACTATTGCAGTGAGCGCAGCCGAACTTCAACGAAGTTAAAGCAAGTCGGAGGCCAAGCGGTCTTAGGAAGACAAAATATCTCTCCAACTCCCTGG
>JAZNSN010000060.1:0-17692 GCA_045591315.1 Bacteroidaceae bacterium
CTTAAACTTTCTGTTTGATTTTTGGGTGCTGTGGAACTCCTTCAGTTAGCCACTCCTTGCAGAGTGTCTAACTAGCAGTCAAACAATCCTCGCACTATTTCCAAAAATCAACCAGGTTTAAGTTGTGAAAATCAACGGTGCCGGTTTCTTTTTTAGATATTGCAACGGTTTCATCACCCAAAATGTCCACCTTGCCTCAAAATACAAAGAAAGTGCCGGAATTTTCCGGCACTTTCTTTGTATTGAATTGAATCTTTTTTCAATTACTTAAGAGCGAAGATCTCCTCCTCACCTGCAACGCAAGTAAAGATCTTGTCCTCACGAAGCAACCAACCCAAACCGAGGTAAAGTTCCTTCTCTTTCAGTTTTGCCTTAGTCTTGATCTCCTTAAGAGTAAGACCCTCTGTCTCGTTCAAAGCAGTCCAAATACGGCCTGCAAATGCACCAGCATTCTCAATCATAATTTCTTAATATTTTAATTCAACATTAATATAGCCATTCTCTCTCATAAAAACATGTTGTCACATAAAGCATTAGCTTAAAAAACAAACGCTTTTGGCACCCTGTTTCCGATTTCGGGTGCAAAAGTACAACAAATTTTTAATATGACAAACAAAAAGTGAGTGATTTTCAATATATTTACCGATATCTTTGCCTGTTTTTACAAAAAATCGGCCCAATACGTACAATAAGCGGGCCGAGAACAATCTCCTGGCCCGCTTATTGTCAAATATAAAGTTCAACAGTTTTTCTGCAGGTATTCAACCCATATCCGTGCAGCTTCTTCCACCATTTTCACGCATGGGCGTTTCTTGTAGTATTCCGCAGTACGTGCTTCGGGTGTCGTTGGAGTAGGTGCCGCTTTCGACAGCCCTAACAGCTCGGCACATACAATCGAGCCGTTACGCTTGCGGAACTCCTCGGCAAGCTCCTGCACCACCTTGTAGTTGGCCTCCTTTCCGTCACGGTCCTTGCCATCCGTGCAACCGGTCTCAAGCCCTGCCAGCATAAAGAGCCCGCACGCCGCACCGCAAGTCTGGCGCATACGTCCTATACCGCCGCCGAACGATGCCGACATCTTGAGTGCCTGCTCGTGTGTAAATCCGTACATGTCGGAAAATGCCGCCACTACAGATTGGCTGCAATTGTATCCCTCTTTGAAGAGCGATACAGCTTTTTCTATTCTCTCTTCCATATTCATAATTATATAAGTCCACGTGCACGGAGGAGTGCATCAGGGTTCGGGTCTGCACCTCTGAACTCACGATACTCGCGCATCGGGTCCTTGCTTCCGCCCATCTCTACAAGTCTCTTGAATGCAGCTGCAGTTGCAGGGTCGAACACTCCCTTCTCCAGGAACAGCTCAAACGCATCGCAGTCGAGCACTTCGGCCCATAGATAGGCATAATATCCCACTGCATATCCTCCGCCGAACACATGCGCGAAGTTCGTGCTGCGGTAGCGGTACTCAATCTCGTTTATGAAACCGAGCTCCTTGCGCAGAACCTTCTCATATTCGTTGCAGTCGAAATTGCTGTAATCCTCAATAAGGTGCATCTTCATGTCGAGCAAAGCTGCAGCCACAAGCTCTGTTGTCTCAAAGCCGAGGTTGAAGTGCGCGCTCTTCTGCATCTTAGCTATCAGAGAATCGGGTATTGTTTCACCTGTCTTGTAGTGCTTTGCGTATGTAGGCAGCACCTCAGGGTGAATAGACCACTTTTCATTTACCTGAGAGAACAGCTCTACAAAATCGTGCTTCACGTTTGTACCGCTCACGCTCGGATAATGTGTCTGCGTGAGCATTCCGTGCAGCGCGTGTCCGAACTCATGGAACAGAGTGCGTGTCTCGTCGATATTCAGGAGAGCCGGAACATCTCCTTGTGGAGTAGTGAAGTTGCACACGTTAACAACCATTGGGCGGATATTCTCGCCGCAGATATTCCTTTGGTTCACGAAGTTTGTCATCCATGCACCCTGACGCTTTGTGTCGCGCGGGAAGAAATCGGTATAGAAGATACTCAGGTGATTTCCCTCGCTGTCAAGCACCTCGTATGTGCTTACCTCCGGATGATACACAGGGATATCCGTGCGCTTTACAAACTTCACACCGTAGAGCTTTGTCGCACAGTCGAATGCTCCCTGGAGAACATTCTCCAGCTTGAAGTATGGAGTGATTGCCTCGTCGTTGAGAGCATATTTCTCCTTGCGCAGCTTCTCGGTATAGTAGAACCAGTCCCAGCCCTCAATCTTTATTCCGGCACCCTCGCGGTCGGCAATCTTCTGCAGCTCGGCCTTCTCTTCGGCAGCGCGTTTTACAGCAGGCTCCCAAATCTTGTTCAGCAGGTCAAGTGCAGCCTCAGGTGTCTTGGCCATCTTCTCGTCGAGCACAAAGTGTGCGAAGCTCTCGAAGCCGAGCAGCTTTGCCTTCTGCTGACGAAGCTGAAGAATCTCCTTTATTATGGCCTTGTTGTCGTTCTCGTTATTGTTGTCGCCGCGACCATAGTATGCCTTGTAAACCTTCTCGCGCAGAGCACGGTTGTCGGCATACTGCAGGAACGGTATGCAGCTGGGCTTGTCAAGCGTGAACACCCAGCTCTTGCCGTCCTCGCTTGCAGCGGCATCAATCACGCTCTGCGGCAAGCCTGCAAGGTCGGCCTTGTCGGTTATTTCGAGCTTGAATGCCTTGTTGTCGGCAAGAAGGTTTGTGCTGAACTTGATCTGCGCAAGACCAATCCTGGTGTCGATGTCAAGCAGCTTCGCCTTGTCCTCGGCATTCAGCAACGCACCGCCACGTACAAAACCCTGGTAGTAGTTCTCAAGAACGATGCTCTGCTCCTCGTTAAGGCCTAAGCTCTCTTTTGCATCGTATATTGCACGAATACGGTTGAAAAGAGTATCGTTCATGAATATGTAACCGCTCAGTTCGGTCATCTTAGGAACAACATACTCTTCAATCTCCGTCATTTGCGGAGTATTCTCGCTCTCATTGAGGTTGAAGAATATCGCACCCACCTTGTCGAGCGTTCTTCCGCTCATTTCAAGTGCATCGATAGTGTTGGCGTATGTCGGAGCATCGCTGTTTTCGATGATAGCCTTTATGTCGGCACGCTTCTCCTCGAACCCGCGGTCGAATGCCTCCTTGTAATCCTCAATCTTGAACTTGTCGAACTCAGGAGCCCCGAACGGAGCATTGCTCTCCTTGAGAATGCTGTTGCTCTCCTCTTTCTTCTGCGATGTACATGCAAACTGTGTCAGCATAATCGATAATGTAAAAATTGAATAAAAGATCCTTTTCATTATATAACAAATTGATTAGTCGTGCCGTTTTTTCATTTTTTGCGAAGATAGTGATAAACGGGCAAAACTCCATCAGACAAGCATGTGTTTTTTGCATGCATCGAGCACAAAGAGAGTTGGCAAAGACAAGGTATATACCACCGTCATGCCAACATAATAGTGATAAATTCATCTGTACTCGAATCCACTGACATCAAGTCCCATGTTCACAGGAACCTTTTCAAGTCCACAACCGGCACCTTTACGCGTGTAGGATCTTTTTATGTATAAAGGGAAGTGTATGGTTCCATTATCAATATCAGCCGAGCTGCCGCAATCAACAAACATAAGCGAGACGAAATAGATTCCGGGCTCAATCACCAAAGGCTTATCCGGCACGACAGTGATTTTCTGTTTTCCGTCACTAGCAGGAATATCGGCATAGACCGGAGCATGCAGTTTGTTCATAAAGGTCATTCCCGTCTCGTCGGTCTTATAGATATTCATGCTCACCCTTGCATTGTCGAGATTGTTCGAGCACACAGTGAATGAGAACTCATGCACCTCGAACACTCTTTTCACCTCAACCACCGTACCAATCTCATTCCCTAGGCTTCCTGTCGTGAATGTTGTCACGCCACCGGGAATACGGGTTCCCTTACCTGCAAGCCTGGCCTTTTTCCTCTTGCCATCGTACACGACCAATTCGTCAAGTTCCTTTGGCTGCATGATTATGGGCGATGCCATTGTAAGGAGCTTGTCAGCAGAAACTCTCAACTCGTTATACGACACATGGCTTATCAGCACAGTGTCACTGCAACCTATAGGCAGTTGTATTGAGAACGTTCCATCCGGCCCCGACAATGTACCTGACCTATGACTCGGAATGCTTATGGTTGCATACTCGACAGGAGCACTGTTGACTCCTGTAAGCACACCCTTATAAACAATGCTTTCCTGTGCCATAGTCCCCGTTGCAATAAGCAATAGGATTGTTATATGAAAAAATCGCAGTTTCATCTTATTCCCGGTATTCGAGGATGTCACCCGGTTGGCAATCGAGAGCCTTGCACAAGGCATCCAGAGTGCTGAATCGTACGGCCTTAGCCTTTCCAGTCTTTAGAATGGAAAGATTGGCTTGTGTTATTCCCACCTTTTCGGCAAGCTCGCCCTGAGTCATCTTGCGTTTTGCAAGCATGACGTCAACATTTACTACAATAGACATAATCTGTTATAATTAATAAGCCGTTTGAAATTCTAAATTGTCAGTGTGTTTTCTTCGCTCACCTTCACGGCAATCTTGTAAATCGATGCAAACACCAAAAGCAACATTGCATATATCAATGTATCGGTACTGATGACAAGACTCGCCCTCCCTTCTGTTTCGGGTATTAAAAATGTATCGAAGTTTGCGTGACAGAAGTTACCTATCAGATAACAAACGGCAATGGTGTACATTATGCCGATATTCGCACGCGGAAAGAGAACACCGCTCTTTACAGCCTTGTACTGCTTAACCAGGAAAACCACAATCAATGCATAGAACGCATTCTTAAAGAGCAACCTTCCTAAAAACAGAATCATTTGAACTGGGTATAGCTCTTCGTGCCATGTTATACAGCCCTCACCGCTTTCGGTACAGACGAAATAACTTTGGCAAATTATCCAAACTATGTTTGCTGCACACAATAACGACGCGAACAATGTCGCTCCAAATAACCCTTTGTAACTTTTTGTTTTCATAATTCCTGAGTCTTTAATTACATTTTATTATTTTTGTCTTAGCCGGCAATGCAAATGTAACACTGTTTTATCGAAAAACAATAAACAAACAAAGAAAAACAATAAAATTAATATTGTTTAACGATAAAGCAAGTTAACACATCCAAATCGCTTCGTTTGTTAGCTAATAGAATATAATATATTGTTAGACACAACTAGAATACTGCTATGGATAAAAGATATTTTGCATTCATAAGTTACAAAAGAGAAGACCTCAAAGATGCAGAATGGTTACGCAAGAAGCTAAGTCACTATCATTTCCCTACAAAACTTAGAAAGAAAAATGAAGAACTGCCGAAATCTATACGCCCTATATTCCGCGATTCGCTTGAACTTGCAGGAGGCTTTCTTGCCGAAGAGATTGAAACGGCTTTGAGTGAATCAAAGTATCTTATCGTTATATGTTCTCCTCGCTCTGCAAAATCACCATGGGTAAATAAAGAAGTGCAGTATTTCATTGATAACGGGCGCGAAGAGTATATCATTCCATTTGTTGTAGAAGGCGAACCCTTTTCCGAAGACTTGGAAAAAGAGTGCTTTCCGCCAGCATTGAAATCACTGCAAGGTGAAAAAGAAATTCTTGCTATTAACATTAACGAACTTGGCAAGAATGCTGCTGCTATTAAAGTCGTGGCTAGAATGTTCAGTTTGAGATTCGACACCTTATGGCAAGGATACAATCGTGAACAGAAACGAAAACGTTGGGTCTGGGCTATCCTCCTTTCTTTTTTAGTCATGCTTTCGATATTTGTTAGTGGATGGTTTTATAAAGCAAACAAAGAATTAATTGAAAGGCAAGACAAACTGCTTGTCACTCAATCGAAATATCTATCCAGTGAAGCACAAAAGGAATACGGAAAAGGAAACATTACAAAAGCTTTGCGAATGGCGTTATATGCTCTGCCTAAGAACCTTGACACCCCCGACAGACCGTATGTTCCGGAGGCTGCATCAAAATTAAGAGAATGCGATTATCCGCAAAAAGATGATATATATTGCAGAAGCATACTAAAGCACGACGGTAGGGTCTATTCTGCAATCTTCAGCCCCGACGGGAAATATATCATTACAGCATCCTGGGATAACACCGCCCGCGTATGGGATGCAGCAACCGGCAATCCGGTAACAGAGCCGTTGAAGCATGACCGGTCTGTCATTTCTGCCGTCTTCAGCCCTGACGGGAAATATATTGTTACAGAATCAGATGACAACACCGCCCGCGTGTGGGATGCTATAACCGGCAAGCTGGTAACAAATGTGTTGAAGCATGATGATTATGTCTGTTCTGCCGTCTTCAGCCCCAATGGGAAATATATTGTTACAGCATCTTGGGACAACACCGCCCGCGTGTGGGATGCAGCAACCGGCAAGCCGGTAACAGAACCGTTAAAGCACGACGGTAGTGTCAATTCTGCCGTCTTCAGCCCCAATGGGAAATATATCGTTACAGCATCCTGGGATAACAGCGCCCGTGTGTGGGATGCAGCAACCGGCAATCCGGTGACAGAACCGTTGAGGCATGATGGGGATGTCAATTCTGCCGTCTTCAGCACCGATGGAAAACATGTCGTTACAGCATCCAAGGACAACACCGCCCGCGTGTGGGATGCTGCAACAGGCAAGCCGGTGACAGAACCGTTGAAGCATGATGGGGATGTCAATTCTGCCGTCTTCAGCACCGATGGAAAACATGTCGTTACAGCATCCAAGGACAGCACCGCCCGCGTATGGGATGCAGCAACCGGCAATCCGGTAACAGAGCCGTTGAAGCATGATAACAGTGTCTATTCAGCAGTCTTCAGCCCCGACGGGGAATATATTGTTACAGCATCCTATGACAACACCGCCCGTGTGTGGAATGTTGCTACCGGCAAGCTGCTAACAGAGCCGTTGAAACACAATCGTAGGGTTGAATCTGCCGTTTTCAGCCCAGACGGGAAATATATCGTTACAGCATCCTATGACAACACCGCCCGTGTATGGGATGCTGCAACCGGCAATCCGGTGACAGAACCGTTGAAGCACAATCGTAGGGTTGAATCTGCCGTCTTCAGCCATGATGGGAAATATATCGTTACAGCATCCTGGGATAACACCGCCCGCGTATGGGATGCAGCAACCGGCAATCCGGTGACAGGACCGTTGAAACACGATGATTTAGTTGAATCTGCCGTCTTCAGCCCCGACGGGAAATATATCGTTACAGCATCCTGGGATAACACCGCCCGCGTATGGGATGCAGCAACCGGTGACCAACTAACAGAGCCGTTGAAGCATGATGATTATGTCATTTATGCCGTCTTCAGCCCCGACGGGAAATATATCGTTACAGCATCCTGGGATAACACCGCCCGCATGTGGGATGCTACAACCGGTGACCAACTAACAGAGCCGTTGAAGCATGATGATTATGTCATTTATGCCGTCTTCATCCCAGATGGGAAATATATCGTTACAGCATCCAATGACAACACCGCCCGCGTGTGGGATGCAGCAACAGGCAAGCCGGTAACAGAGCCGTTGAAGCATGATGGCTGTGTCCGTTCTGCCGTCTTCAGCCCCGACGGGAAATATATTGTTACAGCATCAGATGACAACACCGCCCGCGTGTGGGATGCTGCAACCGGCAAGCCGGTAACAGAACCGTTGAAGCATGATAACTATGTCAATTCAGCTGTCTTCAGCCCCGACGGAAAATATATTGTTACAGCATCAGATGACAACACCGCCCGCGTATGGGATGCAGCAACCGGCAATCCGGTAACAGAACCGTTGAAGCATGACCGGTCTGTCATTTCTGCCGTTTTCAGCCCAGACGGGAAATATATTGTTACAGCATCAGATGACAACACCGCCCGCGTATGGCCATTTCCTTCTTTGCAGGAACTTATTGACAAATACCGCAAGGACCCGGAACATGATTGGTCCTTGACAGAAGAGGAGAAAAAGGAGTACAGTTTAGAGTAATATCTGTTTATGCACATACGCAAAGCAACATACAGCGATATTCCCGAACTGATGCAGCTCTTTGAGCATGCAAAGGGGATTATGCGTGCAAGCGGCAATATGCACCAGTGGGGTGGCGGATACCCTTCGGAGGATGTTGTCCGCTGCGACATTGAGAGAGGTGTATGCTATGCGGTATGTGATACATTGGGCCGAATCGAGGCTACAATGGCACTTATACCGGGCCCGGACCCTACATACTCTGTAATAGAGGAGGGCAGATGGCTGAACGACGAACCTTATTATGTAATTCATCGCATTGCAGTGGCAGTTCCTGGGAAAGGGCATGCTCGCCGCATGCTCGACTATGCTTTTGAACGCACCGGAACAATACGCATAGACACGCACCGCGACAATGCAATCATGCATCACATATTGCGCAGTTATGGTTTCTGTCACTGCGGAGTTATACACCTTGCCAACGGTGATCCGCGCGATGCATACCAACTTAGTAAATATTATGGCAGGAAGAGATGATATAGATTTTGGAACGGTAGATATATCCAAACTGTTCAGAAAGATTTTTGTACCGACACTGCTCGGCATGGCAAGCTGGTCACTCATCACTGTGGCCGACGGCATATTTGTGGGGTGGGGAGTAGGCAGCCACGGCATTGCAGCAATAAACATCTGCTACCCGATATTCCTTGTGCTTTCGGGATTTGCCCTGATGATGGGCATGGGTGCATCTGTTGCAGCGTCAATACATCTGTCACACGAGAATGTGAAAGCAGCAAGGATAAACATCACTCAGGCCATGTGGTTCTCGGCACTCCTTGTCCTGTGTGCGACAGCCGTTACTCTTTCTTTTCCCGAACAGATATCAAAGATGCTCGGAGCCTCTTCGTCGCTGCTTCCGCTGGTAAGCGACTACATGGTCTATCTTATACCCTCTGCACTCTTTATGGTATGGTCTATAATAGGCCTCTTTGTCATACGCCTCGACGGCGCGCCAAAGTATGCCATGTGGTGCAATGTAGTCCCGGCACTCATGAACATGATTCTCGATTGGGTATTCATATTCCCGTTGGATATGGGAATCAAAGGTGCTGCAATAGCATCGTCGATAAGCACGATTGTCGGCGGAGCTATGACCGTCATCTATATTCTTTTCTTTGCCCGGACATTGACGCTGTACCGTCTTAAGAGCAGCGCAAAGAGCCTTGCTCTCTCACTCAGGAACATTGCATACCAGTGCAAGATAGGCTTCCCTGCAATGTTCAGCGAGGCAACAATGGCAATGCTCATGTTCATCGGCAACCTGGTATTCATGAAGTATCTGGGCGATGCCGGTGTAGGCGCATTTGGAGTAGCATGCTACTATCTGCCTTTCGTCTTCATGTTCGGAAATGCCATTGCTGAATCGGCACAGCCCATAGTCAGTTTCAATTACGGACTGGGCCGCAGGGAACGTGTTGCCGAAACACTCGCCATATCATGCCGTACAGCAGTAATCGGCTCCCTGCTGTCGATAGTTGCCTTCACGCTCTTTCCCACGTTGCTTGTCGGCCTTTTCATTGCACCGGCAGAACCGGCAGCACAGATAGCCGTAAATGGCTTTCCATACTTTGCGGCAGGCTTCATATTCTTTATACTCAACCTTGTAGCAGTCGGTTTCTTCCAGAGCGTCGAAAAGGTGAGACCTGCAATTGTATTCGCCTTGCTTCGTGGAGCAATATTCATGCTGCCGTGCTTTTTCCTTCTGCCGCATTTCATAGGAATAAAAGGAATATGGCTTGCGATGCCGCTCACCGAAGCCGCTACATTCATCATAGTCGTTGCATATACGGTCGTCAACAGAAAGAAATTCTTTTAAGATACAGAAAGTTCTATAAGAGTTGTTGAGTTCCAGCAAGCGGAGTGAAGTAAAACGAGGATGGCCCAAAAGTATTAAAGGGTCACCCTCGTTTGTGAGAAGTTGAATAAAAAGAGCTATTTTTAGGCTTGCGAAGCCCGAAAAAGCGCTGTTTACTAAGCGTAAATGAGCATTTTGAGGGCGAGTATAACAACAAAAACAGCCTTTTTAGTCAGCTCCGTTTAAGTTATCAGTCGAGAATCTTATTAATTAGAGATTCCATCTTATTTGCATCAATTGCATACCTGTAATGGTAAGTGTGTACTCGTCCGTTAATTAGCGCAACTGTATTTTTAATATCTTCTACATTGCAGGATATTTTAATCATGCTTTCCGGGTTCACATCAAAGAATTCTTTGAATATCTGCAATTCATCATTCTCGTTTATATACCGTAATGCATCATCGAATACCAGTAATATAACTTTTATATAGCGACCCTTTAATTCTTCAATAAGCCAACCCAGTTCCTGTTTACACCATTTTGATTTCAGCCATGGTTTTGTAATCATCAGAATCATAGTTTTACATGATTTCATTGTCAACTTAAAATATTCTTCCCAATTAGGGTTTGACATCTTGTAAATAGCAAGTTCTTCATTCCAATCATAAGAAGTATTCGGATCTTTTTCCAGAGAAACGGCATCGATGTAAACATAGTTCTCCCCCATCATATCATCAAGTTGTTTCTTTATTGCCCAAGCAAGTTCAAACCCTCCATCCATAGCTCCAAAGCTAATAAGAACTGTCGATTTAGTTAGATCTTGATTTATTTCATGCATAATTTTCTAAATTTGATGTTAATACCTTAAATTAATACTATACAACTTTATTTATTATCCGGCCAATAACCTCATAGAACTTCTGATGTTTTAGTTGCATATTCCTGTCAGCTATCGGAAGTTTGCATGAAGAAAGTTCCGGTTAAGCCTTGTGTAAACCTACGGAGCAAATATATAGGTAAAGAAAAACAATCAAGCATTGAATTCACCCGACGGTATAAATATCCACCAGACCGCCATCAAGCAGAACAAGAGCAGAAGATACTACGGTATAGTACATTAATACTGCAGGCGGCACTGTACATCCTATTTGCATTTATGTTTAGTGTATGCTTTTTCTAATTTCGCATCATACTGATTCTTTGAGTATGCCGGGCCGTTATAGCGTTTGGCAAAGCCGGCCCAGTCCTTGTTTCGCAGATAAGTGTCGAGTCTGTTGCTCTTTATAAAGGCTGTGAACAGGTCCAACTGCTTGCCCTCGTTTTCTTTCATAAGTGCAACGAACTGTTGTACGCTGTCGCATCTGCAAGTGGAGTAGTTGAAGCCCATTATCTGAAACAAGCCCCAGCTTGCAGAGCTTATTGCGGCCTCTTCATCTATGGCGATGGCTCTTTCAAGGCGTTCGTATTCCTTTATTCCACCTTTATAATGTTCCTTGCTCCACTTTGGGTATAGTATATCCTCGTTTCCTTTGAGGTAATCTTCGGGGGTCTTTCCACGCTTCTTTAGTTCGTTCCAGAATATATGACCCTCGAAGAGGATTGCAGGTTTGTCAATTTCAAAGAAGCCGCCTCGGCCACCTGTCTCAACCTCTTGTACGGCTTTTACTGTCGCTACCTCGACATCAAGTGTTGTGGCACATCGTTGGAAATCCTCTTCGGTGAGTTGTAGGCTTATCATTTTCTCCACATCGTCGCTCTCCAATATTTCCCATGTGCGCATTCCTACTATACCGTCGGCAGTGAGTCCGCACTTTGTTTGGAAGTCGCGTACTGCTGTTTCTGTTCCTTTGCCGAATATACCGTCAGCCGTGAGGATGTAGCCGTGCATGTTCAGGAGGTGCTGCAGATATTTCACTTCGTTGCCACGAGAGTTCAGTTTTATCGTTTTCATATATCAGTTCTTATTGAGAGTTTAATTTGGAATAAGGTCTTGTTCTCTTCGCGTAGGGCTATTGTCGCGCAGCTCCGTTTCCTTATGCATCTGTTCGTCAGCTCAAGGTCGTAGGTGTCATGTACAGTTGCATTATAGAAAAGGTCATCGGCAGAATACCGCAGTGTGATGTTGCACAAAAGGACATCGGGCAGGCTTACCAGCAATATGTATGCCTGGTGCATTGATGACACCTCGCCATACCACACATTTCTCGCATTTCGCTTTTTAAGACTGTATATCCCGCACTTTGCTTTCTCTTCAAGGAAATTGTTCATTGCGGCAAGATACATTATGGCCGGGAATGATTGCCGTTGTCTCTTTGCCAGCCCATTGAACCGTTTTTTTACACTGGATATGATATCCTTGACAACATTCATTGCTTTATCCGTTGAACTTGCTATTCTTTTCAACTAACTTTTGCGCTTCTCCAACCTTCCTTAGAGTATTAAGTGCTTTTCGTGAATTGTTCCTGTCAATATTCAGTTGCAAGTTACATGTTGGGCACCTCAGATAGTCGGCAGAAAGAAGTTCGTCGATTGATGTGGAAATGAAATTCCTGCAACGTGGGCAGTTCAACCCCGGTGTCCGCTGCGGCGGATATATGTTATTCGATTTCATCATTATCTCTGTTTTCATTATTAATATCTTCTACTTGCATAATATTTGCAGTCAGTCCTAAAAGACCTGAAAGCCCGCCCGGCATGTCGGCCTGACGCATCTTTACTTTGACTTTCATATTGGCAGTTAACCCTTGACGGTTCTTTATACTGTCATTTTTTTCTATACCGGATGCAGCCATTGCAACACGTAGCTTGACTCCTTCGGGAGTCTTGCCCTCTTCCTCGCCTGTGCTGTTTTCGGGATTCTTCAGCGAAAAGGTTGCGTTCTTATCGGCCGACACAGCATCTATAATCTGAATGTCAAAATCAAAATCAGCCTCTTTAACCTGCAGGAGCGGTAGAGGGACGAGGGTGAGAAGCGGAATACGAACACGATGCAGATGTCTGCCGCCACTCTCGTTCGTATAATAGGAAAACTCTAATGAACGTAAATTACCCACCTTGCCTGTAGCGTGGTCGTACTTGTCGAATGCCAATTCATACAAATAACTCAAATATCTCCGTGTGGAGATGGTATCAGCATCTACGGTTGCCACGAGCGGTCCCGAAATAAGGTCTTTAAGTTCCATTATTTGAGAACTCACTATTCTTTTCTCATTATCCATAATTATATAGAGTTATTCTTTAGCATACAAATTGATTATCTGTGGCGAAACCTTGAGATGGAGGGTATGTATGGCCTCTTCCGGCAGTTTGTTGAGTTCATCAGTTCCTACCGCCACATCAATTGAAGGCATTATACGCTTTCGCTTGTTGTTCATGCCAGCCACAATAGCCGGCACTTCCAGTTCGGCTGCATCTCTTACTGCGTTGATGACAATTTCCACAATATTTTCATCCTTATACCGAGAAATTATCTCCTCTATTTCTTCGTGATGAAGAAGAAACTCCTCGCAGATGTATATATATATATTGCTTATGGCCACGTTGTTTATTGTACCGTCGTCATTGGTTATGGCAATCGGGTCATTTTGTATGGCATAGTAAATCTGATGGCTCAAAAAAGCACTGAGCTTACGTTTCAGTTCGGGGTTTACCTCCAACTCGCCAATACGGGCATCGCCTGTTTTCGGCGTGTTTTTCAAGATATCGTTTAGAATCGGCAATGCATTCCGTATGAGCAATTTTGCTCCGGCACGGCAGATATGCCGTATGTTGTTGCGGAGTACAGGATAATTTACCTCGAACTGTTCCGTATCCTTGTCGGTGTTGGTAATGCCATACCGTACTGTCAGTTCCATTTCTCCAAGAGCGATTGCCGGCATCGCGAACTGTTCGAGACGGCCACTCTTGCGGTATGCTTCTTCCAATGAGGACGCATACATGTTAGCCTGATGCTGTGCATATACCATATCGTGCAGGATAGAGCCTATTATAGTGCTTAATTGAGCCATAAGTAATAAAAGTTTAGTAATGCATTATGCAACTGTTTCTGTATTCTTCTCGGTTACGACGGTTACGACAACACTCTTCTTGCCTGCTGTAATAGAGTAGCTCTCCTGAGGAGTCTGCGGAATTACACATACAGCATTGTCTCCGTCAATAGTGAACTGCAGTTCCTTGTTGCTGTTTACAATTGTTTGCGGATCGAACAAACCGTCGCTGTTCTTATATGTCGCTATAAGACGGTCGCCGGCCTTCACCTTTGCAAGATTAAGTTCAAGCGTGCCGTTCGGATCGGTTACATCCAAAGAACTGCCTAACAGTTCAAGAACTTTGGCAAGTCCGGCAGGCATGCTGTCCTGACCTGCTTTAACAGCAATATCCATAGTGTATTCGACACTGTACTGCGAATTCTGTGTAGCTTTTGAGTCTTTCTTTGACGAATAATTGGCCTTCATGTTGGCTTGAAGACTGAATGGTCCCCAACCAACCTTTGCAGAGATATCGGCACCGGCATCGAGAGCCTCTGAAGTCGTCTGCTCCGAAACGGAAGATGAAGATGCAGAAATGTTGGCTTTGAAATTTATATCAATGGAATGTACTGCAATATACGGTATCGGTACAATCGTGAGCAAAGGTACATTCAGTTGTGCCATACGGCCGTTCTGCATGAACTGGAATGATACGTTTACCGCTTCTTTCTCGCCTGTTTGAGAATTTGTGTTCAGTCCTACTTCCTGAATGAACTGCCATGATGTTTGTGCAGCCATAGCCTGTGCCTCAATACACGCTTTAAGCGGGCCGCCAATCATTGAACCGAAAGGTATCGCCTGCAAAGCACTGGTTGCTACCTGTGAAGGGGATGTGTCAATAGCCATAATAGAAAAAATTAATGATTAGTAAAATTTGTATCTTGTAGGTTTACGACACAAATGTATTGTGTTTCTCTCAGCTTTGGCATTTCAATCCACCTGACGGCAAATAAATCCACCAAAATTCAAATCCTCACTTCTTTTTTATCCTTTACACGTTTTCTTGAGCCAATCCGTATGAAGTCATTTGCTATAATTTCCTTATAATCCCGGCTTATAGGTATGCGGACATTCTCTGTCATTACAACCATATTGCCATAATATGTATCAATATGAGACATATTTATAATATACGACCTGTGAATACGCTTGAACAGACAAGGGTTAAGGTCGTCATACACTTCATTCATCGGTACGCTTACTGTATAACTGTTACCTCTTACAAGATGTATATTGCAGTAGTTGCGTTGAGCCTCAAGATATATGATATCATTCGTAGATACTCTTTTATAACCGCAGTCCTTTAGAACGAATATCGTTTCCTGATACTCCAATTTGCTTTTATGTGCCAGCGGATAGTTTCCGTATCTGTTGTTTAAAGCTTCGATTATGGTATCTGTATCTGCTGCTAGATGAAGGATTGTTACTTGACTGTCCAGTCCCTCTATAATTACTGTTGAATAATGATTTTTCATATTGTGGAATTTGTCTGCGAAATTAGGCGTAAGAATGGTACCTCAATTCAGACATCCACCACATTGCAGAAATATCCACCGGAGGACAAAACAGTACTTCTCCAGCATCATTATAAACTTTTATATAACAGATGACACATCTGTTTTGTTTGGCACGTCCATCGATTATAACAATTTTTAACTTTACTTATTCGGGATATGACAACAGAATTGATGAAATATCAGACAACAGCCGGCAAGAACAGCAGTTTGCATTTTTATCAACCGCAGGTCGCTGTATAGTCACATTATTGTCACTCATTTGTCGTATTTTAAATCATGAAGTATTGTGTTTTTGTTCTATTTTTGCTCAAAATAATATATTATATGAGAAAACATCTATTCTTGTTGTGCTTAACACATTTGGCTTTCATATCATGTAATACTGTTTCTGTTGAAGAACAATATAATGAAGCGTTATTGTTGCATGGTGATGGACTGTATAAAGAAGCACTTAAGAAATATGCACAAATCAGTATTGACTCCAATGCCAATTGGAAATATCGTTGTAATGCTCTTTTCCATATGTCACTGATAGAGGATGTTGTCAACAAGGATAGAAAGGCTGCTATAAAGTATATAAACAAGTGTATTGAGATTGCGGCTCCAAATGAATATTCTTTCTTGTATGCATATAAAGGTGACTATTCTATGCATTATGGTGTACCCGATTCTGCTATATACTATTGCAAGAAAGCATTGTCTTTGCCTTATGACAATAGGATAGAGTACGTTGTGCATTATGCATTATATAACAGTTACCGGCAAAAAGGGTTAATAGATTCAGCTATTTACCATAAACAACTCTTTGATAAAGTATGTGAAGAAGGCAAACTGGATGCATATTCAGCTTTAACGGATGATGCATTCAATAAAGAACTGCAAAGCGAACTTGAGATTCAGTTTAAAGATGATGACAACAAGAATATCGGATATCTCATAACTGCTGCTTTCACTATGATTTTCACCATATTTCTTGTAGTAAAAAAGTGGCATAAGGGAAATCCTGCAATAACAGGAAAACCTGATGAACTTGTCAATAGACTGGAATCCTGCAAGCAGCGTTTTGAACAGACGGAAACATTCCTGTTGTTGAATGATTTGCGAATAAAGGAAAAAGAACTATACAAGACAAAAATTGCCGAAAGCGAATTTATTAAGAAAGAGATTCTCCGTAGTTTCAATGAGGTTAATGCTATTCTCATTGACAAATACAGATTAAGTGCTGACGAGCTAATGTGCTGCGACTGTTCATATCTGGGAATAAGCAATAATATCATCGCATATATGAGTAATTCTTCTCCAGCAGCAATACGTAAACGCAAAGAGCGGTTAAAACTGAAATTGTCTCAAATGCATTATTCTGCTTTTTTTAATAGGGAAAAAGCCATTAACAGCAATACTGTCACCCATTAGTCACAAACAATGGTTGTTCGTCACATTTCTTCAAGGTTCTTTTGTATAAAAAAAACTATGAAGAATGTGTTGATTTTTTTATTGCTGATTGCAACGGCAAATACACTTGCACAGCAAAACATAAAGGTATCATTGCAGGTTGCCAACTCTTTTACAGGTGAACTTGTAGAGAATGGCAAGTGTGAGCTGCTCTCTCCCGACAGTGCATTCATATCTGATGGAAAATGGCAATACAGCACAAACAATGGTGTGCGTACTGCATCAAGTGTAAGCGCTGTTGTTCCGTGCAACGGCAATTACATATTCCGTTTGAGTCACGAAGATTACGACACTTTATATTTCCCTGTTGAAGTAAAGGTTGCAAAATCGGCCAAACATCTCCGTTTGAGTGAAACGGCCTATATGCGTAAGATAAGCACCTTCAATCTTGATGAATTTACTGTCAGGGCAACGAAAATAAAGATGGTTGTGCGTGGCGATACCGTCGTCTATAATGCCGATGCTTTTCAGATGTCCAACGGCTCTATGCTCGATGCACTCATAGAGCTGCTGCCGGGAGTTGAACTCAAGGATAATGGTGTTATAATGTATAACGGCAAGCAGATTGCCTCGCTGCTTGTCAACGGAAAGGACTTCTTCAAGGGCGACCCTCGTGTAGCACTTGACAACCTGCCGGCATATATGGTAAACGAGGTAAAGGTATATGAACGTGAGACTGATTTTGAGAAACTGACCGGGCAACAACTTGATGAACGTCCATTGGATATGGATGTGAGGCTCAAAAAAGAGTATTCCATAGGTTGGATAGCCAATGCAGAGGCTGCATACGGTACAGACAACAAGTATATTGGCAGGGTGTTTGCGTTGCGTTT
>JAZNSN010000061.1:0-1637 GCA_045591315.1 Bacteroidaceae bacterium
TATCGGCGTGGTAGGCATATAGCTTGCGCAATGCGCTGTCGCGCTCGGCTTTTATTATCTTGTTCGTTTCATACAGTTCCTCTATCTCGTCCTCGCGCTGTTGCAACTTGCGGGTGAGGGTGCGGCGCAGCTTGCGCTCACTGGCAAGCTCATCCTCAAGCTGCTGCTCGGGGGTGGTGAGGACTATCTTGAAGGTGTCGACGGAGCGGGTGTACTGCTTGGAGAGGATGTCGGCATCTACAAGCAGGTAGCCTTTCTTGGTCACATTCTCAAGGTAGTATTTCTCGTTGCGAAGGGCTATCTCGAAACGGCCGCTGTTGTCGCTGATTACAGTGCCTTCGTTCTTGACCTTGACGGTGACATTCTCTATGCCCTCACCGGGGATGACTGCTCCGTCACTGCCCAAACGCCCACGGGTCTTTACATATCCCTGCTGAACCTGGGAAATGGCGCACAAGGGCAACAAGAGAAAGAGTGATATTAGAAAATGTTTCATAGTTGAGTGATGCGTTTACTCGCTGATGTTGGATTTAACAAGTTCATAAATCTTCTGTATCTGAAGCAATTGAGGATGGTCGCTTGGCAATAAATCATTTAGAATGTTATACGATTTCTCTAAATATTCCAAGGAACTCTGATAATTTCCTTGCATAAACAATATAGCAGCAATATCGGCATAACTCCTTGCAACATTGGGGTGTTGCTCGCCAGAAACAGCCAACCATATTTCAAGCGCTTTATTATAGTATTCCAAGGCTTGGGAATAATTGCCTTGACTAGAATATACAAAACCTATGCAATTATAACAGGTTGCAACATTGGGATGTTGCTCGCAAAAAACTACCAACAGGATTTCAAGTGTTTTGTTATAGTATTCCAAGGCTTGGGAATAATTGCCTTGATTGCCATATACAAAACCTATGCAATTATAACTGGTTGCAACATCGGGATGCTGCTCGCCAAAAACTACCAACCAGATTTCAAGTGCTTTGTTATAGTATTCCAAGGCTTGGGAATAATTGCCTTGAGTAGTATATATAAAGCCTATGTTATTATAACTGGTTGCAACATCAGGATGCTTATCCCCATATTTATTCAAAGCAGACTGCAATGCACATTGATAATATTGTTCAGCATTGTCATAATCGGCAAGATATTCCTGAATGTACTCACCGGCCTCGAGTTGCCATTCGACATTTGTGCTGTCGAGCGAAGCACGGAGTTCTATGTAATAGGCTGCCGAGTCGTTGAGGTGTTGCAGCTTGAAAATCTCGAACTTGCTGTAGCAGTCGGCGGCAAGGTCGGCGAGTTCCTTACGTTCCAGCTCCTCGCTTTTTGCCAACTCCTTTTCACCCCGGTCAAGCTCGGCACGCTCATCATCGTTCAGTTGCTTGTGGGTGCGGTACTCTTCGATGCGTGAAAGGATATCGCCTTTGCTGTTAATCATTGAATCAGCCTTCAGCAGTTCACCATTAAGGATATACTCGCTTATCCGACGGTTGAAATCATCCAACTGGTCGTAGTCAATACGTGAGTAGCGCTCGACCATATCTTTGATGAGCTTCTCGTTATCGGCGTGGTAGGCATATAGCTTGCGCAATGCGCTGTCGCGCTCGGCTTTTATTATCTTGTTCGTT
>JAZNSN010000062.1:0-2631 GCA_045591315.1 Bacteroidaceae bacterium
GCTGGAACGTAAGGAACTCGCCGACCTTGCCGCCGACTGCTACAGCAAGTTCGAGATTTTCAAGCTGCAACACCTCAACGACTCGGCAGCCTATTACATAGAACTCCGTGCTTCGCTCGACAGCACAAATGTCGAATGGCTACTTGATGCAGGAATTTTCATTGATGAATATCTTGCCGATTATGACAATGCTATCTCTTATTATAACCTTGCTTTGAACTCTGCATTGAAATTTTACGGAGAAAAATCAAAGAAGGTGAGTACATGTTATAATAACATTGGTTTGCTCAACTATTTTTTTGGAGAATATTCTGTGGCGTTGGAATACTATGATAAAGCGATTGAAATAGATAGTTGCAATGCAATGTCGTACCTTAATGTCGGGTTGGTACATTCAGATCTCGACCATTATGATGAAGCTTTGAAAAGCTACTTCAAATCCTTGTCTTTGTTACTCGCGGAATTTGGTGAAAAACATCGTGATGTGGCACTTGTATATAATAATATAGGTGTTGTATACCAGAAATCGGGGAGTTACACTAAAGCTATGGAATATGCCGAGAAGTCACTTGAAATCAGATTGGCAATATATAAAGAAGAACATTATGACATTGCTTTTTCCTATTACAATATCGGTTATTTGTACTATTGTATGGGTGAAAATGATAAAGCGTTAGAATATTACGATAAGGCATTGAATATTTGGATGAAGAACTTTGGTGGCAAGCATCCAGATATTGCAAAGTGTTATGCCGGCTTCGGGGTAACACATTTTGCCAATGGCAATCATCAGAAAGCACTAGAATATATGCAAAAATCATTGGAGATATATCAAGCAGTATATGGCGCAGAACATCCTAGAATTGGTGAATGCTATAATAATATAGCATACATATTGAATTCCCTAAACGAGAAATACAAGGCTTTGGAATATTATGACAGATCCTACGGAATTATGAAGAAATATCTGCCAGAAGATAACTGGAAAGTTAAGACAATAAAAAACCGTATAGATGAATTGAAATCCGAGACACTTAGATAATCATGCTCCTTTAGTTATGAAACACTTTAAATATTTATTTCTAATATCACTCTTTCTCTTGTTGCCCTTGTGCGCCATTTCCCAGGTTCAGCAGGGATATGTCCGTACAATCGGTCGTCCCGGTATCCCTGGCAAGCCCTTGCCGGGGGTTGTGGTGCGTGTGCGCGGTATGATGAACAAGATACTGACATCGGATGACGGCTATTTCGAACTTGTAATGAGTGATAAGAAGAAGGGTGATGCGATATATTTTACAAGCATAAGCAAAAAAGGTTACGATTTGTGCGACAAGAAATTCTTGAGTGAAGCCTTTGTCTATTCCCCCGGTGTTACATTGGAGATAACAATGGTCGACCTTGAGCAATTGGAGAGAGATAAGCTGCGTATCGAGGAGAATGCTTACAGGGTGGCCGAGGAGAATTATAGGGAGAAGATAACGGAAATAGAGAAACTGAAACAGGAGGGCGAGATAACGCTTGAAGAGTATGGCAAGGAGTTGACCGGGTTGCAGAAGAATTACGAACGGTACCTATCACTCATTGGTGAAATGGCCGACCGCTATGCCCGTAGCGACTACGACCGGATGGATTCAATAGACTGCGAGATAAACCTTTGTATAGAAAAAGGTGATTTCGACCGTGCCGATTCGCTGATACACACAGTGTTCGACCCTTACACGGTACTTGAACGCAACCGTGCGGCAAAGGCCGAGATACGAGAGAGAATAGAGTTTGCCCAGGCTGTAATAGACAAGGCACAAAGCGACAAGGCTGCACTGGAACGTGACAAGGAGTATGCCGTGCGCGTAATGCGGTTGGGGGAGCTGCTTGCAGATGAATATCGCCTCGAGGGCTCTGCACAAAAAGCCGGAGAGTGTCTTGAGAAGACTCTTGGGATTGCAATATATCTCTATGGTGAAGAGAGTGAAGAGGCTTGCCGCATAAAGGACAAAATGGATGAATTAAATAAATGAGAATGATAAAAAGAGTATTGATTTCGCTATTGGGCGTGTTTCCGCTATTAGCCGCATCCCAGGTTCAGCAGGGTAATGTGCGCACGCTTGAGCGCCCCGCTATCGCATCGGTTCCGCTTCCCGGTGTAACCCTTCGTGCCAGCGGTGACCATAGCGCCGTGATAACCGACGAGACAGGCCGTTTCGCCCTGACACTTTCCGGCCTGAAGAGCGGTGAAGCCTACAGCCTTCAGCAAGTGCGCAAGGAGGGTTATGAACTCGTCGACCCCGGCACCATCGGCCGCCGTTACGCCTACTCCGGCAGCTCACCGCTCAGCATCATAATGGTCTCCACCTCGCAGCTCCAGGCCGAAAAGCAACGCATAGAAGATAACGCCTACCGCGTGGCAGAGGAGAACTACAAGACGCGTTTAGCCGGGCTCGAAGCCGCCAAGATGAGCAACGAAATAACGATAGATGAGTACCGTGCCGAGATAGAAAAGCTCTACACCTCTTTCGAGAAATACCAGTCGTTGATAAGCTCCCTCTCCGACCACTATGCCCGTGTCGACTACTCGCAGCTCACGGAACTCGAGCGCGAGATAAACAGCTGTATCGAGAACGGCGAGCTCGAGCG
>JAZNSN010000063.1:0-27872 GCA_045591315.1 Bacteroidaceae bacterium
CCGCTTGGCCTCCGACTTAGTCGGAAATATTCTTCAGTAGCTCAGTCGGTTAGAGCACCTGACTGTTAATCAGGGGGTCGTAGGTTCAAGTCCTACCTGAAGAGCAAGCGGGCAAAGGCCTCGCTTTTTTAATGGACTCCACATATTCTTCAGTAGCTCAGTCGGTTAGAGCACCTGACTGTTAATCAGGGGGTCGTAGGTTCAAGTCCTACCTGAAGAGCAAGGCAGAAAACAGCAGTTTTCTGCCTTTTTTGTTCTTCCAGGTGAGCCGTTGTTCGGACTCCTGTCCAATCCTATACAAGAACAGCGACAGCCTTTCGGACTGTCGCTGTTCTTGTATGGATATGATAAAAAGAATTTTATTCAGCCATCTGCATTGTGTGCAGTTTGTTCTCGGCCGGATAAACCTTGCCGAATGCCATCTGCAAGAGCTGGCCTGCGATGTTGTCGTAGCTGAACATGCCACCGTTGGATGTGATGTACTGATTCTCTGCCTCAGCATTGAACTCTCCGTTCTTCGGGTTCTTGGCTGTAACCTTTACAACATATACGCCGTTGTCGCCCTTGATAGGAGCGCTGACCTCGTTGACATTCATGTTTGCTACAACAGCACTTATAACAGGTTCGTCAGCGTTGATAGCCGGAACGTGTGTGGCTTTCTTGTATTCAACCATATCGATGGTGCTTGTCTTCACCTTGTTGTTATTGCATATGGCTGCAAAATCCTTGCCTGCAAGCTCGTTGGCAATAATCTCTGCTTTCTTGTCGATAGTGAGTCTGTTGGCAATGCTTGGAGTTGCTTTCTTCAAAGGAAGGTAACCCTTAGGATTGATACCTGTTATGACTGCTACGATGAAATTGTCATTGTTACCGCACTCTGTAATTGCAGAGAACTCGCCTTCTTCTCTTTCGTCAGACAGAATCCAGTTGATAAGGCCAGAAGTGTTCGCGATATTTCCGATCTTTGCTGTAGATGCGTTGACGTCGTTCTGCGGACGTACTATATAACCGTTCTTGAAAGCCTCGCTTCTGAACTGTTCTGCATTGTTATATGTAGCAATGTATTCGCTAAGCTTGTTATATATGTTGTCGTATGTCTCACTGCTTGTAGGGATTTCCTTCTTAATGTATGCAAGATTATAGACATCGGCTTTGCCCTTCTTGTCAATTACCTGATAAATCATCTTTGCATTAGGTGTAAGCTCTATTGTAGCATACTTTCCTACGGGTGCATTGTAGATCTCTTCCTGTGTCTTGAGGCTGTTGAATATTCCGACAGTGTAGAAGTTCTGTGAACGGAACCAAATAGAATCGGCATGGCTATAGTTCTTTGCCAATTCCTTGAAGTCTGTTTTCTTGTCAAGAGCATCCATTAGACTGTCTGCTGTTGCAGCAAGAATATCCTTGTCCTGGCTTTCGATAAGAATTACGCGAATCAGCATAGAGTCGGCAACTTCTTCTTTGCGGAGATACTTGAATACGTTTATCGTGTTGTCCGAAGCGTTTGAATATGGACCTACAACCTCATTCAAGGCAACATTGTCTAGACGTACCTGAACATCCTCGCTGAATCCGTCCTTTGTCCACAGAAGGTCGTTGTACTGGTAGTCGCAGCCGGCCATGCGGATAAGTCTTTCATATTCTGCGTATCCGTTCTTCAATGAGTCTGCATACTCCTGCATTTCTTGCTGTACCTTGTTTCTGTCCTCCTGGCTTGGATTGATGTTTACTGAAATATACTCGATATCGCGTGTGTCGATAGGAAGTACGAATGCAAACTCTTTGTTTGCGTCGTAGAACTTCTTAATCTCTTCGTCGCTAGCCTTTGCCAAAGAGTCGGCAATCTCATTATACGGGTATGCTGCAACCTCAATGCTGAATGTGTTATTGTTGAGCTCGAAGTTCTTGCTTGCAAGAGCCGGGTTAGGCAATGCTGCCTTCGCCAGAAGAGTAGCCTGTTTTGCCTGGTACATCTCTACCTTGATGTTGTTTGCAAGGTATTCCCAGCATGCGTACATCTCTGCTGTATATGGGTCGATTCGGCCAAGCTCAAGACCTTTCTTGTAGTTCTCGTTGATTTCTTTCCATGAAAGTGCGTCAAATGCAATCCCTGAAGATTTGAATTGTCTGTTGAAACTGTTCATGAACTGGCTCTTGTTGCTGTTGAGAACCTCTTCGATCTCTTCGTCAGTAACAGTGATGCCTGTCTTCTCGCCCTGCATCTCTGCAATCTGCAATTGGATGTATATGTTCCATGCCTGCTCCTTTAGTGATGTGAGCTCTTCGTCGGTGAATGATGCTGTTCTCTGTGCCTCAGGAAGAGCCTCGTTCATCATTCTCAAACTCTTGCTGGCATCGATGAACTTGTTCTGGAACTCCTGGAATTCCAAAGCTGAAATTTTTTCGCCGTTCAAGTAGCCGGCAGAAATCTCTCTGCTGTTGGGTTCAATTGCTCTCCACGCATCGCTTGCGATGAAAGCAAACAATGCGAGTCCCACGAAAATAACGAGCAGTGGGCCTTGGTTACGCAGCTTTTGTAGTGTTGCCATAATCTAAATTTATTTTTTGTTTTATATTTTTTGCATTAAACTTTGCAAAGTTAGTAAAATGCTTTGGATTTATTGTAATAAACAAGAGAAAAAGTTGTACTAAAAATAGACAAAACAGCACTTGACGTGACGTTTTGTCTATTTTTGATCTAACGAAAAGGCTTGTGGATATTAGCCTTTTTGTTTTGTTGCTTTTACACGATGCTCAGTTTGACCAGTTCAATTTTTGTGCTACGTTGTTTTATCGTACGTATCTTGTATTTGCCAATGTTTATATTTTCGTTAAGCTGAGGGAAACGCTGGTGGTGTGCGAGGATGAAACCGCCGAGAGTCTGGTATTCATCTGATTCAGGTATCTCTAGTCCGAACATTTCATTGATTCTTTCAATTTCCAGACGTCCCGAAAGGATGTATTCTCCGTTGCCTAGTGCCTTTGCTACAAGATTCTGGTTGTCGTGCTCGTCCTCAATCTCTCCAATAATCTCTTCTACCAGGTCTTCTAATGATATTATGCCCGATGTACCTCCGAATTCGTCAATTACTACGGCCAAAGATTTCTTCTGCTGCATAAGTGTCCGCATCAGTTTCTGGGCAGACAAAGTCTCTGGGACATATGGCATCTTGCATATTTTCTGTTGCCATTTCTTGCCGAGCCTGAAAAGCTCTGAGGAATGGATGTATCCTATGATGTTGTCAATGTTGTCCTTATAAACCACTATTTTAGAGTGTCCCGACTCTATGAATACAGATTTCAGCTCTTCAAGCGGTGTGTTTACCTCAACAGCTTCAATCTCGGTACGTGGTACAAAGCAGTCCCTTACCTTTATGCTTGAGAAATCGAGGGCATTCTGGAATATCAGCACATCGTTGTTTATCTCTTGCTCTTCATCGGCATTCTCGATAGAGGTCTGTATTAGATTGTTCAGTTCTGTTACGGAGAAAGTGTTGTCACGTGCCTCGTTCTTTATTCTTATGCCTAGCAGTCTCAGGATAAGGGTAGAGCAGACCGTTGTAAACCTTGCCATTGGATAGAGAAGTATGTACAGGATGTACATTGGCAAGGCAAACTGCTTGAGGGAGCGGTTCGGGTTTATTCTAAATAGGGCCTTGGGTACAAACTCTCCTGTGAATATGATGATTATTGTTGATATAACTGTTTCTAGCAATAGGTTTGCTGACGGCGAATCATGCAGTCCTGCAAGTATTGTGCTGTTAAGCAGGCGTGCCATGAGCATACCGTATATGACAAGTACAATGTTGTTTCCAACCAGAATACTCGATATGAAATTGTTGCTGTTGCTATAGAACTTGTCAATTACATGCGACCTTAGCGAACGCTCATGGCTGTCAATTCCTAAAAGTAGCCTGTTTGAGGATACGAAAGCAATTTCCATGCCCGAAAAAAGGGCAGAGAGCAAAATTACAACTATGAGAAGAAGTATTGTTGTTATCATCTATTCTTCAACGGCATATATGCCTTTTGTGTTCTTGATTTGCCATTCCGAAAGATCCTGGTTCGAAATGAATCCAATCCCTTCGGTAATCTGGTCTTCCTGCTCAATCTTTATATATTCGTCTGAATATATGGTTTTCTCCTCCTGGTTCCAAAACAGCAGGTCGGTAAAGAACTTCTCGTTCTTCATGTTCTTGATATCGACATTCCCAATCAGTTTCCATAGCTTCATTTCATTGAAGTAGTATGCGGTATCGCACTTGATTGTCGCTTCGATATTCATTTCTCTGTCATACTTCTCCAGGTAAACGCCTTTCTCGAAGGCCCAATACGGTGGGTTGCGCTTGTCAAAGACAAGCCACTCCTCGGCATCTATGCGGTAGCTGATTCTCCCGGAGTCGCTGATAAGCGTTCTGACGTCATATGTACTCATAACGGCCAGAGAGTCACTGCTTTCTATTGCATTTGCAACGCTTCTCTTGTCGTTCTGGCATGAGGATTGGAAAATGAATACAACAATCGCCAGAGCAGCGATTGTTGTATTATATGCCAGTTTCTTGATCTTAACGTATTCTTGTAGTTTCATTTATCCAACCGCCTACAGTTACTGCCTTGCCCGAAGTGTAGCCTCTCATGAAGAGCTCCTCAGGCTTCGGTGTATATTTTGAATAGGTTGCAATATACTTGTCAGCCTCTCTCTTAACTGATGGGTCAATGCTCTTTGCACGTTGCAGACGGTCCATGCATACATAATATGTACAAGCGTTCAAAGTCTGGTCGTCGCACCAGTTAGGAGATGCTGCATAGCACTGTGCTATAAGAATGTGCGGCTGTCCGTAGTTCGCGTTGAAAGACAATGCCTTCTGTGCATAGCTGCGGGCTTTTGCATATTTGTTCAGACTGTAGTAGATAGCACCTACCTTGTAGCAGAGCTCGGCCTTGTTCGTTACACTGGCTTCAAGCTCGATAGCCTGGTCGAAAAGTTCCATAGCCTTGTCTATGTCACCCTTCTTGAAGTAACGGTAACCGCAACCCATGGCTGCTTTGGCTGTAGGTTCAATAGCCAGAGCATATTCCGAAGCCACAAGATAAGCATCCTCCTTTGTACATCTCAGCATGCTCATCACCGAGATAACCTTGTTCAAGTATTCAATGTTGCTTTTGTTTGCTTCGAGTGTAGGAGTATAGATGTTGTTCAGGTCTTCGCAAGATGCAGCGCCGCTATTGATGAAATATGCATCGATATTGCTCTTCGAAATACGTGAAGCACCAATCATCTTGCCGTAAGCAACGGCATTTGTGCTGTCTCTTGGGTTGCCTTCTTCCTTATATTTGCGCTCGCACTCGGTAATCTTGTCATTGTACTTGTCAAGAACCTCTACGATATATACCGATGCATTCAGGTAATCTTCGATAAGCTGTTCTCCATGGCTCTTGTCTTTCTTGTACTTCTCAGCCGAGTATTTTATGAAACGTTCGGTAACAGTATATTCCGACATGCCTTTTTCCATTTCTACAGACTTTGCGAACATTGCATAGACTGTGTCAACCGGCGCGTTCTTGTAGTACTGTATGTATGCCATCGCCTTCTTGCCAAGAATCTGTCCTGCTGAAAGCTTTGTCTTTGTGATTTCCTGAAGCTTGTCGATATACTTTATCTGCTGGTCATAAACCTGCATCATCTCCTTTATGTAGTCTTCCTTCTTCTTAGGGTCGGCCTCTTTCTTGATAAGCTCTGTAAGAATCTTGATACCGTTTGTGTATGTATCGACACGTGCAACGGGGAATTCTGTAAACACAACCTTCCATTCGGGATAAGCGATGTCGTAGGCCTTGTTCTTTACATTTACGCTTGATATGCTGATAGCTTCAAGACATCTGATGCTATCTTCTCCTTGTCCGAAACGGAACTCGTTTGTAACGCCGTTCTGTGCATTCATACTTGCTGCGGCAAGTACAAGAATTGCTAAAAGTAACTTCTTCATCTTTATATTCCTTTCCTTAATCGTTATTATCTTATTCTCATCTTAGTGAACCATGACTCGTTGAATGTGATACCGACATTTATCCTGAAATAATTTTCGGCAATCATTCCTGATGCCTTTGGCTCAGCATGTGCAAATTCTCCAGAAATATGCAGTGTTGCATGGCTGTATCTGTTGTTATTGTTGTAGAATGGCAATGATATACCGGCGCTGATACCGTATTCGTTGCATCCTTTTTCCCCTTTAATCTTTGTATAGGGCTGTGCGTAGTATGCTCCGGCTCTGTATTCAATCATCTTGAATATGTTGTTGGAGAGCTTTGTCGGTGAATATTCCACACCTATCGAAGCCTTGCTTCTTCCTGTTCCCTTCGCATCACCGAAGAAAGTCGATGAATTCCAGTTCTGGAATGTATAGTCGGCACCGAATTTCCACTTGTAGTCGTAGCTATAGATAAAGCCTAGTCCAAAGGTGTGCGGAAGCCTGAAGCCGTTCTTTATCTTCTTCTCTTTTGTTGATGACGAATTAGCCTCTGTGAGTGTCGCATCAGCACTCATCTTATGTCCTATTGAATATACGGCACCTACTGTTACTCCATGCTTTTCGCCAATCCTGGTAATGTACTGTACACCGAGATCCAGCTTGTAACTGTTCACCGATACGTCGTATGTCTTTTGCATGCCAGTGCTGTTCAGGAAGCTGATTCCCACATTGTGTGTGATATCTCCATAAATATATGAAGCGGTAAGGCCGAAAGAAAGGTATGGCAATGCTCTCCAAGCTATTCCTATATAAGGCTGATATATACCTCCGGTACCATTGTAAGAATCAATGCTGGCCTCTGTCGTGCCTTCTCCCGAAGCCTTGCTGAATGAGTATCCTACTCTTGAATATGGCAAGAAACCGATGGACATGCCAAGGTTCTTGCGGATTCGGAACTGCATGGCCAGATAGTCGAAGCTTGCGTTCTTGGCGTTTATCTTCTTGTCACCCTCCTTGAAGTTTATGTTCTGCAATGAAATTCCCGCTTCGAAGAGCATTGTAAGCGTGTCGGCCTCGGAGAATGATGCCGGGTTCACGATGTTTATATATTTACGGCTGCGGAGTCCGTAGCCGAGCCCTCCCATTTGCCTGTTTATTCCCAGGCTCTGGTTTGACAATATTCCTACTCCATAACGTGAGTATGGTGAGTTGATACCGTTATCGGCATATGCTCCGATAAAAGCAAGTATTGTCAGCAGTATTGTCAGTGTCCTTTTATTCATTGTCCAATTCTAGTAAAATTCTGTTCAAACCTTTTGCGACAAGATATTTATCTGCAAAGATGCGACTTTTTATGTTATTTTTCAAGGGATTTTCGTCTCCGCCCGTTAAAAAAACCAAAACGTCGCCATATTTTTCCTTTATGGTGGCTATGTAACCGTCAATCTCACGGCAAATACCGTTTATGACTCCACTGCGTATTGCAGTCTCCGTGTCATATCCCATTTGTGGGGTATCTCCTTCCTTCTCCACTAGCGGGAGCTTGCCGGTAAACTCATGGAGTGCGCGAAGACGCATCTTTATTCCTGGCGAGATATTGCCTCCATGATAGTTGCCTTTGCTGTCAACGAAATCGATAGTTATGGCACTTCCCGCGTCAATAATAAGAATGTTTCTGCCTTTTGCCAAGTTCCATGCTCCTATTGCAGCGGCAAGCCTGTCCGGCCCTAATGTATGAGGAGTCTTGTATTTTATATTCAACAGGGACGGAGTGTCGCAGCTGAACCAGATTGTCCGGCACTGCAAGTCGTCAAAGGCTCTCTTTTCTTCTTCGGAGAGTTTTATCACAGAGGATACGATTGCTTTTTCCAAATCGTATTGCATGCTCCACTCTTTGACAAATTCATGCAATTCTCCCGTTCTTCTTGTATGCAGAATCATCTGTTCCCCTTGAAAAAGAAAGAATTTTGCACTGTTGTTTCCTATGTCAACAATAAGGTTCAATGCTTCTTGTTAAAATTTCGTGCAAAGTTAAGGCAAATAATCCATAGTTTAAACATTTTGTCTAATTATCATTTTTTTGAGTCTTGTTTTCATGGTCGGGAACATTAATGTTTGCCACATGAATCTTTTTCTCTTCTGCAAACGCTGATATTGTGTAAATTTATTAATTTTGCAAGATAGGACAACTGAGACTGCGGCGTCCGGAGCAAGCCGTAAACTCTTGTGGCTATAACTATAAAACAATAATTGCTGTTGTGAAAAGAATTATTATACTATTTTATTGCCTTTTAGTTACCATTTCATGGGGGCATGCCGACAATGTTCATGTGAGTGTTCTTACATGTTCGCCTGGTGATGAGGCTTATTCTCTTTTCGGCCATACCGGCTTACGCTACCGTGATGCTGATAATGATACCGATATTGTATTCAGCTATGGATATTTCGACTTCAGTGCGCCGGGATTCATTTGGAGATTCATTCTTGGTGAAACGGATTATATGGTAGGAGCGGTTCCATACCATCATTTCATTAGTGAATATGAAGAACGCGGCTCTGGCGTAGTAGAACAGGAAATTGCTCTTTCACCGGAGCAGAAGAATTCCGTAATAGATTTTCTTGCCGAGAACTGCAAAGAAGAGAATAGGATATATAGATACAACTACTTCTACAACAATTGTACTACAAAGGTCAGAGACCTGCTCTTTTCTGTAGTAGGGGGTATCACATATCAAGGTGATGAGCCTGAGGCTATTACCTTTCGCGAAGTACTGTCAAGGCTTACAGGAAAACATCCTTGGTATGCTTTTGGAATAAATCTGTTGCTCGGTGCAGATGTTGACGAACCGGCATCACGCCATCAGCTTCAATTCATTCCAGGTTATTTCATGCAGGATGCCGACAAGGCCGTTGTTACGCTACCGGAAGGAAATCCCACCCCGTTTGTCAAGGAAAAGATAGTTCTACTGGATGAACAGAGCACTCTCCTTCCTAAGAGTCATTTTACTCCATTCAATATCTCTCTTCTTGTGCTTCTGGCAACGATGATAGTCATGTTGTGCGAGGTACGTCGCAAGAGAACATATTGGGTGATGGATATTCTGTTGATGCTTGTACAGGGCCTTTCGGGTGTACTCTTGCTTTTTATGGCTTTGTTCTCGGCTCATCCGGCAGTAGGCAACAATTGGGTTATAATCCTTCTCAATCCGCTTGCGCTGCTGATACTGCCGGTAATGCTGTACAGGATCGCAAAAGGGCTGTCAATGCAGGTAGCCTGGTTGCAAGTATTTGTAGTCACGGCATTTTTCATCTCCGCAATTCTCGGCATACAGGTTTATCCCATACCATTGTATTTCTTTGCCATAGCCTTGTCGGTGCGTGCTTTGTTCCACATTTACAAAAAAAATATATGCGAATTAAATCTTTTCTAGTATTGTTTCTCTGCTGTTGTTCACTTCATGTTGTCGCACAGCAGGATATCAGAGCTCCTAAGATCTACTTGAACATAACGGTTGACCAGTTGCGTACCGACTTCCTGTATGAGTTTGCACCTATGTATTGCGACGGAGGCTTTATGCGCTTGTTGTCCGGCGGCCGTGTTTATCCCAATTCATATTTTGAGTTCGAGAATATAGACCGTGCTTCAGCCATTGCAGCATTGTCAACAGGGACGAATCCATATGTGAACGGCATTGTAGGCGAGCGGTGGCTCGACCGTAAGACACTTCGTACTGTAAGCTGCGTTGAGGACAAGCAGTATCAGGGCGTATATGCCATAGCTCCGTTTGCTCCTACAAAGCTTAAGGCCATAACCCTTACAGACGAAATGAAGCGTGCGTCACGCGGAAAGGCTATGATATGTTCCATCGCTCCTGATGAGGATGCTGCAATCATAGCCGGCGGGCATGCGGCAGATGCTGTTGTATGGAAAAACAATTCGGCAGGTTATTGGTGCAGTTCAACATACTACGGCCTTTATCCGGCATGGGCTGCGGAATCGAACAAGAAGATTCAGGGTAAGCCTGTAAAATGGGTCCCATTGCTGAAGCCTGAGGAGTACAATAACTTCGGGGAGGCCATACCTGTACCTTTCAGCTATTCCTATGACGGCAAGAACAAAATATACGAATACAAGACAACCGCTTGTATCAACGACGAAGTGAATGAACTGGCTTTGGCTTTTCTTAATGGAACTGAAGCCGGAGCAGATGATATTGTAGATTGCCTGTCCGTTACATACTATGCGGGCAACTACAATGGTGCGCCAATGGAGGAGCGTCCGCTTGAGATTCAGGACATGTATGTACGGCTTGACAGGAATATAGCACTCCTTCTTGATGAACTCGACAAGAAGGTCGGTCTTGATAATGTCGTTGTCTCGTTGGCTTCTACAGGTTATGTGATGGAGGGTCGTGAGGATGGTGCAAAATACCGTCTTCCTTCGGGTACGATATATATGGATAGAGTACAGGCGCTGATGAACGTGTATCTCAGTTCAATATTCGGCAAGGCCGATTTTGTGGAAGGTGTACATGGAGCCCAGCTCTATCTTGACACGAAGCTCATAGAAAATATGAAACTTGACAAGAAAGAGGTGGTTTCACGTTCGATAGAGTTCCTGAAGATGCTTGACGGAGTAGAAGATGTCTTTACGATATATAATCTGGGAGGTATGTTGAGTCCGGAATTGCAGTATGCCAAGAACGGGTACAACGCCAACTGTTCCGGTGACATCTGGCTTCGGCTTATGCCGGGCTGGAAGATTGCAGAGGAGAAGCTTACTGCCGTTGATGAGGTCTATCGTACTCCTGTAATGTTCCCGATAATAATTTATGGAAAAGGCGTCGAGCATAAGGTCGTTGAGGAGCTTACTCCGGCTAACGTGCTTGCGGCGGAGATGGCCCGTATTCTGCGTACAAGGCGTCCTAACGACAACTGCCTGAGAATATTCAGGTAAAGATAATCCCTATAAAAGCCATAGGCGGTGTATCATTGAAGTGATACACCGCCTATGGCTTTATTTATGCAACAATCAATAATATTGCTCTACGTTCCACACAAATGCACGTATTCCGAGCATCTGTGCACTTTCGTCAAGGTTCTTTATCTCTTCCAGAAGTCTCTTTACAATAGAGTCTTCAACCATGGTGATTATGCCTGAGTTCATTGATGCCCATGCATGGCTGCCGTAGTGCGGCTCACCGGTCTTGCTCCCTCGTCCCTGCATCTGTTCTACCATAGAGAAACCGCGGCAGTTGAGGTGGTCAAGGATATCTATGACAGCATCCTTGTGAGCCTGGTCAAAAGCTATGAATACACTTTTCATTTATTCTTTATCTTGTGAGCTCCGCTCCTGCCTTGTCTATGTTTTAGACAAGGTCAAGGGCGAACCTCTGTGTTAACAATATGTTTACTTCTTTGCGCTTATAAGCTGTTCGTCGTTCTTGTGTTCTCTCCAATACTCGTCAAGTTCGCGTTTAGCCTTGAGACTCTTACGGCGGCGCTTGATGCCGACTCCACCGAATACACAGTACATTACCGGAGTGTATATAAGTGTCATCATTGTAGATATTGTAAGACCGCCGATAACCGCAATACCCATAGGACGCCACATCTCAGCTCCTACACCCTGGCTGACTGCCAATGGAACCATACCCAGGATAGTTGTGAACGTTGTCATGAGGATTGGGCGCAGACGGCTTCGTGCAGCACGTATAGTAGCCGGTATAAGTCCAAGTCCCCTCTCGCGTAGAAGCATGGTGTAGTCGATGAGCACAATACCGTTCTTTACAACGATACCGATAAGCATTATGGCACCGAGAATCGACATCACATTCATGTTGGTGCCGGTGAGGAAGAGTCCAAGCAATACACCACTGAGGGCGAACGGTACCGAGAACATGATGATGAACGGGTATGTAAGCGACTCGAACTGTGCAGCCATCACAATGAACACAAGCACGATGATAAGAATCGCGAGTACTCCTAGGTCGGCATTTGTCTCCTGCTGGTCTTCGTATGAGCCTGCAACGTCGATGTTATAGCCCGAAGGTATATCCATTCTGTCGATTACGCCAAGACCGTATTCGACACCGTCGCTGAGTGCTGCGCCTGCTGCCATAACGGCATTGACAGTAACTACACGCTCGCGGTCCTTACGTTCGATAGTAGGAGGCAGCTCACGTTGTACAACCTTGCCGAGCTCCTTTATGCGTACAGGTTTTCCGGTGCTTGAATAAATTGTAATATTTTCAATGTCGGCAATGCTTGTACGGCTAGTGGGCTCATAACGTACCTTTACGTCGTACTCGTCACCGTCCTCGCGGAAGTATGTCGCAAGCGAACCGTTGTAGCGGTTACGGAGGTAAGTTGCCGCAGTGCTGAGGTTCAAGCCGTGCAGAGCCAGTTTCTCGCGGTCGAACTCAACCTGGTATTCGGGCTGGTAGTCGCTTCGGCTGATGTTTACCTGTGATATTACAGAAGTTCTCTTCAGTGAGTCTGAAAGTGCTTTGGCAAGTCGGTCTGTAACATCGAAGTCATAACCGTAAATTTCGAAAGAAGCCATAGACTGGCCACCCATTCCGCCGCCACCGCCTCCAAGCTGTACGTTGCTTTTGGCAATTTCGGGGAACTTCTTTACATCGGCACGCATTTCGTCACAAATTACCTCAAGGCTCTTCTCGCGGTCTGTAAGCGGAACGAACGAGATATTGAAGCTTATAATGTGTGAACCATTGTCGCTCATTGATGCGAATACGTTGTCCTCATCGGCCTGTCCCACACGGAAGTTGCACACCTCCATCTCTTCACCGTAACGCTCCTGCCACATCTTAGTCAGCTTTGTTGCGATATCCTGCGATATCTCAACACGTGTACCGATAGGCAACTCCATTGTTATAGCCACGCGTCCGTTATCCTGTGTGGGGAAGAACTCGCTCTTTATTCTTGATGCGCATACCAGGCTGACAAAGAATAGACCGAAACAGCATATTAGCACTGTCCAACGGTGACGTACAGCCCAGTTGATTCTTCTTGCATACCAGTCGTCAAGCTTGTCAAGTGCTCTGGCAATAGGCGTGTATAGAACCTTGAATGCCTTGCTCTGTTTCTTTTGCAGCTTCAGCATGTTTGAACAGAGCATAGGAATAAGTGACAGTGCGGCAGCTGTAGATACAATCATGATGATACACATCATCCAACCCAGCTGCTTGAAAAGGATACCGGCCATACCTGTAACCATAGTCAGCGGGAAGAATACCGCAAGCATAGTCAATGTAGAAGCGACAACCGAAATGGCAACCTCGTTTGTTCCGTGTATTGCAGCACTCTTGGGGTTTGAACCGCGCTCGATGTGTGTGGTCACGTTCTCAAGTACCACAATAGCGTCATCCACCACGTTACCGATAGCGATGCTGAGACATGATAGCGAGATGATGTTCAGAGAGCCGTCTGTAATGAGCAGGTATATGAAAGATGCGATAAGTGAGAACGGAATTGTAATACCGATAATCACGGTGGCTCTCCAGCGTCCGAGGAATACGAATACCACAAGCATCACGAACAGCAACGCATATACAATGGTCTCGGTAAGAGTACCTACGGTCTGCATGATGTTCTCCGAAGTATCGACAATGATGCCGATTTCAACATCCGAAGGAAGTCGTTTCTGCAGTTTCGGAAGCTCCTCGCGTACAGCATTCGCGATGGCAACTGAGTTGCCTCCGGTCTGCTTCTGTATGATAATCATGGCACCCTGCTGTCCGTCGGTGAATGCCTTCTGTGCACGTTCCTCAGTGCTGTCAACAATTCTCGCAATGTCCTTCAGATATACATTCGCGCCGTTGTGTGTGCCTACAACAAGGTTCTTCATCTCCATAGGAGAATTGAATTCACCCTCGACGCGGAGCGCGTATGTGTTGCTTCCGACATCGAAATTACCGCCGGGGATGTTCCTGTTCTCTGTTGCGATTACATTGCTCACTGTCTCGATAGGGATGTTGTATGCCTCCATCTTGACAGGGTCCATGTATATGTTGATCTCACGTTTTGGAGCACCCGAAATGGATACGGTACCTACACCGTCGATACGTGCAAGAGGGTTCGCGATATTGTCATCGAGAATCTTGTATAGGGCAGGGAGGCTCTCCTCTGCCTTTACCGACAGCATGAGAATAGGAATCATGTCGGCCGAGAACTTGAAGATGATAGGTGTGTTCGCCTCATCGGGCAGTGCCGATGTTACCATGTCAAGCTTGTCTCGAACGTCGTTGGTGAGAGCGTCGATATCATATCCGTACTCGAACTCAAGTGTAACGACCGATACGTTCTCACGCGATTTCGATGTTATATGTTTCAAGTGTTCAACCGAGTTGAGAGTGTTCTCAAGCGGTCGGGTAATATTGTTCTCGATATCCGATGCGCTGGCACCCGAATAGCTTGTCATCACCATGAGCGTGTTTGTCTCAATGTCCGGCAAAAGGTCTATCGGCAGCTTGGAGAAAGAGAAGAGACCGAAAATTACGACCGCGATGAAACAAAGAGCGGTCATGATAGGTCTTTTTACTGCACTTTCAAATAAACTCATATCTTTATTATTTATGTTTTTGTTAATGAATAGGCTGTGTCATTACTTTATGACCTCAACTTCCATTCCGTTGCTGAGCGCGTTCTGGCCTGCTATGACAACCTGTGAGCCTGGCTCAATACCCGAAATAAGCTCATATCTGTTGTCCAGACGGCGTCCGAGCTGTACCTTGTTGTGTGTCACCTTGCCGTTATCGTATGTATATACATAGTAGTCACCGCTGCCGGCCTGTTTGATGACAGCCGCATCAGGAACGACAACATGCTCTGTTGTGCCGAAGTTGACAATTGCCTTTCCGTACATTCCCGGACGCACCTTCATATCGCTGTTTGCAAGTGTTATTTCGACGGGGAATGTGTGTGTCGCTGGATCTATAGTCGGGTAAACGATGCTTATTTTGCCGTCGAACTCCTGCTCGCCGTATGTAGCGAACATAAGCTTTACGTCAAGTCCTCTGTTTGTCTGTGCATAGCGTGATTCACTGATGTTTATTTTCATCTTGACAGGTGAAATCTGCTCCACGACGAGTATTGGAGTGCCGCCGTACATGTCGCCGTTGTCGTAGTTGCGTGCCGATACTACACCGTTGATAGGGCTCACAAGAACAGTGTTCTCCAAACGGTTGTCGAGTTGTCTCTTGCTCACCTCAATCTGTGTCTTTGCGTTGTCATACTCTGCCTTTGAAGTACCTCCTACCTTGTAAAGTTCTTCTATGCGCTTGAAATCGACAAGCTGGTTCTCGTACTGCAGCTTCAACTGGTCGAGGCTGCTGGCGTCGAGCTGTACGAGTTTCTGTCCCTTCCTTACATAGTCACCTACCTCTACAAGTATTCTCTCTATGCGTAGCGGTGAGTTAGGGATAATGTTGTTCTTCACTTCTGCTTCAACGGTAGTCGTGAACTCTTCAAGTTGTTCAACAGCCTCTGTTGTAACTGTTGCAATCTTTACATTCGGCTTTGTTGCCTGTACTGTCGCTGCCTGTTCTGTACTCTTGTCAGAACTGCCGCATGAAACGAGCATTGCTGCTGCAATTGCAATAAATGTCAGATTCTTTTTCATAGATATATGTTATTTTATTCTTTTCCCAAGACTGTTTTCAGTTCCGATTTTGCAACCAGATAATCATAAATGGAGTTGTTGTATGTCAGCTTTGTATTTGTGAGCGAAACCTGTGAGTTAGTGAGCTCAAGGATTGTTCCCTTGCCTACATCGTAACGTTTCTGGCTAATCTCCAGGCCTTTCTCTGCAAGTTCGACGGCATTCTTATTGCTCTCTATCTGCTCTGCACTTGCAGCCATGTTGTCAAGGTAGCTTTGTGCCTGCATGTTGAGCATACGTTCTGTATTCGTTCTAGTCTCGGCGAGCTGGGCTATCTGTATCTTGTTGCTCTTGAGGCTAGTGAAATTGCTTGCCTTGAAAAGGGGTATGCTTAGAGAAAGAACTATTGACGAAGCGTTGCTCCAATCGTAGCGTCCGACATTCCAGTTCGTGTTCGACATGGACTGGTACTGATAGCTTCCCACCAAAGCCAATGTCGGGTGGAACGATGTCTTGAGTATGCTGCGCTGCTTCCTCAAGAGTTCGCTCTGCAAGTCTAGCTGCTTCAATGTAGAGTTGTTTGTCAAATCGATATCCGTATATGCGGTGTTGGTCATCTCTCCCTCATAGTTCTTGAGATTGTCGTCGATAATCAGTTCTACGTCAGCTGTTATGCCCATAAGCACTTTCAGCTGCAATTTTGCTATTTCGACAGCATTCTTTCCGCTGACTACCGATGGCCATGCACTGTTCTTTTGTACCTCGGCACTGATCTTGTCATATTCGCTCACCTTTCCCTGCTGGAACTTCGCATTGACTATATTGAAGTTCACCTCTGCAAGCTTGAAGTTCTCGTTCAGTACCTCGTATGAGTCCTGAGCAAGCATGAGCTGGTAGTATGCCTTTGTGACCTGATTTATCAGGTCTATTCTTGAGCCGCGGCTCTTCTCTACAGCCAGGTTCAAGTCGCTCTTTGTAAGGCTCATTGTCTTATATACAGCCGGAGCATATATTGGCAGTGAAACCTTGATTGCTCCGTTCCATGTGTTGGAGTCGTCCTGTCCCATCTTGAACGAACCCATGCTGGTCTTCATTTCGGCAACTTTGATATTGTAGGTTACAGTACCGTCGATGCTTGCAGTAGGCAGCAAGTTCTGCCATGCCTCTTTCTTTGCAACTTCTTTCAGTTCAATCTCCTTTTCGGCAACTTTCATTGTCGGGTTGTCGCTTACGGCCAACTCTATGGCCTTTTCCAAAGTGATGTGGAGCTCCGGCTTGACATTGCTGTCCTGCGCGTTTGCTGTGAGCAATGAAGCCGCTAGCAAAGCAACCACGCTTTTCAATCTCATTCTAAGATTCATACCTATTCTTTTTTATTGTTTGTTCATGTTCAAATACTCTTCAATTACTTCCTCTCCTAAAGGTGTGGCTATACCTCTAAGATAGAACAGGATAAGGAATCGTCCCAGCTCATCCCACGAATACTTGCCCAATTCGCTTGGCTCTCCCTGCTTCTTTACGGAGATTATAGCCTCTATGTCGCGGTGCAGAATGTAGGAAAGAACCTCAAAGTTGGCATCTTCGCGGAAAAGTCCTTGTCTGCGTGCCATCTCCATCCATGCCAGGAATCTTTTGTTGTTCTTTTTCTCACGTTCCCTATTGCGTTTGCATATATTGGGGTACTTTTCTATTTCCTTGAAGAATCTGGTGTTTATCATCTTCAGTTTCTCGAAGTAAAGCGTATAGAGAATGAGGATTATTTCAAGAATATGCTTTGCACCGCGTATTCTCTTCTTGGCTTCTTCTCTCATCTTCTTGTGCTCAAGCTTCAATGCTTCGAGCAGAAGCTGCTCCTTGTCTTCGAAAAGCTCGTATATGGTTCTTTTGGATACAGAAAGAAGAGATGCGATGTCATCCATCTTCACCTCCTTGATTCCCTTCTCCCAAAAAAGCTGCATGGCAGTCTCTACTATCAGCTTTCTTGTTTCCTCTTTCCTGTGTTCTTCTTTCACCTTTTATCTTTTGAGACTGCAAAGTTACTATGAAAACTTTTCAGTCGCAAAAAGTTTTTCATATAAATATATTCCAAAATCAAATATTAATTTTTTTTAGTATTTTGCTATCTGGTTATGGCGTTGCCTTATTACAAAAATGGTGTGCGCCGGAACGGGCGCACACGATTTTTGTAATGAATAAATACTTAGTCTTCCAGAAGATGTCTCAGGAACTCGTTCATTTCCTCATCGAATCCCTCCAGCAGCCCTTCGCTTAGAACAAGAGTGTCGTCATCGACAATGAGCAGATCGACTATTGCTACATCTTCGTCATCTGTAAGCAGGAAAGAGTATGGTTTTGCAATGTTGAGGCTTTCGAAACAGCCCCTCTCCTGCATCTTGCCGAGAATACATCTCAACTCTTTCTCGAAAACCTCCTCATCATGCACACCTTCCCATTCTATAATATGTACGCGCGCGAGTTGGTTGCCGTCATCGTCGTGTATGGTCAAGTCGCCGTTCTCTCCGTTCACCTTGATGTGAAAGTCGGTCACTTTTGTCTCTTCTGCAGTGACATAGTTTCTTGCCATCTTCTCGATAGCCTCCTGCAGACGGTTTTCTGTTTCTCTGCTTAATGACATATCGTTCGGTTTTTAAAGATTTCTTCCGTGACAGTTCTTGAATTTCTTGCCGCTTCCGCAAGGACATGGGTCATTGCGCCCTACAGTTTTCTCTACACGTACAGGTTCACGTTTTACGTTCTCTCTTGTATCGTGCTGTGCTGCAGCCTGCTGGTTAGGGTCGTTCAAATCGACCTTAGTCTCGCTGTATCTCTGCTGAGGTCTTCTCTGCTTAGGGTCCGGAGCAACCTTTACATTTGTCTGCTCCCTTTCCTGAACGGGAATCTGTCCGCGCATCAAGGTAGATACAGTCTGGTCGTTTATCTTGTTCACCATCTTGTCGAACAGCGTCACCGACTCAAGTTTGAATATGAGCAGCGGGTCTTTCTGCTCATAACTAGCATTCTGTACCGAGTGCTTCAGGTCGTCGAGGTCGCGTAGGTTCTCCTTCCATGCGTTGTCGATGGTGTGGAGCAGTATTGCCTTCTCGAAGCTCTTTATGACCTCTTTGCCTCTTGTCTCGTATGCAGCCTTGAGGTTTACCGGTATCTGATATACATGACGGCCGTCAGTTATAGGAACATATATGTGCTCCTCATGCATTTCGGGGTGCTCCTTATATACGAAGTCGATAAACGGAAGTGCAATCTCTGCCATGCGCTCCGTACGCTGCTTGAAGCTTGCCATTGCAGCTTCGAAGCACTTCTCGGCATTCTTCTCCGGGTCGCCCTTTGTGAACTCGTCCTCGGTTGCGATAGGCAGCTCTATTGCCATAAGGCGCAACATCTCCAGCTTTGCGTCTTCGTATGTATAATTCTCTACTATGTGGCAGCAACGGTCCCATACCATGTTCACGATATCCATTCCGATACGTTCTCCAATGAGTGCATGACGGCGTTTGGTATAAATGACTGTACGTTGCTTGTTCATTACGTCGTCGTATTCAAGCAGTCGCTTACGTATGCCGAAGTTGTTCTCCTCAACCTTCTTCTGCGCACGCTCGATTGATTTTGAAATCATGGAGTGTTCAATCATGTCACCGTCCTTGAATCCCACGAAGCGGCTGTCGAGAATTTTAGATATACGTTCCGAACCGAACAGGCGCATCAGGTTGTCTTCAAGCGATACGAAGAATACCGAAGAACCTGGGTCTCCCTGACGTCCGGCACGTCCGCGCAGCTGGCGGTCAACACGGCGCGACTCATGTCGCTCTGTACCGATGATTGCCAAACCGCCTGCATCGCGTACCTCCTTGCTGAGCTTGATGTCGGTACCACGTCCTGCCATGTTGGTCGCGATTGTTACTGTACCCGAAAGACCTGCCTTTGCCACGATGTCGGCCTCCTTCTGGTGCAGCTTCGCGTTAAGCACGTTGTGAGGTATCTTGCGCAGTGTGAGCAAACGGCTCAAAAGCTCTGAAATCTCCACTGATGTAGTACCTACAAGCACCGGACGTCCCTCCTTTACAAGACGGTCAATCTCCTCGATAACGGCATTGTACTTCTCGCGCTTAGTCTTGTATATGCGGTCGTTCATGTCGTTGCGCGCGATAGGGCGGTTGGTCGGAATAACCACCACGTCGAGCTTGTAGATATCCCAGAACTCTCCTGCTTCCGTTTCAGCAGTACCGGTCATTCCGGCAAGCTTATGGTACATACGGAAATAATTCTGCAGCGTAATTGTCGCGAATGTCTGCGAAGCAGCCTCTACCTTTACCCGCTCCTTGGCCTCGATAGCCTGGTGCAAGCCGTCGGAGTAGCGGCGTCCCTCCATTATACGTCCTGTCTGCTCATCGACAATCTTCACCTGCCCGTCTTCAGTAACGACGTACTCAACGTCGCGGTCGAACATGGTATAAGCCTTGAGCAGCTGGTTAATCGTGTGTACACGCTCCGATTTTATCGAATACTCGGTGAGCAGCTGCTCCTTCTTTGCAACCTTCTCTTCGTTGCTCAGCTTGTCGTCGTTCTCAAGCATCGAGAGCTCCGATGCAATGTCGGGCAGAACGAACAGGTTCTGGTCGGGTGAGTTTCCTGTAATTAGCTCAATGCCCTTGTCGGTGAGGTCAACGCTGTTGCCCTTCTCGTCGATAACGAAATAAAGTGGCTCTACGGCCTCAGGCATGCGTCTGTTGTTCTGCTCCATGTAGTACTCCTCTGTCTTGAGCATGCCGGTCTTTACGCCCGGCTCGCTGAGGAGCTTTATGAGCGGCTTGTTCTTAGGCAGAGCCTTGTGGCTGCGGAACAATGAAAGGTAACCTTCGGTAACCTCGTCCTTGTTGCTTGAGTATATCTTTGTCCTTGCCTCGGCCAGGAACTGTGTCGCGAGCTTCTTCTGTGCCTCCACGAGTCTCTCTACCAAAGGACGGTACTCCTCGAACATCTGGTCGGCACTGCGAGGTACAGGGCCTGAAATGATAAGCGGTGTACGCGCATCGTCAATGAGCACTGAATCGACCTCATCGACAATTGCATAGTTATGCTGTCTCTGTACAAGGTCGCTCGGCTGTGTTGCCATGTTGTCGCGCAAATAGTCGAAGCCGAACTCGTTGTTTGTACCGAATGTGATGTCGGCAAGATATGCATTTCGTCTTGCGTCGGAGTTAGGCTGGTGCTTGTCGATGCAATCTACGCTCAAGCCGTGGAACATGTAGAGCGGTCCCATCCACTCCGAGTCACGCTTTGCAAGGTAGTCGTTCACTGTCACCACGTGCACACCGTTGCCGGTAAGCGCGTTCAAGAATACAGGCAGAGTAGCCACAAGGGTCTTTCCCTCACCTGTAGCCATCTCGGCAATCTTTCCCTTGTGAAGGACTATACCGCCGAAGAGCTGTACGTCGTAGTGTATCATGTTCCATACGGTATCATTGCCTCCGGCCTGCCAGTGGTTGCGGTATATGGCCTTGTCGCCGTCGATTGTCACAAAGTCGAACTTTGCAGCCAGATTGCGGTCGAAGTCGTTTGCGGTAACGACAACCTCCTCGCTCTCGGCGAATCGTCTTGCGCTGTCCTTTACAATGGCAAAGGCCTCCGGCAGAGCCTCGTCCAATGCCTTGTCAAGCTTCTCAAGAACCTCTTTCTCCAGTTTGTCTATCTGGTTGAATACCGCTTCTCTCTTTTCGAGCTCGGTATTCTCGATGCTTGCCTTAAGTTCCGCTATTCTGGCACGTTCTTCCGTAACAGTGCCCTGAATCTTCTCTCTCAATGCTGCCGATGCTGCACGAAGCCCGTCGTTGCTGAGCTCCGAAATTGCAGGGTATGCAGCCTTTACCTTCTCTACCCAAGGCTGTATCTCTCGCATGTCGCGGCTGGCCTTGTTTCCGAACAGTTTGCTTATAAATTCGTTAAAACCCATATTTTGATAATTTCTTTTATTCCTTTGTTGCCGACGTATGCGCATGCATACGCGTTCCAATATTATGCAAAGATAATGATAAAAAGCTTAAATCCGTCAATATTGGCGGAATAAATTGCTCTTTTCTGCCAAAGTACATGAACAAAATGCGTGCCAATGCAGACGTTCCCTTTTTTATTGCCATTGTGTCATGTTTTTTAGAGCTTAAAACGGTTTCCTTAATCCTTTTTTTGCTTATCTTCGCAAAAAATGACAATTGTATGAAGAAAATATTGTTTGCGGCATGTGCATCATTGGCATTATGCCTGGCATCGTGCGGTACTGGCGAGAAAATATACAATGCGCGTGATTTCGGGATTGTCCCCGGCACCGGTGAGGATATGACCGAAGAGTTTGCAGGAGCTATTGCTGCAATCAAGGCCGAATGCAAAGGTGCACCGGCAGTCCTTCTTCTTGAAGGCGGTGATTACGATTTCTATCCCGACAGCGCGAACGTGCGTGAGTACTATATCTCTAACCACGACCAGGATAATCCCAAGAAGGTGGCAATTGTTCTCGAAGGCATGAAGAACTTTACGCTCAAGGGCTTCGACAAGGGCATGAGTGCTCGTCGTGCCGACCTCTACATGAACGGCCGCATGCTTCCTGTCGCAATGATAGGCTGCGAGAACTGCAAGCTCGATTTCATAGGCATCGATACCCGTTCGCCGCAGATAACCCAGGTCGAGGTGCTTGAGAACAATCCCGAAGAGGGCTTCATATCCTATCGCATATCTCCCGAATCGAACTACAGGATAGAGAGCGGCCGTCTTGTTGTCTATGGCAGCAATTGGGAGTTTGTGCCCCAGGCCGGCATAGCGTTTGACGGTGCAACCAGACACCTTGTCTATCGTACAAGCGATATTTGGGTAGGCGTCAATGACGTAAAGGAGGTGTCGCCTCGTGTTATCGTAGCTCCGTGGCGCGACCCGCGTCTTGTGCCGGGTACATTCATCGCGCTCCGTTCCTATGCCCGCCCTACACCCGGAATCTTCGTTTCGGAGTGCAGGAACACATCCTTTGAGTCGGTTTCGGTCTATTATGCCGAAGGCATGGGCCTTTTGGCACAGGCAAGCGAGAATATCACTCTTGAGCGTTTCCGTGTTTCAAGACGCGACAATAGCCGTTACTTTACCACTCAGGCCGATGCTACTCACTTTTCGGGCTGCAAGGGTCTGATAAAATCGGTCAACGGCATATACGAAGGAATGATGGACGATGCCATAAATGTGCACGGAACATATCTCCGCGTTACGCAGAGGCTCGACGACAATACTTTGGTAGGCCGTTACATGCATGGGCAGGCCTACGGCTTCTATTGGGGCGGTGCCGGTGACAGCGTGCAGTTCGTGCGCTCCGATGTCATGGAGATAACCGAAGGTAACCGCATTGTGGAGATAGTTCCTCACGACAAGAGCGAGCTTGCCGGCTGCAAGGAGTTCAGGATAAAGTTCGAGAAAGCATTGCCGGCCGATATTGCCAACGGCAACTACGGCATCGAGAACCTTGAATGGACTCCGGAGGTAATCTTCTCCGGCAATACCATACGCAACAACCGTGCCCGCGGAGCATTGTTCAGCACGCCGAAGCACACACTTGTCGAGAAGAATCTGTTCGACCACACTTCGGGTACAGCCATTCTCTTGTGCGGCGACTGCAACGGCTGGTTCGAGACCGGTGCATGCCGCGATGTCGTGATACGCGAAAACCGTTTCGTGAACGCCCTCACGAATATGTTCCAGTTTACGAACGGAATAATTTCGATATATCCCGAAATACCCGACCTTGCATCGCAGAAGAAATATTTCCATGGCGGTAACGGCAAGGGTGTTGTTATAGAGAACAATACATTCGAGACGTTCGATGCTCCTATAGTCTATGCCAAGTCGCTCGACGGTTTGCGTTTTGTAGGCAATAAGGTGCTGAAGAACAACGATTTCGAGCCGTTCCACTGGAATACGCACCGTTTCCTCTTCGAGAAGGTCACGAACGTGACAATCGAGAACAATGATTTCGAGGGCGGCTTCGACAAGGAAAAGGATGTAAAAAACAACAATTGATGGAACTCCTGCACCGTTTTGCGCAGGATGTGCAGCCCCAGGAGCTGCCTTCCCGTTTCAATAATCCGTTCTATTACTCACCGCACAGGCTTTGCGTTATAGCAGCCGGTGCGGTGCGTGACATTTTGTCATGCGATGAGGCCTTGTCGGCCGAGGTGGCAAAGGGCAAGATGTTCGGTGTGCTCATCGTGCAGTGCAGTGACGGCAGCGTAGGCTATCTTGCGGCCTTTTCGGGCCTTCTGGCCGGCAGCAACATACTCGACGGCTTTGTGCCGCCGGTCTATGACCTTCTTTCACCGTCGGGCTACTTCAAGCAGGAAGAGGAGAGTATCTCTCTCTTGAATAGCAAAATAAGGGAGAGGGAGAACGATAGCTGCTATATTGAGGCCGTTGAGGCTGTCACGGATTTAAGGAAGGCTATGGAAGAGGAACTTTCGGCTATGCGTGCTTCCATGCGCGAGAGCAAGGCACGGCGCAGTGCTTTGCGCTCCTCAGGTGCGCTTGCAAGCGAAGAAGAGGCATTGCTTGTGCGCGAAAGCCAGTTCCAGAAGGCCGAACTTAAACGTGCCACAGCAAGGTGGCAACAGAAGATATCCGAGGCTGAAGAGGCTGTTGCATCGTTCAAAGCCGATATCACAAAGCTTAAAGAGGAGCGCAAAATGCGTTCGGCGGCCTTGCAGGAGTGGCTCTTCGCGCAGTTCAAGGTGCGCAATGCACGTGGCGAGGAGAAAAATCTTCTTGAAATCTTTTCTGCTGCTACCGGCAACCTGCCACCGGCTGGCTCCGGCGAATGTGCTGCCCCCAAGCTGCTGCAATACGCCTACCTGCACGGCTGCAAGCCGCTTGCAATGGCCGAGTTCTGGGTAGGGGACTCTCCTGTAGGAGAGGTACGTCGCGACGGCTGTTTCTACGGCTCGTGCAAGAGCAAGTGCGAGCCTATACTCTCATATATGCTGCAAGGCCTCGATGTCGAGGAGAATGCGTTGGAGAAAGGCGGTGAAATAGAGTCTGTTGCGGTCGTGTATGAAGACGACTATATAATAGCTGTTGACAAGCCTTCGGGCGTTCTCTCCGTGCCTGGCATAGTCGGCGGTACATCGGTGCAGCAGTGGCTGCGCGAGAGCTATCTGCGAAGCAATGAACTCTATGTTGTACATCGCCTCGACATGGCAACTTCGGGGCTTCTTGTAGCTGCCAAATCCGTAGAGGTCTATAAGGCAATGCAGCACATGTTTGCATCGCGCGAAGTTTCGAAAAAGTACATTGCCTTGCTCGACGGCATTCCTGCATATAGCGAAGGAACGATTGAAGTGCCCCTTGCCGAGGATTATATCAACCGTCCTCGCCAAAAGGTCGATTTTGCCGTGGGAAAGAAGGCTGTTACACGCTTCAAGGTCCTTGAAACCGTCTTTTTCAACGGCAAAGAGTGTGCTTTAGTGCAGTTCGAGCCTATCACCGGCCGCACTCATCAGCTACGTGTGCATGCGGCATGCAGGGAGGGGCTTGATACTCCAATCGTCGGCGATGCGCTTTACGGCAATGTCGCCGGCAGGCTCATGCTTCATGCATCGTCATTGGCATTTTGTCATCCCGTAACAGGTGAAGAAATATCCCTTGAGACGAAAGCTCCTTTTTGAGTGCTGATGCAAATTGTTGCTGTTTTTGCCCGAAAACGCAGTTTTTTAAGATGAGTTTAAGTTTTCCCTGAGTGTAATCCCCTTATTGATGTTATTGTACAACAAGCAGTCAGTTTTGTCTATAAAAATGCTGCGATTGTAGAAAATTTCTATCTGTTAAATGTTTTTAACATTTCGGGGGGGGTAAAAAGTTAACTTGTTGCTAATTTTGTCCCAATATTAAGGAATTATATAAAATATTAATAAGTTAACTTTAGTTTTATGAGAAAATTTACTCTATTAATCGCATTGTTGTTCTTTGCAATAGGTGCAATGGCGCAGACTCCTGTGCTTCATTATGAGAACATCACTACTCGTCAAGAATTGACAAGTGATGACGCTAACACAATCCGCAATTTGGGGGCAATGACAGTGATTGCGGATGTTGAAATCACAGACTCAAGCACTCCTTCTATTGTCCTCGGTGCAGCTGCCGATTATACTTCTGCAGCAACAACAAACGGTAACATTTGGGCATTGGGTATTGGAAATAATCAAATGCGTTACATTGTAAACGCTGCTAGCGGTGGTTGGTATTCTCGCGGAACGGTGAGTGCATCTACTGCAAAATTGGCATACACATACAATTATGCTGACAATCAGACTACAATTAACTATTACACCGAAGGCGGAACCTCTCAGGGCTCTGCTACTGTAACCGACGCTGCTTTGAGTACATTCAATGGTGAAAATGCAAAATTTTACATTGGCGGTGTAGAACACACTAATTCAAATGGTTGGTACAGCGCATTTGCCGGAACAATCAACTCTATTGATATATACCAGGGCGTGTTGTCGCAGGGTGAGATTGCCGCATTATGTCAACCAGAACTCCCTGAGGGTTTTGTTGCTACTCCCGAAGAATTCGTTAACGGCAAAGTTTACACTTTCGTAACTCAGCGCGGCGCAATGGGTGCATCAGAAACGAGCAGCAATGCGATTTCTACTGCAAGAGTAACTGCCGATACAGAAACAGATTATTTCAAGTGGACTGTTTACAAATCAGCTAAAGGTAATTTTTACCTTTATAACCTTGGTAAGGCAATGTTCTTGGGCGAAATGAGTACAACTGCAAATGCATCAGTTCCCATGTCAGAAACTCCTGTAGCAGTTACCTTCAAAACAACAAGCATCACAACTTACCCAATTATGTTCACAACAATGAACGATGGCAGTTGCGTTGCCAACCATTCAAGCGACTACGGCGAAGGCCTTATCACCTGGAATGGCGGTTGGACTAAGTTGACAGATACAGGAAACGGACATCAGGTTGTAGCAGTTGCTGAACTTGACGCAGAAATTCTTTCAACAGTTGAAGCCGCAGTAAACGCTTTTGAGGCAGACAACACCGAGGCTGTTGCAGAACTTGATGAGGCTATAGACAAAGCTATTGAATTGTCAGCATTTATTGGTACAGGTGTTGGTAAATATTCATATACAGGCGATGGTGACTATCAGGAAAAATTTGCTGCAATAGTTGCTTTCCGTGACGGTATTACAGCAACGAATACTCCAACGCCAGAGGAGGTTGCAGCAAAGACAGCAGAACTAAACGCACTTTTATCTTCATTTGTACTCAATATGCCTGAAAATGGCGAATATTATCGTTTAAAAGGTGCAGAAAGCGGATATTACGCAACATCAAATATGTGTGCCAATGAGAACTATACAAACAAGTTGGCTATGGAGCAGGATGGGACAACTGCAGTTTCTATCTGGTATTTGAGTGAAAATAATGCATTCCTTTCATATGTAAAGGGACAGTATCTTGGGAATTTTGCTGCGTCAAACGGAACATGGAGTCTTGAGAATGTCGGAAGCACAGGTAATAGCGTTGTATTTGCCGATGGAGGTACAATAGGAAAATATCAGATTAAGCCCTCTTCAGGACGTGCTCTTTATGGTGATGATATTCGTGTAGATGCTGCTAATGATAATAACAATAGTGGTCATTATAATTGGATACTTGAAGAGGTTACAGAACTTCCTGTGACAGTTACATCAGCAGGCTATGCAACACTTTATGCTCCTGTAGCACTCACAGTTCCTTCAGAAGTTAAGGCATACACTGTAACAATCAACGGTGAATGGGCTACACTGAACGAGATTACAAGCGGTGTTATCCCTGCTGAAACCGGTGTTATTATTGCAGGTGCCAATGGCGAGGCTGCTACTGCCGGGACATACAACTTTGCAATCACAACATCTGAGGAAACTCTTGAAAGCGACCTTCGCGGTAGCGCACCTGCAACATATTACACCGAGGCAGGTACATACTATGCACTTGCACAGGTAGACGGTGTAGTCGGTTTCTACAAGGACCAGTTCAATAACAGCCGTTTCCAGAATAACAGCCATAAGGCATACCTGTATATTGCTGCTGAGGCAGCTGCAAGCGCTGCTTCTTACAGCTTCCGTTTCGGCGAGGGCACAACAGGCATTGAGAAAGTAGAAATCAGAAATGAGAAATCAGAAATCTATGACCTTACAGGCCGCAGAATCGATGCTATTACAGCTCCTGGAATCTACATTGTAAAC